>JACCVV010000063.1 GCA_013697955.1 Tatlockia sp. | reverse complement strand
ACTTCTACCACTGTTTCTTCTCCTAACATATCGGTTTCCAGCTTTGGGGCCTTCTTCCAACTTTAGTCAACAGTGGATCATTTTTCAGTTGCAGCTAGTGGGTCATTTTTACATTGCCGTTAACATCTAAACAGAGCGGCTCACCAATTAATCGTTAATAAAGATACATCCATAATTGAAATCGCAATCAATGCGGGATTAGAATCTCATGAATCATTTACTCCACTGGTGTAATTCAATGAACAATGAAAAACTGTTTTCTTATGGAACGCTACAATACGAAGCGGTACAGCTAACCAATTTTGGGCGAAAATTAGCAGGAACAATTGATACATTATCCAAATTCGGATTGTCTGAGTTAAAAATTACAGATGCTGAAGTTATTGCTACCAGTGGAGAGGATGTACATCCGGTTGTTATTTATACAGGTGAAGATACAGATAGAGTCCAAGGAATGGTATTTGACGTGAGTGATGAAGAACTCAGACAAGCTGATAGTTATGAGGTTTCTGATTATAAGCGGATTCAAGTTAAGCTTGATTCTGGGGTTTCTGCCTGGGTTTATGTTATGAGTACATGCGATGAATTTGAACACAGGTAAGAGAATAGCAGGGTATTTATTTGTTATTTATTGTTGGGTCGCATAACTGTGACTTCAAGATATGCCTTGCATAGCGAATAGTATCGAGGAACCCTAGAACCAGAGCAAATTTGTTGAGTCTCAATTTAACTCTCTGTTTATTTTCTTTAGACAGAATTCAATTTTTGTTAAAAATTTTGGAAATTTTAAAGCGCATTCATCTAAGTCCTCTTAATTTACTGAAACCTGGAGACCTAATAAAAAAAATCTTTAGGAAAATCAGAGATTTTTACGGATGCTTTTTTGAAAATTAACTACGCACTTCTAAAGTACGCATGTATATGTCGGCTTCGTATAACTCCAACTCATTGAATACCCTAATTCCATTGTCATTAAGTAATTGGGCTGTAACACCGGATCCTGAGACTATTTTCCCCGTGAAACTACCATCAAAGACTGTGGTGTTACCACAAGAAGGGCTATCCTTTTTAAGGATAGCTATTTTTATATTAAATTTTTTTGCAAGTGATAGTGCCTTAAATGCACCTTTAATAAAGGCATCGGTTATATCAATGCCGGTGTTAGTAAACACTGTTGCTTTGCCTTTCAATACATCGTTAGCAGTTCCATGAGTTATTTCACTAGAAGGCCTTGGAATAGTCAGCCCAGCTGATACCTCAGGGCAAATAGATACAATTCTGTCTTCTTTTGTCCACCTATCGATTACTTGGCTATTACATAGAGCATCACCCCCATGATATCGAACTTTTAGCCCAACTAAGCACCCACTAATTAAGACTTTCTCAATCTCCATATTAACTCCTGACTAAAGTAAAATTTCCAATGAATTTTGCGTTAAAATTTAACATGCTCCTGAGTCATCTTTTCTTTCTAGATAATCATTCAATTACCTCTCCAATCATCATGTAGGGGGAGAAATTACTCGGATATCTAGAATTAAATTTTGAATTTAAAAATATCATTCGCAAATATAAGGGCCTTAGTTTAGTGAGTTTCCTTTCCACCAAGGTCCAAATTTACATTGCTCTCCGATTAGTATTAAAGTACTAGTTTAATTATCTTTATTTTAATTAGATTGATGTTCGACCCGAATGCATAATTTTTACTATTTTTCGCTATACAAATTGAAGCAGGTATTTAACCTTAGTCAACCTAATAATTTTAAGTATAAAAGGGAGTGTGGAAGTGCCGCTAAAAAGAACCTTATCCTTAACTCTAGTTACCTTCTACGGCTTGGGCACTATTTTAGGTGCAGGGATTTATGCACTCATTGGTGAGGTAGCAAAGAAGGCTGAAACCTTTACTCCCTTATCATTTCTGATAGCCTCAATTCTGGCCTTATTTACTGCTATTTCTTATGCCGAATTAAGTTCACGTTTTCCACAAAGCGCGGGCTCTGCTCTTTATGTACGCAAAGCATTCAACTTAAGATGGCTATCTGGTTTGGTCGGATGGCTAGTAGTGTTAACAGGTGTTGTTTCTGCCGCAACAATTTCTCAGGGATTTGCACAATATTTCCATTTATTCTTTCCCTTATCATCCAACTTGAGTATAACCATTTTGGTGATTCTTTTAGGAGGACTCGCCATGTGGGGAATCCAACAATCTGCCACACTTATAATGATTATGACCCTCATTGAGGTGGGCGGCTTAATCCTCATAATTTTTTATGGTCATGAAGCTTTTTTTACCATTGATGTTACTCAACTTAAATTACCAAAATCTGCAGATGGAATTCTTATTGGCGCCTTTATAGCCTTTTATGCCTACATTGGTTTTGAAGACATGGTCAATACTTCTGAAGAAACTTTAAATCCCGAAAGAACACTTCCCATTGCAATTTTTCTTTCGGTATTGGGTGCAACATTATTATATATTTTAGTGGCATGGGTGCTTATTTCAACCTTACCAAAGATGGTATTGGCACAGTCAAATATGCCTTTAATCGAAATTATAAAACAACAAGGACAATCTACTCTTTTATTTACAATAATCGCTTTAATAGCCATAACTAATGGAATATTAGTCCAATTGATAATGGCATCACGCTTAATTTATGGCATGGCAAAGCAAAACAATGCACCAAAAATATTTTCTGCCCTCAATAAAAAAACGCAAACACCTGTGTATGCCACATTGTTGGTGATGGTCATAATTTTAGTGTTTGCTTACGCGTTACCAATTACTACGTTAGCCAAGTTGACCAGTTCAATTATGCTTTGCATTTTTTTAATAATTCATGCGGCTCTAATTAAAATCAAGTTAACCGAAAAGCAAAAGCCTGACACTTTTTCAGTACCAATAATTGTTCCAATCATTTCATTTTGTTTATCTTTATTGTTTTTAGGGATGCAGTTTTTTTTAGTCGAAAATTAGGTCTTTTTCAATTTTTTGATTGAGGCGAATTAGTGGGATTATCCATATTTTCTGTAATTACTTTATTTATCAATCCTAATTCTTTACGAGCATTTATTATTGCGTCAGTGACTTTTATCTCAGTTTGTTTGGTAAAAAATTGGGGCCTGGGTGCTTGATGGTCTTCGAACAGTTCTGCTATTGCATCCAAGAGCTCTAATAGAAAACGTCCAAAATTGCCTAACACTAAAATATCAGGAGCTTTGTAGGTCAATTCTTTTAAATTTTCATCAGATATTTCAGTTCCTAAATCACTGACTAAGGTAGCTTTAAATTGAACTTCATTAATGATGCTATTTAGGTAATTGTTTTTATTTTCATTTATTTTAGTGTGCATGTTTTGCAATATATCAATTCGTAGATCTTCCTCATTAACATCAACTAGAATTTTAATTTCTTCCTCAATTTTGTTAAGCAAATTAAAAACAATCTTCATTTCCCTGGATTCCAGTTTTTCAGCTTGTAACTTTGCTTCCAAAATATCTTCTCTCAGAGTTTGTATATCAGACAAATTTAATGGTGCAGAACTTAAATGCTCATAAAGCGAATCCAATTTACTCTGGATACTTTCTAAATCCATTAATGATTTTGTCTTTTCTATATCATAAGAGTTCCTCTGTTGTTTCAAGGCAACAAGATGATAGTTTAACTGGTTAATCACTATAGCTTTTTGTATATCAGATTCAAGGTTGATTATTTTATCTGCATCTAAATCAAAATAATTCGGGCAGTCATAGGCCTCAGGACTATTTAAATCTTCTAATCTCTTTTGAAGACTGGCTACAACACTGTGCGCTTTGTTAGAGACTCCGACAGAATTAGTAGTTTGATCTTTTAAAGTGACCAGTGTGTAGTGTAAATCAACTACCTTGTCTCTGAAAAAATTATTAACCGTCTGCAGGCTTGATTCAACCTCTCCTTCAATCACCTCAAGACCTAATTTCATGTCTGATGTTGCAATGTTTTCTTGTAAAATATTTTGGGAAAAGAGTTCGATATTATGATCAAAAATAAGCGTTATGTTTTTTAAGCTTTTTTCAAGAGAGGTGATTTTTTTTATACTGCTGTATGCCTTATTAGCCTTAAGGTTACTGATGTTTAATTTTAGAGCTGAGATTTTTCTTTTTAAAGGGTCAATTGTCGAACCGATTTTGGCAAACCTTTCTTCATTAACCTTAGTTAGATTGTTAGAAATTTCTTTTAATTGTGATACTGCTTCTTCTGTAAACTGTATCTGTTTTTGAATAAGAATTTTCTCTGCTTCTTGCTTAGTTAAGGAATGGTCATCAGTATTCAATAATTGGCTTACCTTAGAGGTTCTTTCTTTTTCAACGGCTTCAGCTTGTTGACTTAATTGAGTGTATTTTCGAGCAATAGGACTTTCAGGTTTTAATGGCTGTTTAATTTTTTTCATTTTTAAAGGAGCGATTGCTCTTTCAAACCCACTTACAATTGCGTCATATTGGGATTGATCTTTAGGTTCTACCGAGTTTATCACTCTGATCTGGTTATAAATTTGATTTTGAGCTTTAAACTCTGATAATGGTTTTAAAAAAATTCTAATCTCTTTTTGTAAATTAATGTATTGATTAGTAATGACTTTCAGATTTTTTAAAAGGTCAGATAAATCCTCATCAATAGCCTTAGATACTGATGAATCTGCCTGGTTGTTTTCGCTTAGCCCTTTCACTTCCTCAAATTCATTAACTGCATTCCTGGGTTTAAGACTAATTTTTACAGAACCAGTATTCTCTGCTTTTTCGAGAACTTTATTTTTTTTAAGACCATGAGCCGGCTCAACAATTTGAAAATATTGATTGATTAAATTCTCAAAAGTATCAAGAGGATAAAGTCTTAAACCTTCACCTTCTTCCAGATTTTTATGGAAGGTAATCAAAGTTCTAAATAATTGGCTCTTTTTTGGTGATAAGTTCTCAGCTTTAAGGATTTTTTCAATAGCCTCTAAACTTAAGGCTAATATTTCATGAATTCTTGAGTCAGGCTTTGCCTGCTTTTTTATCATCGATTCTTCGGGGGTAAGATTACTAATCATTTGTTTTGATAAATTAATTTGTAAATCCAGGGCGATCTTCCTAGCGTCAATGAATATTTTTTCCAAATTTTCGGGATTTATATTTTCCGCTATTAACTGTTGGTTGAGAATTTCAATGGATTTTTTGTTTTCCTCAATCTCAATATTTATGGAAAACTTTTGAGAAAGGTTAATAATTTCTATTAACTTTGCGAAAAAGTCTTTTACGTTTTTTTCAGTTGTTTTTGTTCTTTCTCTCATTATGAATCTAGTTTAAAAATTGATATGCATAGCAGTGTATAATAATAATATTATCTGAGCATTAACAAACTTTAGCCGCCACTTTTTATCCTTTGTGCTGAGAAAATGCTTATCTGTGGTAATTTATGATTAATGCTGCCAAAATATGTCAGCATTAACTCTTTAGGTTTATACTTTGGCCAGAACTCAACGTCTCTTCGATCTCCTTCAAATACTTCGAAAACATCGCTATCCCATCAGTGGGAAACAAATTGCGAACGAATTAAATGTTAGCCTACGCACTGTGTATCGAGACATAGCAACCTTACAAGGCCAAGGGGCATCGATAGAAGGTGAGCCTGGTCTTGGTTATCTTTTGCGTCCTGGATTTATGCTTCCTCCTTTAATGTTTTCTGAAGAAGAAATAGAAGCTTTAGTACTTGGTTCACGCTGGGTCGCGCGAAGAACGGATAAGAAATTAAGGCTTGCTGCAACACAGGTTCTCGCCAAAATTGCCGCTGTTCTGCCGGAGGATCTTAGGCAACAACTCGAATTTTCTGGTCTTCTCATTGGTCCAGTTAAAACACCAATTGAAAATGATGACGAAATAGAAGCCTTAATTCGCCTTTCAATCCGCAAGGAAAAGAAGATTCAAATAACTTATATCGATGCTAACGGTGAAGAAACCGGGCGCGTCGTTTGGCCATTGGCTCTTGGTTTTTTTGAAGAGGTGCATGTTGTTGTCGCTTGGTGTGAACTCCGAGAGGCTTTTCGACATTTTCGTACTGATCGAATTATTAAATTGATTCAGGTTGAAACTCGTTACCCTAAACAGCGTAATGCGCTTTTAAAAAAATGGCGGGAATTGAATAAAATTCCAGAACAATACTGACAGAAACTGTCAGCCCATACTAATACACTTGGGTCGAATCAATTGAAAAGGGAAAGAATATGATCGAACCAAACGCCATTGTACTTTACGTCGAAGACCTGGCCTTAAGCAGCGAATTTTATACGAATTTGCTAGGCTTGAGTTTAGAAGAGGATTCGCCAACATTTCATAGTTTCACCCTGTCAAAGGGAATGGGGTTGGGCCTTAAAGCAAAACACTCTGTACCAGAAACAGTTAGTAGAAATAGCTGTTCTGAATTAGCTTTCATCCTTGAAAATAAAGACAAGGTTGATGAATTATTTGCGGAATGGCAAAAAAAGGAGATCGAATTTGCACAAGGCCCATCCGACTTAGCCTATGGTTATGCCTTTGTCGCTCTGGACCCAGATGGCAACCGATTAAGGGTTGTCTCACTCCAAAAAATATAAGCACAATCTTCTAAGGAGTCACCTGATGACTCCTTAGATTTATTGCATACCTTCTCAAAATAATGGAATAATCATTTTAATCAATTGTGATTTTTTATTCTTAAAGGGAAATGATGACTAAGTCACTAAGATGCACTATTCTCGCACTGCTTTTCATCATCCAAACTCCGTTTTGCGGGGCAAAAGCCCCTAAACCCTTCAATGTTGTTGAGTCAAACATCCAAGAAATGCAAACAGCGATGCAGCAAGGTCGAATCACTTCACGAGAGATTGTTCAGCAATATCTTATTCGCATAGCGATATATAACGGGAAGTTGAATGCAATTATTGGCATAAACCCCCACGCTCTTGAAGAAGCTGACGCCGTGGATCGAGAACGTGCCGCCGGTAAAATTCGCGGACCGCTTCACGGTATTCCTATTGCCCTTAAGGATAATATTCATACCACAAATATGCCGACTACTGGCGGTGCACTCGCCTTCAACAGCCTTATTCCGCCCTATGAAGCAACACTTACTAAGAATCTTTTAGACGCCGGCGCAATAATTATTGCCAAGACAAATATGACAGAGCTTGCAAACTGGGTTTCGAATGATATGCCTGGAAACTATAACGGGTTGGTGGGGTATGGATTTAATCCATACGATCCACGCCGCGATCCGAGGAAAGGGTTCTATGATGGCAGACCTGTTTTGGCAACGGGCGGCTCAAGCTCAGGTGTTGGAACCTCTGCAAATTTCTGGGCAGCAAATGTTGGCACGGAAACGTCCGGATCAATTCTCAGTCCATCAAATCAAAACATGCTTGTGGCAATTAAACCGACTCTCGGACGTATAAGCCGTTACGGCGTAATTCCAATAACTGCCGATCAGGACACACCCGGACCAATGGCACGTTCGGTAGGCGACGCGGCATTAGTGCTTGGTGTATTGGAAGATTCAAAACAGGATCCCAAAGATCCGGCAAGCTCGAAGTGCTCAAGGGTTGCTAAGGGTGATTATTCCAAATTCCTGAAAACCCAAGGTTTAAAAGGCGCTCGCATAGGCATTCCCCGAGCATTTTTTTATAACAAGATAACTCCGCCCGGGGGGAAGAAGCCACAGGGTGGTCTGAATGATGCACAAAGCAGAATAATGAAAGAAGCAATTGCTGTTCTTAAACGACAAGGCGCTATTATTGTTGATCCTGTTGTAATTCCCAGCATCGTATCCACTAATCCCAAAGAAAACTTCCTGCTGTGGACTATTTGTGACAGCCTGGTACAGGCTAAAGAAAAAGAGTCTTCCTGTTCGATTGTTTTCAAATACGGGATGAAACGTGACTTCAACAAGTGGCTGGACTCACTAGGTCCAACTGCACCTTTAAAGTCGCTGGAAGCACTTCGAAAATGGAATTTAGCTCACCAAAAGGCTGGTTCAATGAAGTACGGCCAAGGATTGTTAGATATTTCCGACGACATAAATCTTGAGGCTGACGCCGCTAAATATCGGGCTGATCGTGAAAAAGATTTCCGACTTTCTGCCACGAATGGAATTGATGCAGCTATGAAAAAACACCACCTTGACGCTCTATTATTTCCCGGTGCCAGCAGCGGAGAGATAGCGGCGAAGGCTGGCTACCCGACAGTTATAGTGCCTTTTGGCTTTGTCCCAAATAGCCTTCCGCCATCTGAAACCCCATTTCCTAAGGATTTCGCAGCAAAGCCAATGCCTTTTGGTGTGAGTTTCACAGGAATGGCCTGCAGTGAGCCTATACTAATAAAATTGGCTTACGGGTTTGAGCAAGCGACCAAACGAAGGATTCCACCTCCGAATCTTACCTTAGACGAAAAAATTAATAAGGCTTAAATGACAAAGAACGCAGCTAAAAAGGCAATTCTTTACCGGATGGTGATGCGAGAACATATTTGTCCTTATGGCGTCAAAGCAAAACACTTATTAGAACAGCAAGGTTTCATTGTTGAAGATAATTGGCTAACCAGTCGCGAGCAAGTGGACGTTTTTAAAGCGGAACACAAGGTAAAAACTACACCCCAAATTTTTATCAATGAAAATCGGATCGGAGGCTATGATGAATTACGTCGATTTTGTGGAAAAAAAGTACAAGATCCTGCCAAAAAATCTTACCGCCCGGTCATTGTTCTTTTTACAATAACAGCGCTTATGGCACTTGCTACAAGCTTTGCTGTCACCGGCAATCTGTATACATCAAGGACTCCAGGCTTGTTTATTGCCTTTAGCATGACGATACTCGCGCTCTTAAAGTTGCAGAATATCGAAAAATTTTCAACCATGTTCTTAAATTACGATCTCTTGGCAAAGCAGTGGGTTCCCTATAGCTACATTTATCCTTATGCGGAAGGTTTAGCGGGGATTTTAATGCTCGCGGGAGCCTTAAACTGGATATCGATTCCCCTGGCCTTAGTGATTGGAACCATTGGCGCCTTTTCTGTATTTAAGGCTGTTTACATCGATAAACGCGACTTAAAATGCGCTTGCGTGGGCGGCGACAGTAATGTGCCTTTGGGTTTTATTTCTCTTACTGAAAACTTAATGATGATAGGAATGGCTATGATGATGTGGCTTTGGTAGCCAGCGATGCAAAACAACCTCAATACAGCCGTTTATTTACCAAAGTATAATTTGCATTCCTAGCCTTCACTTCTGAGTTAAATAGATCTTTCATTTTATAAATTATTGTGACTGAATAAGAAAATATTTTGATTGAAATCAAATTGACAACTATGCCTGTTATCCCTCAAATGAATTTCATCTTATTTCTAGTACTGGCCTCATTATGGAGTGGGTCCTTCATAGCGATCAAGGTGGTGGTTGAGGTTTGGCCGCCCTTATTTGGGGCTGCAGTGAGGGTCGGTGTTGCTTGGCTATCCTTAAGCATTTTAGCGGCAATTATGGGTAGCAAAACCAGTTTACCTTTTGCTATTCGTTGGAAAACCTGGGTCATAGGATTATTTGCTCAAGGAATCCCTTTTGTATTTTTATATTGGGGAGAACGCAGCATCTCGGCTGGCTTAGCCGGCATTTTAAATGGGACCATGCCCATCTGGACCTTTATGCTTGCCTTGTTTTTTTTACCTAAAACGACAACTTTATCCAGATTCAAACTTTTAGGATTATTGATAGGACTCCTGGGAGTTATTATGATTTTTTGGCCCATTATGACTTTTGATAAAAATATCAACACTCTTTTGGGCATTTCTGCCATATTAGTTATGTCGTTTTCCTATGCTATTTCAAATATTCTTAATGAGGTTTTTTTAAAAGGACAGGTTAAAATTGATTTTCTAGCCAATATTTATCATCAACATTGCAGTTCTCTAACCTTTTTGCTCCTTGCTTCCCTTATTTTTGAAACCTGGCCTAATCATATGCACTTATTTACATCCAGCGCCCCTTGGCTTGCAACTCTTTATTTAGGCCTATTGGCAACCGCTTTTGGCTTTCTAATTTATTATCATTTAATAAGAGAATGGGATGGTGTGCGGGCAAGTACAGTTACCTATATTGTTCCTATCTTAGCTTTAATCTGGGATTATCTGTTCTTTCATAATAAGCCAGGAATCTATGAAATGATTGCAGTGGTAGCTATTTTGTCTGGTGTAATTTTGATTCAATTTACAAGTTATGAGCGTCCAACCTGTTTTTCGTTTAAACGATGAGTTGATAACTTAGGAATTTCTCTAAAACCATAAACTATCTTTTTAAAATTGCTATTTAAAGTAAATTTAAGGAAATAATGATACCAATGCTCGCATCAATTGATTTCTTTTGCCCTTATAATCAAATTAGAAAACCTTTGAATTCTATTATCCTTAACCGTTTTGCATCTCCTATTACTTCAAAGTTAATCCTAATCAGGCTAACATTAGATTTATTTTCTCCAATAGTGAAAGTCTATGCGCAATTTTGGTCTAATAGAAACTCTGATTTGTGAAATAGACAGTGCGCTGCGTACCTTAGCTCCGCCTGTCAAACGCCCTTCCTTAAGAGCTTCGCCAAGCCAAAATTTTAAAGAAGAGTCAATGAATTCACAGGAAAGAAAACAAGTTGCCGGCCTAATGCGAGTCAATCACGCCGGGGAGGTTTGTGCTCAGGCGCTCTATCAAGGACAGGGACTAACAGCCAAACTTGAGCGTATAAAAAAACAAATGGATGAGGCCGCCTCTGAAGAAGTCGATCATTTGGCCTGGTGTGAACAACGTCTGCTTGAATTGGGATCTCAGCCAAGTTTGTTAAATCCCTTCTGGTATTTCGGTTCCTTTTGCCTAGGCGCGTTCGCAGGTTTAGCAGGCGATCGCTTAAGCCTGGGCTTTGTTGCTGAGACTGAGCTACAAGTGAGCGCTCATTTGCAAAAACATTTGATTAAATTACCGCCTCAGGACAAAAAATCAAAGGCAATATTAGAACAAATGTATGATGATGAGTCTCATCATGCAGTGGTTGCTAAAGAAGCAGGAGCTGCAGAACTTCCTTTTTTTATTAAAAAATTAATGCAAGGAGTATCAAAATTGATGACTCACACTAGTTATCATATCTAACAATGGAGAATTTCTTTTTTATTTTGGCAGCTCTGGCACTTGTGTTATTAAATGCCTTTTTTGTTGCAGCTGAATTCGCGATGGTAAAATTACGCCATACTCGCGTGGCCATTATCCAAACGCAATATCCTTTACTGGGTCAAATTCTTGCGAAAGTTCATCATAAACTAGATGCCTATTTGTCCGCATGTCAACTAGGTATCACTCTTGCATCCCTAGCCTTGGGCTGGATTGGTGAGCCAGCCTTTGCTCGACTGCTAGAACCTCTTTTCTTTTTCCTAGGAATGAATAATCCCTTGGTCGTGGAATTAATTAGTTTTATTTTTGCTTTTTCCCTGCTCTCTTTTCTCCATATTGTGGTGGGTGAATTAATGCCTAAATCGCTAGCGATTCGCAATAGCGAGCAATTATCGCTGTGGACTGCCGCACCCTTGTATTTTTTTTATTGGTTGATGTATCCAGTTATTTGGGTGCTCAACACTTGCTCAAACTTTCTTCTCAAATGTCTGGGTTTTGATGTGATTAAACCCGGTGAGCAATTTCATTCCAGCGAAGAACTCAAACTGATTTTGCGTTCCAGTCAATTGCATGGCGAAATTACCCCACAGGAATCAAATATTCTCGCTCATACGCTTGAACTGGGCGACCTTGATGTCAGCGATATCATGCGTTCTTATGACGATATGGCTATGCTACACAATCCAATTTCAAGCGATAATTTGATTGAGATTTTGAATCGCTACCGCTTTAGCCGCTATCCCGTCTATGACAAATCTAAACGACAAATAATCGGCATTTTACATGTGAAGGATTTACTTCCACTTCTTCATGACATAAAGGGAAATACGGAATTATCATTAGCACCATTAATTCGCCCCGTTCCTAAAATTTCTTCAAGACTTCCTGCAATGTCTTTATTAAAGCAATTTCAGGAAGGAATGCCTCATTTTGCCCTGGTTTACGGCAGACAGGGAGCAATTGTCGGGTTTGTTACATTGGATAATTTGCTGCATTTAGTACTGGGTGTAATTAAGGATGAATTTCATAAAACCCAGGATGCCTGGCTTGCTCATAGTGATGGCAGCATAACAGTTCAAGGCGACTGCCCTCTTTATGCCCTCGAACGCGCCCTGCAACGTGAGTTATCCTTTGATATTGAAGAGGAAGAGGAGGTCGCAACCATCGCAGGCCTTATATTACATACGTTGGGCTATGTTCCCAAAGAAGGTACAATAATTAACTTCCCCCAATTTAACGCAACGGTTGAGCGGATAAAGGGAGCTAAAATTAAACAGGTTAGAATTCGTGCTGCAGACAAAGATTTTGATCTAAGAAAATAAAATCGAAAACCGGTTTAGATCGCAAAACTGCCAACTTTTTGCTAAATTAGGGAATTGCCAAAACAAATAAATAGACCTAAGACTTTTAAGGAAAAAATATGGGGTCAGGCACTTTATTTATTATCTTCGTAATTTTCGTTGCCTTTGCATTTGATTTTATTAATGGTTTTCATGATGCCGCCAATTCAATTGCAACTATTGTTACTACCGGCGTTTTAACCCCGCGCCAAGCCGTTTTATGGGCCGCCTTTTTTAATTTGATTGCCTTCATGGTCTTTAATCTTATGGTGGCACAGACTATCGGCAGTGGTTTAATAAAAACCAACATTGTTGATGCCGAGCTGATTTTATCTGCTTTAATTGGAGCCATTTTCTGGAACCTTGCTACCTGGTACTACGGCTTACCATCTAGCTCTTCCCATGCCTTAATAGGTGGTCTCGCTGGCGCGGCCTTAGTAAAAGGCGGTTTTGCTGCGCTTTTACCCGCTGGCTTTATCAAAGTTGCCATTGGTATTTTAGTAACACCGACTGTGGCTATTCTTGCTGGTTTTTTATTAACTTTTTTATTTGGCCTCCTTTTAAAAAAATATACAGAACAAAAACTGAATAAATTGTTTAACGGTTTTCAACTATTATCCTCTGCCTTTCTAAGTCTGACTCATGGCGGTAATGATGCACAAAAAACAATGGGAATCATTGCTATTTTGCTCTTTTCAGCAAACATGCTCGGCGATACATTTTATATCCCTTTTTGGGTAGTGATTTCCTGCCAGTTGGTCATCAGCTTAGGAACTTTATTCGGTGGATGGCGGATAGTTCATACCTTAGGAAGTAAAATTACCGAGCTAAATTCCATGCGAGGCTGTGCCGCTGAATCAGGCGCGGCTATCATGATTTTTTTGGCGACTGAACAAGGTATTCCGGTATCTACCACCCACACCGTCACCGGCTCAATCGCCGGCGTAGGTATGCTAAAAGGCCTCAAAGCGCGCCACTGGCGGGTTTTAAAACGTATTTTCTTAGGATGGCTACTTACAATCCCAGCAGCTGGTATAGTTTCAGCAGCTATCATGCTCTGCTTTATGAGCTAAGCTTTATTCAATTTACTATTAAAACGGCTATACAAGAAATAAATTACAATTCCTATTGCCATCCAAATTAAAAAACGCAACATGGTAATACCCGGCAGATGAAACATCAGATAAGAACAACTTAGCGCCCCCAAACCTGGAATGATTGGCATTAGTGGTGTTTTAAAAGGCCGAGGTAAATCAGGATGCGTGAAGCGCAAGATGATGACTCCTATACAGACAATGATGAAGGCAAATAAAGTGCCCACGTTAACAAGCTCAGCTAATTCATGCATAGGCATTAATGCAGAAAGAAAGGCCATGACGACTCCACAAACCAGGATGATGCGGACCGGCGTCTTCGAAGCATTATTGGTGTTTGCAAAATAACGAGGGAGCAAGCCATCTCGAGCCATTGCAAGAAAGATTCGACTAAGTCCGTAAAAAAGCACTAGCATTACTGTTGTTAAACCGGCTATTGCGCCAACTCCAACCATTGCAGCAGCAAATTTGTAACCTAAATTGAGCAAAACTCGGCTGATCGGTGAAGAGACATTTAGGGTGTGATAAGGAGTAATACCCGTCAGCAAGCCTGCAACAATAATGTATAAAACAGTACAAATCAGCAAAGAGCCAATAATTCCAAAGGGGACGTCCCGCTGCGGATTTACTGCTTCTTCTGCAGCAGTAGAAACCGCATCAAAACCGATATAGGCGAAAAAAATTAAAGAAGCCCCTTCAATTACACCATTCCAGCCAAAGGGCATGAAAGGGGACCAGTATTCTGGCCTTACTTCTGTGGAAGCTATGGCAATAAAGAGAAGAATCACTGTCAGTTTTACCATGACCATCACGTTATTGACTCGGGAGCTTGATTTTACTCCGCAGATTAAAAGCAGGGCTAAAAATATAACAATCATAAAAGCAGAGAGGTTAAAATACCCACCTTCACCAAAGCCGTGATGTAAGCTTGCAGGCAAATTAATTTTAACAGAGGTTAAAAAATCATTAAAATAACCGGACCAGCCAACCGAAACAGCAGATACCGAAATCGAATATTCAAGCAATAAATCCCAGCCCACTATCCAGGCAACAAGCTCCCCAAAGCCTGCATAGGCATATCCATAGGCAGAACCGCAGCCGCCAATTGATGATGCAAGCTCAGCGTAGGAAAGAGCGGCAAATGCACAAGCAAAACCGGCAATAATATAAGAAATAATTATAGCGGGCCCCGCCCCAGTTGCAGCGACTATTCCGGTTAATACAAAAATCCCTGCCCCGATAATAGCGCCCACTCCTAATAAAACCAGATCAAAAGCAGATAAACATTGAGCTAGATTAGAGTCGGTTTTACCACCATTATTAATCGCTTTTTTACGTAACAAGTCCATGCTAGCATCGTCTCGAAATGTCCTTTTAGAAACTTTAGCATTAATCGCTTAGAGAGATCACCCTTTTTGGAGAACTATGGAACGCTGCAGCTGGTGCCTTAAAGATCCCCTTTATATTGCCTATCATGATAATGAATGGGGAGTTCCGGTTAAAAATCGCGAAAAACTCTTTGAAATGATTATTCTGGAAAGCATGCAAGCAGGTTTAAGCTGGTTTACCATTTTGAAAAAGCGAGAAGCAATGCGTGATGCTTTTTATCATTTTTCCCCGGAAAAACTTGCCGCCTTAACTGACAAGGATTTTGAACGACTTCTAACTAACGAATTGATAATACGTAACCGCCTTAAACTCAAATCGTTGAAAACTAATGCCCGCAGCTTTTTAAAAATCGCTGACAAGCAAGATGTTTTGGATTATTTTTGGCAGTTCACTGAGGGAAAGGTTGCGCAAAATAAGAGACAATCATTGGCAGAAATACCTCCAATCACCGAAGAATCAACTGCCATGGCTAAGCATTTAAAGAAGGATGGCTTTGTTTTTATGGGCCCCACAACTTGCTATGCTTTTATGCAATCGGTAGGGATGGTAAATGATCATCTCCAAAGCTGTTTTCGTTATAAAGAATTAATCTGAAGAAAGACTATACTTTACAGAACTATAAATCAGGGAGGATTTACCCGATGAACGTCGCCAGCAGGTTAGTTTTTCTTGTTTTCATTTTTTTAAATTTTGACAGTTTTGCCGCCAAAATCCTTCTTACTGGAAAACCTGTTATTTTAATCCCCCATGCAAATTATTATAGCTTCCCCAGTACTTATTCCCCGTTTAATAACTATCACTTTGTAAATATTAGCGGTGATAATCGTGTTTGCTTTATTGCGGTCCAACCACACCTCAAATCACTAGATATGTTACGTATTAATATAGTCAGAAATGAAAAGAAATTTCTTTGGTATTGCTATAGCTATAATCCTAATTTTTTCACAGTTGATTATTAAAAAAGAATTAGACCCTTAGCTTTTTAATTTACTAGATATTTAAATGGTTTTTCTTTAAACAATTTAGGGATTGCCAGCGTTAAAAAGAGATGATACTTTTTATTTACACCTGTTTAGGATAGCCAAAATGAATTCCTTTATTGATCAAGCACGAATCTATGCCGCCTACCATCAAAATCCAATAACTCGTTACACTCATTTTGCTGGCGTGCCCTTAATCATATTCTCTCTTATGGTTTTTTTTAGTTTCTTCCATCTGGTAGTTCCCGGTGTGTTTAATATTACACTCGCCGCAATAGCAACTGTTGCCTTGCTTGCCTACTACTTTTTTCTAAACTGGCGTTTAGCTCTGGCGCTTACGGTTATCTTCGCTATTTTACTTGGGCTTGCACATCTTGTTAGCCGTTATGGGCCTGACAGCCAATCAGTATGGACTTTTGTTATTACTTTTATACTCGGCTGGGCGTTACTACTAATAGGCCACTTCATCGAAGGAAAACGGCCTGCACTTGTTGATAATTTATGGCAAGCCTTGATTGCACCGATGTTTCTAGTTGCTGAACTTTTCTTTATGGCAGGGCATTTACAAGATTTAAAACAGCAAATTGAAGGGGTTCCAGCGCCAATGGATAACGACCCTGTGATTAAGCCTTGAAAAAAAAATGGGATTTATTATTAGTAAGAGGATAGCGCTTTGTCTTTCCTCAATATTGATTAATCAATTTGGTGATCTATTTAGACGGTTTCCATTTATCTTGAGTAGAGGCCGCATCCTTGCGGCGAAGCACGTCCATTGTGCTGGTCCCTTAAATTCGACATCCTGTCAGACAATCCGTGTCAGTCCCTTATGAAGCTCAGTATAGTCGTTCTGCTGGGGATGTCATAATGGGATCAGATGAGCACTTTGTAAGATATATCTCAAATAATTGTCGGTATTGTCTCTAAAAAAGACAATTAGTTAAGGGGAGTGAACAATTATTTTAACGAGGGATTAAGTTCCGGCTTTGAATCCTCAGAATCCGATAAATGCTCTTTTACAGTGTCTATTTGAATGTCTTCAGGCTTAAAAAAAGGAAAGGTCTTTGAATAGACAGACAAATCTAGGAAACCAGGAGGCCTTTTTATTTGCCAGGTAGTACTACTGGATACTTCCTCCATATTTAATGATTCCACCTCTTCTTCATGAGCTAAATCACGCTCAGGAATAAGCGTATATTCCGGCACCGACGATTCCCCAATCTTGTCAACAAGAAATTGACTAGCTATAAAGGCTGATACGGCAGTAAGGGAAAAAAAAGCTAAAGGAGCAATGACCAAAGTTGCAAGAGCAATTCCAATTGCCGAAGGAATATAAGCAAGTAAAATAAATAAGCCTTGGAAGATAGTCGAAACAGTAACTCTGGAATTCTGATTTACTGTGGTATTTGCTAACTCATCCCTATAAATCCAACCAATTAGTTTCTCACTTAAAATGCCGGCCAAATAAAGAGCACTACCGAGCGCCGCGTAAGGTGAAACCAAAGCAAAAACCGCTAATACAAGAACGATTAAGATCGCGCTGGCTATAGCTGTAAGGGGACTTAATAACAGGGACAATATAAAAATGGCAATATTTTTTAACATCAGAAGCCCAATAAATCCGCAATTATGCTCAATATAGTAACATGGTGTGAATTTTTCGTCTATAAATAAGTCAGCAAAGCCCAATAAATAAACAAACTAAAAAAAATATTTACTTAAAGCATAAAGTTTTGACCTTTCAAGACGATTACTAGAGTAGAAGTGCTTGCTAAAAAAAAATAATTATAAGGAGTAAGCAATGAGTAAATTACATCTCTTACAAGACCCTTTCCTTAATGAATTACGTAAGGAAAAGATTCCAGTCTCTGTATTCCTGGTTAATGGAATTAAATTACACGGCGTGATTGATTCCTTTGATCAATACGTACTTATGCTAAAAAACTCTGTCACTCAAATGGTATACAAACATGCTATATCAACAGTGGTCCCGACCCGAGCCGTCCAACTTCCTGTTGATGCTGGTGAGGATGATGGATCTATGGCAGACTAACGGTTTTCTTGGTCAGGGAATATACTTTGTTTGAACGTCCGAAAGGTGGTGAGCGAGCCATTCTGGTCCAATTAGCGCTTCCTGGAGTTGATGCTGAAAAGGCATTGGCAGAGTTTGAGGAACTGGCTTTATCTGCTCAGGCAGAGATAATGACCTGTGTTCTTGGTGCACGCGCTAACCCTGAGGCAAAATATTATGTGGGACTTGGAAAAGCACAAGAAATTCAGGAACTGGTTTTAGCCTATGAGGCTGAACTGGTTCTTGTAAATCATGAGCTTTCGCCCTCACAAGAGCGGAATCTCGAACGATTGTTCCAATGCAGGGTAGTGGACCGCTCAGGCTTGATTTTGGATATTTTCGCACAACGCGCACGCACCTTTGAAGGTAAACTTCAGGTCGAATTAGCCCAATTACAACATATTTCAACCCGCCTAATTCGCGGCTGGACCCATTTGGAGCGACAAAAGGGTGGAATTGGATTACGCGGCCCAGGAGAAACACAATTAGAAACAGACCGTCGTTTGCTCAGAGAGCGTATTAAATACATCAATAAACGACTGGCAAAAGTGCGTCGTAGTCGTTTGGAAAACCGGCGAGCTAGACAAAAAGCAGAAATGCCTACCATTTCTCTGGTTGGCTATACCAATGCCGGTAAATCTACCTTATTTAATAGGCTAACTGGTGAACACAGTTACGTGGCCGATAAATTGTTTGCAACCCTTGACCCGACGATGCGAAGATTGGATCTGCCCGGTTCAGGTTCTGTAATTCTCACCGATACTGTCGGTTTTATCCGTGATTTACCCCACCATTTGGTTGAAGCTTTTAGCGCAACGCTTGAGGAAACGGAAGAAGCCGATTTATTAGTGCATGTTATTGATATTTCCGATCCCTCCTGGCGTGAAACGATTTTCGAAGTTCAAAAAGTCTTGGCGGAAATTGGCGTAACTGAGATACCAATCATTCAAGTTTTCAATAAAATTGATCAGCAGGAATTCTGGGAGCCAAAAATTGATCAACATGAAGAAAGCTGCAAGGTCTGGTTATCGGCTAAAACAGGCGCTGGCATTAATCTATTAAGAGATGCGATTGCAATCAAATTATCCGGATCAATTATTGAAGAAGAAGTCCAGCTTTCCCCCTCTGAAGCCAAATTGCGCGCCAAACTTTATCAATTAGAGGCTGTAATTAGCGAAAAACCGAATGAAGAAGGTGGATGGCATTTGAAAATAAAATTATCCCAGGCACAAAAGGCGCGATTATTCTCAGCTCGAAACAGTTAATATAACCATTTGGCTTAAGTCGTAGCCCGCTTTAAACTCGCAACGGATTGCCCACCATACAAAGTAGTCTGTAACTTACCGTTTTGGTTAAAAACAAAAGTTGCCGGCACGCCTCGAATATCACCCAAATCTAAGGCTTTAGCAGGATCTGACTGCAAGCTCGGATAACTAATCTTGTATTTTCTAATCAAAGCAATTTGGCTTGGTAAAGGTAATAGATCAAAGTTCACCGCAAAGAGGGCAACCTTATCTTTATTCTTTTCATAGAAATAATTTAATTCGCTTATTTCATCAAGGCAGGGCTGGCACCAACTTGCCCAATAATTAATTAAAACCCACTTACCTTTCAAACTTGAAAAAGGAATAGTTTGACCGCCAATATCTTTCAATAGTACTGAACTATAACTATAAGCGGAGATTGTCAGGCAAAGAAAAGAAAGAATTGTTTTTAAAAAGCTCATTAAGCTAGCCCTTTCGTTCAAAATTAGAGCCATCTTATCACAGCTTTTTTAATTTTCTTGCGGAATTTTTTATAACACCTATTACTTTGTGAATAAAATTTGTTCAATTTGTGGTTTGCTGAGCCCCTTTAATCATGTATACTCAAAAGCCGCAAATTTTAAACAATGAAAACCACCGATTTAGGAAAACAATGGCTCTTACTCTGATAACTCTTGGAATTCTAATTTTAAGTCTAATCTGTGTCATTGCTATGTTTTATCGTCTAAGACAGCAACCTGCGGTGCGCTTATCCATTGGTGATTATCTAAAACTTGGCTTTAGTGGAATAGTCGCTTTTATTGCTGACACTATTGGTATTGGCAGTTTTGCAGTGAATGTGGCTCTGGCAAAACTCTTAAATACCTTTCCTGATGATGAATTACCCGCGGTTAACAATGGCGCACAGGTTATTCCAGGTACTATAGAATCGCTTTTTTTTATGCAATTGGTTGATGTTGATCTCACGACTTTACTCACTTTAGTTGCCGGAACTTGTATTGGCGGTTTGATTGGCGGCGCAGTAGTGACCCATCTAAGTAAACAGGCGATTCGCCTGGCAATGATGTACTGTTTTTCCGGAATTATCATTTTATTAGTCTGTAATCAATTTAATATAATGCCAGTCGGCGGTGATTTGGTTGCCTTGCATTCCTGGAAATTAATGGTTGGTTTTTTTGCGCTCATGGTTTGTGGAGCGTTAACTTCAGTCGGAATTGGATTATTTGCGATGGTGCAGGGTGTGCTCTTTCTATTAAATGTATCTCCTGTGGTTGCTTTTCCAATCATGACTACAGCAGGCGCGATGCAACAACCCTTAACTACCTTAGTCTTTGTTCAACAAAATAAAATCCCCTTGAAAAAAACCCTAATTTTGAGCTTTGCAGGCTGCCTCGGCGTATTGATTACACTCCCTTTGTTTACTCAACTTACTGTTAGTTGGCTTCATTCTTTGCTGATATGCATTTTAATTTATAACTTGTTTGCCATCAGTCGAACCTACTTTCGCTCAAAATTCAAAACTTTTGCCGAAGCTAAGCCTGATTTTTCTTCCTCCTTAATCGAAAAACCCTAGCCTGGATTGCGGTCAACTGCTTTTAAAGATGGTAAAATATAGAATTGACTGTTTGAAATTAGAATTTTCGGCTCTTTAAAAGGTTAATCTGGATGGAAGAAATCAAATCGAAATCGCAAAGAAAACGAGATGCGGCTGTATTAAAAACAATTGGCGTTGACCTCGTCGATTTAAGCGAAGAAAAGCTTGATTCTTTGCCCTTAACTCCCCATCTGCGACAAGCAATAATGGCCGCCAAAACCATCAAAAGTCATGGCGCTAAAAGACGTCAGGCGCAATTAATCGGTAAACTCATGCGCTCGGCTGATTTTGAAGCCATCCTTGAATCTTACGAAGCCTTTTTAGCTGAAGGCTCTGCACAAACTGTTGATTTCCATGAGTTGGAAATTTGGCGTGACCGGCTGATTAACGAAGGAAAAGATGCACTTACTGAGTTCATTCAACAACATCCAGCAGCCGATGTGCAGTTACTCCGCCAACATATAAAAAAAGCAGTTGATGAAAAACAAAGCGCCAAAAATATTGGTGCTGCTAAAGCATTATTTCGATTTTTAAGGTCCTGCCAATCATGAAATACTCACTCTTTATTAGCTGTCCCAAAGGCCTTGAATACTTACTTGAAGAAGAGATGAAAGCCTTAGGTTTGCAGGTCACTCGGGTAAGTCCGCAAGGTGTTTTTGGGGAAGCTGAGCTTGCAGTTATTTATCATCTTTGCCTTTGGACACGAATAGCCAATCGCATTCAGCTTATCCTTTTTAGCGGCGAAGTTTTAAATGAGCAAACGCTTTACCAATTAGCCAATCAATATCCCTGGCAAACCGTTTTTTCCGCTGATAAAACCTTGGCCATTGAATTTCATGGTCTATCAACGCATATCCGCAATTCAATGTATGGTGCCCAAGTAATAAAAGACGGCATTGTTGATCATTTTCGACAATTTAAAGGGATGCGCCCTAATATTGAGCGCGATAACCCGAACATTCGCATCCATGCCTATTTAAAAAATTCTGAATTAACTGTAAGCCTGGATTTAACAGGATACAGTTTGCATCAACGCGGTTATCGCAAGGAAGCAGGTGAGGCACCCTTAAAGGAAAATGTAGCTGCAGCCATGCTAATTCGCGCTAAATGGCCACTGTTATCCCAAGAGGGTTATGCTTTACAAGATCCTTTTTGTGGTTCGGGAACATTAATCATAGAAGCTGCTATGATGGCAGCTCAAATTGCTCCTGGTCTTTTACGCCATGACCAGGCTTTGATTCATTGGGTACAACATCAGCCTTCTCTTTGGGAAAAAATTAGAGAACAGGCTTTGCAGTTAGTTAAACCAATAAAATTAAAATTACGTGGCACCGATTCTAGCCAAAAAATGATTGCTATTGCTCAGGCCAATGCCGAACGTGCTGGTGTATTGCCTTTAGTTGAATTTTCAGTAGTGGAGGTAAATGATTGTCGACCTGCCCATGAAAAAGGTTTGATGATAACTAATCCGCCTTACGGTGAACGCTTAAGTGACGCGACTCAGCTCACTCCGCTTTATCATCAATTAGGCTCAACACTTCATGCCCATTATCAAGGCTGGTCTGCAGCTTTTTTAACCTCTAATCCAATGCTTGCAAAGGCTACAGGTTTGCGAGCATCTAAATTTTATACCTTGTTTAATGGATCTTTGGAGTGCAAATTATATTGCCTTAAGCTCGATGCAGATAATCAATTAAAAAATAAAGAGGAAGGGCTTTCTGCAGGCGCACAGATGCTTGCTAACCGTTTGAAAAAAAATCTTAATCATTTGCAAAAATGGGCAAAGCGCAACAACATCACTTGTTACCGGGTTTATGATGCTGATTTGCCAGAGTATGCCTATGCAATCGACCTATATAATGATTATGCAATGTTGCAAGAATACGCAGCTCCAGCTTCCATAGCTGCCCATAAGGTCGAAAAACGTAGTCTTGAGGTCATTCAAATAGTGCCTGCTGCATTGGGAATTTCCGCTGATAAGTTAGTGGTTAAACAGCGAAAACAGCAAAAGGGTACTAATCAATATCAAAAAATGAATCAAACCCGGCATTCAATGACAGTGGTTGAAGGATCAGCTAAATTAAAAGTTAATTTGTACGATTATCTGGATACTGGTTTATTTTTAGATCATCGCCTCTTGAGGATGCGCTTTGCAAATTTAAAGCCCGGCACTCGCTTTCTAAATTGCTTTAGTTACACAGCAAGCGCTAGCGTCCATGCAGCCTTAGCCGGGGCGATCACCACTAATGTTGACCTTTCCAAAACCTATCTATCCTGGGCTGAAGATAATTTTAAACTTAATCAACTTGATCCTGCACAACACCAATTTATCTTTTTTGATTGCCTGGAATGGTTAAAAATATGTCGGGATCGCTTCGATGTGATTTTTCTGGATCCGCCCAGTTTTTCTAATTCCAAACGAATGACAGAAAATCTGGATGTCCAACGCGACCATGAATCCTTAATTGATTTAGCCATGCGCTTGTTAACTGCAGAGGGTACATTGTATTTTTCAACCAATTTCAGGCAGTTCAAGTTGGCGCCAGAGGTTAGCCAGAAATACAAGGTGCAGGATATTAGCGCTGAAACTATAGATTTAGACTTCAAACGTTCAAAGCGTATTCATCAATGTTTTTTAATTAAAAAGTTTATATCCTAGCCATATTGGACAATTATTGAAATAAAGGTATAATACTTTCTTTTATTTGAAGAGTTTAAATGGCTAAAGTTAAAAATTGTCAAAATTCAATTGGTACCAATTATCCAACCACAACCGGCCGTTTAAAACAAATTTGCACCGAAATAGAAGGTCCAATTTCTAAAATAGCTTTACTTGGTGATTCAACCCTTGACAACGGCTTTTGGATTCAAAAAAAATCTACCTATTCTTTGAAAACGCATAATGTGACTCATCAAACTGCGATAGCCTTGGCCAGCCAAGCTCAATCTGGATCTTTTGAAGTTGCTAATTTTGCAGTTGATGGCGCTACCACCTCTGATTTATTAAATCCCTGTAATTTGTCCAAAGTTCTTCCTTGCGATGAGGATCACCCGCGTAGGCCGGTTAATCAACTCAAAGCAGCTCGTGAATGGCAACCGGATATGGTGGTTCTAAGCGTAGGTGGAAATAATTATCGGGAAGCCCTGGCAACTACTTTAGGTCGAGAGCTAAATTATCCCCAACTTTTATTAAGGATTACTCCACAAAAGGCAAAGCCTATTATTAGTGAAGCCTTTCTTCGGGTAAAAGAAAAATTGCTAAAGGAGTATAAACAGATCATCGATAGGCTGGTGACTGAAAATCAGGATTTAAAGCGAATAGTGCTTTTATCGCAATACTACCCAGCGATTACCGAATTAACACCTTATTTTATCTACACTGGTTTTTCACATTTAGCACGAGCGGAAGGAGAAGGAAAAGGAGCCTTTACCGCTGTTGAAGAAACGATGAATGAACTCTACCGAGAAGTTCTAAGCTACGCATCTACTAAACATAAAGAAGTCGTTTTCGTTGATATGACCTCATCCCTTAATCCCCTTGGCGGCAACCATAGTTTGCAGATTGAACCCAACGAACAGGGTTCGGCAATTATGGGAAAATTAATTGCTCACGCCATTAACTATCAATTTGATTCGAGTGAAAATCAGGCTTTTGAACAACCTTCTTTAGTCGCTATTCGCATGGATTCTGAAGATAAACCCATTCGCTCAATAACCTTGGATAGCGATTATATTAGATGTTATGGTGTCAAAAAAATGAGTCAATATATTAATGAAAGCCGATACCGGCATTTACGATTATTATTCTCACCATCAACAAGCTTGGAAACTCGTTATGAATCTGCTTATCAAACACTAATGGGCAGAAATTTTGATGCTGACTTCACAGGATTGTTTGCCTTTGGCTTGCTAGATCTTAGCTTGGTCACTATTGCAGCATCTTATTTATGGGGAATTGCGGCTGACGAAGACCTTCATATGGCATTTCGTGTTGCTGCAGGCACAATAGCAGCACCGATTTTAATGGCAAAGTTTGTGGTCGGTTTAGCATTGATGATTATTTTAGCCTTACCTGTTTATGGTTTCCACAAAGCCTTTAGTTCTCTGCCTGAAAACGAAAACTCGCAAATTCGATTTGATGATGCAGAAAATCCCAATTCTTCAACTTTAATTTAAAAACTCGTGTTAGTGAAAAAGGTTATGAAGACTGCCCGCAAGCGGGCATAGTAGAATTTTGCCATTTGCCTAATTTTCTAGAATTGAAAAATTATTCCTATTCCTTAATCAGACATCAATATTTTCAGCTTCAAGGGCATTGCTTTCAATGAATTCACGGCGTGGTTCAACATTATCCCCCATCAACGTGGTGAAGATTTCATCTGCAGCTACAGCGTCTTCTATATTTACTTGCAACATACGTCTTGCTTCAGGATCCATAGTGGTTTCCCAAAGTTGCTCTGGATTCATTTCTCCAAGCCCTTTATATCGTTGAATCGTCTGGCCACGTTTTGCTTCTTCCATAAGCCAATCGAGAGCCTGTTCAAATTTTTCTACTGCTTGAACCTTCTCCCCACGTTGAATTCGAGCATCTTTTTCTATCAAATTACCTAATTTTGAGCCTAAATTGGTTAGTTCTTTATAGTCTTTAGAAATAAAGAATTCTGCATTAAGTATTATTTTCTGAGCTGAGCCATGCTGCTTAATTATGATTTCAGGTTGATAATTGCCGGTTTCAATATTCTGGTTAACATTTACATTATATTCTTGATGTTTGGCAGCACTTTTTTGCAAGTTCGTTTTTAGTTGAATGCCCCAATCATTAATGAATTCATGGTTTTTAAAATCTTCCGCCTGCAGAATGGGTAAATAGCTGATGGTCTTTAAAATTTGTGAGTTGTAACGCCTTGAGTTTCTCTTGACTATTTTTTCTACACGACGGTATTGCTGTACTATCTCTTCCAAGGCAAGTGCGGAAATAGCCGGCGCTTCAGATGTTGGAAACAACTCAGCTCCATCCATTGCAGACTGTGTTAGATAATCGAAAAGTGCCTCGTCATCTTTAACGTATTGCTCGTGCTTGCCGCGCTTGACTTTATATAATGGAGGCTGAGCAATATAGATGTAACCTCGTTCAATCAGCTCCGGTGTTTGCCTGTAGAAAAAAGTAAGTAAAAGCGTTCGAATGTGCGAACCGTCGACGTCAGCATCGGTCATGATAATGATACGGTGATAACGAATTTTATCGGGATCATATTCATCTGGGCCAATACCACAGCCTAAAGCAGTAATCAGAGTTGCTACTTCCTGCGAAGAAAGCATCTTGTCAAAACGAGCTTTCTCAACATTCAGAATTTTTCCTTTCAAAGGTAAGATGGCTTGAAACTTTCGATCGCGACCTTGTTTAGCAGAGCCTCCTGCAGAATCTCCCTCTACAATATACAGTTCCGAGAGTGCAGGGTCTTTTTCCTGGCAATCTGCCAATTTTCCAGGCAAGCCAGCGATATCAAGCGCACCTTTCCTTCTTGTCATCTCACGCGCTCGTCTAGCAGCTTCTCTAGCTCTTGCGGCATCAATCATTTTTCCAACAATGGATTTGGCTATCGCCGGATTTTCAAGTAGAAAATCAGTAAATTTTTCTGCCACTGCTGACTCAACAGCTGCTTTTACTTCTGAGGAGACCAATTTGTCTTTAGTTTGTGAAGAGAATTTAGGATCCGGAACTTTCACCGATAAAACCGCGGTTAAGCCTTCGCGCGCATCGTCCCCAGTTGTTGAAACTTTTGCCTTTTTTGCAAAACCTTCATTTTCAATATAAGTGTTAAGCGTACGTGTCAGCCCTGCTCTGAACCCAGCTATATGAGTACCGCCATCACGTTGTGGAATATTATTCGTAAAGCAAAATATATTTTCTTGATAAGAATCATTCCATTGCATGGAAAGTTCAACCATTATATTGTCTTTTTCACAATTTAGCGTGAACACAACGGGCATAATCGGTGTTTTATTTCGGTTTAAATGTTCAACAAAAGCTTTTATACCGCCTTCGTAGCGGAAGGTATCTTGTTTTTGGGAGCGCTCATCGTACAAATGAATGCATACCCCTGAATTTAAAAAAGAGAGTTCACGTAGGCGTTTTGCTAAAATATCGTAATGAAATTCAATGTTAGTAAAGGTGTTTGGACTCGGTTTAAACCAAACTTGAGTGCCAGTCGCATCCGCATCGCCAGTAGCAGCTAAGGGAGCATCCGGAACACCGTTCCGGTAATGTTGCTCATGGAGTTTTCCATTTCGCCGAATAGATAAATGTAATTCTTCGGAAAGTGCATTAACAACCGAAACACCTACTCCGTGTAATCCACCCGATACTTTGTAGGAGTTATCATCGAATTTACCGCCGGCGTGGAGAATTGTCATTATAACTTCTGCCGCAGACCTTCCTTCTTCTTTATGTATATCAACTGGGATTCCGCGACCATCATCTTTAACAGAAATTGATTCATCGGCATGGATTATAACGCTAATTTCATGGCAATACCCGGCTAACGCTTCGTCAATAGCATTATCAACCACTTCAAAAACCATATGATGCAGGCCAGTACCATCATCGGTATCACCAATGTACATTCCCGGCCGTTTTCTTACTGCATCCAAGCCCTTTAAAACTTTGATGTTTGACGAATCATAGCTAGCGTCTGCGCTCATAGGTATTCCCATTGCCTTGTGACTTTGCAAAAGGGCTAGTATACCACTAGTCTGAGGTTTTTTATATCTAAACTTGGTTATATACCTTGTTTCACGTGAAACATCTTATGCACTAACAATGTCTTTTTAAGATTATTTTTGAGTACTTTTCTGCAACTTTTTTACTTTTATGAGGGGTTGTTTCGGCTGATATAGCGATAGTTTGAAATATTTAAATGTGGTAGATAATTAAAAGTTGCATTACTTAGCTCTTAAATTTTATTTTGATGCGAGTCTTTAAGAGGTAATATTTAGCGCGTTATCTATTCAGAGGTTTCGTTTCTTGTATAACTACAAGAAAATTTTTATAGATTGCTTAATTCTTACCAAGTTCGATTATAGAATAGGAAAAAATTTTGAAATTTTCTGGCAGGGAACTTAGATTGATGGCGGTAATAAAAAACTGACCTTTTTTAATATTAATCAGATTAAATAATCGCTCCAAATGATCTTTATCGAGCTCTGAAGGTAGATCATCGCAGAGATACATACATTCCCGATCCATTAAGGAAGTTTGAGCTAATTTCAAAGCAATTAGTACAATTTTTTGTTGTCCTCTCGATAAATACAATTTTGCTTTTTTATCCATTGTATCAATAGCAATATCAGCTTGATGAGCACCATATTGAGTGAATTGGCGTTGAATATCATTTTCTAAGCTTTCCTCTAAAATGGATTTCAAAAGTTTTCCAGTTCCCTTACGATCCCAACCTTTATAGTATTGAAGGCTACAATCGAACTCTGAAAATAAGGGCAGAATTTTCTTAAATTCTACTCCAAGTTCGCTAATATATTTAGCCCGATAGTTGTCTAATTTAAGTGCAAGGTCATTTAAAATTTGATTCCATGGTTCGAAATAAGATTGCTTGGCTCTTTGTCTTAACAAACTATTACGTTGCTTTAACGCACGTTTGTATTCTTTCAGAATTAAATGATAAGGATGTTCCACGTGAAACAATCCCCAATCCAGTAAACTTCTACGCACAGAAGGCCCTGCATCGATTATTTGAAAAAGATCCTGATAAAAAACTTGGCAGGGAAGAAAATAAGCCAGCTCCGAGCTGGTTTGGCAGGGGTAACCATTTAATCGGACTTGTGTAGCTGCATTTAACGATTTTTGAATTGAAATTGATTGTTCATCATTGGTGCGCGCAAAAACTGTTAAACACTCCTTAGCTGTGGTCACTAGGGGTTTGGTTTCGCGGGTTCGAAAGGAATGACCTGTTCCTAATAAATAAATAGCCTCAAGAAATGAGGTTTTGCCTGAACCATTGGGGCCGACTACAACATTGAGGTGTGGATGGAGATTAAAGCGTTCATTTCTTAAATTTCGTAAATTCTGAATCTGAAGTGATGAAAGGCTCATAATTTCATAGGCATTATTATATATTGATATAATTCATCCTGTAATGATTCCACTAAAATACTCGAATCAGTTGTCGACATTGACAAACGAACTAGGCCATCATCAATAAAATTTAAAAAATCGAGTAAATAACCTGCATTTATTCCAATTTTTAACTCGTTGCCATCGATATGCGCTTCAAGCGCTTCAACCGCTTCTTCCTGTTCCTGATTATTTGCAACTAACGTTAATAAATTATTCTGGAGATGCATCATAACAGCACGTGATTTTTCATGAGCAAGAATAATAATTCGTGAAAGTGCGCGCTTTAGTAAATCGCGATCTATTAAAACAAATTTATCCTGTTCACGAGGAATAGCTCTGGCATAAGGCGGGAAACGGGCTTCGATTAATCTTGTTTGAAAACTATATTCGGCAGTAAGGCATTTAAAATGATTTTTTCCTGCGGAGATGGCAATTTTTTCATCAGCGACCGAATTTAACAAACGCAACATTTCTTGCACACCCTTTTTAGGCAAGAGGAAGCGCTGGTGTGCGAAAGACTGCTCAGAAGGAAGTTTGCAAACTGCCATACGATGACCATCAGTAGCAACTGCAGTTATTGTTTGGGCATCAAGTTCAAGAAGTAAGCCATTTAAAAAAACCCTCACGTCATGCTGCGACATGGCAAAATGAGTGGCCTGCAAAAGGTGGATAAAGGCAAGCCTATCAACAGAAAATTCGACATCAGACATTTCATTTTCGGAGGATGGAAAATCGTCTGCTGGCAAAGTAGCCAGTTTAAATTGGCTTCTTCCCACTTTAATCATTACCGTATCCGCTTTGAGAAAAATAGTAGGTTTGGACTCGTCATCAAGAGAGCGAATAATATCGATAAATTTTTTCGCGGGAACAGTAATTTTACCTGGCTCTTGGTTGATGGGGCAATTAACTCTGGCAGTTATTTCCATTTCTAAATCAGTGGCTGTTAGCATAAGCTGACTATCTTTAAAACCAAGTAAAATATTAGACAAAATGGCTAAAGATTGCTTTTTATCAACCGCGCCTGCAACAGTCAATAAAGGTGTTAATAATTGCTCTTTAGAAAGTGTTAGCTCAAACATATTAATCTCTAATCATGAGGATAAAGTACGCATTAGATTTTTATAATCTTCAGCAAAATCGGTTTCAAATTGAATCAACTCTTTAACTTTACGGCAGGCGTGAATAACCGTTGTGTGATCACGTCCGCCGAAATGATCACCAATTTCAGGCAAACTATGATTGGTTAATTCTTTCGCTAAAGCCATAGCCATTTGTCTCGGCCTTGCAATGGAACGACTACGCCTTTTTGATAATAAATCAGCCACTTTAACTTTATAATACTCAGCCACTGTCTTTTGAATATTTTCAATAGTCACCAGTTTATCTTGAAGCGCCAGCAAATCGCGCAAAGCTTCATGAACAAAATCAATGGTTATCGACTTACCAGTAAAATGGGCATTGGCAATAACCCGCCGTAAGGCGCCTTCAAGTTCACGAACATTGGAACGTATGCGTTTAGCGATAAAAAAGGCCACTTCATAAGGCAGTTCAATATTGGATTGTTCAGCTTTGGAGATTAAAATAGCAACTCGCGTTTCTAATTCAGGAGGCTCAACAGCAACCGTTAATCCCCAACCAAAGCGAGATTTCAAACGCTCTTCCATCCCTTCAATTTCTTTAGGATAACGATCTGAGGTGAGAATAATTTGCTGTTGCCCTTCAAGGAGCGCGTTAAAGGTATGAAAAAACTCTTCCTGAGAACGATCTTTCCCAGCAAAAAATTGAATATCATCAATAAGCAGGGCATTTAACGAACGGTAAAATCGTTTAAATTCATTGATAGAGTTGGTCTGCAGAGCTTTCACCATGTCAGCAACAAAACGTTCAGAATGCAGGTATAGAACTTTGGCTTCAGGATTATTATTAAGAATTGTGTTACCGATCGCATGCATTAAATGGGTTTTCCCCAAACCCACACCACCATAAATAAACAAAGGGTTATAAGCATCGCCGGGTCGTTCCGCAACCTGCCAGGAAGCAGCGCGAGCTAGCTGGTTGGAATTGCCTTCAACGAAACTGTCGAAGATGAATTTCTTGTTCAAATAGCTATTTTTGTAATCAGCAGTTTTTTTCGGAGTAATTTTCACAAGATTATCAGCAGGTTTTGCAAGAGAGTGATCAACAGGAAGCGCTTCAGCAGTTTTTGTTCCAATACCAATGCTCAGCAAGGAAAAGGAATCACCGCCAATCTGGTTAACAACTTCCTTTAATCTGGAATAAAAATTCCGTTTAACCCAATCAACAACAAATCGGTTAGGAGCAAGCAATACAACACCATTTTCGTGAAATTCAGCTTGTAAGGGGCGTAACCAGGTATTGAATTGTTGTGGCGGATATTCTTCTTCCAGGATCTCACGACATTTCTTCCAAACATCTTCAGACACAAAAACTCCTCATACATTATAACTATGAAACAAGTAATCGCTGGCAGGCCAAACCAGGATATTTGACAAATCTATAAAGAATTGCAAACACAAATAAGCCACAGTTAAATAACTATCACAGATAGATGTACTTTATTTTAATAAAAGCAAGTTCTGCGACATAAAAATACACCAAAGGGAATAGTCACTCTAGTTGCATTTCCCAAGTTGATGAATAGAAACCAGGTTAATAAGAGATATTCATCAAAATTGTCCGTAATGAGTTTATAAACTCAAAGTAGACTAAGAATGGCATTAAACGATTAATACATTTTAAGCCATAAAAAAATCCGATTATACGCCGGCGCAAACAAAAAAACAGAGATATCCACAATTCTTCTGATTTTTTTTACCTGTATAAAGCTGTGTATAAAGAACGTATATCCTCCATATAAGGGGTGGATAAACTAGCTATTCAAATATATAGGTCAATTGATAAAGATATACCTCTCAGGATAAAGGGTGGTCGGTAAACAGTATAAATATTCTGTAACTATATGAATTTATACTCTTTCCATGACTTACCCACTGAAATTCTTCACTATATAGTAACAATCATCTTTTATATTTTAATACTTTAATATTATTAGGCAGCAGTCATTCAAACCTAAACAAGAGATCACGAACTTCGACAAAAAGTTAGGAAATGAGGTTTGACAGCAGATGTAAAGTTTTCTATCATTGCCAACCTTAAAATTAATTAGAACAGGTTCAACATGAAACGCACCTTTCAACCTTCAAACTTAAAACGCAAACGCGATCATGGTTTTCGTGCACGAATGGCTACTCGCGGTGGTCGTTTAGTTCTTAAACGTCGTCGTGCAAAAGGCCGTAAACGTTTATCTGCATAAGAGTGAATTGCTTTGGTAAGACAAGACGCTTGTTAAATAAAAGCGACTACGATTTTGTTTTTGCGCAAGCCAAAAAAACGCTTACCCCTGAGTTTATCTTTTTGCACAGAGCAAATACCTTGGGGTGTGCAAGACTGGGGTTGGCAATAGCAAAAAAAGCAATTCCCAAGGCCCACGATAGGAACCGCATTAAGCGTTTGTTGCGTGAAACTTACCGTACCACCGAATTTCCAGCTTTTGATGTGGTTGTTCTGGCAAAACAAGGTGTGGCCAAGATAGATAACAAGACATTAATTGCTAAATTAGGTATAATATGGAACAAGTTAGCCGTTTTATACGCAGATTGATGTGTTTACCTATTGTTTTGTATCAGGTTTTATTAAGCCCAATCTTAACACCTAGTTGCCGCTTCTATCCTAGCTGTTCTAACTATGCCCTGACAGCCATAAAAGACTTGGGTGTTTTAAGGGGCGTATGGCTGGCAATGCGCCGTTTACTTCGATGCAATCCCTGGGCGAAGGGCGGTTATGATCCGGTATCACCTAACAAAGAGAATCATTAATGGATATACGACGTGTAATACTATATGCAGCTCTTGTGCTGATTACTTACTCTCTCTGGACAGGATGGCAACAAGATTATCCGTCAAGCCCTTTGCAATCAACCCATCCAACACAACCTGCAGCTCAATCAAATTCATCAAGAGATGGCAGCTTATTACCTAACATACAAACTGATTTAAGCGCTCAAACCGAAAAAGGTCCTATTGTCGCTAAAGATTCATCAGCGAGTTCTACTTCCCAAACAATTCAGATAAAAACGGATGTACTTAATCTAGCGATAGACCTTCGTCATGGCGACATAGTTAATGCCCAGCTGCTAAAATATCCCGTTAGTGTTGAAGAAAAAGATAGACCCATCACACTGATGCAAAATAATGCAGGTGAGCGTTATGTAGCCAATAGTAGCTTATTTACAACTAATGATGGTCAAGCGAAAAATATTGATCTCGCATATAATGCCGATCAAAAGGAATTCATTTTAACACCTGGTCAAAAAACCTTAACTGTTACACTGACTGGAAAAACTACTGACAATTTGGAAGTGAAAAAAGAGTTTATTTTTACTAGAGATAGTTATTTAATTCAAGTCAATTACCTTATTGATAATAAGGGTTCAAGCACCTGGCAAGGGTATATGAACACTCAGTTTCTTCGAAGTTCGCCTCAAGAAGATAAATCCTCCATTTTTCATGTTGGCTCCTTCACTGGTGCTTCGTACTCAAACCCCGGTGTTCATCGCTACCAAAAAATTAATTTCAAAGATATGAATAAATCCAACCTTGATGTTAATTCCAAAGGCGGTTGGATAGCAATGCAGCAGCATTATTTTGTCAGCTCCTGGATTCCTAAAGCCGATAGTAATTCTCTTTTTTATACCAGAGCAGTTGATGGGGATTACACCATTGGTGCAGTAAGCCAACCAATAAAAGTTGAGCCTTCACAAAAAAAAGAAACTGGAGCAAATTTATACATTGGTCCTGAGAATACTGCAGTCTTGAAAGAAATAGCTCCGGGATTAGAACTAACTGTCGATTATGGCATTTTATGGTTCCTTTCCTCATTTTTATTCTCCCTGATGAAAGCAATTAATTCAGTGGTAGGAAACTGGGGTTGGTCAATTGTTTTAGTTACTGTACTCATCAAGCTAATTTTCTATCGCTTGTCAGCTTCAAGTTATAAATCCATGGCAGGGATGCGAAAGCTTCAGCCTAAACTGCAGGCTTTACGTGAACGTCACGGTGATGATAAGGCAAAAATGAGCCAGGCCACTATGGAATTATATCGCCAGGAAAAGGTAAATCCTCTCGGCGGTTGTTTGCCAATTATCATTCAAATACCTGTGTTCATCGCACTTTATTGGGTTTTACTTGAAAGTGTTGAATTAAGACAAGCACCCTTTATTTTCTGGATAAAAGATTTGGCCGTTGCTGATCCCTATCATGTACTGCCAATAATTATGGGTGCGACAATGCTTATCCAGCAACGTTTAAATCCAGCACCTCCTGATCCAATGCAAGCCAAGATTATGATGTTTTTACCCATTCTATTTACGGGACTCTTCTGGAATTTTCCTGCTGGTCTTGTCCTTTATTGGATAGTGAACAATACTTTATCTATTCTGCAACAATGGTATATCACGCGAAAATACAGCGAAAATGATAGACCTTCCCTAGTTTCTGCAAAATAAATGCAAGATGATACGATCGCTGCTATTGCTACCCCGCCTGGGCGGGGAGGGGTAGGGATCGTTCGCCTTTCTGGCGCTCTTGCTTATTCTATTGCACTGCAACTAAATGGGGCTAAAGCTTTAAATCCCCGCGTTGCTTACTACGGCCCTTTTTTAAACCGCTTAAATGAAATAATCGATCAGGGTTTGCTTATTTATTTTAAAGCTCCTCACTCGTTTACAGGCGAAGATATTGTTGAATTTCATGGACATGGCTCTCCCATCATTCTAGATATTTTATTAAAAGAAGTCCTTTTTCATGGAGCAAGGCTAGCTAAACCGGGTGAGTTTTCAGAGCGAGCTTACCTGAATGATAAAATGGATTTAACTCAGGCGGAGGCAGTTGCTGATCTTATCAATGCAAGTTCTGAAACTGCTGCAAAAATGGCTATTCGCACTTTGCAAGGCGATTTTTCCAGAAAAATTTTTGAACTCAATGAAAATCTAATCCATTTGCGTATTTTTGTTGAGGCTGCAATTGATTTTCCAGAAGAGGAAATCGATTTTTTAAATGATGGCAAAGTAGCAACGCAATTAAGTGATATTTTAAATCAATTAAATCAGATTCGAGCAAACGCCACTCAAGGGGCAATGATGCGGGAAGGTCTCTCTGTTGTGATTGCAGGCCGCCCTAATGCCGGAAAATCAACTTTGATCAATTGTCTTGCCGGACGCGATGTAGCGATAGTCACCGAGGTGGCAGGTACAACACGCGATGTCATGCGTGAACATATTTTGCTGGATGATATCCCCTTGCATATTGTTGATACTGCCGGACTAAGAGAAAGTTCTGATTTGGTAGAAAAAGAAGGAATAAAAAGAGCCTGGCAAGAAGTAAGTCAGGCGGATTGTTTGTTAATAGTTACCGATATTAATTTTAAAGAATGCCTTAGCGAATTAAATGAGGAAATACGTAACACTCTTCCCCCACATGTTCCCGTTATTCAGATTTTTAATAAAATTGATTCACTAAACCAAAATCCTGAAGTGCGTGAGAATACCCTCTACCTTTCAGCCAAATGTGGTCTTGGACTGGATTTATTAAAGGATAAAATTAAAGAGCTTGTCGGTTATCAACCCACTGAAGGTCAGTTTTTGGCAAGAAGACGCCATTTACAGGCATTGGATAAGGCCAAAGATTTATTGGAAGATGGAAAAAATCAATTAATCGGGCAACGTGCCGGAGAGTTATTAGCAGAAGATCTTCGACTTGCACATCAAGTCTTAGGTGAAATTACCGGTGAATTTTCCTCAGATGATTTGTTAGGAAAGATTTTTTCCAGTTTTTGCATTGGTAAATAAGCATTCCTTATCTCTGGGATCCTACTCTGAATATTTTAAAAAAGTTTTATCAATAGAATGCATTTGGTATCTTATTAAGATAACTTGCGCATTATTTTGTGTTAATTTTCAAAGAGGGTATACTAATTTTCTTTTTTCAGGAGATCGCGATGAAACCATTGTTTGCCCAATATCTTAGAAAAGATTCTTTACGGAATTCAAATGGAGAGGAAACAGCTTATGTAGAATTTAATATTAAATTTGAAAATGGTACGTTCAAAAAATATCAAATTCAAACAGATATAGATTTTCAAGAAGCAACGTCATCAACCTATGAAGCGACGGAAACCTTAAGTGTTTCCTCTGAAAATACCAACTGGTTACTTGTACTTTTCACTGCTTGGAAAGAGTCCCGGCAAGAAAAATCTGATCTAAATGAGATTAAAAAAGATTTATTTTATTTTACATCAAATGATGAAGGAGTCTATTGTTGCAAAGTAAGTGAGTGTATACCCACAACTTTCTTTCCTGAAATTAATGATATTGAAGGTCCCGAATTGAGCAAAAGTTCCTTGCATGATTTTTTTGCCTGCAACTCAAGTTTTTTTAAACCAAATGATGAACCCCCCTTTTATGAATTTGGAAATCGGCTTGAGTCAACTTTGACCGGTGAACAAATTGATAAAATCGAAAACCAAATTCATGAATTAGAAAAAGAAATTAATAGCTTTTGGTATCCTAGAAAAGAAGTAAAAGCTAGCAAGGTAGCTGCATTAAAAGAACTACTTGAGATGTCAACTAAAATGGATGCTCATAAGGCTATTTCGACAACATTAAACCATCATGAAGCAACTGCTGGTATGTTTAGTACTCGCACCTTTGATTTATTATCAGAACTCCAAAAAGAAGCATGGTCTAAGCAATTTGGAAATATCGCATCCACGTGCTTATAAAATTTTTCAATTTTTAATATGCTTAGGGTCGGCTTTGCCCGACCTTAGTTTTAACTGAATAAAATCTTAAACTCCTGGAACGCTTTCTTTCACATTCAACTCACTCTTTAATCCTTTTATGTTTCATAAATATCCACCCCGACCTCCAATAGCCAGGATGAAGAAAACAAATACAAAATTTCTTGAACCTGTAGAAAGAGAATGATAGGTTTGTCTGTTTGACTGTCTGTTCATTTCTTGGTGGGTTTTTTTATGGTAAATGAAGCACAATTTGAAAAATTTGTTGCCGATAAACGGAGTTTTTTTGCAAACATTAAAACACTCGAGGATGCAAAAAATAGAGCCTATGACAAAAATCATCACTATGGATTTGTAGCTACCAATGAAAAATTATTGACTGAAGAATTTAACCTACTATTCAACAGACTTAGGAAAGAAGAAACCAATCAGGATATTTTTTGGTTTTATAGCTATTATTGCTGCATAATGTTGCAAAATTATCATCTTGCGTATGGCCAAAAAACTAAAGCCAATGATTATTTGAAGTTAAAAATACAAATTAAAAAGCGCTGCGCTAATGGCGTTTATCCCAAAGAAAAACCTAATGATGATTCCTTCATCACTTTTCTGGCAAAAAAACTAATAGCAGGTTTAGTCGAGCTGGTTCGTCTCCCAATGCATCCATCAAAAATTCGCGATTATATTTCCTTTGCTAATATCAATCGTATTTACTGGATTTTCTGTCGACTTAGCCTGACCAAAACCTTTCTGTTAGCCTGTGATTGGAATTGGCTTGATAAACTTGAGACCTTACTGAGCAAAAAAATTGATGTCGATAACATCATTTCAAATTGGGAAATACCATCAGAGTTTTTTAAATTTCTTAGTGTTGGTTTTTATGTTGCCCGTTTTATCATTAATGCTGGGATGATCCTGAAGCATGTTTGTTATCCCAGCGAAAATGAAAAACATCTAAGTTGGAAAAAGCGTTTTTCTAATGAGATATATAAACGTCATGGGGATTTGATAAATGATCTCGTTTGGGGCCCGGGAAATTTGATTACTAATTATAATCAGTTTTTCCATATCGCCGCTCCTTTCGCAGGTTGGATTGTAGTGGGATTTTTATTTTTTGATCTGGGATTGATAATCTGGCGCCGCCATTTGGCTGAAAAAGAATATCTGATAAAGCGCTTGCAGCTCACCAAGGATTTGGAATTCTATCAAAATTTATTGCGAATAATGCCAAATTTAACAATGATGACCGAGGAGAATTTAAGAAATCTAATCAAGGAACGAGCGATGTATGAAGAGCACTGCCGTTTATTAAATGGGCAAATCTTGGATATCTCAGTTAAGTGGCAGGCAAAAGATGCTACCTACTGGTTCAACTCTAGCGCAGCTCTTTTACTTATTGTAGGTTTTTCTGCTTCAATGGTTTTCAGTTCACCAGTGATGATACTTGCTTCTTATCTAATCTGCGTTTTTGCAGTATCAATTTATTTATCAGAAGGCGCTTACAATAATTATAAAGAAAAGGAATTTTATCTGCGTCATGCCGAACTTGAAAATACGAATCAACCACAAGCTCTGGAAAACTATCAGATTGCAAGGAATGATTTTTATCTAACAATGGCAAAAAATGTAATTTTGCCTGGCTTAGTTATAGCTACCTTTGCAATCTGTTGGCAAGCTGCATTGGTACTTGCTGCAGTGTATCTTTGCTATCAACTCTACTGTGCTTATAGCAATTTCTCTGCGTCTAAAAACATTTCAGACCCAGTTGATAAAGAAGAATACCTTGAGGAACAAGAGCAGTCTTTGTGTTTTGGCTAGAAATTTCTAGGAATTAGTTTTTTAATGCCAATGCCATTTTATACAAATCATTTTTATTGCTTTTGGTTATTAAAGCGGCAATTTTGACGGCCTGTTTGAGTGGTAACTCATTGATTAACAGAGTCAGAGTTTCCAGATCTTTCTGATGGGTTGTATCTTCAGGGATCGGAACTTTTGGAAGAATTAAAACAAACTCGCCCTTGCTATGAGCAGGTTCGCTAAGGAACCAATCTCTAATTTCAGCGACAGAGCCTCTTATAAAATTTTCAAAAGCCTTTGTCAACTCTTTAGCGACAACCATTTTATAGTCAAGTCCATAAACTTTAATCAGATCATCTAAGCAATCCATAATGCGATGAGTGGATTCATAAAAAACCACAGTGTGTTCACTAATTTTTAATTGAGCAAGTTTTTCTTGTCTGGCTGTTTGTTTAGCCGGCAAAAAGCCTACAAAGGTAAAACTATCACAGGCAACTCCTGCTGCAGAAAGTGCGGCAATGAGAGCGCAAGGACCAGGAATTGGTTCCACTCTTATTTGTTTTTCATGTGCTAAATGAACAAGCGGAAAGCCAGGATCGCTTATCAAAGGAGTTCCAGCATCCGATATCAAAGCAAAGGATTTTCCTTGCTCAAGTGCGCTAATAATTTGGTCGCTTTTTTGAGATTCATTATGGGCATGTAAGGAAAGTAGAGGCTTTTGAATCCCTAGCATATTTAATAATTGGCCAGAGTGGCGCGTATCTTCCGCTAAAATTGAATCAACTGACTTAAGAATTTGCAGTGCTCTTAAACTGATATCGTCACGATTACCAATTGGTGTTGCCACGATGTAAAGTATGCCACTAGTTCTTGCTGAAGTTTTTTCCATAGTTTATCCTATTGCGTTCCAGCGATTTGGATCTATCCTCATGTTAGTGAAGTTTCCAAGCTTTAAATTTTTAACCATTATTGTTTCTGCTGCATTGCTTTCGCAATGCGCCAGAGTAAGTGTGCCCCAAGAGCTGCCTGCTTCAAATCAGACAAAAACATCTAAAGCGCAAACACCATACACCTTGCCAGCTTCATCTTACTTGGCCTTATCGAAAAATCAGTCTAATGATGAAAAACAAAATTTGTTAATTATGGCTGCAGGCCGCTTTATTTATGATGGTCAATGGCGAGATGGAATAAGGGTTTTAGCACAATCCAATAACTTATCCTCCCAGCAAGCCAATACCAAAATTATTTTACTAGCGAAAACGGATTTAATACGCGATCAACCACGTTCTGCAATAGTTAGATTAGCGGGCGTGCATGAAATTAACAGTTTGTCTTCCTATTATCAAGTTCAATATCATGAAACGCTGGCCTCAGCTTACGAATTGGCAGGTTCTGCAGCAGAGTCTGTAATTGAACGTATTAAATTAGATCCTTTAATTTCTGATGAAGGTAGCCGGGCGAACAATCGTCGGATTCTTTGGTTAACACTGACTAAATTACCCGTGGAAGAGCTTAATACTTTTGCCGTTGAAGCAGCTGATAATTCTGATTTGCAAGGATGGATGAAATTGGCCTTAATCGCCAGACAAAATAAAGATGCAAATTTGATTTTGGCAAAAATGGAAGAATGGCAATCCCAATATCAAAACCACCCTGCTAATTCCTTGTTACCCTCACCCCTTACTTCCGTAAAATCTTATTTTCATTCGAAGCCTCGGCAAGTAGCATTACTTTTACCGCTTACAGGGCCGTTAGCCGGGCCTGGTTGTGCAATTCGCGATGGCTATTTATCTGCTTCTACTAATTCAAGTATTAAAGTTCAACTTTATGATACCGCAGCCAAACCGGTTGCATCGCTCTACCAGCAAGCCTTGTCTGAAGGAGCAGATTATGTGGTAGGACCTCTTAGTAAAACAGATGTAGCAACTGTCGCAGCTATGGAACATCCTGTACCGACGTTATTACTCAACGATATAGATGTAAGCAGTGCAAATGCCTACCATTTTGGATTATCGCCTGTTAATGAAGCCCAGCAAGTAGCATTAAAAGCAGGAAAAAAAGGTTACAAGCGTGCCATCATTATTTCTCCAGCTGGCGCCTGGGGTGATGAAGTCATTGAAGCTTTTCGCTCAGAATGGCAAAACAATGGCGGCATAATTGTGGATAAACTTGCCTATGGATCTAATGACGATTTGAACAAGGGTGTTCGAAGTCTACTTCAAATTTCAGAAAGTCAGGCACGAGAGAAACAACTAAAAGATTTGTTGGGTCGCAATATACAAACAATCCCGCGCCGACGAGAGGATTTTGACCTAATTTTCTTGCTAGCCTATCCAACTAAAGCAAGGCAAATAATGCCTTTGTTAAAATATTACTTTGCAGGTAACGTCCCAGTCTACGCAACATCAACTGTCTACGGCGGTAGCACGGATATTATGAAAGACAAGGATTTAGATGGTATTATTTTTAGTGATATGCCAAGGGTTTTTGCCAGTCAGGCTGGATCAAAAAACTGGCCCGAACAATTAAATAGTTATAACCGCTTATACGCATTAGGCTGGGATAGTTTCGCTTTATCGACCCAGTTAAATAAGCTATTACTTTTTCCAGCTATGGGAATTGGCGAAAAAAGTGGTGTCCTCTATTTAAATCGTGCTCAGCAAATTGCAAGAATTCCAGCTTGGGGTCAGTTTAAAGGTGGAGTTGCTGTACAGATGTCTTCCTAAAAACATCGCAATTAAGATCGAAGGATAAAAAAATGTCTATTAAGGCTGGATTAGTAGCGGAGGAACAAGCCCGCAACTATCTTGTTACTCAAGGTTTACAATGGATAGAATCAAATTATCGTTGCCCTTGGGGTGAAATAGATTTAATAATGCGGGAAAATAATTATCTTGTATTTGTTGAAGTGAAAGCGCGAGTATCTCAATCGCATGGTGGAGCAGCTGCAAGCGTCACTTTTTCAAAACAACAAAAACTTATAAAGACTGCGACTAATTATCTGCAATCAAAAAAATTATATGATAAACATCCAACTCGGTTTGATGTTTTAGGTTTTGATGGAAAGGGCAAGAAAGTAGAATGGATAAAAAATGCATTTGGATTGAATTTTTAAAGTAGGAATCAGGATTACTTATGACACAGATGGAAGACCGGGTCAGACATCTTTTTGGGGTTAGCATTGAAGCAAAAATAGCCGTTGCAGATAATTTATCCGCGCCTATAGCCAAAGCTGGCTCCCGTTTAGTAAGTTGTTTGCTTAATAATGGCAAAATTCTACTTTGCGGAAGCGGTGGCTCAGCTGCTAATTGCTTGCATTTTTCCACAGCAATGATTAACCATTTTGAAGTAGAACGCCCTGCTTTACCGGTAATTGCAATAACGACCGATACAGCATCCATTACTGCAATTGCAACAGATAGCCATTATGAGCAGGTTTTTGCTCGACAAATTCAGGCTCTTGGCCAGGAAGGTGATGTGTTAATCGTTATTTCTACTTCCGGCAATGCGAATAATATATTGCACGCGGTCAATGCGGCTAATGATCGTGGAATGGATACTATTGCACTGAGTGGCCGTGATGGAGGCTTGCTTGCAAATCATCTCGGACCTGAGGATATTGAACTTAGGGTTCAAGGTGATAATGCTGCACGAATACGCGAGACACATTTATTTATTTTACATTGCTTTTGTGATCTGATAGATCAATCTTTATTTGGCCAAATGTTGGGGTGATAATGAAAATACGTTCTATTTTAATTTTAATAGTAGTTTCTCTTCTCACCAGCTGTGTTGCAGCGGTTGTAGCTGGTGCCGCGGTAGGAATGGTTGGCTACGATAGACGTTCAATGGCCACTATTGAAAGTGATGCTCGTATTTTTCACCGGGCTCATACAACGATTGTAAAAGATCCACGTTTTCGTGAATCCAGAATTATTGTTAGCAGTTTTAATCATGTCGTGTTATTGGTGGGTCAAACGCCATCCGCATCGCTTCGTGTTCTTGCTGAAAAAATTGCCCAAAACACCCCAAATGTAACCCGTGTTTATGATGAAATTAGCGTGGATTATCCTATTACGATTACTCAGCAAACTAAGGATGCTTGGATAACAAGTCAGGCACGAAGTTTGATGCTTACCCAAAATGGTCTGGAATCTGGCTCTATTCGAATCGTTACTGAAAACGGCGTAGTTTATTTAATGGGTCAAGCTACCCATGAGCAAGCCAATCTGGCAGTTCACGTTGCCAGGCAAGTCAATGGCGTGAGAAAAGTTGTGAAAGTTTTTCAGTACATCGTTTAGGAGAAATTAAACCTTAGATGAAAAAACAAGGATGTTTTTACCGCTTACCTTGGTTAGTGGCCTTTAATGCGATCTACTTTTGTATCTTGGTAGCCGGCTGTTGCTTTCTAACCGGCTGCATTAGTAATTTGTGGACGGGAGCAAATTTAGTTTATGACCGCCACAATGTATATAAAAAACTAAGCGATTATCAATTAGCCGCAAAAGCAAGTCATGCTCTTTTTCATGATCAGGTTTTAAAGTGCGATAATTGTTCAGTTGATTTGGCAGTTTTTAATGGTGATATACTTCTTGCAGGACATGTTCCAAGCCTTGTACTCCGAACCGAAGCAAAAAAACGGATTACCGGCTTAAGTGGCAGCAGACGATTTTTTAATCAACTCGATCTATCCTCTAAACCAGCAAAAACGGTGGATGACAGTTGGATTACAACCAAAATAAGAAGCCGTATATTTGCTGATTCTGAAATTGATCCTAACGCCTTTAAAATTATTACCTCTGATAGCATTGTTTATCTAATGGGGGACGTTAAACCTCAGCAAGCTGAAAAAGTTATTGATATTGCTAGAACTACGGAAGGTGTTGAGCGAGTGGTGAAATTATTTAAGTATTACCATTTAAGTAATTATGCGCAATTCAAGAAGTAAACTGTGGCCTGATTTCCAGGCCACTGTGTACTTTTTCCAAACCAGGAAGTGGCTAACCTGTTGGATGTCTTTACTTTATCAATGGAAACGTCCTTTATCCAGTCGTTTACGAATTTTTCTTAATCTAATTGCTCGTAACGAACCAGTAGATGCTTTTACAACTTCCTCTTCAGCGCTGCCATTTAAAAGCTGAACTGGGTGTGATTTACAATGTTTCCTGTAAGAAATATGATTTTTATCATGTTTGTGATGAAGCTCATCGCCGTAACGATTAAGCATTTTTTGCCGCATACTTGCGGAGGTGCGTTGTTGCTTTTCTGACATAAGCCTTTCCTTCTATATTACGAAGTGAGTAATGCAAGCTCAGTTGTCTTTTATTAAGGTTTATTTTTAAGGCAACCTATCTAAAATATATGCAATTTGCACGTAATTTTCCAGTTTGAAGAGTTTATTAAAAAAATTTTTGTAAAAGTTATCATAAATTCAATATAAAATTTATCGCCAAAATATTTGAGCAAAAATTCGGCACTGCAACTCGCCGGATATATTGATTCATATAGCCAATTTCTGTTGTTATCTTAGAGTTGAATTTATAGCCCATCCCAATAAAATATCTATTCTGATCAAAGCCTTTACTGTTTCGCGAAAAATTGTTTTTATGCCAAAACAATTCATCTGAACTTACAAAACTTAAGTTGGAACCTTCACGCAAAGGGACAACTATTTTAATGAGTTGTCTTGCTCTGTAAGCGACCTTATGGCTAGTTTCCAAAAAGCGCTGTTCCAGTCGAGTCCGAGAACTAAAGGTCAAATATTGAAACGGTTTAGTCCAAAGTAGTTGTTCCCAAATGCGGTTTTCCGCAAAGGGTGTGGTAGTAAATGGTGCGCCGGTATGAATCCAGGCATGTCCAAGCCACAAACTGGTATTTTTGGATAAAGAATAACCTAATCCCAGACGTACCATAGCCTGCGAGAGACGAGAACTATCCTCACCAAACCTGTCTATCCCCTCCAACCAGTATTTAAAGTGTTTTTCTTGTCTACTTTCTTTATTAATATTGCCAGTAGCTGTTAAGTTTAACCAGGTTTGAAAATCATACTCTGTGGCAGCAAGCCCAGGTTGAAAACCGTTTATAAAAAATAAGAACAGGCTACGGTATAAGGTATTTAAGCTAATTTTCAAACTACACCTCAAATTTAAATTTAAAGAATAACAAAAATGTTTTGTAAGTATATCCAAAGTAATAAAGAGTTATAAATAGAAATTCTTTGAGCTAATTTTAAATTTTTTGCATATTTAAGTAGGCAAACTGAAATTAAATAGTTCGTTTAAATTAGAATTTCTGGATAAGATTTAACAAAAGAGTGTTACTAACGTTGCTTATCCTGCCTGTTTACTTTATAATCCGCGCGTTAAAAGATGGGTGGATATGTGAAAGATAAGCCTGGTTTAGTTGGTGTAAAGCGCTTGCTAAAAACTCAGTTACTTACTAGCATCTTGATTTCTCTGCTTTTTTTGCTTTTCTCGGGAAAAAAAGAAGGAGTTTCCGCAATGTTAGGAGGGCTGGTTGCAATTGTGCCTTCTATTCTATTTGCGAAAAAAATGTTTCGCTACCAGGGCGCTAGAGCAGCGCAGCAGATAGTCAAAAACTTCTATATTGGTGAAGCCTTAAAGATTTTTTCTACTGCCATTCTATTTACATTAGTCTTTGTTTTATACAAAGTAGCCCCTCTTGCGTTTTTTACCACCTACATTGTGGTGCTAATGTCTTATTGGTTTGCACCCTTAATTTTTGCTAACAAACAAAATAGGCCAGAAAGTGACTGAAATGGTATCTAGCACACAATACATAAAACATCATTTGACTTATCTTCAATTCAACGTGAAAACGATGACTTATGGATCAGGCGGTTTCTGGACCCTTAACCTGGATACCATACTTTTTTCTCTAGTGTCTGGGATATTTGTACTAACACTCTTGTATTTTGGCGCACGTAGAGTAACGACTGGCGTACCCGGTAAATTACAGAATTTCGCCGAATTAATGCTTTCCTTTGCAGATAATCAAGTTAAAGATTGTTTTCATGGAAAAAATACAGTTATAGGCCCTTTAGCACTAACCATATTTGTTTGGGTTTTCTTCATGAACTTTATGGATATTGTTCCTGTCGATGTATTACCGCTTGCCGCTCAAACTGTAGGCATCCATTATTTAAAGGTTGTTCCGACAAATGATTTGAATTTGACCTTTGCCCTGTCACTTTCTGTTTTCATGCTCATTATTTTTTATAGTTTAAAAGTGAAGGGGTTTAAGGGGTTTATTCGAGAATTAACCTTCCAACCGTTCAATCATTGGATATTTGTCCCTTTTAATCTTTTATTAGAGTTAGTAGGATTGATTGCCAAGCCAATTTCATTAGCTTTGCGGCTATTTGGTAATCTCTATGCTGGTGAATTAATCTTTATTCTGCTAGCCTTGCTAACCTTAAACGCAACCTCCTCTTCAATAGCTGGTGCGGCTACCTTGGGTGCAACACAATTTTTGTTGTCTTTAGCCTGGTCGATATTCCATATATTGGTGATTACGTTGCAAGCGTTTATTTTTATGGTGCTGACTATCGTTTATCTTAGTCTGGCTCATGAGGACCATTAACAGTTTTTTATTTTAATCATGTCCATTTAAGGGGAATTTTATGCAAGCTGCAAATTTAATAGCACAAGTTCAAGGGATGACAGTTATCGCTGTTGCTTTACTTATTGGCCTTGGTGCTTTAGGTACTGCGATTGGTTTCGGTTTATTGGGTGGTAAATTCCTTGAAGGTTCTGCGCGTCAGCCTGAAATGGTTCCGATGCTACAGGTCAAGATGTTTATTGTTGCAGGTCTACTTGATGCGGTGACAATGATCGGTGTGGGTATTGCGTTGTACTTTACTTTCGCTAACCCCTTCTTAAGCAATTTGGGTTAATCCACCAAATAAGGGTGAAATAACCCTGCCTGCTACGGGAGAATACCTTGGATATTAATTTGACTTTGGTTGTACAAATGCTGGTTTTTCTGGCATTTGTTTGGTTTACCATGAAATTTGTTTGGCCTCCGCTATCAAAAGCGATGGAAGAGCGTCAGGATAAAATTGCTGATGGATTATCTGCTGCAGAGCGTGGTCGCAAAGAATTGGAATTGGCGCAACACCGTGTAAAAGATGAGCTAAAACAGGCTAAGGTACAGGCCTCTGAAATAGTAGAAAAAGCGAATCGACGCGCAGCTCAGATGGTTGAAGAAGCAAAAGACGATGCGAAACTTGAAGCTCAGAAGCAAGCTAAATTAGCTCATGAGCAAATATTGCAGGAAATTAATCGTGCAAAAGAAGAGTTACGTAAACAGGTAGCTCAATTAGCTGTCGCCGGTGCTGAAAAAATTCTAAATAGAGAAATTGATAAAATAACAAATTCTGCGCTGCTTGATAACTTGATTGAAGAGATTTGATATGTCAAATACAGCTACAATCGCCAGACCTTATGCTAAAGCAGTTTTTGAACATGCTTTAGCCAACAGAAAGTTAAGCCAATGGTCTGAAATACTACATGAGTTAGCTCTTGCTGTATTGGATGAAAAAACTAAGCAATTTATTGGTAATCCGGCCGCAACCGCGGAGCAGCAATCAGAATTATTAATGAGTTTATTTATACAAACTGAAGTTGATCTGAAAGAAGCTATTGGAAACTTTGTCGCTTTGTTAGCTCATAACAAACGTCTGATGCTTTTGCCTGATATTAAAATGTTGTTTGAATCTCTTAGGGCGGAGCAAGAAAAAACACTAGAGGTAGAGGTCAGAAGTTTCTCTGAACTATCCGATATCCAACAAATTAAATTGGCCAACTCATTAAGTCAGCGTTTAATGCGCCAAGTAACACTTAATCTGATTTTAGATGAATCACTGTTAGGTGGAGCTGTAATTCATGCAGGTGATTTAATTATTGATGGTTCGGTGCGAGGAAAATTAAATAAACTGCGCACTAATTTAGCCGCCTAATAAAGAGGATGATTTCATGTCACAAGTAGCACTAAGCCCATCTGAAATTTCAGATTTGCTCAGAAAGAAAATTGAACAGTTTAATGTTGTCTCTGAAGCAAGGAATGTTGGGACGATAGTCAGCTCAGCTGATGGAATCGTTCGTCTCCATGGCCTTGAAGATGCTATGCAGGGCGAAATGATTGAATTTCCCGGCGGTGTTTATGGCTTAGCAATGAACTTGGAGCGGGACTCTGTAGGTGTGGTTATTCTTGGTGATCACACCAGTTTATCGGAAGGTCAACAAGGAAAGTGCACGGGACGTATTCTTGAAGTGCCTGTGGGTAATGGCTTGTTAGGACGTGTAGTTGATGCACTTGGCAATCCTATAGATGGTAAAGGCCCGATTGAAGCAACCAAAATGTCTCCTATTGAAAAGGTTGCGCCCGGGGTAATTGCACGACAATCAGTAGATGAGCCTGTTCAGACAGGTCTTAAAGCAATTGATGCGATGATTCCTATAGGGCGCGGTCAACGTGAATTGATAATTGGTGACCGTCAAACTGGTAAAACCGCAATTGCTATTGACGCTATTATTAATCAAAAAGGTACAGGCGTTAAATGCGTCTATGTTGCTATTGGGCAAAAAGCATCTTCTGTTGCATCTATAGTTCGAAAATTAGAAGAAAACGGTGCTCTGGAACATACAATAGTTGTTGTTGCTGGAGCATCCGATTCAGCGGCACTACAGTTTATTGCCCCATACGCCGGCTGTTCCATGGGTGAGTATTTCATGGAAAAAGGTGAGGATGCACTAATTGTCTATGATGATTTAACTAAGCAGGCATGGGCATATCGCCAAATTTCTCTTCTATTGCGACGTCCGCCTGGCCGTGAAGCTTACCCTGGTGATATTTTCTATTTACACTCACGTCTTTTAGAGCGTGCTTCCAGAATAAATGCTCATGAAGTAGAAAAATTAACAAACGGTGAAGTTAAAGGTAAAACCGGATCACTAACTGCCCTGCCAATCATCGAAACACAGGCAGGAGATGTGTCTGCCTTCGTACCAACCAACGTAATCTCCATTACTGATGGCCAGATTTTTCTCGATGTTGATTTATTTAACTCAGGTGTTCGGCCTGCAATCAACTCGGGCTTGTCAGTCTCGCGAGTTGGTGGTGCGGCTCAAACTAAAATTATGAAAAAGCTGGGTGGTGGTACTCGTTTAGCTCTTGCTCAGTTTCGTGAGTTAGAAGCCTTTTCGCAATTTGCCTCTGATCTTGATGATGCAACACGTAAACAGTTAGAGCGTGGGCAGCGAATCACTGAATTAATGAAACAAAAACAATATTCTCCTTTTTCAGTGGCTGAGATGGCATTATCCCTCTATATCGCTGAAAAGGGCTACCTTGATGATATTCCGGTTGTAGAAGTAAGTTCATTTGAAAACGCTTTACATTCTTATGTACGAGCCTCTCATGGGGATCTACTACACAAAATTAATGAAGCTGGTGCTTATGACAATGAGATTGAATCTCAATTAAAAGCAGCTGTTGAAGAATTTAAACGTAGTGGCAGTTGGTAAGTTTTAATGCCGTTTGCCGAATTGGGCGAACGGCTAATTACGCAGATTGCAGGAATATCTTGCAATCCGTTAATTAAAGGCGAAGCAAGATATGGCTGGAGCAAAAGAGATCCGTTCAAAAATTGCGAGTATTAAAAACACGCAAAAAATTACACGGGCGATGGAAATGGTTGCTGCATCAAAAATGCGTAAAACGCAGGAGAGAATGCGTGCATCAAAGCCTTATGCAACCAAAATCTATAACGTCGTGAGACATATCGCCCGTGCTAGTTCAGAATACCGGCACCCCTTTATGATCGCACGCGATATCAAAAGAGTCGGATTAATTATTATTACCTCTGACCGCGGCCTCTGTGGCGGTTTAAATTCAAATTTATTAAGAGAAAGCATCCGCAATATCCGTCAATGGCAGCATGAGGGAAAAGAAATTGATCTCTGCGTGATAGGACGAAAAGGCCAGGCTTTTTTTAAGCGTGTTGGTGGGCGAGTACTTGCTTCGGCTGATCAACTCGGTGATAAGCCGGCAGTAAGTGATCTGATTGGTATCGTAAAAGTGATGCTTGATGCCTTTTCCAACGGCGAAATTGATGCCTTGCATGTGGTTTATAATGAATTTGTTAATACCATGAACCAAAAACCAACAATCAAACAATTGCTGCCTCTTCCCAGAGCAGAAGAAGATTCCAGCCAATTGGGCCATCATTGGGATTATATTTATGAGCCTGATGCAAGAGAATTACTTGATGCGTTGCTGGAACGTTATATCGAGTTACAGGTTTATCAAGCAGTTGTTGAAAATATTGCTTGTGAGCAAGCTGCAAAAATGATGGCAATGAAAAGCGCCACGGATAATGCAGGTGAATTAATTAAAGAATTTCAATTGGCTTATAACAAAGCCCGACAAGCCGCCATTACACAGGAATTGGCTGAAATTGTCGGTGGCGCAGATGCTTTATAAGAGGGTATAAAATGAGTTTAGGTACAATAGTTGAAGTAATTGGTGCGGTTGTGAATGTTGAATTTCCCCGCGATCAGGTTCCAAAATTAAATGATGCATTAAAGCTTGTTGATGGTGACTTGGTGTTTGAAGTACAGCAACAACAAGGGGACGGCGTAGTTCGTACAATTGCTATGGGTACTACAGACGGTATCAAGCGGGGTATGAAGGCTTTAAATACTGGTGAACCCATTCAAGTTCCCGTTGGTGAAAAAACACTAGGCCGTATTATGGATGTTTTAGGACGCCCTATTGATGATGCTGGCCCTATTGGAGCTGAAGAGCACTGGTCTATCCATCGTCAAGCCCCAAGTTATGAAGAACAGGCTGGCAGCCAGGAACTTTTAGAAACAGGCATAAAAGTGATTGACTTACTCTGTCCCTTTGCTAAAGGTGGAAAGGTTGGTCTCTTCGGTGGTGCCGGTGTTGGCAAGACCGTTAATATGATGGAACTCATTCGAAACATTGCTCACGAACACAGTGGTTATTCTGTTTTTGCAGGAGTTGGTGAACGTACTCGTGAAGGTAATGACTTTTATCATGAAATGAAAGATTCTAACGTTCTGGATAAAGTATCACTGGTTTACGGACAAATGAACGAGCCACCTGGCAACCGTCTTCGTGTCGCGTTGACCGGCTTAACAATGGCTGAAAAGTTCCGTGATGAAGGCCGTGATGTTCTCTTATTTATTGATAATATTTATCGATATACTCTCGCCGGAGTGGAAGTTTCTGCACTACTGGGACGTATGCCTTCAGCTGTAGGATATCAGCCCACATTAGCGGAAGAGATGGGTATGTTGCAAGAACGTATCACCTCAACGAAAACTGGCTCTATTACCTCAATTCAAGCCGTATACGTGCCTGCTGATGACTTGACTGACCCCTCACCCGCCACAACCTTTGCCCATTTGGATGCGACGGTAGTCTTGTCACGTCAGATTGCAGAGCTTGGAATTTATCCTGCCGTTGATCCTTTGGATTCTACTTCAAGGCAGCTCGATCCTTTAGTTGTGGGTCAGGAACATTATGATACTGCCCGTCGTGTTCAATCTACTTTGCAACGCTACAAAGAATTAAAAGATATTATTGCAATTTTGGGAATGGACGAGTTATCTGAAGAAGATAAACGAGTAGTTACCCGTGCTCGTAAAATTCAGCGATTTCTTTCACAGCCATTCTTCGTAGCAGAAGTATTTACAGGTTCTCCCGGAAAATATGTATCATTAAAAGATACGATCAAAGGATTCCAGGGTATTCTTGCTGGTGAATATGATGACTTACCTGAACAAGCATTTTACATGGTTGGTAGCATCGAGGAAGCTGTTGCTAAAGCTAAAACTCTATGAGGCAAACAAACATGGCAATAACAATGCATTTAGATATCGTCAGCGCTGAACAAGAGATCTATTCTGGAGTAGTGGAAATGGTTGTCGCTACTGGAGAATTAGGCGAAGTGGGCATCACTCCAGGTCATGCCCCTTTGCTGACCATTCTAAAACCCGGTGAAATCCGTGTTAATCTGCAAAATGGCAAACAAGAGATTTACTATGTTTCCGGTGGCATGTTAGAAGTACAGCCTTACTTTACGACGATTCTGGCTGATACAGTTGAACGGGCAGATGAGTTGGATGAAGCTGCAGTTATTGCTGCTAAAGCACGTGCCGAAGAAGCTATTGCCAATAAAAATGCCGAAGTTGATTATTCCATCGCGGCTGCTGAGTTAGCACGCGCTGTCGCACAAATTCGCGCAATTCAAAAAGTCCGTAAGAACATGAAATAGATTAGCGGGATGTGCTAGGCATCTTGTTTTTCTTTTTTAAAAAAGGCTTTATTCACCTCTATCAATGTGTTAATTAAAATCGACCTCGAATAACAAGAAGTGAAGTTTTCACCATCAGTAAATTGGTATTAGGCTTAATTTTTTTAAAAGCTAGCCAAATATTTCAATTGAACTGAAATTGGTAAAATTTTATATTTAAATTATAGCCAAGTAATATTTATTATAAAAAAACGCTTTGTAGGGGCAGATATTGTTAAGTCTTTATAATACTGAAAAACCAACTTGCCTAAGACACCTGAAGTGATTTCAAATTTGACTTATTGGCTGGAAATTTATTCTAAATGATTAATATGAATATGAATAAATGAATCAACGATCTAATCGTGAAACTCTTAGCCATCTATTTGATTCACAAGGTTATCCACAGGTTATGGGTTTAAGTTCAATTATCTTTTTTTAATAATGCATTTAAATTCATACAGTTAATTTTAAATGCCCCAGTTTTTTTAAAACCAAATAAAGTTATTCACAAATCACAATTTGCCTTAATTAGCAGCATCTTGAATTAACTGTTAAAATAGCTTTGCCTTATTAACCAGATTTGCAATAGGATGTTGCTATCTGCAAACGAAGTTTGAATGACGATGAATGATGCCATAGAGCGCAAGCCACTTAGAGAATTTACTGAAAAAGCTTATCTTGATTATTCAATGTATGTAATTCTGGATAGAGCTCTTCCCCATATAGCTGATGGTCTTAAGCCTGTACAACGACGTATTGTCTATGCAATGTCGGAACTGGGTTTGAAGGCTAGCTCTAAACACAAAAAATCTGCGCGAACTGTGGGGGATGTTTTAGGTAAGTTTCATCCTCATGGTGATTCTGCTTGTTATGAGGCCATGGTATTAATGGCTCAACCGTTTTCTTACCGATATCCTTTTGTTGACGGCCAAGGAAACTGGGGCTCAGCAGATGATCCTAAATCTTTTGCTGCGATGCGCTATACAGAAGCTCGTTTATCTAGCTATGCTGATTTATTATTATCTGAATTACAGCAAGGCACTGTGGAATGGGTAGATAATTTTGACGGAACCCTACAAGAGCCTTCCCTTCTTCCCGCAAGACTCCCTAATGTTCTGCTAAATGGAGCTACAGGTATTGCTGTAGGTATGTCTTCAGACATTTTGCCTCACAATTTAACGGAGGTAGCAGATGCCTGCATTCATCTGCTTGATAATCCTAAAGCTGAACTAACTGATATCTCTGCCTTTATTAAAGGACCAGATTTTCCTACTGCAGCTGAGATAATTACTCCAGCATCCTCTATTTTTGCAATGTATGAATCAGGGAATGGTTCTGTAAGAATGCGTGCTGTCTATTGCCAGGAAAAGCAGAATATTGTTATCAACGCTTTACCCTATCAAGTGTCAGGCGCAAAGGTTATTGAACAGATTGCAGCTCAAATGCAGCAGAAAAAATTACCGATGATAGAAGATCTTCGCGATGAGTCTGATCATGAACACCCAACCCGACTCGTTATTATTCCGAAATCTAATCGTGTTGATTTGGAAGGGTTGATGTCTCATCTTTTTGCGACAACCGATCTGGAGCGAAGCTACCGAGTTAACTTCAACATGATTGGTTTAGATGGAAAACCACGCGTTAAGGGCTTGGTAACCATTTTAAAAGAGTGGTTGAGCTATCGAATCACAACTGTTCAAAGACGTCTTCAACACCGTTTAGATAAAGTACTAGACCGAATCCATGTGCTTGAAGGCCTAATCTGTGCGTATTTAAATATTGATGAAGTCATTGCCATTATTCGAGAAGAAGACAACCCAAAACAAAGTCTAATGACCCGTTTTCAGCTCAGTGAACGTCAGGCAGAAGCAATTCTAGAAATGAAACTGCGTCATCTTGCCAAGCTTGAAGAAATGAAATTGCGTGGAGAATTAGATGAATTGAGCGAAGAGCGCGATTCTATTAAAGCCGTTTTAGCGAGTGAAAAGCGGCTTAAAGCTTTAGTGAAAGAAGAGATAAAAGCGGATAAAAAACAATTTGGCGATCCGCGTCGCTCTCCCTTGGTTGCACGTCAAGATTCTCAGGCTTTAAAAGAAGAAGACATTTTACCCAATGAACCGATAACAGTAATCCTTTCTCAAAAGGGCTGGATTCGTGCTGCGAAAGGTTTTGATGTTGATGGTAGGGAATTGAGCTACAAGGCGGGTGATGAGTTTAAAGCGCAGACCAATGCGCGCTCTAACCAGCAGGTTCTCTTTTTTGATAGTGAGGGCAAGGTATATAATCTTCCCGGTCATGTTTTGCCTTCTGCGCGTGGGCAGGGCGAGCCCTTAACGGGTAAGTTAAATCCAGCAGATAACATCTCTTTTTCAGCCCTTTTTGCAGGAGATGCAGAAGACTGGGTACTTTTAGCTTCCGACGCCGGTTATGGTTTTTTAACCAGGCTACAAGAGTTGTATGTGAAAAATCGTAATGGCAAAGCCTGTATTAAGTTATCTCCTAATAGCCTGGTTTTACCGCCACGCTTGATTAGCAATAAGGAAAATCAGTTAATTGCCGCGGTAACCAATGCGGGACGTCTCCTGGTTTTTCCTGTTACCGAGTTGCCCGAATTATCTCGAGGGAAGGGAAATAAGATAATTAATATCTCTACATTAAAAGCGCAGCAACGTGAAGAATTTGTCATCGATCTGCAAGTTCTTTTGCCGGAAGATTCGTTAATCATCCACGCCGGCCGACGTCATTTCACGCTGAAGGCAGGCGATCTCAATCCTTATCTTGGTGAGAGAGGCCGTCGAGGTAATCGCCTCCCCCGAGGTTTGCAAAGTGTTACCGGCTTGCAGGTTACCAAAAAAGATTTAACTTAAAGGATTTAAAAAGATGTTTAATAATCCTGTTCTCAAGATGACATTAACGCTTTTATTTCTTCTTTTAGTTCATCAGACAAGGTAGTCAGGGGAAGCGTTGCTAATGCCGCACTGGAATACAAATCTCTAAAAGAAGCAGGCAATATGGCTAAATGTTTTTTTATTGTATTTAAATCACCACGTTGCAAGGGGCCAGTTAGCGCATCGGCCGCGATTTCAGATTGTTTAATATTGTTTAGGCTGCTTGTCATAAGATTTTGAGTGATCTCTTTTGCTAAACTTTTAGATATTCCCGCTTGATTAAATAATTGAATCGCCGTCGCAGCTAGGGTCACTAAATAATTTGAAGACATAACCGCTGCGGCATGATAAATCATTTTGTCTTCCGGTTTTATTGGAATGACTCGAGCACCCATATCACTAAAAAGAACGGTAATAATGTTTACAGCCTCACTATCACCTTCAATAACACAATCGCACTGGTTAAAAATAAATGAATCATCATTGTTGGATTTAAACGCTTTTAAAGGATGAATAGAAGCAAGATGGCAGCTAATTTTCTTTAAGGAAGACAGGGCATTTGTAGATAAAACGCCGGAACAATGTGCGACTAGTGAGTGCGGTGGCAAAATTTTTTCAGAGGCTAATTGCTTAGCTACCTGGGTGATAAGATCGTCTGGCGTAGTAATAAAGGTTAAATCAGCAGCGGGCAATTCGGATATTCGAGATACAGCAATTCCTGAACCAATTTTTTCTACCGCGAGTTTTGCTTTGTTAAAATTGGCATTGCAAACAGCCATGAGTTGTCCTTGCCCGGATTTGATTAAAGATAGCGCTAAGGCTGTACCAAGTCGACCGGCACCAATGACATTGAATTTTATTAACATAATATTCACCTCAAGTATCGAATTTAATACAATATTTACTATAAATTATCAGTATGTCCGCCGGTACTCAGTTATAATGGCTTAAACTATTTATATCAAGATGAAGATGCCATTTTTAATTAAAGGTTCTGCTAAACAAGTATTCACTACTTTAGGCTTGGAAAAATTTGCTGAAGCAAACGATAAAAGCCCGGATGCTATCGCAAAAGATATAGGACGCTCTCCTTTTTGGGGAAATTTAAAAGAAAGTAAATTATTTACAAATACCTGGCTAAATCAAAAATTAAGTCCTAGTCAATATTATGTCCAGGGAAATATGACTGCAGAAAACGTTCGACTCGGTTTTGGACCGATTATTCCAACACCTTTTTATTTACCTGGTGAAACCGAAGCAGACCTGCTAACTATCCAAAAACAAATCAAGACACTTCCAATTGCATACCTTGATGACCAAGGCGCATGCTGTAGTCTATCGTTGTATTATCGGCAGGATGATCCGGGTAAATGGATAATTTCACAGGTAAAAAATACGAACCTTGCGCCTGATGAACGTGAAACTATGATTTTCACTTCTTTCGATCCTCGCCCCTTTTGCCAAAAAAGTGAGGCGACTATCAGTTCTACCACTTTTCCCAATGAAGAATTTCTTAATCAAATTGGTTCGGTTAGATTGAGCACAGTGATGCGCTTTATTCTAAATTCTGACCAAAAAATTGCTAAGAATGCCAAAATTATTAACCTTTTCTTGCAGTATTTACCCCTTAAAACTAATTCTTATGAAAATGAAAAATTAAATGAGGCCGTTTCTAATCATTTACCCCAAATCCTGGCGAATAAAGCACTCGAAATTCTGAATGACTATAACCAACAACCTTTAGCAAAACAAATTCTCGATTGCTTGAATGAAAATAGTCCTTTAAATGAATTAATTTTGAAATTTCCCTTTACGGGCGATAGAAATATAGATGCAAGGCAACTACGTGTACTTTTATTTCTTGATTCCTATAACTTAAATTCAAAACAAGATCTGCGACTCAATGAGGACTTTTTACGAGGTCTGGACGAGGTATTATTTACAGAAAACCTGGAATTTTTGGCTGCTTCCTTGAAGGAAGAATTAAAAACTGAATGCCTGGTTTTCTTAATGAAAACTTCAAATTTCAGAACCTATTTTCAGCAAATTATTGAGGTCGCTGAAAAAGGAGGTTTCTGGTTTAAGTTAAAAGACTTATCTTTGAAAACCTGGAGTTTTCCTGAAGATGCCTTTCGTCACGCCCTGATATGTAAAGTGTTGTGTAATATTCCAACAATCCCTAACTATGAGCTTTCTTCTCTGCTAAAAATGCTCGAATCCAATACTGTGCTTGAAGAATTTTTTGATCCAATTGATTTAGCTAATTACATTACCCAAAAAGGAACAAAAGGTCTGACGATCCTCGAGGAGGTAAAAATTTACTTTAGCGACATGATTCCAAAATATAAAGAAGCAGCAGCATGGCGCCAAATGCCTTTAGCCCCAAGCTTTTTATCCATGATTGCCGAACAATATTTGCAAGAGCCCAATAACAAACTTCTGTCAGAAATATCGTTCTGTTCGGAACCAGGCGAAATTAAAGCGTGTACGATTTTGTATGAACAAGGTGTTGGAATAGACCTTATCAAAGCCTATATCAAGATGCCCGATTTCGTTTATTTTGTTTCTACCTTAAAAAGTTTCGGGTTAAAAATGCATCTTCCCAGTTTGTTTGAAGGGAATGCCATGCTCGCTCTTAAGAAGATATCCAGCCTTAAAAATCATTATGAAAAAATAGCCACTTTGTTTTTAGTGGCACAAAAACAGCTTAAACCGGAAGAATATTTTAACCTCGTAAATTCTTTCCAAGATTATCCGAAGTTGGCGAAATTAATCGTCTCAGCACATGAAAAGGGTTTTACAGCGAAGGAGCTAAAAAAACTTGCTTTCAATGAAGCAATGCATCGTCCTGCTAATTTGCTGGAACGTTATGAGATCTCTTTTAACTTTAAAAATCTATCCCCCTTTGTATGTCAGACTTTATTATTTATCAGCGAATTAAGTCTCACTGAAAAAGATAATCCAATAATACAAGCCTATCTTAACGATGCCTTAGCCGCATCAATAACTTTTTTTGCTGGTGAATGTACTTTTAATCAAGCAATTAGCCTTTTAAATCAAGTTTTAAATTACCCACTTTTGGCGAATGATAAAACCATGAAAGTAAAAAAGTTGGATATCTTTCTTAAACAGCAGATGCAACTTTACAAAGAGGCTAGGGAATTAGATATCCCTGAAGACATGCTGTTGGTCAATAGAAAAGAATTTGCCAATGAACTCGCTTCAGCTTTCAAAGTGCTTAAAACTTTAAAGGCTGAAGCTGAAGTATATAAAACTGTGTGTGAGGGATTTTTAAAACTTCCCTCCGACGCAAGAATTAAGGAAGAACTCATCAATTCAGCAATAGAGGCACTTCTTTATTGCGCAAAAGAAGCGCCAACAGAACCATTAATTCCTTTCGAACTCTTTATGGAGAATCACAAACTTGCCAGAGCTATCTCTTGCGCTGCAGCTCATCAATTGCCTGGCAGGCAATTGTTAAGTTGTGATACCTCAATAAATGGAGAAATTATTGCAGCCCTTAACAAGCTTAATCGACTTGCTCAAACCAATAAACGAGTATTTGAATTAGCGATTAGTGAAAACCGAAAAGGCCATGATTTTCGACTCTTGCTTGCCAAGCTGCCATTTAGGGCAGAAAATTTTCTGCTAGACTTTATACAAAGGGGACTTGATGAACGAAGAGAAAAACGGGTAGCCCAACTACCCAATTCAGCTATTAAAAATTTAGCCAGTCAACTCGATGAATCCCTACTTTTAATTAATAGACTACGAGCTCTTGATTTAGATTGTGAGGTAATAAATTTTCTAGTTAAAGATGATCAAAAAAGCAGATATTTTTATAAAGCTGTGCGAAAAATAGAAGCCGAAAGCGAGAATATAAAAACACGCCTTGCGAAGGAGCATCCTCATAAGCTTAAAGCGCTTGAAAGGCCCGAAGCGGATTATCGAAAAAATTTATACTTAGCGCTTTATGAGGGTTTAAGGCCGGATTCAGAAATAGAGGCCGGTGAGAAAGCTGCGAATTTAACCTTAAGGATTAAAAACGCAGAACAAGCCATTCTCACCCCTTTACAAATCGATCAGGATGAATGCGCGAGATGGATTAAAGCCGCTTTAGTTAATTTTGCGACAATTGCCCTGACGATTTTTACCCTTGGAGCAGGTTGGTATTTACATGAGCAGCACTATAAAAAAACGGGTGATTTCTTCTTTTTTACTAGTACTCGATCGGAAGAGGCTTACAAAATCATTAATAATGAAACTTTAGAAGAAACCATTGAGGTCATGAATAAACTCAACTGAGGGGCCAAAATAGCAACGCCGGCCTTTTCAAGGTATTATTGCAACCTTTTTATATCAGACGCCTATGTTTAAAGATTATTTAAAAACTCTGCCTCAGCTTATATTACCCAAACATGGGTTAACCCATTTCGCAGGTTTTATGGCCAATGTGAAAGTGCCTATTGTGAAAAACTGGCTTATTCGGGATTTTATTAAGCGCTATGATGTCAACATGGCCGAGGCCTTTGAAGAAAATCCGGAAAAATATTCTTGCTTCAATGAATTTTTTATCCGCCATTTAAAAGCTGATTCAAGACCTCTGGCAAAGTGTGATATTGTGTCACCGGTAGATGGTTCGATTAGTGAAATTGGCTCAATTCATGACAACCAAATTTTGCAAGCTAAAGGCCGCAATTATACAGTTGCAAAACTACTAGCTTGTGAACCGGTACTAAGTGAGAAGTTCAATCAAGGCTCATTTGCAACTATCTATCTTTCACCTAAAGACTATCATCGCATTCATATGCCAATCGATGCCCAATTAAAGCGAATGATTTATGTTCCTGGTAAATTGTTTTCAGTACAACCTACAACTGCAAGGGTCATTCCCCATCTATTCGCTCGCAACGAACGCCTCGTCTGTTTTTTTGAAACCAAATTGGGATTAATGGCCATAGTCTTGGTCGGAGCAACCATTGTCGGTGCAATCGGCACCCGATGGCATGGAGACCTCAAGCGATCAAAAAAAATGCAGGAAATCGATTTAACCTCTTTATCGGAGTCTGACTTAATAAAACAAGGGGAAGAATTAGGTTATTTTAAATTAGGATCGACGGTTATTCTGTTATTTGCTGAAGGTGATAAAGTTCAATGGCTGGAAGGGTTAGCAGCTGGAAGTTCTATTTGTCATGGTAATAAGTTGGGGAAGATTGTTGTTAACGATAAGGGATCTATGATTTTTAATGAGCAAACCCCCTTAAGCTAAGCAATGAGCTTGGTTCTACAGGTGATGCCCTTATAAATCTAGCCCACGGGTTTTAATAATTCGGACCATACTTTGAGGGGTCTTGTTAGCTCTTTGATGAACTGGTTAATTACTTAGGAATTTTGAATAATTAGAATGTTAATCGTTGATTAGTTTAGGTTTAATGATCCTGTTTAACTTAAATGGTACCGAGAAGAGGACTCGAACCTCCACGGGGTTTCCCCCACTAGCACCTGAAGCTAGCGTGTCTACCAATTCCACCACCTCGGCAATGGTCGCTAAATTACTTAAGATTGCTTTTTCTGTCAACACTTTTATCTATTTGCAACTCCTTATAACTCCATTTTAGCTAGCATAGGTTGTTCTTCAGCTAATAAATTTTGCTTTAATTCTGTAAACGAATGATAGGCTGCGTTGGCTGCATTAACAATTTTGGTTTCAGTTGGTAAGGGCCAAAATTGGGCGCGGTAGGGAGGTTTATTGGTCGCTAAATCTAGTTTTTGAATCAAAGATTCAATGATTATTGCGATTTTATTAATAAGATCTCTAAGTACATAGGATGTTGCATCGGTTAATTTGATAAGTTTTTCTTCGCAAAGGGTTGTCTTCATCGTATCTATGAATTCTTCTATGAATTCTGGAGAAGAATTATAGTTTTTCTTTAAATCTGTATAGTTTAATTTTCTGAGGTTTAAAATAGTCATGAATTCTTGAAGTGTTAAAATTATCGGATCATTTTCTATATTTTTACCCTCCAATTCTTCCTTTCGTGCGTCTATGGCCTGAGAAATTTCTGAAATAATTGCATTTACTATTTCCACTTCTTGCGAATTTAATCTTGTTGCTCTCTTTTTTCGGTAAAGAAATGCTTCGTTTTCTTTGTTATTGACCTCAACGTTTAATTCCCTTAGTTCAGCGAAATCCAAGTCAAAAATTTGGTAGCTATCTTGTATCTCAGGATGATTTTTATTCAAATTTAAAAGCCTGATTTCAAGATCTTTAATATCAAAGTTCTCAACACTAGAGAGTTCAGTTGATTTCCGTTCTTTTAGAACCATCAGGTTTTCCATCACGGCCTTAAATTCGGTGATAAATTGATTATTAATGTTTTTTACAATTTCATTTTCTAATAGATTATTGATTCTTTTGACTGCTTTTTCATGAGTAATTTTTATATTTTGTAGAGTATATTTCGGAAGAATTTCGAGATTTCGTTGTTCGTAAATAATTTTTAGGTTCAACTCCTTCAATACAACGTTATAGGCAGGCCTCTTTTCAATTTCTTTTTTATAGCTAATCAGTTCATTTAAGTTCGAAGTTATTTCAAAATGAGCTAAACCTACGGCATATTTTCGCTTTTCTTCAGCAGATAGAATTGCAATTTTCAGACTTTCGTTATTAGCAACCATTTTATTATTGATAGCTTCTAACTTAGCGTTAATCATTTCAATACTAATGGTTTGCTGTTGTTGCTGGGTAATTGCATTTATCTTATCCAATTCCGGGAAAAGGGATGCAAGATCAGCATTGATAAGTTCTAAGGAATGATTCCACAATTCTTGATTTTTAACGATGAAAAACTTCACTTCAGAATCGTTTTTTACAAGTGGAAATTGATTTAATTCCTTGCAATCTTTAATCGAGGTCTCAAGTTTTGATCTTAATGAATCAAAAGAGGTGGTGGCTATATACAATTTATTAGCCATTTCCTGTCGTTTTATTAAGGCTTGTTGCTGTTTCAATTCCTGCTCTATTTTTGCAACAGTAGCGAGTTCGAAGTTGTCGACAATTTTTACTTTAGTTTTATTTAATATTTGAATTTTCGTACCTTGGGCAGGCTTAGCTGTTAAGTCCTCGCTTACCAAAGCACCCACTATTTCTTTGCTTATTATCAGATTTTTATTGATTAGCTCCAAATCGTTAAAAATTTGATTAAGACTTTCTAATTGATGAGATTGTTCCCAGTAACTTCTGCTAAATTGTGTGAGTTGTTTTTCTTTAATGTCATTTATATTTTTTTCCACAGTATTTAGTTCAAGCATTAAATTTTCGGCTTGGGGTATATCTTTATTCATCATGGAATTTAGTCTTGAGTACTCTTCAGTGATTAAGGATTCAATCTGCTTTATAGATGCAGAAATTTTTTCTTTTTTCTCCTCAATCAGATCAGCACTTGTTAATTTTGAAATTAATTCCTTATTCATTGCGCCAAATTCTTTCTGATAGAAGGAGTGAATCTCTTTCATGAACCCGGGACTAATTTTTTTCTGCAAATCGCCTTTATACAAAATGCTATCTAGCTCTCTGAGTAAGCTTATAAATTCTTTTTTAGACATTTTTGCAATGTCTTGCCTGTTTTCAGGAATTGACGTTTTTGGCTCGGTAAAGCTTAAATTGAACAGAGAATCGATAAAGGAATTTTCCTCAATCTGCAATTTCTCGCCCAAATCCAGAATCATTTTTTTTATTATTTGAGAGTAAAATGTTTTTCTTAAGATATTGATTAGCAATAAAGTTGTTGATTGATTTTGAATGTTTTCAGGAATTAACAGGTTTAGGATGTCGTTAGTAGTTGAAATAACTGAATAATGATTTTTAAGTCTTTCCTCAATATACTCGACTTCGTCTACAACATCGCGAAGCTCTGGAGATAAATTGTCTATCTGCCCTTTAATTAGATTTAAATGTAGTCGCTGTTCCTCTTTTTTATCCCACATAAAAGATTCCAAAATACTGATTTATAAATATCATATATATAAAACATTAGGGAATTATTAAGTATAACTAATTTATTAAATTTCCTATTAATGAATAATAGGCTCTAGATTTTGAAAAAAAATAAATGCAGAATCGGCATTAACTTTAAATTGATTAGATATGACATGTTTTTGAATGTTGCTGAAAAAATATTAGATGGTTTTTTTGCTTGTTTACCTCGAAAAATCCCAAGTGAAACCAATGCGAACGAAGCCTGCCTTATCGCACATCGTGGTGCACATGACCACCAATCAGGTATTGTTGAAAACACCGACGCGGCCTTTTCACGAGCGCTTGCTCTAGGCGCTTTTGGAATAGAGCTTGATATCCACGCGACAGCGGATGGCGTATTGGTGGTTAACCATGATCCCTGCTTGAATAGGCTTTGGGGTAAAAATCTCTTTATTAATGAATTGAATTTTAAAACGCTTCGCCAGTTAGTGCCAGAAATCCCTAGTCTTCGCGAGGTCGTTGAACGCTATGGTAGAAGGATGCATTTATTTATCGAGCTAAAAGCGCCTTTTCACTCGGAAGAGACTTTAAAAGAGGAGTTAAATTCTTTGGTGCCAGGCCAGGATTATCATCTTCTTAGCCTTGATGCTTCTTTGTTTAGCTCACTCAGTTCTTTCCCTACTTCTTCCATGTTATTGATCCCCATACATAACAATGTGAGTCAATTTTGTAAGCTTGCAATGGAAAAAAATTATGGCGGCATCCTTGGCCATTATTTTTTAATGAATAATTTAAAAATAAAAAAACTTCAATTAGCTCAAAAATTAGTTGGTGTCGGTATGGTTGATTCTCGATCGGGGTTATACAGGGAATTAAATCGCGGTATGTACTGGGTGTTTTCAGACAACCTTAGCCTGCTAACTAATTGTCTGGATGAGTTAAAAAGGGATGGCAATACGGCTAAATCATCGGAGTAGAAAGCGTCCCAAGTATGGCCAAAGGACGCTCTCAAAATCTTATTTAGGATTAACCATTTCTTCTGGTCGCACCAATTCTTTAAACTGTTCAGCAGTTAAAAAGCCAAGTTTTTCCGCAGCTTCCTGCAAGGAAAGGTTTTCATGATGGGCTTTTTTAGCAATTTGTGCCGCTTTATCATAGCCAATATGTTGATTCAAAGCAGTGACAAGCATTAATGAGTGCTGTAGATAATAATCAATCACCGTTTTGTTTGCTTCAATTCCTTCAACACAAAATTCTTGAAAAGATTTACAAGAATCTGCCAATAGATTTAATGAATTTAAAACATTGAATATAATTACCGGCTTGAATACATTCAATTCAAAATTGCCCTGACTGGCTGCAATGGCAACAGCAGTATCATTGCCTAAAACCTGGGCGCAAACCATCGTCATTGCTTCACATTGGGTGGGATTTACCTTGCCTGGCATAATGGATGAACCGGGTTCGTTTTCAGGTAAAATTAGTTCGCCGATGCCGCATCGGGGACCTGAAGCAAGCCAGCGTATGTCATTTGCTATTTTCATCAAAGCACAGGCTAAGGCTTTTAGCGTGCTGTGCGCCATTACTAAGGGTTCATGTGCTGCGAGGGCTGCAAATTTATTGGGGGCGGAAATAAAGGGCAAATTCGAAATTTCTGCAATATAAGTGGCTGCTTTTGACGCAAATTGCGGTGGACTATTTAATCCGGTTCCTACAGCGGTTCCGCCTAGGGCTAATTCATATAATTCCGGCATAACCAGTTTGAATCGACTGATGCAGGCATCCAGTTGAGCAACATAACCTGAAAATTCCTGACCGAGTGTCATGGGAACTGCATCTTGTAAATGGGTTCGCCCAATTTTGATGATATCTTTAAAGGCATGCACTTTTTTCACCAAAGCCTCCCGTAAATTCTGCACAGAAGGAATTAATTTTTCTGCAAAGGCAAGTGCTGTCGCGATGTGCATGGCAGTGGGAAAGGTATCATTTGAGGATTGCGACATGTTGACATCGTCGTTGGGATGTACCGGTTTTTTTGAACCCATTTCACCGCCGGCTATTTCAATGGCGCGATTTGAAATAACTTCATTAGCATTCATATTGGATTGGGTTCCACTTCCAGTTTGCCAAACATGCAGAGGAAAATGCTCATCCAATTTTCCAGCGCTGACCTCTTCTGCCGCTTTAATAATTAAATCAGCTTTTTCTTTTGAAAGTTTACCCAATTCCAGATTAGTCAAAGCAGCTGCATTTTTCAAAATCCCAAAAGCATAAGTGATTTCTCGAGGCATAATGTCGTTGCCAATATTAAAATGATGGAGCGATCGCTCGGTTTGTGCTCCCCAATACCGATTGGATGGAACTTCAATTTCTCCCATAGAATCGGATTCGATGCGTGATTTGCTCATAAAACTTATCCCCAAAAAAATAAACCGCTAACATAGCACTAAGACTTTTAGAGGTATAGTAGAATAACCGGATAATTTAAGTTCATATTAGTGAGAGGATGTGCGAGAAATACGTATTTACCAAGCTGCTTCTTTAAGTCTCAATCAAACACTGGAATTATCACCTGAGGCCGGTCAACATGTTGGCGTTGTATTAAGAATGCAGCCCGGCGAAACAATAACCTTATTTTGCGGTGATAATCGAGAGTTTAATGCACTTCTCGTTTCTGTTCATAAAAAAAGAGTATGCGTTAAAATCATTGGTGAACGATCTGTAAATAAAGAGTCGCCATTAAAAATTCATCTTGCTCAAGCCATTTCTAAAGGCGAACGCATGGAGTTTGTCATGCAAAAAGCCGTTGAGCTGGGAGTAGCCAGTATCTGTCCAATAATTACATCTCGCTCAGTAGTAAAATTGGATGAGGCTCGCATAAATAAAAAACGAGCACAATGGCAGGCTATTGCTGTAGCTGCTTGTGAACAATCGGGGCGAAATTTTATTCCACAGGTGAATATTGCGCTTTCTTTAGACGATTATCTAAAACAAAATGATTTACCCTTGAAATTTGTTTTAGATCCCTACCATTCAAAAACCTGGCGCGACTATAATCTAGCCAAGCAAGAATTAGCCCTATTGGTTGGCCCGGAAGGCGGCTTTAGTGAAGAAGAACTGGAGTCGATTGTAAATGCTGGTTTTTCTCCGCTCTTTCTTGGACCCAGAGTGTTGCGCACCGAAACGGCAGCAATTGCTGCCTTAGCGATGATGCAAGCTGTTTGGGGCGATCTGTGAAGCTAGACTGTAAATGCAGTTTCGCGGATAATGATTTTCTGAATTCTTTTTTCAAACAACCGAGGTGTATTCATGAGTGAAAACATTAAAGCCATTACCGACTCCAGTTTTGAGCAAGACGTTTTAAATTCCAGCAAGCCAGTGCTGGTAGATTTTTGGGCTGAATGGTGTGGACCTTGCCGCGCTTTAACTCCGGTTTTGGAAGAAGTTGCCACTAGTCACAGCGATAAAATTACTTTTGCCAAGATGAACATCGATGAAAATTCCCAGATCCCTTCCAAATACGGTGTCATGAGCATTCCTACCCTTATCCTGTTTAAAAATGGTCAGGTAGAAGCTATAAAAATGGGTTTGCTTTCAAAATCACAATTAACTGCTTTTGTTGAATCGAATGTTTAAAGGGTATTTATCCGCTCCAGCCTGTTGATCAGGTTGGACACATAAAAATTAGTGGATCTAATTTAAAAGCTATGTTAATCTGCTATATCAATGTGTGGTCATTTTCTCAGACCTAGATCTCTTGCCCCAATGTCATTCAACTGTCTTATTTACAAGTAAACTAATGAGCAGTGATGTAATGATAAAAGGTTCAAATTTAGTGAAATTGAGAAATTACCTTGGATAGTGGATTTCCCAACTATTCTTTCAAAATACAAATTACCTCGGAAAAACCATTTCATTTAACCAATACATCAAGTGAGAAGTATGAATCTTAGTGAACTTAAGAAATTACCCATTGCCGATCTTGTTAATATTTCACAGGAGATGGGGGCTGAAAATACAGCCCGCATGCGCAAGCAAGATATTCTTTTTGCAATTTTAAAGGCCCATTCGCATAAAGGTGAAGATATTCATGGCGGGGGCGTTCTGGAAGTATTAACCGACGGTTTCGGTTTTTTGCGTTCCGAAGACGGATCCTACCAGGCAGGCCCTGACGATATCTATGTTTCACCCAGTCAAATCAGACGGTTTGGCCTAAGAACTGGTGACACAATAACCGGTAAAATCCGACCACCAAAAGATAATGAGCGTTATTTTGCCTTGCTAAAGGTTGATGAGATTAATTTTGATTCGCCTGAAAGCGCTAAACGAAAAATCTTATTTGAAAACCTCACTCCTTTGTTTGCAAATCAGCGACTGGTGATGGAGCAAGGTAATGGCAGTTCCGAGGATTTAACCGCTCGAGTTGTCGATTTATGTGCACCTTTTGGCCGTGGGCAACGCGGACTAATTGTTTCTCCGCCAAAAGCGGGTAAGACTTTGATGTTGCAAAATTTAGCTCATTCTATTGAGAAAAATTATCCGGATTGCTATCTCATCGTCTTGTTGATTGATGAAAGGCCTGAAGAAGTCACCGAAATGCAGCGCTCTGTTAAAGGCGAAGTGGTGGCGAGTACCTTTGATGAGCCGGCAAACCGTCACGTGCAAGTTGCTGAAATGGTCGTCGAAAAAGCAAAGCGGTTGGTTGAGCATAAAAGAGATGTGGTGATTCTACTTGATTCCATCACACGTCTGGCTCGCGCTTATAACACGGTTGTTCCTGCTTCAGGAAAAGTATTAACCGGTGGTGTGGATGCAAATGCCCTGCAAAGACCCAAACGGCTTTACGGTGCTGCACGTAATATTGAAGAAGGTGGCAGTTTAACTATCATAGCAACAGCGCTAGTTGATACCGGCTCTAAAATGGATGAGGTGATTTATGAGGAATTTAAGGGAACCGGTAACATGGAAATCCACTTATCTCGTAGCATTTCGGAGCGTCGTGTCTTCCCTGCCATTAATATTAATCGCTCTGGTACCCGTCGCGAGGATTTGTTAGTAAGTCCCGAAGAATTACATCGTACCTGGATTTTGCGCAAAATTTTGCAATCAATGGACGAATGCGATGCAATTGAATTTCTACTCGAGCGTATGAAAAATCATAAAACAAATAGTGAATTTTTTGACGCTATGAAACGTCAAGAATAATCCAGTCCCTAGAGCCGCGGACCTGTCCGCGGTTTCAGTTGTATCTTATGTTTGTTAAATCTCTAATTCTAAACTTTCTTATGCATTCCTAAAGAAAAATCAGCACTTTGTTTCTGTTAAAGTATCGCCTGTGCCATAATCAGCAATTATTGTTCTTTTAAACGTCTGATATGAAATACGCTGACCTTCGAGATTTTATCTCTCAATTAGAGCTACGTGGTTTATTAAAGCGAATTGACTACCCTGTTTCTCCTTTTCTTGAAATGACCGCTATTTCTGATCGAGTGTTGCGATCTGAAGGTCCTGCGCTGCTTTTCACAAATCCTAAAGAAAGTGCCATGCCTGTTTTAACAAACTTGTTTGGGACTGTGGAACGTGTTGCTTTAGGAATGGGGGAGGAAAATATTTCTGCCTTACGTGAGGTTGGTAAACTTTTAGCAGCATTAAAAGAACCCGACCCGCCCAAAGGATTCAAAGATGCCTTTTCCAAATTGCCTTTATTAAAACAAGCACTCAATATGGCTCCGAAATATGTTTCTTCTGCTCCCTGCCAGGAACAGGTATGGGAAAAAGAAGAGGTAGATCTTAGACGATTACCCATACAAACCTGTTGGCCAGGAGATGTAGCGCCTCTAATAACCTGGGGATTAGTAACGACGAAAGGGCCTCATCAGTCGCGGGAAAATATGGGAATTTACCGGCAGCAACTGCTGGGAAAAAATAAATTGATTATGCGCTGGTTATCCCATCGTGGTGGAGCCCTTGATTATCAGGCCTGGCAACAAGTTTATCCTGGCGAACGTTTCCCTGTTGCAGTTACTTTAGGCGCAGATCCTGCGACCATGCTCGCAGCAGTAACGCCCGTTCCTGATAGTTTGTCCGAGTATGCCTTTGCTGGTTTGTTACGCGGTCAACGAACTCAGTTAACTCGTTGTTTGGGAAATGAATTATCTGTTCCAGCCTCTGCAGAAATTATTTTAGAAGGCTATATTGATCCAGGTGAAGAAGCAGCCGAAGGTCCTTTTGGCGATCACACGGGCTATTATAATGAAGTTCAAACATTTCCCGTATTTACAGTTGAGCGCATAACCCATCGCAACCAACCGATTTATCACAGCACATACACGGGCCGCCCACCCGATGAGCCTGCAATTTTAGGTTTAGCCTTGAATGAAGTTTTTATTCCGCTTTTGCAAAAACAGTTTCCAGAAATTGTAGATTTCTACTTACCGCCTGAAGGTTGTTCTTACCGTTTAGCCGTGGTTACTATGAAAAAGCAATATCCCGGACATGCTAAACGTATAATGATGGCTGTTTGGTCTTTTCTGCGACAATTTATGTATACCAAATTCGTTATCGTTTGCGATGATGATATCGATGCTAGAAATTGGCAGGATGTAATTTGGGCAATAACCACACGAATGGACCCATCAAGGGATACAGTAATGGTTGAAAATACACCAATTGATTATCTTGATTTCGCCTCCCCTATCTCTGGATTGGGTTCGAAAATGGGTATGGATGCTACCTCTAAGTGGATGGGAGAAACTCAACGCGAGTGGGGTAAAGCAATAGTTATGGATGACGAAATTTTAAAGCGCGTTGATGGTTATTGGTCAAAACTTGGGTTGGAACGATGAACCAAAAATTGATTCATACTCAAGTGGATGATGTTAATCCTTTAACCGACTCCATTTTGAAAGTAATTTTAGCGCCTGAGAACTATATCGATTATAAGGCTGGCCAATATTTGAATGTTATTTTCGCAAATGAAGAATTAAGCTATTCAATAGCTAATGCACCACTTGGTTCTCATAAATATGAGCTCCATATTCGTCACAGTGTTGATAATACCTCTAATCAAAAATTGCTTGCAGAAATAAAAGAGCGTGGAGCGCTTAAGATAAAAATACCTTTAGGTGATTGTCACCTTGATCAATTAGATAAGCAAAAACCAATCTTATTCATTGCCGGAGGAACCGGTTTTGCACCTATAAAGGCAATGATTGAACAACTACTTGCTTCTAATGATGTTAGGCCATTTGAATTATTTTGGGGCGCTCGCTCGCAGAGCGATTTGTATATGCATGAAAAAGTGACTCATTGGCAAACCCATGCTTCCCACTTCCGCTATTTTTCTCTTCTACCCAATTCGAGTTCGAAAGATACTTTGGCTTCAATGGTTATTGAGCAGCATCATCAGGATCTTAACAAATGGCAATATGTTATTAGCGGCCCATTCGATATGGTATTTGCCACCCGGGATGCCTTGGTTAAGCAGGGTGTTAAGCAGTCCCAATTATTTTCAGATGCATTTTGTTTTGAAGAAGGAGTATAACAATGGAAACTTTTTATCAGGTACTGGGGTTACTCGGTGCTGGGCTAATTGTCTGGATTTTATATCGTAGTATCAAAGGTAAACCTGAGCAATTTAGCCGTGAAAATTTATCAAAAAGCTTTTCTGCGATGGGTTTTTTAGCGCTAATTCTAATCGCCTTTATTGCTTTGCTCGTATTTATGTTAAGGCATATCTAGTTTGCTGAGAAAGGTGGGAGATCTTTCAAAAACATTCATGCACACCTGAAAGACAAATTTGTCAGCAAAAAGATTGTTTATTTTAACAGCCTTAACTGCCAGACAAAGCCTTTCCCATCTATATAAGGCCGGGCAAGTTGATAGCGAATTGCATCTTTGCGTGCAGGGAAAGACTCATTTGCAAGTGCAAAATTCTTTCCGGTCAGGCCATATAAAAAGGTAGAGTTGATATAAAAAGGCAGCACCTTTGTTTCGATAATATCACCTTCTTTAACAACATCTAGTAAACCTCTTTTGATTTCATGAATCAGGCTATGTTTAGGTTCAACATAAACTAAATCATGGCTTGCTGCTTCAAACCGGTTTGAAATCCAATTTAAAGTCACATAAAAAGCATAGAGAGGAATTAAGAGGAAGATGTATTTTCTTGCATTTTTTGCAGTAACCAGTTTTTCCACAATAAGCGCAAGGACTAAGGCTAAGCCGAAATATTGATAATAAACAGGAAGATAGGCAAGTCCCCATTGTAATTCGGCTTGATATTTTGCAGAGGCAGCAATTAAAAAAGGAGGTAGAAATACAAAGGCAAGCGCTGTTGCTAGTATGCCTTTAGGAATCCGATAGGGCGTGATTGCAATAGTGTTAAATTTCAGTAACAACCAGGAACAAATAAGTGAAAGTGCAGCAACAATCCAGGCAAGACTTGTGGTGATAAAAGAAGCCAATATCTTAGAAAAACTGTCGCTATGATGGCCTTGTATTAAATAATAAATACCCGGTAGACATCCTATCAACTGTTTCAAATAAGTAAGTGGTACAGCTTGCAAAGAACCAAAGGTGGTTCCGAAATACAAACGAGGAGCGTGATGCCTTGCCAGATAAGTCATAACTAAAAAAATAGTTGCGGGAATGAGGGTAATTAGAACATTTCTAAAAAATTTAGGATTTGATGAAGTCCAAATAGCAGCTAAAGCGATGGGTATATAAATGATATTGATCTCATAACAAAATAAAGAAAGCAGTGCAGTAATGTTAGAGGCCACTAAAAAACTGGTTTTTTCAGTTTGACGCCATTTAACAAGGAAAATTAGAGAAAGAGTGATTGCCAGACCTAAAAATTTATAGAACACCGCATATGAAGCAACGGGATCATAAAAAGGTCTTATTTGAAATAAAGAGAAAAGGATAAGGATATATACACCAATCGTACGCCAGGAAACATGCACCAGACGCAATAAATAAACAACCAAACCAACATGGCTAAGAATCAAAGCAACATCAACAAGACGAACTGCTAACTCATTATCCTTTAATAAATAGAAGAAAGCATAAATAGGAAAAAAACTAAATATTATACGACCACTTCCATAGAGCCAGCCTTTTACAGTATCGAGGCTATAGCTCCAAAGTCCCATTTTAAATCGATGCAAAAAATCCCAGGTTTGTGCATATTGAGCATCATCAAACCATATTCCATTCGTTGCAAAGGGTATTAATAAAAGACTAATCAGTGTCAAAAGAGAAACAACTATGGCTATTTCAGCAAATCGAGAATTTAGCAAAAATGCATTTAATTTACTCAATCCTTTCCCCTGTTTTGGTCTTGTTATTTTTGTAAGGCTTAAAATTTATAGGGAAAGATAAATTCCAAACTAAAAATTGGTGTGTCAATCCCAGGCTCGAATAATACACGTTTCATTGGCATTAAGGGTAGCTGTAAAAGGTTTATTAAGGATACAGATGAAGTCTTTAGGTTTATCAATCGTTAAGATTGTCTAATCCACAAGCTAATTGATTTAATATAGCTATGGTGTTTGTTGACATTTTATAGATTGGTTTTTGAAAGCGAGTAATTCGTCTACTTCCTATTATTTGTTCCAGTTATTTCAATAAGACATGGTGGAAAAAAAACTATTCGTGTTTCAGAAAAAGTTATAAAGAGCAGAATCAACCCTATTAATTTCGGACGAAGTAATCCCTAATGCCTGCTGGCGTTAGGGCAATAATTTCCTTTTTGTTCATGGAGGTAATCCTTTACGTTTGGGTTCTCTATAGCAAAGGGACTTGGATCGTGTTTTAAAAGGCATTCTTCCACATAAGTCATTTGACTAGAATTATCCACAAGGAGTCTATACCACGGGTTTCGGGTAGCAAATTCTCGTTTTAAAGCCTGTGGATTATATCGGCCGGAGGCCTGAAAAAGGGGATCAATATCGATAATAACGGCACGATACCCATGATGTGTGTGTATCACACGATCACCAACGTTAAATTTTGCCCTATCTTTCATCTGACCCTCCAACACAGAACTGCGTTAAAATTGCTTTTCTTCTTTAATATCGGATAGTCTAAACAAATCTTGAGTGAGAAATTTAGATATGAATGAAGATATCCTGCGCTATAAATTCCGATTTATAACCTTTGTTTTACTGCTAGGCTATGCTTTCATTCATATACAATTGACGGGTATATACTCCGAGGTATCTCTAAGTGGATTTATGGACTTTTCACTTCGTCTGCCTTATGGCCAGCGTTTATTGGTTCCTGCTTTGTTAAATTTACTAAAGCCTTTTTTTCCTATCGAAATCGAAATCCTATTCTTTTCTATGGAATTTTTGTTCACCAGCCTATTTTTTTTTGCGTTATTTCAATTACTTCAACAAGACTTTAGCCAGCGCGAGGCTAAATTATTATCTTGGTTTTTCATCCTGCTGTTGCCCTTAATAACGGTAGTAAATTATCGGTTGTCACGCACAGGGCTTGCTACCTTTTTTTACCCCTATGATACAGCCACCTTATTTTTTATGACTATGGGCTATCTATTTTGCCTGCGTGAGCAATGGATTTATCTAATCCTTTGGGTATTTTTAGCAACATTGAATAGAGAAAGCGCTCTTTTATTAGTATTGATAATTCCTGCCCTGCATTGGCAACACGTCCAAAACGTATTGAAACCAACTTGCTACGCCCTCTTGGCATTTATACTAGGCCGAGCTCTTATTTTAGGATTGGTTAATGGTAAATCCGGGCAATTTCTTGAATTAAGCCTTCCAAACGGCCGCAACACACTTTTTGCTGACAATTTATTTTGGCTTTTAAATGAACAAAATTTACTGCTGTTTATTTTTTGCTTTGCTGGGCTTTGTCTATTCTGGTTTGCTTTTTATGATTTTATACCCATCAAATACCGGCCACTGCGGTATGTTGCCTTGGTCTATTTTATAGGTTTAGCTATAGTTGGCCGCTTCATGGAAGCTAGAATTTTTAGCGAAGTCGTTTTGTTACTTTACCTTCCAGTGTGCGTAGCGATTAAAAACTGGCTAGTTAATTTAGCGCCAATCCAACCTCTTAAAACTGGCGCTGCTTATTATATCGATAGGTATGCCGTTCTTGGTTTATTAATAGCCATGGTCATTTTGTTTAAGCCCTTGAATAACTTTTTTCGTTAGCCTTCGGTTCAAAATCATTGATTAACCTGAGTTTGGAGTTAGATAAAACATGGTATGCTCTGCATTTTGGCTGACCACCTTATATTTTTGCCTAAGGTTTTCCAGACTAAGTTTATCTGTAAGTTCGACCAAATTTAGACCCATTTGCACTGGCGAGCTCTCATTTATCCCCAAAAAAACACAAGTGATTTTGCCTTCAATCAGCGGTTTTATTGTTTTCTCGAGATCAGTTTTGAGTAAGGTTTCGGCAAGGCCTGGCCCATTAATCGGCGAAACCAGACCGCTTTCAGCGTAATAAATGGCTTGTCTTTTAGACAAGATAAGGCACTCATCCTTTGGCTTTGTATGTTGCTTTATAAATGCAAGCTCGCTATTAGTAAGCGGATAGTTAGGTATGTTGCGCGTTAAAAATTGGTTTTTTGCCTGTTCAACCAACGTAGGTATATTAATAACAAAATCGATGCTGCAAACCAACAGAAAGGTTACCGTTGCAATAGGCATACAAATAGTACTCAGCGTTAATTGCTTTGAGCGAATATAATTCAAAGTTCGGTCTGCAGTGATAGACATAATCATTAGTGCAGGCCAACAAACGATTAGCAAAACTACCACATGGGAACGGCCTTCATAATAAACAAATAGCCCTAGTCCGAGCATGCTTAGATATAAAAGGATATCAGCACGAGTATTAGAACTCTGCTGATAGCAGGCTACTAATCCTACTATTAGTCCAAATAAATAAATTGCAAGAACCGACATCCAGGGATGAATGACAGGCGGTAAAGGACTCATAAAGAATCCTAAGCCATAAAAAATTTTTTGATACTTAAACATCCAGGATAGATGTAAGGGTTGTTGAGCCTTTAACCATAATGCTCCTAGAAGCAGAGTTAAAATAATCACCGTTACAAATAAATGAAGAATCAAGGTTTTTGCATAAAACCAACAATCCTTCTCTTGAACAAAGCCATTCGCCGGCAAAGTGAAACTAATTATTAGTTTGGCTATTAAGTAAGCTGCGAAAGCCAAGGGTATAAAAAGCCCTGTATCCAAAACCCAAAAAGTACCTATAGCGCCTACAGCAGAAACCAAAGCACCACGCCAAAAAGTTTTTTTAATAGCAAACCAGTAAAAAGTAAACACTGAGAAGGCTGGCCAAAAAAATCGTATAGGCCAGTACTGCAGGTACCTATCATTACTTCCATGAAAATGGAGGATTGTTTGATTGGTTACAAGAAGCAAGCTAATGCAGGCAAGTAACAATAAAGTAGAATTTTTAACACATTTGGAAAGAACAAAGAAAAGCCCTAAAAGCGAAACCGCCTGTAGAAATGCAAAAAAGAGGCTGAAATTTAAAATAGTAGCCTTTGCTGTCCTTAATAAAGGAGCTATTAATTCCGGAAAAAGGCCATATTGTGAGGGAATATCAACCAATAGGGTTTTCCCAGCAATAACTTGGGTGGTCGCATGAAGTGCAGCGTCTAAATGAGTTGTTAAAATATCATCCGGTATCATCCCATTCATGCCTACAATTCGCCACGCACCTATTAAAAGAAGCATCGAGCTGATTATACAAATCCACACAATGGCTCTTATTAAAGGTTGATTTTTAAAAGATGATCTTGAATAAACGACCCAAAAACACCAAAGAGCGGCTGTAATAAGGCAGGGTATGATTGTTACTTTTTCTTTGTAGGTACCATATTTTGGAACAATTAAAGAAAAAAAGTCGGAATGAATTAATGGTAAAAACAGAAGAAGTGTAATTGCCAGGGGAAGTACCAGGGAGGCTAACTTTGACCCAGCCATAGGATCAACCCACCCAGCTTTTCGTGTTAAAAAAATGGCAAGTATTGGGATTGCCATACCAAGTATCAAAAAAATATCGCGCTCTACAGGTTTAGGAAATACATAGGGCATGTAACTATCCAGCAAAATAGATACATCAGGCACGGCCGGTTGTAAAATAATATGAAGAAGAAGTTGCAAACCCTTGGCAGCTAAAATAGTTACAACTAGAAGAATTAAAAAAAGTGCTTGAGAACGAATTGATACCTGTTGGTTATTCCTTAACAATTACTGCTCCTTCATAGGTACCAAAAATTGCAGATTTTAGCCTAGGGCTATGGGCTTATCAAGAGATTTTCTCCTTAGAATTCTGCAATAAGGAAGGAGAATACAGGCCTTAGATTTTAAAAAAATCATTATGATCAATTGGCATAATCTAACTTCAACTCACTGAATAAAGAAATCAATTGCTTTCCATTCCAATTATCTTGTTTCTTTTTTGAAGCCACTACACATCATTTGCTAAATCTTAAAAGGAATACATCAATCTAGTCTCTATTACTCTGATCCTGCTTTGAAAATATTTTATCTAAAGGATTCTCTCTTAGCTGAAGAGAATGAAGTTCAGTTAGACGAAGAAAATTTAATTAGCTAAATAATCTGAGAAGATAGAGACCTATTTATAAACCGTTAATGCACTAAGTTTGATTTTTTGATATTTAAACTTAATGTGCCTGCTTAAGTTGGGCGGAACCAAATTAGCAATGAAATATATTCTGATTTTGCTTCCTTAGCCATCGTGTGGTGGTAATCCGCTGGATCCATGCCCTTCACGACGTTTTATAGAAATTATTTAAGAATAGATTGAAGCCATACTTTATAAGGTTGGGCAAGCCACCATTTTAGAGGTACGTGATTGTTATGTTTTCTGATAATTTTTATAGCTTCTTGATAATGTAGTTTTCGATTGTTTTTGGTTTTAGTTAGCTCATGTTCACGGTTTACAGCAATGAATTCATTTAAATACACAAGTGGACCAAAGGCTTTGTATAAACGCCACCATAGATCATAATCCATTGCCATATGAAGGCTTTCGTCTAATCCTCCGATTGTCTCCCAGGCACTTCGTCTCATGAGCGTTGCGGGTTGAGATATTATACAACGCAGTGCTAAACGACGAGGATTAAAAGGCTCGACCCAAACTGGATTCATTGACTGTTTTTTTTCATTGAAATTCCAAGCCTTTCCATAAGCAGCCGGTGCTGAAGAATTATTTTTTAGAGCGCTGATTAATTGAGCTAGTGACCCAGGTAATAACCAATCATCAGAATTAACCCAGCAGACATAGGGTGCTTTTCCTTTAGCAAGACCTTCATTAATAGCGGCTGATTGACCATTGTCGCGATGACTGCGCCAACCTGCCAAGTGATTTTCCCATTTTTTGATCACATCGATAGAATTATCGGTTGAACCGCCATCCATAATAAAAACTTCTATTGCTTCTTTCTGTGAAAAAATGGATTCAAGCGCTTTGTCGAGATAACGTCCCTGATTAAAGGAGGGAACTGCAATCGTGATTAGGGGTTGTTCATACATGTTATCGTTGCTCTTGCTTTAAGAAATCCTGATAAGTTTTAGCGATACCCTCACGCAGATTAATTTTTGCTTGCCAACCCAAATGTTTCATTCGCTCTACATTTAACAATTTACGAGGAGTTCCATCGGGTTTTGTTGTATCAAATACAATGTCCCCTTTAAAGCCAACCACATCCATAATAATTTCAGCTAATTCACGAATGCTTATATCAACACCTGCACCAACATTGTAGATCTTGTCACTACCTTGCTGCTCCATCAGGAAAAGGCAAGCATCAGCCATATCATCAACATGAAGAAATTCCCGCATCTGTTTACCAGAACCCCAAACAACCAGTTGCTTATCACCGCGTCGCTTTGCTTCATGTGATTTTCGAAGGAGAGCGGGTAATACATGACTATTGTTTAAATCATAATTATCATTTGGCCCGTAAAGATTTGTAGGCATTACGCTTAAATATTGAGTTCCATATTGGCGGTTATAACTTTCACATAATTTAATACCAGCAATTTTGGCAATGGCATAGGGCTCATTAGTCTGTTCAAGAGGACCTGTTAATAAATAATCTTCTTGAATAGGTTGAGCACAATTACGAGGATAAATACAGCTCGAGCCAAGAAATAAGAGCCGCTGAATACCTTCTTGCCAGGCTGAGTGGACTATATTGGTCTGAATCATCAAGTTCTGATAGATAAATTCACCGCGATAAGTATCATTTGCCAAAATCCCGCCTACCTTGGCAGCGGCCAAAAATACGTAATCTGGCTTTTCAGCAGCAAAAAAATCTTTCACTTCTGATTGATTGGTTAAATCAAGCTCTGCGTGGCTTCTAATGAGTAAGTTGGTATATCCGGCCTGCTCCAAGCGTCGTATCAGAGCTGAACCAACCATGCCACGGTGTCCAGCAACATAGATTTTAGGCGTGCTCACGCAAACTCCTTATTCGTGATAGTCATAGGTTGCAAACCCGTGACTTCTAATCAATTCATCGCGACGTGCGGCATTAAGATCAGAAAGCATCATTTCAGTTACCAGTTCTTTGAAGGTAATTTTGGGCGTCCAACCAAGCTTTACACGTGCTTTGGTTGCATCACCAAGAAGTGTTGCCACTTCTGCAGGCCGAAAATAACGGGGGTCAACACGAACAATTACTTTGCCATCTTGATCCATACCAACCTCATTTATTCCTTCACCTTTCCAAGTGATATTAAGATTAATTTCCGTAGCTGCCGTTTCAACGAATTCACGAACGCTATATTGCTCACCGGTTGCAATCACAAAATCTTCGGGCTGCTCCTGTTGCAACATCAACCATTGCATTTCCACGTAATCGCGAGCATGCCCCCAGTCACGTAGCGCATCCAAATTGCCAAGATAAACGCATTCTTGCAAACCTAGTTTAATTCGGGCCAAGGCACGGGTAATTTTACGGGTTACAAAGGTTTCGCCTCGGATTGGACTTTCATGATTAAACAAAATACCGTTGCAAGCGTAAATGCCATAAGCTTCACGGTAATTTACCGTGATCCAATAGGCATAAAGTTTTGCTACAGCATAAGGACTTCGCGGGTAAAAAGGTGTAGTTTCTTTTTGCGGAGTCTCTTGAACCAAACCATAAAGTTCCGAAGTTGAGGCTTGATAGAATTTGGTTTTTTTCTCAAGTCCTAAAAGCCTGATAGCTTCCAAAACACGAAGAGTTCCTATTCCATCGGCATTTGCAGTATATTCAGGTGTTTCAAAACTAACAGCTACGTGGCTCATTGCAGCGAGGTTATAAATTTCGTCTGGTTGTACTTCCTGAATAATCCGGATAAGGTTTGTCGAATCGGTCAGATCACCATGATGCAGGATAAAATTTCGGTTTTCCGCATGCGGATCTTGATAAAGGTGATCGATACGGTCGGTATTAAATAAAGAAGCGCGTCTTTTTACGCCATGTACGATGTAATTTTTTTTAAGTAACAGTTCTGCAAGATAAGTACCATCTTGACCTGTGATTCCGATAATTAAAGCTATTTTCATTTTTTTCCTTTAATTCGTTTCAAAATTTTTGAATTGTATCATTAAATTCGCCCATAATTATCCTGGAAACGAACAATATCATCTTCGCCCAAATATTCGCCGCTTTGAACCTCAATCATAACCAGGTCAAGCACACCGGGATTTTCCAGGCGGTGCTTGTGCCCTGCGGGAATATAGGTTGATTCATTGGTTTTTATGAAAAAGGTTTCGTCCCCATTCGTTACTTGAGCCATGCCGCTTACCACAACCCAATGTCCACTGCGATGGTAATGCATTTGCAAGCTTAAACTTGCTTGAGGTCTTACTACAATGCGTTTTATCTTAAAGTATTCACTTTCTTCAAGAACAGTAAAATTGCCCCAGGGGCGGTGCACCGTGCGGTGAAATTTATGGCTTTCATGATTTGAATTTTTTAATTGGGAATAAATATGTTCAACTTCTTGAGCTCTGGATCTATCGGCTACCAATAACGCATCTTGCGTATCGATGATTAATAATTCATCAATCCCAACAGCACCAATTAATCGGCTTTCACTCTGAATATGACAATTGGAAACTTCGTGCAGAAAGGCTTCAGCTTCGATTCGATTACCATTTTCATCGGCCGGTCTAAGCTCGCTTAAAACATTCCAGGAACTGACAGAAGTCCAATTAATATCGCAGGGTATAACAGCAACTTGAGAGGATTCTTTCATTATAAATTCTTCAATGGCTATTTCTGGCACATCTGCAAAACAGGATTGGTCAAGATCAAGACGGCTATAATTTTTGCCAACGACAAATTGTGATTGGTTTATGCAATTTTTTATAGCGTTTAATAGATTTGATGCTGAATGTTCTAATACCTGCAAAATTCTGCCCGCTTTAAACAAATAGATACCCGAATTCCAAAGGAAAAATTCTGAGGAAAAATAGCTGTTTGCCTCTTCACGAGTGGGGTTTTCGTGAAAGTTTAAAACCTCTGAATTTTTGTGTTCAATATAACTATAACTCGTATTTGCCTCATTGGGCTTGATTCCAAAAGCGACAAGTTTATCCTCAAGTGCCAACAAAGTGGCCTCAGAAACGGCATGTTGAAAGGCGTCTTGATTAGATATTAAATCATCGGCACTCAGAACCAGCATAAGGGCGTCTTCGCCAAAGGTTTTTAGAATTTGTGAGGCGGCTGTAGCGATTGCAGCAGCTGTATTTCTTTTAAATGGCTCCAGTATAAAGGAAGTTTCAATAGCAGTTTTATTAACCTCACGAAACTCATCTTCAATTTTGAAGAAAAGTTCGCGATTAGTTACCGTTAAAATTTCCTGAACACCAGGCAGAGCTGCCCCGCGTAAAAATGCCTTTTGCAGAAAGCTAGTGCCGTCATCCAGGCGAATAAAGGGTTTTGGATGCAGTACGCGGGAAACAGGCCAAAGACGTGATCCTTCACCGCCACAAAGAATAACTGGTATTAAATGCATTACTTTCCCTAGCTCTTTTTTTTCAATTTTCATTAAAAGAATTTATTACCTGATTTTTTACGGAACATTTTTAAACATCCCATTTGGAGCACGCATATTAGCATCTTGTTTTGGAGAAGCAATTTTTTTAGCAGTTTATTGCGCATTTATTTGAGATTTTAGGCGATTTTAAGGTTGAAAACTGAAGTAAAAATTGCTTTAGCAAGACCAGTATCGTACTATTTCGCACGATTAAATGGAAGTTGATTATTTTTTTTACGAGAGATAAACCAATGAGTTTGCCAAATTTCGAACAGTCCCTTATAAATAAAAAAATTTTGGTAACAGGGCATACTGGTTTTACAGGGGGCTGGGCTTGTTTATGGTTACAGACTATTGGTGCGCAACTAGCTGGATTTTCATTGCCGCCAGAGACTAATCCTTCTTTATTCAAAACATTAAATCTTGAAAATTCTGTACCTGGTACCTTTGCTGATATCTGCGATTTTGACGCTGTGTTGAAAGCTGTAGATTCTTTTCAGCCGGATTTAATTCTGCATCTGGCTGCTCAGCCTTTAGTGCGCCGTTCTTACAATGAACCTGTTCGTACTTTCGCAGTTAATTCTCAGGGTACAGCACATGTTCTCGAAGCAGCTCGTTTAGTGAAAAGCGTCCGCGGGGTTTTATGTGTTACTACGGATAAAGTTTATAAAAATAAAGAATGGTTATGGCCTTATAGAGAAGATGATCCGCTTGGTGGAAAAGATCCTTACTCCGCTTCAAAAGCAGCTGCTGAAATGGTTATCCACAGTTATGCAGCGTCTTATCCCTGGGAAGAGTCAAAAGGCCCTGCAATTGCTATTGCGCGTGGCGGCAATATTATAGGTGGCGGTGATTGGTCTGAGGACCGATTAATACCCGATTTTGTTAGGGCTCTAACTGCTGGTAATAAGTTAACCTTGCGTTATCCGGAAGCAACCAGACCTTGGCAACATGTTTTGGCTTTGGTTCACGGTTATCTCATGTTATTAGCAGGTTTGGTTTCAGAAAATCCATCCAAATTTACGCGTGCCTGGAATCTGGGGCCACAGGATCCAGAGACTTACTCTGTTCGCGATGTATTAGAACTGATGAGTGAATGCTGGGAACGCCCTCCTCTTGAGTACATGGAAAATCCCTATCCTGAAGCTCAGGCTCTTGCTTTAGATAGTTCAATGGCAAAAGCACTGCTTCGATGGAATCCTGTGTGGAACACAAAACAAGTGATAGCCGAAACTGCTGCCTGGTATCGGGATTTCTATGCAAATCCCGAGTCTGCTAAAGAGCTAACTTTAAATCAGATTAATGCTTGGCGAACAGGAATTTGATTTTTTTTACTTGCTGAAGCACAAAATTGACTTATAGACCTTATCGGAAGGTAATAATTACATTTTTTCTGAAATTTTCTGGTCTTTCATTGGAAACAGATCACAGAAAAAATCCAAGTAGGGGGATCTGCTTTGTTTTCTTTGGGTACTGGAATTTTTTGGACTGTTTTTAGCTCATTATTTTCGATTTTATTTTTGGCCACCGTAATTGGTCGAATTTGGACAAGGGGTTTACCCTACAAATCCAGAGTGGCAGGCCTTTTTTATCTTTCTCCAATTCTTGGCTTAGGTACCCTAACAATAATTGCCACTGTTGTTGGTAAAATTTTACCTTTAGGTAATAACTTATTAATCCCCTTTATAGTGTTTGTTTTACTTTTATATAGTTTTTTGCGTGAGAAACAGAAAACGTTAATGATTTACCATGCTTCGTTGGTGGGTTTATTTGGGATTATTTGCGGATTATCCATTTTAGCGCCTCTTTATTTCTACGGTGCTGTAAATACTAATAATGATAGTTTTCTCTATTTAACCCATAGCAATTGGCTTCAGCTACATGCCTTTAACGATAAAATTTCCATAGCGGAAATGACCCCACTTAAAACCGCAGTCGCTATATTCCAAGATCAGGGTTTAAGGATGGGTGGTAGCTTCCTTTTAGCTTTATTTCAGGGCTTATTTAGAATGAGCTGGTCCTATGAGCTTTATCCAGCAATTTTGATAGCTGCAATTAGTTCTTGCTGTTTAGCTATAGGTTTTCCTTTGGCGGGAATGTTAAGGTCTCTAAAGAGAGGTATTCGATTAGCGTTGCTGTCAATACCAGCTTTGACTGTGGGGGGGCTGGTATGGGGTGCGAACAACGGATTTTTTTCGCAAACGGTAGGTCTTTCTTTTGGTGCCAGTTTATTATTTTTTTTAGGTCCTTTATTTAATTGGATAACGACATCCAAGCCTACTAATTTAGCAATTTTGAAAGCAACCCTACCTGGCATTGTTCTTCTAGTGAGCGTTACCTTTGCCTATCCAGAACTCGACCCTTTTATCATCTTAGGCCTTGGTTTCAGTGCATTTCTTTTAGCATTAAGAACTCATACTTTGAAAAAAATGATAATTTGCCTTGTTTTTCTGTTTGGTCTTTCAGCAATTATACTTAATTCAGAATTAATGCGGGTTTATTCGGCCTTGCGGATAGAAGCGGGTGCTGTTGTTGGTGCCCCTGTTGAATGGTCTTTGCTTGGGTATATTGCGCATATTTTTGGAGTGCACGCTGGAAATGAGATTTCAGCTTTAAAAATAGGCTTGTTATTTTTATTGTTTGCCCTATTAATTGTCGAGAGGCGAAGCCTTTGGTCGGCTATCAAAAATGGTAAATTAATGCCTGCAGCCTCAGTGTTAGGAATTTTTTTCCTAAGTCTGCTTTTTTATCGCTATATTGTCCCATCACCCTTTGACAAAGGAGTTGGACAAAGCTGGAGCCAATTTAAGCTTTCTGATTGGGCTCATCCCTGCATGATGCTGCTTATCCTAGCAGCAATTGCAGGTCTGCAACGTAAAGTTGGCAGAGTAATTCAGAACCTGATTGTGCCTACTATCTTTGTTTATTCTGTGGTCAGTACTGTTAATTTATCCCTAAACAGTTTTCATTTTATTATGAATACTAATTACACAGGTGTTAAGAATCTAAATCAATTTTATTTGGATATACGCAAGGAAGTATTTGCTCTCTGCCCTCAAAAAGCCAGTATTTATTTAGCACTTCAAGGACCACAACATAAATTCAGACAAATGATGGCTTATTATTTTTTTGATAGAGAAGTTAAATCGGATTGGACTGATGATGTTTATATTTATCCAGTTTTGTTACCCCAAAATAGAACCCAAAAAGCTGACATTGGAGACTGTGTAATCGAACCTAAAAATGGGAATCTGTTACATAAAGGTATTAATATTGGGGCCTACCGAATTGGTGTAAATGAGAAAGAACTTACCTGATCATTTACAACTAGCCATGACTAAAGAATGCCTGTTGCATTTTTAACTTGTAATATGAACTCTAGGCAAGCACAGTTTCGGTCGGCAAGTCAGTAGTTAACATTTTATAGTATTTTCTCCCTAAATTATTAAAGGGAACTTCTATCCAGCGATAAGCTAAATCAGAAATCAAAATCGTTGCAGTAATAAAAAGGATTGAAAAAATGACTAGTTGCGAAAGTGATCCAATTGGGAATTTATTCAACATCAATAAAAGTATAGGAAAATGAATTAAATAGATACTAAAGGAAATTTTTCCTAAATATCTAATCCAGGATAAGTGTAGAAATGCATTGAAAACCGTATTTTTGTTATGAACGATAAAGAAAAGAATTAATGGGCAAGCAATAATTTCTGGTAAAATCCAATTCTGCCAATGTCCATAAAGCCAAATTCTCGTTCCAAAGCAAAATTCGGGCGCCAGGATAAACAGCAAATAACCAAACACAAGTAGTAAAGGATTTTTAAATCGGGTGCTCGAAGTATTCGCTGATAAAACATCAATAAGTAAACCAGCATGAAAGAAAATCCAAAACTGCATAAATAAAGGTTTTTGTACCAATAAACTCATTAATACACAGCCAATAAACAATAAAGCATTAAAGAAGATCCCACTGTTTTTGAACATCCAAAAAAGAATAGGAAAAAATATACTGCACCATAATTCAACATGAATTGACCATAAAACCAAATTTAGCGAAATGTCTTTAAGCATCAAATTAGACAACAACAGGGAAAAACTTCTGTGGTGCACAAAACCATCCAAAGTGAAAGCAAAAATCGTTGTCACCCATATGAGCGGAAGCAACCGAAAGCCCCGACGACAGAGGTAAGCAATAAAAGTTCGAAAATTTTCAACAGGATTTTTTCGAAGTTGTCTGCCTAAAACAAGACCGCTAATCGTAAAAAAGAGTAAGACTGAGGGTTGCGGATTAAAGAAACCTGATACTAAAACCTTGAAAAATTCAGAAGTATTGCTGGGTAAAAATACTGTTAAATTGCCAAACAGATACAGATGTCCTAGCAAAACTAAAAAAGCAGCAATACCACGCAAGGATTCAATTTCTATTGAAAAATTAGGGGAAACGGGTTGAGAAGATTTTTGCATGGTAGCTGTAATCCATATTAAAAAGCTATAAGAAGATTTTGGAAATTTAGGCTCGATTAGCATTAATAAATTTAAGCGCGCAGTGTAGCTGAAAAACAACTAAATTTAAACTGAATCTCCTGGCTAGCAGCACGAATCGTTAAAGAGACCGGTAATGGGCGATATATTTTTCTTTATTAGAATTTGACAACCAGTTATTATGCTTGCCTCAAAACAGACAGTGAAAATGGATTGAACCTAAGTTCTAACTTTTTTGATTCTCACAGCCTGTTTATCTGATTTTGTGAGTCAAATTAATGAAAAAGATGGATTACCGTGCGGATATTAATGGCTTGCGAGGCGTTGCCGTATTAGCCATTCTTATCTTTCATTTAAACATAGGATTGTTACCCGGCGGCTATGTTGGTGTAGATATTTTCTTTGTGATTTCTGGCTATCTTATTTCAAATATCATTTTTTCTGAGCTATCAAAGGGTTCCTTTTCTTTAGTGACTTTTTATGAAAGGCGAGCCAGGCGCATCCTTCCTGCTTTGATTTCAGTTCTTCTTCTTTGTTTTTTAGTTGTCTATTTACAATTTTTTCCAGGCGAAGTAATCGCTTATGCGCGATCAATGATTGCAGCAGCGCTATTTTCCGCAAACATTTATTTTTATTCTACACTGGGCTATTTTTCAGCCGCAGCTACAGAAACTCCCTTGCTGCACCTTTGGTCTTTAGGTATTGAAGAACAATTCTATATTCTGTTTCCCTTGTTTCTAATGCTCTTAGCAAGGAAATCATCCCGATTTTTATCGATAGCTTTGATTATCTTTTTGGTTGTATCACTTTTTTTATCGCAGTGGATGTTGAAACTTAATCCTACAGCCTCTTTTTATCTACTGCCATTTCGCGCCTTTGAACTGCTTATTGGCGCATTTTTAGCCTTAGGCAATTTACCTAAATTTCAAGATAAATGGCTTACGTCTAGTTTAAGCGCTCTTGGTTTTTTATTAGTCCTTATTTCAATATTTGCTTTTGATACGGAAACTCCCTTTCCCGGTTTTGCAGCTCTTCTACCCTGTTTGGGAACAGCCTTAATTATCTGGGCAGGCGAACACAAACTAAGTTTTCCCTCTAAATTTTTTACGATTAAACCCTGGCAATGGTTGGGGCAAATATCTTATTCCTTATATTTAGTCCATTGGCCGATTATTGTCTTTGCCAAACGCTTGTATCCCTACGCCGGACTAGTAAGTTATACGGTTACCGTTTTAGCTCTTTGCTTCTTTTTCGCCTCAATCAATTTTTATTTTGTAGAACAACGCTTTCGCTATCTTAAACAATTTAAACCACAAAAAGTGTTAATGCTTTCAGCCCTCTTTATCTCTCTAATTGCGCTAAGCGGCGGAACAGCTATTCATAAAAAAGGTTTTAAACATAATTTTGATACGAGGCTGGATAAAATCCTGGCGTATTTACAATATGATTATAAGGCCGCCTTTCGTGATGGAACCTGTTTTCAGGATTACTATGTTGACCCTGATAAAGCGGATATTTCCCACTGTCTTCCGAAGGGGCCAGTTGAGAAAAGAATTATGTTGTGGGGCGATAGTCATGCCGCACATTTATTTAGCGGTCTTAAGGAAACATTGGAAAAACAGGGTTATTCCCTCGGAATGCTCGCTGCGTCAGCATGCCCACCAGCCCTGGATATTGATGTAACTATTCGTCCGCATTGTAAACGCTTTAACGAAATCGCTTTTACTACCATTTTAAAATTAAAACCAAGGCTTTTAATTTTGTCAGCGAACTGGCCAATAAATAAATATACTCTGGACTTGTTGGACAAAACCACAGAACTCCTTGCTAAAGAAAATATACAAATTGTTGTCTTGGGAACAAGCCCGCTATATAAAATTTCAGTTCCCTTCATTATTTCTGAACAAATGAAAAGGGGTGAGGTCATTAAAGCGACGAGGGATATGATATCTGCAGAATATCTACTTGATGCAGAGGAGCAAATGTTGAAAAGGTTTAGCGCAAAAAAAGGTGTTAGGTATGTCTCGGTTATGGAAACCATTTGCTTTAAACAAAATTGTCCATTAATTACTGTGGACGGCAACCCTATTCATTTTGATGCAGCCCATCTGACCGAATCTGGCTCAAAACTTTTTGCGAATAAATTGGTTCCATTAATATTGGGTTCGAGTAAAGGATAGATAATTATATATGTAGCCCTTTTCTTAACCAGTGCTATCTCAAGGTATAATGCAAAAAGATCGAAAGTATTTAAGGATTTAGAATGAAAATCAAAGCAAGCGATTACATAGCAAAATTTCTTCGCGCTCAGGAAGTAAAATATGTTTTTCAAATGTCTGGTGGAATGATTACCCAGATATTGGATGCCATCCATGAAGAAGGCGGTATCGAAATTATCAGTATGCATCATGAACAATCGGCTTCCTTTGCTGTTGATGCCTATGGACGATGCACGGGAAATGTCGCTGTTGGCATGGCTACCAGCGGGCCGGGTGCGACCAATTTAATTACCGGAATTGCCTCCTGCTATTTTGATTCTTCACCAGCACTTTTCATAACCGGTCAAGTTAATACCCATGAACAAAAAGGTGATAAAAAAATTCGGCAATTAGGTTTTCAGGAAACTGATATTGTAGCGATGACTCAACAGATTACTAAAAAAAGTTATTTAATATCTGAAGCAGAACAAATTGAACCCGTTTTAAAAGAAGCTTATGAGCTAGCGATCAGCGGCCGACCCGGTCCGGTTCTCATAGATATTCCTATGAATTTACAACGCGCTGAACTTGAAGTGGCTCCTATTCAAAAAATTTCCAGAACTCAAATTAACGTACAAATTGAAGATTCTATTTTTGAAGATTTGATAGAAGCCATTAATCAGTCGAAAAAGCCTTTAATTTTAGCTGGCGGTGGCGTTAATTGCGCTGGAGCATCGCAACAATTTTTAGATTTGATTGAGAAACTAAAAATTCCAGTGGTTAGTTCCTTATTAGGTGTCGATCTTGTTGATTATGACCATCCGCTCAGAGTAGGTTTTATAGGAAGCTATGGTAACCGCTGGGCTAATATTGCTCTGGGTAATGCTGATCTGCTAATCGTTCTTGGCTCACGTCTTGATATTCGCCAGACCGGGGCTGATGTTGAATCCTTCCGACACAATAAAACAATCTTTCATGTGGATTGTGATGAAGGTGAAATAAATAATCGCGTCAAAAATTGCATTCCAATCGTCATGGATGTAGCCGCTTTTATTAGCAAAATGCTTGAGAGAATTGAAGGAAAAAAACTGTTATCTCCTACAAATTGGCTTGAAGAAATAAGGCAGCACAAAGAAAAATGGCCAGATACAAAAGAGCTGCAGGGAATTTCAGGAATTAACCCAAATTATTTTATGCATTTTTTGTCGCAACATTCTCAAGATTCAAAAGGATATATTGTTGATGTCGGTAACCATCAAATGTGGGCTGCACAATCCTTAGAGGTTAATCAGGAGCAGTTTTTCATGACCTCAGCGGGAATGGGAGCTATGGGTTTTGCTCTGCCTGCTGGCATCGGTGCTTCTTTAGCGCATAACAAAAAACCGGTGGTAGTGATTGCCGGTGATGGTTGTTTTCAATTAAATATTCAGGAACTACAGACCATTGTACGTGAGCAAATTCCTATAAAAATGATAGTGGTAAATAACAATAGCCTCGGCATGATTCGCCAATTTCAGGATAGTTATTTTAATAGTCGTTATTTAGCAACTTACTGGGGCTATACCGCACCGAATTTTGAAGAAATTGCTAAGGCCTATGGAATTGCTGCTAAAACGATTCTCGTTTCCGATGAAATAGAATCAGCTTTGCAATGGCTCTGGAGCTCTAATGAAGCTTCTCTGCTACAAGTGATGGTTGATGTTCATGCTAACGCGTATCCAAAAATAGCCTTTGGACGTCCTATTACAGAAATGGAGCCACTTAACAAGCCGGTTTGTATGGAATCGACCTAATTAAGATGACGCGATTTTCAAATGAACAAAAACATAGCGTTCAAATAATAACCCCCTTTCTATAAATTGGGTTCTTTATTCTGAGCAATCGCCAAGGCAAAAGCGTAAGCTGCTTTTAATTGCCCTATTTCAGTAAAATGACAAATTGCAAAAGAGCGTTCACTAGCGGGAATTGAGACATCTGTATCCGCACCCAAGTATATTTTATCTTCATAACTAGCAAGTGTATGTTGTACTAAAGCGATTGGATTATGGGCATACCAACCATAGCCACAGCGGGTGGCTATAGAATAATAAAAAGGTGGTGTATTCTTTCCTTCCAACCGCAGCGAACTGACAAGCGATTTAAAGGATTGTTGATACTGTAAGGGCGGAGTTCGTTCCAGATAATCGGATTCGCCTTGATGAAAGATAACCTCTGTAATCTTAAATTTAGATTTAAGTTCGTCTAAAACACTCATTAACATATTATTTAAATCACCACCCTTTTCCCAGCGAGCTACTTTTGTTCCATCCATTCCGGAAGAAATGATTATAATATTTTTATAAACATTCATTTCTAGAAGATAGTCAGCAAGGGGTGTTAGGAATTCGCCATGAGTACCAGTCGCGCCTAATAAGGGAGAGGATGCGACATAACATTTCCCATTAAAATAGTTATAAACTTTTTCAGGATATTTAGTAATCATTGCCTTATCTGCATGATTAGCAGAATTGGATTGGCCAATGACAAGTAAGACACCTGTTTTGTTATCTTGAGTCGGGCATGCTACTTCTTTTTTTCCAGGATAACTAATCAGCCGTCCCCAACCATCAAAATCAACTTCTGCCTTTGTGGCTGCAAATAGAGGTATTGAAATAACCCCGACTAGAGTGGTTGTTATAATTTTTGTTACTAGGAGTTTTAGTTTTTTATGCCGCTTTATCATCATTAATTCTTCCTTAAATTTATTTTGAATAAATCTGTCACATACAATTAATATCAGGTGTTTGGTACAGCCTTATTTTTCGCAATCGCTTGAGCAAAGGTATAAGCAACTTTCTTTTGTCCAACTTCTGTAAAGTGACAGGGATAGGGTTTCCCATAGCGTTCGTTAAACGGAACTAATTGATCAGTATTTGCCGCCAGATAAATTTTATCCTGAATGCTGGCAAGCGATAACTGAGCTTTGGCAACCGGATTATCCGAATACCATTTTGGCCCGCAAAGTGTAGCTATTGCATAATAGATAGGGGGCGTTTTTAGGCCGGAAGGCCTTAGGCTACTGATCAGAGAATTAAATAGTTCTACATATTGGTCTTTTGAGGTCTTCGCAAAAACATCGGTTTCACCCTGATGCCAGATGATTTCTGTAATTTGGTATTTTTGTTTTAGTTCATCAACAACTTTTAACAACATTTGATTAAGTACTGCCCCTTTTTGCCAATAAGCGATGGGTGTACCGTCCATACCTGAAAGAACAATTACAACCTGTTCATATACACCCATACCAATGAGATCATCAGCAAGTGGAGTTAAAAACTCGCCTTCATCGCCTGTAGCACCTAGTAAAGGAGAAGCAGCCTGATAACATTTACCGTTAAAATAATTAACCACTTTAGTTGGATATTTTGTCACCATCCTTTTTTCTGCATGATTAGCGGCATTTGATTGGCCAATAGCGAGTATTACTCCTGTTTTGGAGTTTTGAACGGGGCAGACTATCTCCTCTTTTCCCGGATAACGGATAAGCCGGCCCAAATAATCAAAAATCGGGGTTTCCGTAGAAAATGAAACAGCTGTAAAAAGTATGGTTAACAAAAAAGTTGCTATTTTAAATAGACTAAAGTTATTTCTTAAAAACATTTTTACTCCATTAAAATTTAGTAGCTTTTAGTTTTAAATACCAAAGTTTTATTCAAAATAAATCCCAATATCGCAGAAGGGATAACTGCTATTAAACCTGAAATATATAGATTAAAAGAAAAATGAGAAAGACCACTAATCAAAGCCATATTAAAAAAATAAGTGCAGACATAAACCGAAATGAATTTAAAAATTAGAAGATTATTCGAATTTTTAAAAACAAATTTACCAGTCGTTTTGAAGTTAAATAGCACCCCTAAAATCGTGGAATAAAGCAAGGCTAAAGGGTAAGAAATGCCAATAAAAATGAAAGCTGCATAGCAACAATAACCAAAAATGGTGTTTAAAATTCCAACCAGAATAAAAATAAAAATTTGCGTTTTTGCGGTCATGTATTTATTAACCCTTCGAGATTTAACTTTGTAGACACCATTCTTTGGTAGATTTAATAGCATCCATTAATTTTTTATATGGCTTTAAATTAAGCTCCGCTTTTGCTCTTTGAATATTCGGGACATAACGCTCGATGGGTGCTCCTGATTTTTTCTCCTCCAGAATATTCACAATTAGAGGCGTTTCATAGGAATTAGCGACCAGATATGCAATCTCAGCTATTGAATAGGCTTCATCGGAACCGACATTGTAAGGATGGAGGCTTTTACCGCTAAAAAGGATTGTCCATAGCCAAACCGCTAAATCTGCGGCATAAAGATAGGAGCGAAGAGGAGTTCCATCACCCTTTACCTGTATGGGATTAGCTTTAAGGCCATCACTAATAAAATTACCGATTGCATAATGACCGTCTAAGGGTAAATAAGGCCCAACAAAGGCAAAACAGCGCGCAATTTTAATGTCTAATCCACTGTGTCTGGCTTGCAAATAACTTAAATGTTCTGCAGCACATTTTCCCAAAGCGTAGGTTGATTTTGAATCGAACAAATGCAATTGAGGTAAATAAGTTTCAGGTAGATGGCTGAGATTTTCCGGCTGTTTTCCATAAACTGCACCAGAACTTGTTAAAAGAAATTTTTTGGCCTGGGCATGTTTGGCAAATTCAAACATATGCGCTGTGCCTTCTGAAATAGTTGCAAATAAACCTAAGGGATTTTCATTATTCAAGCTGGTATTGGTATCCGTTGCAGCATGAATAATATGAGAAAATTTGCCTGCAGGAAATTCAAACCCTTTCACATCGCCTTCACAAAATGAAAGTGAAGTTTGATGATACAAATGTGGGTATTTATTAGCAAAGTTGTCTATATTGCGCGTTAGAATGGTGGCTTTTGCGTTTAGATTTAAGACATCATTCATCCATAAAAAACTTTCCAGTAACCAGCAGCCAAAAAAGCCCGTTCCACCGGTGATGAAAATACGTTGCTCTCGTAACTCATCCCATAAAAAAAAGGTTTTATCATAAATATGGGTTAAATCTTTTGATAAAGGATTAGCCTTCATGGAACCTCAGAAAAATTAATTCTTTCTTTTTCGACAACCAAGGGTCTGCTCATTACGCGTGTGTTAATAGAGGCTATATATTCACCTAGCAATCCTATAAAAAATAATTGAACTGAAGAAAAGAAAAAAAGCCCAATTAAAATTGGTGCTACACCAAGATTAAAGCTTTGCCAAAAAATCAGTTTTAAGGTGAGAAAGATAAGCGACATAATAAAACTGATAATCGACAGCGAAAAACCTGCCATTGTGGCTAAGCGCAAGGGAATTTTGGAGTGGCTGGTTATTCCTAACATTGCCATATCATAGAGCGTATAAAAATTATTTTTAGTAACGCCTCTTGTCCGTCTTGGCTGATTGTAAGGAATTTCAGCAATTTCAAAACCAATTTCAGCAATCATGCCCCGAAAATAAGGATAGGGATCGTTGTGCGAGCGTAAAATGTTGATGACCTCTTTGTCATACAAGCCAAAGCCGGTAAAATTTTTAATGAGTTTCACATCGGCAATTTTTGTTACGAAATGGTAGTAAGTTCGCCGAATAAAAAACATCAATTTCGATTCCTGACTTTCAGGCTTCACACCGACCACGATTTTGTAACCCTGTTCCCATTTGTGAATAAAATCGTTAATCAAAGATGGCGGATCTTGCAAATCAGCAACGATTAAAATAGTTACATCACCAGAAGTTTGCAACATTGCGTGATAGGGCGAACGGATATGACCAAAATTGCGTGAATTAATAATGATTTTTACATTCGAATCTTCTTTCGCAATTTTTTTTAACAAAGATACTGTGTCGTCAGTTGAGTCATTGTCGATAAAAACATGTTCATAACGATAGTCAGGAAGGGTGTCACATACTGCCTTTACTTGCTTATGGATTTCTTCAATATTAGCTTCTTCATTATAACAAGGTGTAACAATAGAGATTAATTTCATAAGAGCTCTCAAAATACTTTAAGAAAATAGCGGGTGAGCAAAAGCCCACCCAAGGCTTGTTAAGCGATTTGTTGGATTTCGGTTTTGACGAATTCTTCAAAGGATTGATGGATATGAGCCATCATTTCCGAAGTTAAACCATGATGACAACCCAGAAGAATTCCACCGCGCATAACCTGATCGGCATTAGGATAACCTGCAGCTGATTCACGACGCTCAATTTTTGAAAACCCAGGCTGACGCAAAATATTGCCGGTAAATACAGTTCTGGTTTGAATGTTGCGTTTTTCCAAAAATATTTGCAATTCTTTACGAGTAAAGGGTGCATCATCTTTAATCGTTAAAGGAAAGGCTAACCAGCCGGTTTTAGAATCAGGCAATTGTTTTGGCAGGATGAACCAATCTTGGTATTGTGCAAAAAACTCAGTATGTGAGTCAAAAGCTTGTTCACGCGCTTTGATATTTTGACCTAATTTAGAAAGTTGCACTAAACCAAAAGCCGCACCCATTTCAGAAGGTTCAAGGTTATAACCTAGGGCTTCAAATACAAATTTGGCATCATAATCAATGCCATCGACCTGAATATTAAATCGGTTTTCAATCGCCTCAGATTCTACAAATAAAGAAGAACTTCGACCCCAACTTCGCAATAATTTAGCGCGCTCATTTAAGCTTTGTTCGTTTACGCACAACATTCCACCGTTACCAGCACAATTTACAACGTGAGAACCGTAAAAACTGGTGGTACTAATATCGGTAAAACGACCGACTGGCTGACCGTCAATGGTCGCGCCCAGGGTATCAGCAGAATCTTCAATCAAAATTAGGTTGTATTTATCAGCCAACTCTTTTAGCAACTTCCAGTTGGGAAGGTTGCCTAAAAGGTTAGGAATCATCATCGCCTTTGTTTTGGGCGATATCATTGCTTCAACCTGATTAGCATCAATATTAAAAGTGCCTGGCTCTACGTCGACAAAAACAGAGATCAGTCCATTTTTAACAAGCGGTGCAACTGTTGTTGAAAAGGTAAGGGCAGGAGTTATTACTTCGGAACCAGCCGGTAAATTTAAAATTTCAATGGCTAAATAATTAGCAGAAGAGCCTGAATTTACCATGATTCCAAATTCTTTATTAAAGGAATTGGCTACTTTTTCTTCCATTTCGCGAACATTCTTACCCATTTGTGTAGACGTGCGAAGAACGGATACTACGGCTTCGATTTCTTCTTCACCGTGTACTGTTTTTCCGTAGGGTACATGAATAAATTCTTGTTTCATTATCGGTTTCCTTAGTGTGAAAATTTAAATTTCTTTACGAAGAACCTACCAGGTTTTCCAAGGCGCATTGCCTGTTTCCCAAAGCTCTTCTAAATAGGTTTTATCGCGGAGCGTATCCATGGGATGCCAAAAGCCATCATGATTATAAGCAGATAATTGCCCTTCTGCGGCCAGATTCTCAAGTGGCGCTTTTTCCCAAATGGTATCATCACCCTCAATATAATTGACTACCTTTGGTGATAAAACAAAAAAGCCACCATTAATCCAACCGCCATCTCCCTGCGGTTTTTCTTTAAATCCTTTGACCTGATCATTTTCTATTAATAAAGAACCAAAACGGCCTGGAGGTTGAATCGCGGTCAAAGTGGCTAATTTTCTATGATTATTGTGAAAAGCAATGACAGAGGAAATATCAACATCAGAAACCCCATCGCCATAAGTAAGGCAGAAATCCTCATCACCCAAATGATGTGCAACCCGCTTTAAACGACCACCAGTCATGGTTTGTTCACCAGTATCAACAAGAGTAATGAGCCAGGGCTCGGAACTGTTTTGATGAATTTCCATTTTATTGTTAGAAATGTCGATAGTGACGTCTGACATATGCAGGAAATAATTCGCGAAATATTCTTTAATGACGTAGCCTTTATACCCTAAACAAACAATGAAATTATGAATGTTATGCGTAGAATAAAGTTTCATAATATGCCAAAGAATTGGTTTACCACCTATTTCAATCATCGGTTTTGGACGTAAACTCGTTTCTTCACTTATTCTAGTGCCTAGTCCGCCGGCTAATAGTACTGCTTTCATTTTACGTCCTCTTAAAAATGTAAGATCTTATTTCTCTATTTTTCTTGTCCCTAGACCCTTCTTGAAAATAAGAAAATTGATTAAAGTGACAGCAGGCTATTATAAAAGTTTTTTTTTTATTTACTACCTTAATTAAATAGAATAAAACCACGATTACATACCGGAATGTTTCCTAACAGGCATTTAAGGTTTTAGGTGTTTAAATACCTGTGAATTTTCCGATGCATAGATATCATAAAATTGCCTCTTCACTATTTTTTTGTAATTAATTCCATTTAAACGATTGTTGACCACCTCAGGCCCAGTTAGCCAAAATTTAGAAAAATCAAAGATATAATTCGGTGTTCTGAGTTTTTCTCCAAAATGTTTTTGCTCAGGTGAGGAATACAAAATATATTCACCTGGTTTTAGTTGACTCGGAAATAAATAACCTGCGGAAAATAAACCAAAATATACGAATTCTTTAGAAAACTCATCGATTTTGGAAAGGTCATTTTGGAGATCCCGAATAATCAAATAGCAGGTAGGATCAACATAAAGACCACTAAACGCATTTTGTTCTATCACTTTAATCGAATTTTTATAAGTTGCAATTCCCGATGTTGGTGAACTGTAAATAAAATTCCATTGAAAGAAAGACAGTTCTATTAATCCAAGTATTAGAACAAATCTAGTAACAAAAAAACGAAACGAAAGTTGATCTTTAAAGTAATTTTGAAATATAAAAAATATAAAAATATAGGCTAATAGGGCTGCCGGAAAAAAGCCAATAATTAAATTCAGATCTAACAAATGAGCAGTTAAACTCGTTAAGAGACCTGCGGCTAAAGATGGAATACCTATAAAAAAAAATAGTTTTTTAGCCTCTAAATTGGACCTTAAAAAAATTAAAAAAAGAGGAAAACTAAGAAATGCCATGTAATTAAGAACAAAAAAAATCTCATTAAAATTCGATTGAGTAATATTAATTTTAAAAAAGGGGAAAAGGAGAATAAAAATAAAACATGACAAAAAAATTAATCGATTTTTTTTTCCAATATATGCAATGGAAAGTACGGCTGAGACAATTAATAAATTGAGTGCATAATTTGTTATTAACCGTTGAATCAATTCAAAAAACCTATTTAAAAGACTTTCGTTTGAAAGATTAAGGCGATGCAAAAAATTTATAAAATAACCAATATGCTTTGTAGAAATATCAAAGTAATAAAAAATAACATACATCATCCCACAGCTAGCAACTATCGAAATTAAACAATGAAAAAAAAGAATTTTTGAGGAATGACGGCTGAGAGGATAGAAAATAAAATAAAAAGGAATAAGAAAAAAAATAAATGTGGGATAAGCCAAACATAAGATTAAATTAGTTAAGGAAAAAATAATTAAATGAATTTTTTTTATCTCGGCGAGGTATTGAAAACAAAAAAATTGAAAAAGACTATTTGACCACAATAAAGTTGCCAGAGTGTCATAATGAAAATTATTGATGCCAAAGGGATGAAAAATACTAATTCCGAAAAAAATAAAGAAACAAAGAAAAATAGGGAATTTTTTTCTTAGCAAAAAAAAGGTATACCCGGTGACTAGGAACACAAAAGCGATATAACTGTGTCTTAAAAATAAAATTAGCTCGTTAGTGCCTTGATGGAGCCACAAACTAAGTTTTATTAATGGGTATAAAAGCAAACCTAGCGGGATAAAAGCAGAAAAATCATCAATAAAGGGGATTTGTCCATTGATAAAACGTAGTGAAGTAGCAATTGGGAGGCTTTCATCGCTAAGCGGTCCTCCAAAATAACTGGTATTAACAACTAAAATAAAAAAAAATAGTCCCATAGTAACCATGAGATAATGATCTATAGTTGAGTTTTTTTGCACCCTCGCACTCCGGTCAATCTCGAAGCTGCAATCATACACGGGATGAAACTCAAAGAAAATTAAAGGAAATTTTTTGGCTACACTAAAGAGAATAATCATTAAATCAATGAAATGCATAACTCCAGGATTCTATGTTGTTTCGTTACGTTATTCACTTCTAATCCTGGAGTTGATATTATCCAAATCACCATAAATCTAAATTTCCTAATGGAGTAACTCTTGCAAAAGAAAATTGCATTAATGCAATCGAATTACATTCCATGGAAAGGCTATTTTGACATGATAGCTGCCGTCGATGAATTTATCATTTACGATGATATGCAATTTACGCGTCGTGATTGGCGTAATCGTAACCAGATTAAAACCTCTCAGGGAACCCAATGGTTAACAGTGCCAGTAAAAGTTAAGGGAAAATATTTTCAAACCATCCGCGAAACTGAAATCGACGGTGAAAGCTGGAAACAGAACCATTGGAAATCATTATTACAAAACTATCGGCGGGCTTCTCATTTTGATGAAATTGCCAATTGGCTTGAACCTATTTACTTAAAAAATTCTTACACCCATCTTTCCATTCTAAATCTTAATCTTATTGAATCATTTTGTGATTATTTAGGAATAAAGACTATTATTAAAAATTCCTGGGATTATAAGTTAACGGAAGGCAAGACTGAACGAATAGTTAATTTATGTAAGCAGGCCGGGGCAAGCGAGTATATATCCGGACCTGCAGCTAAGGATTACATTGAAGAAGAATATTTTATTAAAGAAAATATCAAGCTAAGCTGGTTCGATTATTCGGGCTATGATGAATATCCGCAATTGTGGGATGGATTTATTCACCAAGTAAGTATTTTGGATTTATTATTTAACTGCGGTAAAAATTCACCCACTTATCTGAAGCATCTAAAAACATGAAACTTTCAATTGTTGCCACACTGTATAAGTCTGAAGCTTTTATTAACAAATTTTATGAAAGAGCATCGGCTATCGCGCGCAAATTTGCAGAAGATAATTATGAAATCCTCTTAGTGAATGATGGATCGCCAGATCAGAGCCTAAAGCTAGCAGTGGAACTTACCGAGCGTGACAGTCATGTTGCCGTTGTTGATCTTTCACGAAATTTTGGTCACCACAAAGCCATGCGAGCGGGGCTTGAATTTTCCAGGGGAGATTACGTTTTTTTGATTGATAGTGATTTGGAAGAAGATCCTGAATGGCTTATTCCTTTTTCAGAACAAATGGCTGTTGAGGAATCAGATGTAGTTTATGGAGTCCAGGAGACCCGTAAAGGAGGCCTGTTTGAAAGATGGAGCGGTGAAATTTATTATGTCCTTTTAAATTGGCTTATGAATATTGATCATCCTAAAAATATTACTACAGCTCGGTTAATGACCAGACGGTACGTTAACGCTTTATTGAGTCATAAAGAAATTGAATCGGTTATTTCCTGCCTATGGGTTATTACCGGATTTAAGCAATGTCCCCAAGCTATAAAAAAACAGTCAAAAAGCACTTCTACCTATAATTTTCTCAAAAAAATCGGCCATATGGTCAATGCAGTAACCTCTTTTAGCGCGGCTCCACTCCATATGATTTTTCTATTCGGAGTTGTCATTTTTTTAGGGGCCATTTTCTACGCCTCACATTTAATGATCGCTCGTTTTTTTATGGCAACGCCATTAAACGGGTGGACGTCAATAATGGTTTCCATATGGTTATTGGGCGGAATGATTATCTCCTTTATCGGAATTATTGGAATTTACCTGGCAAAGATTTTTTCTGAAACTAAACAGCGCCCTTACGTAATTATTAGGAATACTTATGGAAAAAGTGATTGAGAATATAAATAGCAGCTATGAACGTTTTTATGCGAGTAGGACTAATTTAAAGGTTTACCCAACTGAATTCGTTGTACGGACAATGCTCGCAAATTATCCAGGTTTGAATTTCAAAAAGCCTTTGCCTGGTAATAAAATTTTAGACGTTGGGTTTGGTGATGGAAGAAACACAGCTTTTCTTTCTGATTTAGGGTTAAATGTTAGCGGTATAGAAATTACTCAAGGTATTGTAGATCAAACTCAGCAAAGGCTGGCAAAAATGGGACATTTTCCCGATTTGCGTGTCGGAAGAAATTCTAACATCCCTTATGAGAATGAAACATTTGATTACATTTTAGCATGCCACTGCTGCTATTATTGTGATGACGATCAAACCCTTCTAAATAACCTTAAAGAATATTCAAGAGCATTAAATGAAGGAGGCTGGTTGATAGCTTCAGTAGCCAACAGAGCCTCTTATATTTTTGAAAATGCTGAAGCGCTCGAGGATGGAACTTTAGTTGTAGCAAATGATCCCTATAACAACCGTAATGGCTATCGACTACAAGCCTTTTCAAGTAGAGAAGATATTAAGGCCTATTTCTCGCCTCTCTTTGAAAATTTTTCTTTTGGCTCAGCTGATAATGATTATTTCGGAATTAGTGAAAAAGTATTTTGGGTGGTTTGTCAAAAGAGGTCATAAATGATTAGAAATTATTGTTGTACGGAAACTCAATGTGATCGAGCGTTGTTATCTGAATCTGATAATGGATTTTTATGTCCAAATGGCCATATTTTTTTATTTATCGAGGGCACAAAGGTACCAGTTTTCGCTTGTGATGCGGATGATGCCAACGATTATGCAAAAGAAGATGCGGTGAGAATTCATGACAATTCCTTTCGATGGGTTTTTCAAACCTTTGGGACTGATGAACCAACCTTAAGGAAAAATTTAATTGCTCGTTTAAATTTATTTAAAGGACAAACTATTCTGGTCACAGGAGCTGGCTCTGGCAATGATTTGCCTTTTTTAGCAGAAGGTCTGGAAGGAAACGGAACTATTTTTGCTCAAGATATTTCCAAGCAAATGCTTATTGCAGGTGTTGAAAAATACAGTCTGGAACTCAAAAATTCAGGTGTCGAAGTTTTTTTCTCAGCCAGCGATGCGACAAATTTACCTTTTGGTGATAATTATTTTGATGTCGCCTACCATTTCGGTGGATTAAATTTATTTCCAGATATTCAGAAAGGCATTTCCGAAATGGAACGAGTTGTGAAGCCCGGTGGCCAAGTGCTTATTTGTGATGAGGGCCTAGCTCCATGGCTTAGGGAAACTGAGTTGGGTAAAATGCTTATCAAAAATAATCCGCTTTATGCCTATGAAGCGCCTTTGTCATTTATACCGCGCAATGCCAGATCAGTGAAATTATCTTGGGAACTTAGCCATTGTTTTTATGTCATCCAATTTATTGTTTCTGATAGTCACTTACCTATTAATATCGATGTTCCTCATTTAGGTAAAAGAGGCGGTAGTGTCCGTTCACGTTATTTAGGACAGCTTGAAGGAGTGGATCCGGAGTTAAGAGATAAGGTCTATGCGAGGGCTGAACAACTTGGGATTAGCAGAGTCGAATACCTTGAGCGGTTGCTTAAAGTAGGTTGCGAATAATGATTAGACGCTGGAGTAGAAAATGAAGGAACGTCTAAAGCACGCAATACCATTCAATTGGAAAAAAATAGGTGTGGTTTTCGAGCCCAATATCCCCGGATTTAGTCACGGTTCGCATCCCTGTGCAGTCCATTTCAAAGACGATATTTTTGTAGTTGCTTTTACTTGCAGAGACTTGCAAAGCCGCTCGCATGTGTTTTTATCATATTCCAAAGTATCCAATAAAGGTATGGAGCTATTGGGCACTCCCAAATTAGCTCTAGCTCCAGGAGAAACAGGCTACTTTGATTGTGATGGAACGATTAGCGTTTGTTTCGTCGAGAATAACAATCAGCATTATTTATATTATGTCGGTTGGCAAAACCTACCCGAAAATTTATGGCTTTGCGACACCGGAAGGGCTATTCTCAATCTTGAAAATCTGACTTTAAAAAAAGAATTCCTAGGGCCTGTATTAGGCCGTGATAAAAATAATCCTCTTTTTGCGGCGGCTACAGCCTTTCATATTAAGGATAATATCTGGCATACCTGGTATAACTCAGGCATAAAATGGGAAAAATTGGAGAGTGGCTGGCACCACCATTATGGGATTCATCATGCCCAATCACAGAATGGTATTGATTGGGTTTCTGATCCGGGCATGTGCATACCTTTTGCCGATGAATATGAATATGCGTTCGGCAGACCTAGTGTTTATTATAACGAAGGCCTCTATTATATGTGGTTTGCACATAGGGCTACTAAGGACATCGCAACTTATCGAATAGGTTTCGCCTCTTCTGAAGATGGTCTGGGTTGGGAGCGTAACGATAAATTATCGGGAATTGATGTCTCATCCGAAGGCTGGGATAGTGAAATGATCTGTTATCCTTATATTTTCGAACACGAAGATCAACTTTATATGCTTTATAACGGCAATGATTATGGAAAAACCGGCTTTGGAATAGCTGTGCTGGAGGCTTTACAATGAAAAAAGTTATATTAGCCGGCAATGCGATAACAGCTAACATTCTGATGGGTTATCTGCAACAAGACAGTCGCTATGAAGTAGTAGGTCTTACAGTTGACGATGAGTTTATTGATAAAAATGGAGTTTCCGGAATCCAATCAATACCCTTTTCTTCAATTAGCGATAAGTATAATCCTCAAAATTATTCAATAATTATGGCAATGGGATATAACGATATTAATCGGATTCGTGAAGCGATGTTTAATCGGCTCAAGGAAAAGGGTTATCGAATAGAGACCTATGTTCACCCCGAGGCGAAAATTTTTACCCGCTATGCTTTGGGCGAAGGGGCTGTCATTTTGCCATCCGCAGTGATAGAACCTGAGGTTCGTATAGGCCCAAATAGTATGATTTGGGCTAATGTAACGCTCGCCCATCATTGCAGTGTAAATGAGCATTGTTGGATAGCTTCCGGAGCAGTTATTTCGGGTCAGGCTCAAGTGAAACGCAATACGTTTATAGGCGTCAATGCAACGATTGTGAACGATATTGTGGTTGATGAATATTCTATTATTGGGGCTGGCGCGTTAATAACTAAAAATACTAAAGCATCCTCTGTGCACTTAGCACGCTCAGGTGAAGAGCTTCGCTACTCATCCCAGGATTATGTGAAATTTTTTGGAGTTTGAAATGAATAAACAATTGGCTTCAGTCTTGGCTAGGGTTTTTAATTTACGCGACGATGAAATTGTAATTGGGTTAACTAAAGACAAAGTAGGCTCTTGGGATTCGTTAAAACAAATGGATTTAGTCGTATCGCTTGAGCGGGAGTTTAATATTGCCTTGGAAATATCGGACATCGTCAAAATGGATTCGGTGGGACAGATTATCGATGTTCTTTCTAACAAGGGGATAGAACTTGGAGCTTGAAGGGGCAACAGCGCTGATTTCGGGAGGTGCAAAAGGCCTGGGCTTGGGAATTGCCAACTATTTACATAAAGGTGGGGCTAAAGTTTTGGTCGCTGATCTCGATAGCAACGCCTTGGCAAAACTTCCTCGAGATATTGAAGGCTATCTTCTTGATGTTACCAAACCTGAAGATGTAAAAAATTTAATTAGAGAGCTTACAATTACCTACGGTCAAATTGATATCTTAGTCAATAATGCTGGTGTCATTTATAGTGAGCCAATGGTGAATATAATGAATTCACCGAAGATTATGCATGACTATGATCGGTTTCGAGAATGCATCCGAATAAATCTCGATTCTGTTTTTATTATGACTTCCGCTATTGTTGAGCAAATGGTTATAAAAAGGTCTAAAGGGGTAATTGTTAACATTAGTTCCATTAGTGCTTGCGGTAATGAGGGCCAAGTTTCTTACTCAGCGGCAAAGGCAGGCGTTAATGCGATGACTGTGACTTTATCAAAAGAACTGGGCAAGCTCGGAATTCGTTGCAACGCGGTTGCACCAGGCTTTATTGATACGGATTCAACCCGTCAAGCACTTAATGAGTCGATAATAAATCACATTCAATCCAACACACCACTTCGCAGACTTGGCAACATTGAAAATGTAGCACAGGCAGTCGTTTCTCTAATCATAAATGATTTCATGAACGGCGTTGTACTTGATGTGAATGGCGGGTTAACTATTTAATGATGCGCTTGGAAAAAAAAGATTATGAAAGTGTATATAAAATATATTTAAGCACGCCATTTTTTTTCCCACTCATTGCAGCAGTGCTGCTCGATGAACAAGATGGCCTGGTTTACGTTAATAATTTAATATCACCAACTCAAATTTATGTTGAACATTCTTTTGGATTTTCACAAATTTTTGGAGTGACTGATAAATATTTTGAGCAAGTGCTTGAACAATATTTGTTTGTTGATAAACGCTTTTACGCCAATAAGATCCGACTCTATGCACCTTATGCTCCAGAATTTATTTTAAAAACTCAATATGACTCTTATAAATCCCTAAGGCAACGGCTCATTCGCGATTTATCTATTACAGATCCAATAAATCCCGATTTAGTTGATAAAAGAGTTTATTTTTCGGGAGTTGATGAAAACAATATAAGTATTATCGAAAATCAGTTTGGTCTAGTTTCCCGTTTTTGGAGAAATTCCAAAGACTTTATTGAAAAATCACAAACCGTTGTGGTTTATTATGATGGAATTCCTGCATCATTATGCTATGCAGCAGCCCGAGCTAATAACTGCGCTGAAATTGACGTGCTAACCATCGAAATGTTTAGAAATCTAGGGCTAGCAAAAATGGCGGCGAATATTTTTATAAGAAATTGTGCCGAGCTTGGATTTAATCCACTATGGGATTGCTTTAGTAACAATTCAAGTTCTATGTTGCTTTGCAAGTCGTTAAATTATAAAGCAGTTGATGATCCCTACTTGTTTTTTACCATTAATAAAGAAGTGGTTTGAAAGCAAAAACCTGTTAAAAAACTTTTGAAGAAAAAACATGAACAAATATTACTATAATCTGGGTCAGTTATTTGATGATGTTGCTGAAGAAAATTCTAACCTACCTGCTCTACGCTATCCTGAGCAAAATATTAATTATTCAGAATTATTGAAATTAGCCCAAGATTTAGGGGTTTTTCTACTGAGTAAAGGAATTAAAACTGGTGACGTGATTGCAATTGGGTCTAACAAGAAAATTTTGACTTATGCATTGATGATTGCATCCCTACGATTAGGTATCGCATATTTAAACATTGATGTTGAAGCACCCTTAGCGCGAAATTTCCCAATTATCGAAACAAGCCTAACAAAATTTATTTTTTTTGATGATTCTTCTTACCGGGAGCAAATTGAAGATTTAGCGTCTGCAGCTAAAATCGAAGCCATTGAACTTAAAGCTGATGCACTTCCAGTAGTGAGTTTATTTGATTTGGAAAAGCAAAAAAAATTAATGCAAAAGGTTGATGGTTCTACTATTGCCTATGTAATGTTCACTTCTGGCTCTACCGGTATCCCAAAAGGTGTTGCAGTTACTCATCAAAATGTGCTTCATTTTATTGCTTGGGGGAATCTATATTTTCAGATAAGCAATCTTGATAATTTCGCAAACTTAAGCCCACTATACTTCGATAATTCCGTCTTTGATTTTTATGTAGGATTATTTTCCGGAGCATCCTTAAGCCCCGTTCCTCGTGAGTTACTGAAAAATCCCTATGAATTAGCAGCTCATGTGGGAAAAATGGCATGTACTGTCTGGTTTTCAGTCCCCTCATTATTAATTTATCTAGTCACAATGAAAGCAATGGAACCTCAACTGCTTTCCAAAATAAGGACTATTATTTTTGGCGGTGAAGGTTATCCCAAGGCTGAACTAAAAAAGCTTTATGAATTGTTTTCAAAACAAGCGACCTTGGTTAATGTTTATGGACCAACCGAATGCACTTGTATTTGCAGCGCTTATCAATTGAGTGAAGAAGATTTCATTTGTTTAAATGGACTTCCTACTTTAGGTAAACTAAATTCTAACTTTGATTACCTGATTCTTGATGAAGAGAATAAAGAAAGCTCTGATGGTGAGCTTTGTTTATTGGGGCCCAATGTGGCTGCTGGCTACTTTAATGATTTAAAACGTACTGCTAATGCCTTCATAACTCTTAGTGATCCAAGCCGTTTTATGAAGCGCATGTATCGTACAGGCGATATTGTTCAGGAAATCGAGAAAAATCTTTATTTTATAGGAAGAAAAGATAATCAGATAAAACATATGGGCTATAGGATTGAGCTGGAAGAAATAGAACATGCTCTCGTCAAATTTACCCAGATAAATCAGGCAGCTGTTGTTTATCATCGAATCAATCTTGCTTATGGAAAGATTATAGGCTTTGTATCAAGCACAGAGGACGTGGATGAGCGCTCTCTGTTAATTAATCTTGCAGAATTATTGCCCAACTATATGATTCCAAGTCGACTTATTGTTAGAAAAGAATTACCAAAAAATGCGAATGGAAAAGTAGATCGACAACAACTTCTTTTAGAATGTGTGGATTAAATGAAGGGTTTAAAGCAAAAGTATCCAGCTCTTTTTCAATTTATACGGTATGGAATCGTTGGCATTATAAATAATGCAATTGGCTATTTGATTTATTTGCTTGTTACTTTTCTTTGGCTTGAACCCAAAGTTGCAATATCTCTTTTTTATCCAGTAGGTGCATTAATAGGATATTTTGGTCATGTCAAATACTCGTTCGCATACGCGGGAAAGCATCGATTTGCACTGATTAGATATTGGATAGCTCATCTTATAGGTTATAGTGTTAATTTTTTAATGTTGTCAATCCTGGTCGACCAATTTAAATTCCCTCATGAGGGAGTTCAAGCCTTAGCAATTTTTGTAGTTGCTGCCACTTTATTTCTATTGTTTAAATATTTTGTTTTTCCTTCAATAGGCCAAACAAGAACTAGTATTTTTGAATAACCATTTTTTTAATTTATAAAGCTAAGTTAGATCTCTTTCAGGCTAATGAGAAAAGGCAATAGTCGAGGAAGTATCAACATGCGCCCGTTTACGTCTAAGTTTCATAATTGGAACTTCTAAATACTTGTGGGACAGGCCTGCAATTCCAATTGTAATACTTAATACAAATAGATAAATATAAACGATATAGGCATGGCTATTAACTGCTACATGTTTATAAGTGCACCAAATGATTACAAAAGCAATGCTGGGGTGAAACATGTAGATACCATAAGAAATTTTTCCCAAGTAATTTAGGAGCCTATTTTCGTAGCTAAAAAAGGGTTTAGGATTGCAAGATACATTGATAATAAGTGATAAAAAAATTAACGGAACAATAAAAGTTTCAATGTAATGAGGAATTCCATAAAGATTTCTATAAATTAACCAGCCTATGGTCAAATATGTAATGAGCTGTGTAATTGGATGGAAAAGGAATTTCAAAATTTGTTGCTTGTCATTAATCACTAGCCATGCGCCGCACCCTCCAACTGCCATTTGTTCTATTGGAAATAAATATAAAAATTGAGTAATGAGAGAAGTTAGGTGATTTGAATAAATAAGGGTTACAAATAAAGGCAAGAGAATCATTTCAATTATAATTTTAATCAATATAACTGAAATAATCATTGTTAGTTTTGATTTTCTAAACCGAATTAGTAATAGTGGCCAGAACAAATAAAATTCATTTTCAACTCCTAAAGACCAAATATGGGAAGCAGCATTAACAACATGATCAATTAATGATGTAATGTTCGGAATCAATAACAGAAGCAGAAATGTTGATACAGGATGAGCCGGCTCTTGATAGGAAGGGATCACACCATAGAAAGTTAAATACATGATAAAACTTATAAATACAGTTAAAAACTGTAATGGAGCAATTCGCAAAAAACGTCCTAAATAAAAATTCCGTAAATCGATTTTCTCCGTCTGTTTTTGTTCCGAAAGCAAGCCATAAGTAATAAGAAACCCACTTAAGACAAAGAAAAGTAGAACTGCCTCATGGCCGGACAAAAAAAATGGTTGTATTTTGAACCATTTGGAAAGCCAAAAAAAAGTAAAAAAACTCCTGTATGTTGAACTAATACACATATCGCTGCTATGGCTCTTAAACCATTCAAACCTGGGAAATATCGACACTTTCCTTCTATCTTCATGGTAATCTCACTATTTACCTATCTTTATGACATTGAGCAGCCAACTTAACTTTTACCAACTTTTTCTCTGCTCACAATTTTATATTAAAAGTGATGTTTGTCGGATAAAGAAACTACACAACAAAAAACACCCCGATAAAAAATGTATACCGAATATAGTGAAAGCAATTTTGGACTTCCAAGTGTAAGGCTCATTAACGACGCATATAGCCGAAAACAAAAATAAAATATAACTTGAAGAGATTAGTCCCCAGCCATAATTACCGTTAGAAGCATCTGGGTATTCAGCAAGTAAAGAAAAGGAAAAAAGGGCAACCAGAAAAGTTAGCCAAGCCATAGATAAAAAAAGATTTAGGCTTCTAAAATAAAAAATTAATACTACTAAAGGAAATGCAATTGATAGAAGAAGCGATTCCATAATATGGGGTGAGAAAATTGACCAAACAAGTAAGGGTGAAATAATTGTTTTGGAGCCCGCAAGATTCCCACCAATAAAAGTAAAATACCATTGATATAGCAGAAAAAAGATTGAGGGAAGCGCGACCAGACTACATTTAATAAAAGTGCGAAAATATTGGCGAGGCTTTATATTTAGAATCAATATGGCAAGACAAAGAATAGGCAAATATGCTAATGAATAATTAGGTTTACATAAAATGCTTAAAGAACTTAAAGTTCCCATAATTATAAAAACATAAAATCTATCTGATTTAATGTTTTTTATCGAATAATAAAACAAAACTAGATTAAAAGGATTAGCTAAAATTAGCGTCGAATTATGCCATTGATTAGGAGTAATATTCCCAATCACAACGTGGTAGTTATTCAGACAAACTGCCAAGCCTTCACAATTGTAATAGCTCAATATTGGCATAATAAAAATCAAGGAAAAACAAATTACAGCACCATTTTGGCTATGTATATGGGTAGTTTTTTGCATAATAGAATATGAAATTAAATATTTAACTGCTGTTAATAATCCAAGCATGAAAATTGATACATAAGCAATGTAATTATATTGTTTCGAAAAACCGCTAATTAAATAGATAAATCTATACCAAAGGGAATAAGCGGGGAATTGGTGGCTATAAGCCGCGTCTAAAACGGCTTGAGTATGCGAGGGGACATCACTTAAACCCGTTGTTAGTTTAATATCTCGCCAGATTGCAAACTGAAAAGTAAAATAGAATACAAAAGCACTAATGATAAATATGATAAAAAATCCAAAAAATATCTCCTTATTTCTGGATAGTAGTGATGGATAAGCCAATCTTCTACTGGGATAATTCATGAATTTCCCTATATTTATAATAAGTTGAAAAAAAAGTTGTACTTTACCATAAAAGTTAATGAGCCAGCTAGCAAAATAGAGGTAAGTAAAATTTAGAGTTAAATCTAAAAATTTTAATAATGATTTTTTTGAAAAGTAAATCTTATAATTGGACGAACTCCTCAAAAGGAGTACTATTCCAACTTTAGTTAACCATGCAAAAAATATATTTTATAAAAAAAAGGCTGCTTGGAAGCCCTTAAAGGATAAAAATGACTAGCATTCCCTTTAATCGTCCCTATAAAACAGGTAAAGAACTGCAATACATCGAGGAATCTCATCTTAATAATAAGCTTTCCGGTGATGGCCTTTTTACCGAACGCTGTCATAGCTGGTTAAAGGAGCAAGCCCATTGTTCCAAGGCACTTTTGACTCATTCTTGTACTGCTGCCCTAGAAATGGCTGCTTTATTACTGGATATCAAACCTGGCGATGAAATAATTATGCCTTCCTACACTTTTGTTTCAACAGCTAATGCCTTTGTACTACAAGGTGGAAAACCGGTTTTTATAGATATACGTGAAGATACTCTCAATATCGATGAGCGTCTTATTGAAGAGGCGATTAGCGACAAAACCGTAGCGATAGTTCCTGTTCATTATGCAGGTATTGCATGCGAAATGGAGACGATTCAGGATATCGCCAGGCGATATAATCTTAAAATAATTGAGGATGCAGCTCAGGGTGTTATGGCATGTTATCAGAATAAACCTTTAGGAAGCATTGGTGATTTAGGGGCTTACAGTTTCCACGACACAAAAAATATTATTTCAGGAGAAGGCGGAGCGCTTTTAGTCAATAATTCCGACTTGGCCCATCGAGCCGAAATAATCAGGGAAAAGGGAACTAATCGAAGTGTATTTCTAAGAGGCGAAGTCGATAAATATACTTGGCAAGATGTTGGCTCCTCATTTCTTCCTAGCGATATGATTGCAGCATTTCTTTTCGCTCAGCTTGAGAATGCGCAATACATAACCGATCAACGTTTATCAATCTGGAATTATTATAACCAACTTCTGGAGCCCATCGAAAAGTCAAAAGTCTTGAGACGACCGATCGTACCTATCAATTGCAATCACAATGCCCATATGTACTACGTTCTCCTGGCTCCCGAATTTGATCGCAATTTAATTTTGAATAAGCTAAAAGAAAAGGGAATTTTTGCCACCTCTCATTATGTGCCCTTGCATTCATCCAAAGCAGGCAAGCGTTTCGGCAAAATTTATGGAAATATGACACTTACTGATTCGCTTTCTGAAAGAATCATTAGATTGCCCTTATGGGTCGGTCTTACGCCAGCTAATCAGGAAATGATTGTTAATACTCTTAATGATATTTTAAGAAATTGATTTAGAGACTGGCTTTTCATTCGAAAATCAAATCTCGCTCAAAACGTTCAAAGGGGGAAGAATGAATTCTTTTCCTAACAATTCACGCTGACATCCCCAGTTACTTATTATTTTGCTGAAGTAATCAATGGCATCAATAACCACGCTAGTTTTTGACGCAGTTGAAATAGTTTCTATAAGCTTTAAAGCATAATTATTAGCTGAAAATTGTGCTCTCGCCCAAACCTGAACTTCTTTATATAAATGATAAAATTTTTGCGGATCGTTAATAAATTCCTCCAAAGTCACTTCAATTTCAACGACTTCATTTTTGGGATTGATTTTAATTGTGTAATTATCTGGAATCTCGCTATAAAAACCCGTATCGGTAACCATCGTGGGTTTACCATAGAGCAAGGCTTCTATAGTTGATGCGGATGCAGCTTCAAGGGCTGGCCAACGAAAACAAGTTATAATATCCGCTTGATTAATTGCCTCTACTAAAACAGTATCCGAAACCTCGCCCAAAATAATAAGATTTACTTTTTGTTTTTTGGCTAATTTAATTAAATTAGATTTCATATCCGGAGTTATCGATCCGGCAAGTTGATAGATAGTTTTTTTACGCAGCTCACGGTTTTTACCAATTGCTTTAATGACCGATTCTACTCGCTTGTTTTTATTTACATTACCAACAGTTAAAATCTGTAATCTCTCTTTAATGGGTTTGTATTCAACAGTCTTCGCTTGGGGCGCATCATAGGCAAGCGGTACGACACGAATTGGGCCGGGACAAGAATCCAACACCCTTCCAATTCCCCAATTACTATGCGTCACTACAGCATCAGCCATTGAGCAAATCCATTCAGTCATTGGGTATTTTTCATGCGTTCCTGCAATTAACGTTTCGCTAGTTTTATAAGTAAAAAATTGCTTGGCCGCATCAGGGCCATACCAGGTTTTGAGAATAGAACGGGCTTTCAGGCGGTTAGTTTGTCCCCAAAGATAAAACAAATTGCCGAGATAAAAATCATGCAGGCAGACGACGCCTGATAATTGCTCAAGCCAGAGTATACAACCCTGATGGAAATCGAAGTTGTCGCCTATTTGATAAATGATTTGATCAACAGTGCTTGCAAGGGTATTAATTTGGGCGGAGTCGTTCCATGAGATGGGTTCAACTCCAAAATTGTGCATAGCTTGATTGTGAAAGCGCTCATTTTCACTGCGAACAACAATTACTTCATGGCCTAAAGCTATTAATTTTTCGATAACTAAACTCGCCATGCGTGCAATAGCAGAGGTTTTTATAACCGGCGTGAAGATCATCAGTTTCATTGCAGTAAAGTCTCCACTGTTTGCGGCCAGTTCACACCGAGGCTAAGCCAGTGCTCTTTCAAAGCAGCACCAAAATTTTTTGTGCAAGCAGGATTTTTCCATACGGCATTCATTGCTTCTGCTAAAGAGGCTGGGTTTGCTTCTGCAACCCATCCGGTTTCTTCATTTATGGCTAAGCCGAGAATGCCTCCACTATCCCTAGTACTAAGTAAAGGTTTCGCAGCCAGTGCAGCTTCCATAGCAACATAGCCTAAAGAGTCTTCGTCATAGGGTAGATAGGCCACGGCCAGAGAATTATTAACATAGTTTGCGTAGGTTGCCCGCGGCAGGAAACACATATCGAGCTTCACTCTATCCTTTAATCCAAAACGCTCAACCATTTCAATGAGCTGATTGGCATCGGATTCACTATCTGGAGGTCCAGCAATAAGCAGTTTTACCTGAGAGTTTGTTTTGCTCATTGCTTCCAGTAATAAATGTTGCCGTTTCATTGAATTTATTCTGCCGCCTGCAAAAATATAATCGCCATCTTTAGCATTTGAAAACAGCTCCGGATCATTCACGGGGGGATGCAGAACTTGGGCATTAAAGCCGTTATAGTGCAGAAGCCGTTTTCGGGTTACCTCGGAATTAGTAAAAATCTTTTTTGATTCTGCGAAACTTTCGTTGTCAGCGGCTTTAATCAGGGCTCGCAATCTTTCCCCAGTTTCATCAAAAGGAATATTAGTCTGGCCTGCATCAAATAAATCATAAGCCTGGCGATACTGATGCAAAAGCCAAAAGGTTTTGTGCGGATGACGTATTAAATAAGCTGGAAACTTTAATGCAATGACTCGATCAACATTATCCAGTTCAAAAGCACGCGCCATAAGCATCTGCGAGGGTATGCGTGTTGCTGGTTCCCATTGAAAGGGAATACGCAAAACTTCTGCCTCATATCCAGCAATGATTAAATTTTTTTGTAAGTGGGTGGCTAGTTCTTCAGCGCCTCCCCAAACAAAAGGAGTCATGTTATTAACAATTAGAACTTTCATGCGAGTAACCTTTTAACAACATGCGACCAGCAAATATTTAAGTCATTTAAACGTGAGCGAGCAGATAATCCCATTTGTTGGGTATTTTTCTGATCCCTATATAATTTATCAAGGGCTTCTGCCAAGGCTTCAGGAGAAGGTTCGCTGACAAAACCATTTAATCCGTCTTCAATGAGTTCAAGAACACCGCCTGAGTCTACAGTTGTCAAGACTGCTTTCGATGAGAGGCTTGCTTCAATGCTAGGATAACCGTAGGAATCTTCATCAATTGGTAAATAAATTGCAGCCAAACAATTAGATAATAGTTCTACTTTTTCTTCCTCGCTAATCCAGCGGTTATCAAGAGTTACTCGCTCATTTAAATTGTATTCATCAATGCGATTAGTTAATTCTTCTGAATACTCAGGATTGGTACTTGTTCCGCACAAGCGTAAGCGAACTGAGGTTTGCGTATATTGCATTGCTTCAACCAGGAGATGCTGGCGTTTATGATGTTCCAGACGGCAAATATAAACCACTTCGTCATTATAGCCCTTACAATGAAATCGCTCGGGTTCAAACACAGGCGGATATAAGATTTCACTGTCAATATGATTAAAATCTTTTAATCGTTTCGAAACGACTGCGGAATTGGTGAAAATTGTTTTTGCTTCCTTCAAGGCTTCACTATCCGATTGATGAAGCGCATCGCGAATACCTCTATGTTTCAGATCATCTGGAAAACCGCGGTAAGGACTGTCCCAGAGATCATAAAAAACACGGATATGATGAATAAACCATAAAATTTTATGGGGATGAGGAATGTAATGGGCTGGTGGGCGAAAACAAATTATTCGATCAGCAGATTCCAAATCAACCCAGCGATAGGCCATTTTTTGCTGGAACAAAAGCGCTGCCGCATCCACCTGTGGCAAATAAATGCGTTCAACCTGATGACCCTCTTTTTTTAAAATAGGTTCTAACCAGTCAACGATATTTCTGGCGCCGCCATTGATAAAGGGGACATAAGAGGAGCAGAGCGCGATTTTCATTCTTATCTCAATGCAGTTATTAGCGTTTCTACAATGCGTTTCACATCATTTTGAGTTAAATCTTGATGAGCAGGAAGGTTAATTCCCCGCTGCGCCCAAAGATCGGCTATAGGATAAGCTGCATCTTCAGCATAGGGCGGAAGTATGTGCATTGGATAGAATACAGGCCTGGTTTCAATGCCCATTTCATCCATAAATTGCCTAACTTTTTCCCGTCTTGATTCATCACCTTCACGTAGGAAAATGGTATACATCCAGAAAACATGTTTGGCCCAGGGAAGTTCTATTGGCAAAACGATTAAGTCTTCAAATTTGGCCAAGGCTTCGTTATACCATTTTGCCAATAGAGCTCGGCTGGCTAATGCGTTATCAATTGTTTCCATTTGCGCAACGCCAATTGCTGCTGCGATATTGGTCATGCGATAGTTGTAACCGATAACCGGAAACCAGTAACGTCTTGTGGGATCCATGCCCTGGCCGCGAAACAATCTTAATTTCTCTGCTAGCGCATCATCGTTTGTGGTGACCATGCCGCCTTCGCCCGTAGTAATAATCTTGTTTCCAAAAAAGCTAAAAGTTGCACAGGTTCCCAAACCGCCTACTTTTTGTCCAAGAACTTCTGCGCCATGAGCTTCTGCTGCATCTTCAACAACCCATAAATTGTGTTTTTTTGCCAAGGCATTGATGGCCTCCATATCTGCTGGATGACCATATAAATGTACAGGTATGATGCCTTTGGTTTTGGAATTGATCTTCTTTTCAATTTCATCAGGGTTAATATTCATGGTGTCTGCACAAACATCAACTAAAACTGGGGTAGCTCCGCAATAGCGAACTGCGTTTGCTGTTGCAATATAGGTAACCGTTGGCACAATCACTTCATCGCCAGGTTTTAGATCCAGAGCAACTAAGGCTAAATGTAAGGCTGTAGTACCGTTATTAGTGGCAATGGCATGTTTTACACCACAAAACTTGGCAAAGGTTTCTTCGAAGGCCCCTATATATTTGCCGATGGATGAAATCCAATTACTATCGATACAATCAAGTACGTATTCACGTTCATTCCCTGCCAATTTAGGCTGGGCAATAAATATTCGTTTCATGATATTCCTTTAGACAGATTTAATAATGCGAGCGGGAACGCCGACAGCAGTCGCATCGCTTTTAATATTAGAAATAACTACAGCGCCAGCACCAACCATTACGTTTTCGCCAATATCTATATCAGGGATAACTTTAGTACCTATTCCAAGAAAACTTTGGGAGCCAATTTTTACATTGCCAGCAAGAGCGCATTGTGGAGCAATATGAGCTGCTTTGCCAATTCGACAATCATGATCGACCGTGGCTCCGGTATTGATAATAGCCAAATCTTCTATCAGTGTTTGAGCATTAATTACAACACCGGCCATAATAGCGACGCCTGAGCCTAAATTAGCAGATGGTGAAATGATGGATTGGGGGCTCACTGCGTTTACTAATTGATAACCCTCTTTTACAGCTATTTGGGCAAGACGTTCTCTTAGAACGTTTGAGCCAATAGCGATAAATATTCGTGAATAGCCTTCTTTATATAAAGTTTGGATATTTTCATCGCCTTGTAAAACCGGAATGCAAAGGCATTCTTTTGGACTATTTTCATTACCAATGCAATAACTTATTTCCTCGCCCATTGCCTGCAATAATTCAATGCAGACCTTGGCATGCCCACCTGCTCCAACTATTACAATACCTTTTTTCATAATGCGGCTTTCTTCCATGCTGATGAATTCTGGTGAGCGAAAAAAATATCAATTGAACAAATAGCCTCTAATTGTTTAAGCGATCGCTCTTCAAGCTTTCCTGTTGAATTATTAATGACCTTAAAACTGAGTTCTAAATCAGAAAAGGCTTTAAACCATTTTTCGATCGTCTGGTTCGCGTATTTTAGATGGTGGGGTTTAAATTTAACGATAAGCCCAATACTTGGATTTTCCCTAATAATGGATTTAGCGCTTTCCAGAACTTCAAGTTCGCCACCTTGAGCATTAATTTTTATAAGGTCCACTCGTTGCTTTGTGGGAATTACCTCGGCTAGCCTGTAATCCGCGGCTTGGTGAATTTGAATAATATTAGTGTAACCGTTTACTTGAACCGATTTGTCCAGCATTTCTTTGGTAGTAAGCAAAGTCTCAAAAGCAAAAATTTTTCCCTTTCCCTCCAAGGCTTTGGCAGCTGCCAACGTATAAACGCCTAAATTTGCACCTACATCAATAAAAATATTATGCGGATTTAAAAAGTGCTGAATAAAATGGCGAGTACCATTTTTATTTCTGCTAATTAAAGACCCCAGCTTGGCTTTATCCGAGGTCGAGCAAAGGATAAATCCAGATTCAGTTTCAATAAGCACTTCGTCTTGACCGCAGGGAATGATGATTGGTGTAGAGCTAGCCTTAATTTGAGATTGAATAAGGGCAAGTTTATCGAGTGAAGCTTGCTGCTCTTTTTGTAATTGAACAATTTCCTCATTCAACTCAGCGAGCAAATAATGCCTGGCTCTTAAAGCTATAGGATTAAGAACAGGTTTGACAAGGTGATACCCCTTTCGGACAATTGATCGCAAAAATTTTTTTATAAAAGAGCTTGAAGTGGAATATTGTGCAGAGTCAGAATCATCAATCATTTCTTTGCTTTGCAATCTGTTTAATCCTGAGGAAAATGCGACGCTGATATTTGCCCTTTCTCTTTGTATTTTATTCATTATTATCCAGGTATGTATTTGGGCGCCGACACCATGCTATTGACAAAAAACAGGTCATTTTAATCTGTTAGGTAAAGACATGTCAATTTACTCTCTCCTTACCAAATTAATTGACAATACTTGCACACCTTAAAGTAAAAGGGTATTTTCGCGCTTGAAAACCAGCCTTTGAAAGCTGGTGCTTGGATCTTATTTAATCTCTTTAGGTGATTCTATGCGTAACCCTTTTTCAATCGCGAATATAACAGCAGGTTTTATTGCCGTATTGATTGGCTTTACAAGTTCAGCGGTACTTGTTTTTCAGGCAGCCTCTACAGCCGGGGCAACACCCGCCGAAGTTAGTTCATGGCTTTTTGCACTCGGACTCAGTATTGGGGCTGTTTGTATTGGCCTCTCCTTGTATTATCGCATGCCTATTTTAATCGGATGGTCCACGCCAGGAGCCGCTCTTTTAATAGTTAGTCTATCTGGGGTAACAATGCCGGAGGCTATAGGTGCCTTTATTTTCGCAGCATTTTTAACCATTGTTGCTGGCGCTAGCGGCTTTTTCGAAAAAATCATGATGCGCATCCCACCCGCGCTTACCTCTGCAATGTTAGCAGGTATTTTGCTGCATTTTGGGTTAGATATTTTTAAGGCTATGCAAGATCAAGTATTGTTAGTAGGAGCTATGTTATTTGCTTATCTACTTGGTAAACGTTATTTTCCGCGCTATGTCATTATATTGGTTTTATTAGTGGGAGTGTGTATCACGAAAGTGCAAGGCTTATTTCTTTTAGAAAATGTTAATTTTAATCTTACTCTACCCCTATTTACCTACCCTGTTTTCTCATTACCAATATTAATAAGCGTTGGTCTGCCTTTGTTTATTGTGACCATGACTTCACAAAATATGCCAGGAATTGCGGTTTTGAATGCATCTGGTTTTAGACCACCAATTACCCCTCTATTAAGCTGGATAGGCCTAGTCAATCTTTTGTTTGCGCCTTTTGGTTGTTACTCCATCAGTTTAACGGCACTCACAGCGGCTATTTGCGCCTCTAAAGAAATTGAACCGAATCCAGGCAGCCGTTTTAAATCAACCGTTTTTGCAGGACTTTGCTGGCTGGTTATTGGAATATTTGGTGCAGCAATTGTCTCTTTATTTTTTGCTTTTCCCAAAGAATTGCTTTTTGGAATCGCTGGATTAGCGCTAATAGGAACCCTTGGCAGCAGTTTAAAAAGCGCATTGGAAGAGGATTCTCAACGAGAGCCAGCCTTGATTACTATTCTTGTATCAGCCTCAGGTTTTACATTTTTTGGTATTGGGGCTGCATGCTGGGGATTGCTCGCAGGTATCTTGTCTTCTTTAATTTTGAATGGTATTAACACAAAATATGGCCAAAAAACAGCGATAGAGATTTCCCGCTAGTAGCATTCACCTATTAGCAGTCGGAACTAAAACCGGAATCCTTTATCAAGTCTAATAAATATTGGCCATATGATGATTTATTAAGCATAAAACCTAATTGTTCTAACTGCTCATCATTAATCCAATTTTGACGCCATGCAATTTCCTCAGGGCAGGCAACTTTGAAACCCTGTCGACGTTCAATAGTTGAAATAAAATGGGAGGCTTCTAACATCGATTCATGTGTCCCTGTATCTAACCAGGCATATCCTCGCCCCAGAATTTGCACATTTAACATGCCGGCCTGCAAATAGGTTTGATTAATATCAGTGATCTCCAGCTCCCCGCGTGGTGATTTTTTAATTGATTTTGCTATGCCAACCACGTCCGCATCGTAGAAATACAAACCAGTAACTGCATAATGGGATTGGGGATTTATCGGTTTCTCTTCGATAAGCAGAGCTTTTCCGGTTTTATCAAATTTAACTACACCGTAGCGCTCTGGATCATTAACCCGGTAGGCAAAGACAGAGGCACCTTCCTGAATTGAAGCCTGTTGTAATAGCGCTTTCAGGTTATGTCCATAAAAAATATTATCGCCCAGGATTAAAACTGAGGGAGAGCCTTTTAGAAAGTTTTCGCCAATAATAAAGGCCTGAGCCAAGCCCTCAGGATAATCTTGAATTGCATATTCAAGGTTAAGTCCCCATTGGGAACCATCTTTCATCAACTCTTGAAAATGTGGAATGTCTCGTCGTGTTGAAATAATCAAAATATCTTTAATGCCAGCGAGCATTAAAGTGGTTAAAGGGTAGTAAATCATTGGCTTGTCAAATATAGGCAAGAGCTGTTTTGAAATAGAAGTTGTTGCGGGATAGAGACGAGTACCGAAACCACCTGCCAGGATTATGCCCTTTCTTTTCATACCTACGGTCCTTTCTAATTATTAGTCCAAAACTTCATGAGAATATTGCTTGGCTATCCATTCTTGATATTGTCCTGTTTTAATGTTAGCCAACCAGGATTCGTTTTCTAAATACCAGGAAATAGTTTTACGGATTCCGGTTTCAAAACTCTCCAAAGGTCGCCACCCTAAATCCTGCTTAATTTTACTTGCGTCTATCGCATAGCGTTGATCATGACCTGGCCTATCTTTTACAAATGTAATCAAACGCTCATAAGATCCTGCCGTATCTGGACACAGTTCATCGAGGATTTTGCAAATTGTAGTCACTATATACAAATTGGTTTTCTCATTTCCCCCGCCAATAGTATAAGTGGCTCCAGGTTCTCCACGATTTAATACCTCAACTATTGCCTTGCAATGGTCTCCAACAAATAACCAATCACGTATCTGTTGACCATTGCCATAGATGGGTATGGGCTTATTTGCCAAAGCATTTGTAATAACTAAAGGAATTAATTTTTCAGGAAATTGAAAGGGGCCATAATTATTAGAACAATTTGTGGTGAGGACAGGTAATCTATATGTATGATGCCAGGCACGAACTAAATGATCAGCAGCAGCCTTTGAAGCTGAATAAGGACTATTTGGTGCATAATTTGTCTTTTCATTAAAGGGAGGATCGTTAGGGTCTAATGAACCATATACCTCGTCAGTCGAGACCTGTAAAAATCGAAAATTGACTTTATTTTTCTCACTGAGTTTCAACCAATAATTTCGAACGGCCTCTAGTAGAGAAAAAGTGCCTTCAATATTAGTATTAATAAAATTTTCTGGGTGATGAATTGAGCGATCAACATGAGTTTCGGCTGCAAAGTTAATAATAGCTCTTGGTGTATATTGGTTAAGCAATTCTCCAAGTAGCTTTTTATCGCAAATATTACCTTGGATAAAAGTATGACGACTATCTGATTTTAAAATTTGAAGATTTTGCAGATTTCCTGCATAGGTTAATAAATCTAAATTTATCACCGGCTCATCATTTGAAGCCAGCCAGCCCAAAATAAAGTTGGAGCCAATAAAACCAAATCCACCTGTAACCAAAATCATCTAAGATTCCTTTTTGAAAATTATGCGGGAGCTAATTCAAACCATTCCAAACTTAATGACAAACCATAGTAAGAAGGGTCAGTTAGTGAATGGATGGCTAGGGAATTCGATCCTGTTAAAATTAGGTTTAAAGGCACTTCCGCAGCAAACTCACCATTATCAAGCCAGTGGAAAGGGATTATATGTTGATTTAACCGAAGCTCAATGCTTTTATAAATAGATTCATTAAGTATAACTTCGAATTTGCCTTTTAAAAAATAGTTACCCTTTTGTGGTTTAAGATCAAAAAGAAGCGCTGCATCCTCACCAGATTTCCATGCTGCCGCATGATGAAAAAATTTTCCTAAGGTCCAGTTAGCCTCGCGCCAACCAGATCCAGAAATTGGCAAATCCAAACTCCACCATTTTCCAAAGCTCCATTTATATTTTTCATCAGAGTTGGAAGCCCATAATTTTTTGAAATGTTCAGCCCAGGCCGGGTTTGATAAGATGTTTTGGTAACGTTTAGTTTGATTTAAATTTTGGCTATCCAAGATTGGCTTGGGGAAAATTAAACCATCAGATTGGATTCTAAGAACAATTGCTTTTTCTTTTAAAACTCGTTTATCAGGAACTAATGGAAGAGAAAAGCCATTTGAATAGTTAACTGGCGATGGTGCTCGAAATATCCATTCCTTTTCATCTTCAATGCATTTGCCTGTACGAACCAAACTGTTTTCAACCGACTTCCATCCATTCCCCGGCGATTGACAAATTTCAATGGAATTAATTCTATGACCATAGAAATAAGTTAATGCATTTTGTAGTGAACCCTGAGGGAACATCCAGGTGTGCATAAGTTGATTGGTGCCATCGAATAAAATTAATGTTTTATTTTCTAAATTTCCGTCAAAATTATTAATGATGTTTCTAAGCAAGGTACGTTGAGTTTCGGAAATTTGAACATAATGATGAAATTGAAAAAGCTGGAAGCTAAATCCAATTAAAACCAGTAGAAAAGCAGATAAATCAGCAATGCGACTTATCCATTGATCAATCGTCATAAGAATTGCAATCCAGAAAAATACTGAACCGACAGTTGCAAAAAGGTAGGTACGTTGGCTTATCCCGACGTGTGCAGGGGAAAACAGATAGGGAATATATCCCGATATAGCCAGTAGTAATCCAACTAGTGCAAGTCTTAATATTAGCGCTGAGTTATTATTCCATTTTATTTTCTTATCATTTTTTAAAAAGTGAATTGAAACTGCAAAAATAAAAAGAGTTATACCCAATAGATATAGATATCCAAAAAAACCTATCTCCTTTTGAAAAATGCGAAGGGCATCAAACCATCCTCCTAATAAACTACGAATTAGGCCGGGATTAAAAAGACTTGAGTAAGTGTAATGCAGGGTTTTAATCGGATCTTTTGAAATCAAAGATTCTTGGTAACTTTCCTGAATATGTGCTGAAGTAAATATAATGTAAGAAAAATAAATTAGTAGGCAAATTAGCCAAATAATTATTGGGGCCTTCTTTTTAAAAAAAAGAGAGATACTGGCTCGCCTTCCAATCCTTACATAGATCAAAAGAAAAGGAAGGAGAATTAAAGCTAAAGTGGTTTCGTACATAGTCAGTGAGGCACTCAACACAATAGCCGACATAAATCCATAAAAGTAAATAAATTTTGGTTTATCACTGATAAATGCAGCTATCAATAAAGAGCTCGAGGTAAGAAAGAGTGACAGAGCAAGATTAATATGAAGGCCACGAAATGATAATTGCATGGTATCGGCGGGATATAGAAGTACTAAAAGGCCTGCAAGCATAGCCCAACGTTGCGAGCTTGTTGCTTGCCAAATGAGATAACTGGTTGCTATGCCTTTCAAAAGTAGAGATAGAATAAGTAACAGGTGCCAGTAGATAAACGAGTCCGGATCCATAAAATACGCAAGAGCATGCGGTAATATGGTTAACGGCCGGAACGCATGGGCTGGCATTGGACTGTGTACGTCCGCTATAAAAAAAAGTCCATTGGTAGTAAAGGCTCCCAGGATTCCCCATTCTTCAATCAATCCAGTTAGACTAAAGCCAAAGGGCAGCCAGAGCGCAAATATTATTAAAAGAGATGGAAGAATCAAAGATAAACATATGAAGGGACTATTTTCAACATGTAATTTTTTTAAAACTAAATTCATTTATTTACAGCTCGCTGCTGGCTTAAAGCACAAAATTCCTGATAATCAAGTATGTAATCAGATGCTTCATAGTAGTCGGAAGTAAAAACCAATAAAACAGCATCTGAAGAATACTGATAAAGTGTTCCCCAAATATAAGGTGGTATATATACACCTTTATCCGTCGAGGCTAAGCTAATTTCTGCTCTGGATGTACCATTATCAACAACTAAATTGCAGCTACCTTTAACACAGATTAGAAACTGCTCACATTTATAGTGAGCATGCTCGCCTCTTATTTTGCCTTCCGGAACATTAAAAATGAAAAAAAAGCGCTTGGGAATAAAAGGTATGTCGCGCATAAACTCGCCCACACATAACTCCCCACGATGATCAGTAATTCTTTTGAAAATATGCAGCGTCACTTCGCTAACACCTAAAGAATTGTTATTAACTTTCGCAGGTTTTTCATGCTCTTGAAAAGAAGATTTAGATTCTACATAGCCTTTAATTTCCGCAGAGGGGCTCCTAACAATTGCGTAAGGCGGGACCGATTTAGCCACTATAGCGCCTGCTCCAATCATTGCACCAGTTCCGATTCTTAAACCAGGCAATATAACTGCCCCCGCACCAATTGAAGCGCCTTTTTCAATAAAGGTTTCCAAAAATTTTTGCGGGTAATTTTTAGAGCGAGGAAGTTTATCATTAGTGAAACTTACATTCGGTCCAATAAATACATCGTCCTCAACCCGAATACCATCCCAAAGCTGAACGCCTGCTTTAATGGTAACGCGATCCCCGATGATTACGTCATTTTCGATGAAACAATGCGAACAAATATTAACCTCTTCTCCAATTTTAGCCTTGGGCAATATAACTACAAACTGCCAGATATTAGTACCTTTTCCGATGGTATGAGATTTTACGTCGGCTGTTTCATGGATATAAGGAAAACTGTTCAATTTAATTACCCCATTCATTTTGATGGCATTTAGCAATTATGGCCTGAGGGCGCTGTTTGCTATTTTCATAACCACGCCAGGTGTAAGTCCCTATTAACCCCAAGCCGAAGAGATTTAAGGCACCTAGTAGTAAAACGGCAAGTGTAGTGGCTGCATAACCAGGAACGTTGATAATTCCTGCCAAACGTCCAATTATGATAATTACTCCGAAAGCAATTGCAAGGAAAGAGCCAATAGCTCCAATTCTTATCAATAAACGAATAGGATAATCAGTAAAAGCAAAAATGCTATCCATCATGTAATCGATTTTTTTTCGTAGCGTCCAGGCCGATTTGCCTTGTTGCCTTTCTATTCTTTCATAACTTATAAATTTACGTCGAAACCCTAGCCAGAATATAAGTGCAATTAAGGAAGATCGGGATTCTTCCAACTGTAATAACTGATCACGAAATTGACGATTGCAGCCGAAAATATCCACACCCCCGGCGGGCATGTCCTGCACAACAAGACGTCGGTATAGACCCCAAAATATTTTTGAAGTAAACCGTGTCATCAAAGGATCATTACGTCCGCTTCTTGTTCCAATGACAACATCGCATTCATCATTTGCAAGCGCCTTGAAAAAAGCGATTAATAATTCTGGAGGTTCCTGCATATCCGCAGCCATTACTCCAAAAAATTTTCCGCGAGCCGCTTTCAAACCGCTTCGAATTGCTGGAAATGAGCCAAAATTTCTAGAATGAGCCAAAAGCTGGGCTGGAAATCCTAAATTACTCAAGGCATTAAGCAGGAGAGAATAAGAATTATCCGGACTACCATCGACTACAAAAACGATTTCCATATGACTATCAAGTTCCTGGTTCATGTCTTTTAAAGTATCAATCAAACTAGGGATCGAGGCCTCGTTTTTATAGACGGGAATTACGACGGAATACTTCATAGCTGCCAACCATTAAGCGCTTCAATAACCAGGTCGACTTCAGTATCAGTCAATTCTGGATAACAGGGCAGAGTTAAAATTTTGCTAGCTAACTTTTCAGTATTGGGTAGATAAACATTAGCAAAACGCTCCTTGATAATAGGCTGGCGATAATCAGGAATTGGATAATGCACATCTGAGGCAATATCAGAAGTCTGTAAATGCTTACGAAGATCATCACGTCTGGAGGTTAGGATTACATAGAGATGAGCTACATAATCCAAACCGCCTTTAGCCGGGACTTTTATATGTGGATGACTGATATATTGGCTGTAACGGGCAGCAATTTCTCTTCGCCTCTGATTTGATTGGTTGAGAAGAGGAAGAAATTCAGAAAGAATAGCAGCCTGTATCTCATCAAGTCGGCTATTACGTGCGCCAGCGAGCTCTACCTTATATTTTGAGGTCCAGCCATATTGCCTAAGCATTTTAATCTGTTCGGCAATTTTATCAGAATTAGTTACTACGGCACCGCCATCGCCCAAAGCTCCAAGGTTTTTAGTTGGATAAAAACTAAAAGTTGCAGCAATACCAAAAGATCCTACACGCCTACCATTCACTTCAGCACCATGCGCTTGTGCACAATCTTCAATTAAGCAAATATCATTCTCAGCGCAATATTGTGCAATTTGAACTATTTCAGGAACTGCTTGCCCGTAAAGGTGGGTAACTACCACAACTTTAACGCCATGCTCTACAGCACGCTTAACTTCCGCTAGGCTTACGCAAAAAGTTTCAGGATCTACATCCATAAAAATTGGACCAGCACTAATCGTCAATAAAGCAGAAGTCGTATACATGCCCGCATTTGCCACAGTAGCTACCTTATCGCCAGGATTTAGGTTTAAGGCTTTTAAAGCGAGTTCGATTGCATCGGTACCATTGGCCACTCCAATACAATGGTTAGCCCCGATATAGGAAGAAAATGACTGCTCAAAGTGCTTGCATTCGGGACCCAGAACCCACCAACCACTAGCTATTACTCGATTTGCAGCCGCCGTAATGAGTTCTTGGTGCTGGGCCATACGCGCCGATAAATTATTGATTTGCTGCATCAGTTGCCCTTGATTTTTATTACGAAGTGTATAGTTAGCGCATAACTGTATACCTCATAAAAATTAATTCAGCTGCAAAATTGTCTCAAAGCACAGCACTAGCTTATTTATTAATAATCCAAAAAATTTACTGTTAAAGACAATATTGGCTCTACTCGGTGTTTATTGTATTAATTTTTTCTGTTTAAGTGCGATATAAATACACGAAAATATGAATATAGCAATCGAAGCAATTATCCAATACATTTGAGGTGAAACCCAGGGCCCCTGATTCATAAAATACCACTGTAATGGAAATTCTAGGGTTAATTGCGGGGGTGAGGTTTCTAGAATAGGCCAATCACCATGATTTAGCGGTAGCCAAAATCTTGAGACGACCAAATTTAATGAAGTAAAAAAGATTACAAAATTCCAATTTATCGATTTTTTATTTAGAATTTCCGCAACTAAAACAACAATAAAGGGCAGAAAATTAATGAGCTGTCTTGATTCTGAGCCGATAGATAATATTATGTATAAAGCGGTCACGAATAATAGGCCTGGTCCTTTCAAATAAATGTACTCTGCTATGTCCTTCCAGTAATAAATGAATAAGGCAACCGCTGCGCCATAATAAAGAGTATGGCTTATAATAAAATTCAATGGGTATGCTAATGCACCATTTGAAATATAATTAAAATAAAGTAGAGAATTTAAAGCCCCTTCTTCTTTTCCACTGATTAGAATAATTATTTGTCTTACAAAAATTAATGTACTAAGAACAATTAAAAATCTCCCAGGTTTTATATCTCTTAAAAATGATTTAATACGAATGAAAGAAAAATATCTAAATGCAAAAAAAAGATAGATAAACAAACTAAGTGAGCTCCACCAGAATATTGTGTAATTATTTCCAAGTGTTGTTGGATAAGGATGCCGGTAGGCTATAAATGTACAAGCTCCTGTAATGAGAATGGCAAAAATTGATCCGGCAACTGGATTATAATGCCCGGCATTCTTAGTAGAATCTAATTCGGAATGTGTTTTTTCATTATTTTTAATTGGAAATAAAAATAAAATCAGTCCAACAACTAATAATGTTGGGAAAGTCCAAGCCCCGATGAGAGATAAAACAAAGAGCCCAAAATTTTTTTTATTAAAATAGCAATATAACATGCCTAAGCTGAGGGTAAATGCTGTTGTATCAGTCAATATTGGATAATAAAAAATCATTTTTAAATTGGCGAAATTTAGAAAAAGGCCAGCAAAACTAATTATTACTACCTGAGGATTCCATTTAAACTTTTTTGCAAAAGAATTTAAAATATATATAGATATTAATAACATAACCCCATTAAGACATGAAAAAAGAAAGGGTGCATTTTAGTTAGTTATCGAAAAACTAGAAAGTTTCGAGAGGCTGTAAATTATAAATGAAGGAAAAATTCTTTGAGTAACGTAGATTGAGAGCGAATGATTTTTTAACATAAGATCCAGGTTTTGTGCTATTGAAGCATAACCTGAACCATCCCAACCTAAACCATTGTTGGCAGGAATACGTTCCCCTAAAAAAATACTAAAACCAATCCATAAAAAAAATAAAAATATTCCAATATGATGAACCTTCATGTTCTTCCTTTGAGGTATGTTATCCGGGAAAAAATAAGCAGACTATGGTTAATATAGATTTGGCATAAGTGTATTCAACTACCAGCTCTGCATAGAATTCTGGGCGTTATTTTACAGATAAAGTTAAGTTTTCAAAGTATTATTTAGGATTTCTAAGAAAAGTTTAAATTACATGTAATGTTTCAAAATTCTCAATCAATGATCTTTTTACTTCAGCAGTTATTTATTTTGGGACTTTTTTATTTTAATTAAAAGGGACTATCATTTTTTGGCTCAAACGTATTCTTTTTAGAAAGTTCTAAATGCAGTTGCAGTGATTGTATGTTTTTTTATAAGATGCATCCTCGATGTTTAGCGCACTTAACTTGTTTTAGTTAGAATTTTTTAGGTACTTAGTTAGATCCCCAGGATGGAAAGCAAGCCATGTATTCTACTAAATCATATAAAACTGATATCTTCATTATTTTAGCTTTCTTATTCTTACCTTGCGTTTTGTCCTATGATATTACTCAATTGAATTTAATGGCAATGGGGGATAATTGGAGAGCTGCTTATCCGGCATATCTGCTAACCCTGAAAAAGGTGCTTTCTGGCAGTTCCTTATTATGGAATGAACATATACTTGCTGGACATCCATTTATTGCTGAAATTGTTAATGGGGTTTTATACCCTCCCAAGTTACTTTTATACCTGATTCTTCCTATTAAATGGGCTTATAACGCCACAATATTATTTCATTATTCTTTGACGGGGTGGTTCACCTATCTCTATCTTCGCAGCATTAATCTTTCTCGGATACCTGCATTCTTTGGTGGCACTATTTTGATGTTGGCTCCCATTTATCGCATACAAGAATTCGATTCTATATCGTTGTTAAATACGATCACTTGGTTTCCATTGATAATGTATTTTATTGAAAAAAGAGTTGCTACAGGTCATAAAAAATTTTTGTTATTTGCTGGATTGGTGTTTGTCTTACAAATTTTTGCAGGCTTTACCCAAGATTCTTTTTACACAGCGATTGCGGTCGCAATATATAGTGCTATGCGATATTCCCATCAATTCCTTAATATTAAAAAAAGTCTCCCATTGTTTTTATGGGACATGGTTATTTTTAGTCTTATAGTTGTGTCTTTTGCAGCTCTACAATTATTGCCTACTTTAGAATTATTGTCATTTACTCAGCACTACCAGCAAGGTTGGAATTTAATTGTAGATTACTCTGCGCCACCGCTGGGTTTAATTTTAGTTTTATTCACCCATTTATATGGGGCGGCTTTGATCATGGATATGGGTGGCAGACAGGTTATTTTCTTAAGACATTTACGAGCACGGGGTATATGGGGATTGTGCCCATTATTTTTGCCCTATATGCGCTGAGATTTTGGAAGACAAGTAATATTATTAAGTGCTGGGTTTGTTTGTTGATATTGACTTTGATCATCGCTTCTGGGGTTAACATTATGCCAGTTGCAAAATTACTCTATAATTTTCCATTAACGCATGCTTTTCGATTCCATACCCGCATGTATTTCATTTCAAGTATGGCCTTAGTAGTTATGTTTTCATATGCTTTTAATTATATCTTAAACCAAAATAAACAGACTATGCTCTCCGAGATTTATAAGATATTGAAATTAGGCGGCATGGTCTTATTACTCACCTTTGTATTTATGTATGGATTAATCGCCGGAGTCAATTTTTTTCAGGATAGTTTAGGAAAAATAGATGGTCTAAAAATTAATAACCAACCCTTGCAAACACTATTGCAATATTATCATTTTAAAAATCCAGGCTTAGCAATACCCTTTATTACCTTTGGTATAGGCAGTCTACTGCTTTGGTTATTGCCCTTCACGCAAATAAGAAAGGTTCTACTCTTTGGCTTGGGGCTCCTCTGTGTAATTGATATTTGTACGGTTTCCAGTAGTTTCAGACACAATCAATTGTTTGATTATCCTCAAATAGAATTGATGAATAAAATGAAGTCTTTACTTCAACAAACAGACAGAATGATAGTTTCATCTGACAACTATTCTTTTACTGTATCCGATAATGCAAGCTTTAACTATGACATGCAAAGCTTGGACGGATTTGTTAGCTTTGACGAAAGGATTATAAGCTCTTTAAGCAATAGCACCACCTCATTGGCTAACTTACAAAATCCGCTAATCCTAATAAATCTATTACAATTTCATAATGATTTTCTCTCAATGTTAGGATTAAAATACATTGCAATAGATACAAAATTTGCTAAAGAGATAATTAAATCTTATCAGTTTCCGACTGGACATTTTGAATTATTAACCCGTTTTAATGGCAAAGATATGCATAAAACACCAGGTGGGATTTATGTGTTAAGCAAAAAAATAAAGATCCAACCCAATACTTTTTATAAAATTAATTTTAGTTTAGAAAATGCAATCAAAGGCCAGCTATTCATTGATTTTTATGGGAAAAATTATAATAACCGTGAGCAAAAGATAGCTTTTGTTTCAAACAAATTAACTAAAAAAAGAGAGTTTTCAGCCTTGATTAACTCAGGAGATATAGTTCCTGATGAAAGTTATTTTAGAATTATTGGAATGCAAAAAGATATCAATGTAGAAAACGTGGAAATTTACTCATCTGCTGCTATGTCCATGCCTTCTGTTTACAAGCCTCTGTTCACTAGTGATGGTTTTTCTGTTTATGAAAATCCTAAAGCGAAAAAGAGGATTTATTCAGTCACTGATATACGCTGGGGAGGGAATACTGATTACAGCGAAGCTAATCTTCTTGATACTGCTGTGACTGACGAGCGTATTAGAGCTATGCCCGGTTTTGGAATAGCGGAAATTATTAAGACGATATATAAAGCGGGAAATGTAAAGACTAAAATATCTTGTCCCACAGTAAGATGCTTTATAGTTTTATCCGAATCTTACTTTCCTGGTTGGAAAGTGTACGTTGATGGAAAGAAGACTAAGCTATTTAAAGTTAATGATTTGATTATGGGGGTTATAATCGGAAAAGGAGAACATTGGGTAAGATTTCATTATTTCCCGACTAGTTTTCTTGCCGGGATATGCTTTTTTCTTTTGGGACTTATCTGGGTTCCAATCTGGATGTTTCGAAGGCAAAAAAACGTAAACATACGGATATAACACGTCAATCTCGAATCTTATTTCCAAGTAAAGTTTTCAAACCCCATCGCATTATTACTTTCATAAAATCCAGCGATAAATTTTTATTCCAATAAAAAGAGTATTGGATTGTGGAGAATAAAATTGATGAAAGATACCGCAGGGGGGTTCTATTTCTGTCTATTTTAGTTTCCACCACAGCATGCGCATAGCTAAACAACCAGGAGGTGGGTACTTTTCCGAATTTCTTTTTAAACATGTTATTAATTTCACGATGAACTTTAACTTTTGCACCCAGTGTTTTATTTTCAGCATAAAGTCGGGATCCTGCTAATTTTTTTTCTAAATAGCCGAAACGGACTCCAGCCTTGCCCAGCCGTAACCAATATTCATAATCCATACAATAGTTTAAAGTTTCATCAAGCAAGCCATGTTCTTCTGCTACTTTCCGCCGGAAAAAAAGAGCGGGTTGACAGATAATACATGCTTCTTTCAAACGTTTGAAATTCCAAGGCTCCGTTGGGTAAAGCTCAAAAGGTTTATCATTGACATCAATATGATCAGCCATGCCATAAACTACATCAACTTCTGGATTGTTTTTAAAAAATTCCAAAACCGCGGCAATAGCGCCCGGATAATAAATATCATCTGAGTTTAACCAGCCGATAATTTCACCTCTTGTAGCCAAAATCCCTTTGTTGACAGCATCGGTTTGGCCTTTATCTTTTTCTGATACCCAATGACTTAGACTGCTCGATTTTTTTAAAATTTCGACGGTAGCATCATTAGAGCCGCCATCAAAAATGACATGCTCAATTTCAGCGCCGCTTTGTTTAGCAACACTTTCTAAAGTGCGCTCGATGAATTGTCCCTGATTATAGGATGGTGTAATAATGCTTATTTTCATGCGGATTCTTTCTCTGAAATTAACTCAATAGATTGGCTATCAATCGCTCTTTTTTCGTTTGATTCTAACCCTAAAACCTGCTCGAAAAGCATCCAATAATCTTTTGCCATTTTACTGGAATCTGAAAATAGTTTTGCCCGCTCATTGCCTGCTTTTATAAGTTTGGCTCTTAACTCGGAATTGGTGCTTATAGATAAAATTACATCAGCAATTTGAGTCGGAATTCGAGGATTAAATAACAATGCGGCCTTACCTGCAACTTCAGGAAGCGAACAAAGATCACTACATGCAACAGGTACGGATGCAGCCATCGCTTCAATAATTGGTAATCCAAAGCCTTCATAAAGCGAAGGGAAAAACACAGCTAAGCTATTGGAAATTAATAGCGTTAAGTCTGAGTTGCTTAAATACCCTGGAAAAAGAATCCTCTCGCCAAGCCCCATTTGTGCAGCAGCTTCTGCTAAAAATCGTTGTCTGGCTCCCTCTGCACCAGTACAAACCAATTTCATGGTTGCAGGTAAACCGTTTTGACAAGCTATCCCAAAGGCCGTTAGAAGCATTTCGTGATTTTTATGTTTCCAAAAATTGGCAGGATAGATCAAATATTGTTGTGAGGTCAGATTAAGGGTCTTAAGAATTTCTACATCCTGTTTTGAATCAGGCATTATTCGGCGAGCCATTTGTAAATGAATAGTGCGGATTTTTTCAGGTTTGAGTTCAGCATGTTTAATTGCAGATAAACGTGAATAATCGGAAATGGCAGTCAGCATCGATGCTCGACGGCAGGCTTCGATAAAGGTCTGATCACGATGAATTAGTTCTTCTGCTTTAAAAAATTCCGGATAAGTTTTGTATTGAAGATCATAAATGGTACAAACCGTCGGAATTCCTGGTTCGGAATAAGTAGGTGCTGTAAAAGGACAAAATAATAAATCAGCCTTAAGTTCTTGTAACAAAGAATGAGCCTGCCTTCGTTTAAATAGAGTATTTAATCGATACCCTAAAGCAGCTAATTTGCGGCCAATAATGGGTAATTTGCGAAGAGTCGAAATTAACAGATTAAAAAAAGGCGCTTTTTTTAAAGTCTGATCAAGCACCTTGAGACATCTGATGTTTTTAGATTCCAGCCCTTGTAATTCTTCATGCGAGGCAGCTTGAGTAAGTAGAATAAATTCAGTTTCAGGTGCTAATTTGGCCAATTGACCAATCAGTTCCAGTACAAATAATTTTGCACCGCCATTTTCACCGCCAGGAAGAATTGGAGTTAAATCAATCGCGATTTTTTTGAGTGCTTTAACCATCAGGATTCTTCCAATTCCAATTTGGGCTGAATGTCATAAATCCCTGCCCAACTAAATTCCGCACCCTCAACGACTTCAAATATTAAAAAGGATTGATCATAAAATAAAGCCTGTTCAAATTGACTGCGACCATATCCTTTATTTGCAATCATTACCAAAACTTCATAAGTGCCAGGGGCGAGGCGGCAGTGAAATTTGAAATTGATTGCTAATTTATCTCCAGCGCTAACCGGGCGAGTAGCCTGTTGTAAGGAATAGGTATTTGCTTCGTAAATCATTAAACCAAGTCGGGTACGAATACCTATTCCGATATGAGGATCATTATACTCCGCATCAAATGTTGCGGTTACACGAATATTTAGATGATCCCCTGTATGAATAATTGCCTCTTCGCCGATTAATTCAATGTTGACGCCTGCAATAGTTTTTGAAGCTAAAACGACTTTCGACTCCCTTTCAGCCATTTTCGCAGAGGATTCCACCAACTCGGGTTGAGTTGAAAGTTCCAAACCCATTTTAGATACCAATCCAGCTCTGTAAAAATCCATCACAGAGGCCGAATCCCCTATTTTTGCAATAGCTCCATTGTCAAGCAGGATAGCGCGTTGGCAGAGAGCTCTTATTACTTCGGGGGCGTGAGAGACTAATAATAAGGAAGTTCCCAGGGCTTGAAATTCTCTAATGCGATTGATGCATTTATGCTGAAAATAGCTATCGCCAACAGCGAGAGCCTCATCGACTATCAAAATATCAGGCCGAGATGAAGTCGTTACCGCAAAAGCCAGACGCATTTGCATGCCGCTTGAAAAGGTTCGTAAAGGCTCATCGAAATAAGAACCCAACTCGGCGAAATGTTCAATTTGTGGCATTAAATGGTCTATTTCATTGGCGCTAAATCCCATTAAGCCGGCCGCATGGCGGGCATTTTGACGTCCAGTTCGCTCGGGAGAAAAACCCATACCCAATTCAAGGATGGCAGCAATACGCCCATTACGCTGAATAACTCCCTCAGTTGGATGTAACGTCCCGGTAATCATTTTTAATAAGGTTGATTTTCCTGCCCCATTTTGCCCGATAAGTCCAATGGATTCACCGGGTTGAATTTCAAAATTAATGTCACGTAAAATCCAATGTTCCTCACAGGGCCTGGTTGGGATATTAAACCAGGATGCAAACCGCAGCCATTCTGAACGATAAGTCCTGTAGGATTTTCCTAAATTTGAAACGGTCAATAAACTCATAAAACATCCACCATTTCAGGACTTGCTCGGCGGAAGATTAAAAGGCCAATCAGCATTAGACTTAGACTCATTAATAAAGTTTCTGCCATGTCGGTGAGGTTTGGAAAAAGTCCATAAACAAAAATGTCGTGATAGGCTCTGATTAATTTATAGATTGGATTTAAAGTTAACCAGGAGCGAAATTGTTCAGGAATGATATTTTCAGGATAAATAATTGGAGTGAACCAAAACCAAAGTTGTAACCCGATTGGCACTAATTGAGAAATATCGCGTATAAACACATTTAATACGCCTAAAATTAAACCAATCCCAATAGCAAAAAAAATAGTTAATAAAGTTACCAAAGGTAGCGCCAAAAGCATTGATAAGGTTGGCATTTGGCCCATGAAGATAAAAATAACCAACATACAAAACAGCAGTAGCAAATTATTTAAAAGACAAGAACCGACAACAATTGAAGGAAGTGTAATCCGCGGAAAGCTCATTTTTTTAATTAAATTTGCTTGTTCAATAAAGATATTAGTACAGCGATTTATAATTTCTGAAAAGAGTGACCAGCACAATAAACCTGCCATCAAATAAATAGTGTAGCCAAATTTACTTTGAATGCCTGGAAGTTTAGTGCTGAGAACATTGGTTAAGATAAGAGCATAAATTAAAACTTGAGAAAGAGGATTGATGACTAACCAAAGTCCGCCTAATTTAGAATTGGCAAAACGGTTGGCAAATTCATTGAAAATGGATGAAAAAATAAAATGTCGGTATTTCCATAAACTATCAAGCATTATTACTACTCATGGATTCTGTTCAGTCAAAATTCGTTTTGGCTGCGCCAAAGCCTCGGTGTAAAGTTCTATCAAAGAAGAAGCGCTTTGCTTCCAGTCGAAACGTTTGGCCTGTTCAATGCCCTCTAACCTAAGCCTGTTTCTCAGACTGTGATTAGCCGAAAGTTGCAACATGGCTTCCGCCCAGGCTTCAGAATCTTCAGCCTTTAGCAAAATCGCCGCATTTCCAGCAACTTCAGGTAAGGAAGAAGATGAGGAGCTAATCGTAGGCGCTCCGAATTGCATCCCTTCCAAAACAGGCAAGCCAAAGCCTTCAAAAAGGGAAGGATATAGATTTGCATAACAATTTTGGTAAAGCCAAATCAATTCTTCATCGCTGATATAATCAGTAAAAATAACGTGCTGTTCAATTTTTAATTCTCGTAGATAATTTTGAAAATCGTCCATTAACCAACCTTTACCGCCAGCAAAGACAAGCGGCATAGGATTACCTTTCAATTCCAGATAGCGAGCATAGGCTTTGGCAAGATTGCGTTGGTTTTTTCTAGGTTCGATGGTTCCCACGCTTAGCCAAAAACGACCGCTGGGAATATCCTTAAGTGCCTTAGGTCGTTGACTTTCTTGGCTAGATGTAAAACGTGAGCAAGGATATATCACACGAATACGCTCTTGGGGAAAATGAGGAAAAGTTCGCAAATAATGATCTCGTGAAGCCTTTGATATCGCAATAACCCAATCGGCAGCTATTGAGGAACGAAAAACTCCTTCAAAACAGCCAAGGCGATTTGCCTCTGTAGTCCAGCTTGGATCAACAATGAAACCCATATCATAAAAGGTATATATTAGACGACTTGATTTTAATTGAGTCGGGCACCAAAAATTATTTGAATGAATAATCTGCGGATATCTTAAAGAGTCTTCCAACTCCGGTTTCGTCCAAAAGCCTGTTGCTAATTCACGGCTAAGATGACGAGGGCCATACTGGCCTGCCTGGTATTGATTTTGTAGCGGCATGCGCGGATCAAAAAAGAAATCACCAAAGCTCGGATAAAGCGAAAAACGATGTTTTAGGTCAAGTTCTAACATGGCTTTAATCAAAGCATGGGCAAAATAACCGCAACCTGCCTTTCCAAAGCCAGTTTGGGATATATCAAAACCAATGTGCATAGAGTTAGGTATCGAAGTAGTTTTTTCTACCTTAGTCATAGGCTTTTTCATTAGAGGTTCGGCAGGCCTTAGCAAGAGTTTTCAAATTCCGAGAACATGTTACAAACAACAAAGTGGCCATTTTCTCCTTAAAGCAGACCGGAAATCAAGAGTAGAAGGTAGAGAATGCATTAATTGACTTTTTTTTGTGAAAAACGTACCCTGACGCCCATTAATTTTTTCGATTTTCAGTCAGAGTTCTTTATAGCTTATGGGAGCTGCATGCGTGCTTTAATCACCGGGATTAGTGGGCAAGATGGTCATTTTTTAACAGAATTATTGCTGGAAAAGGGCTATGAAGTCTTAGGTTTTGCCCGCTCTAAATCTATTTTGGATACCCATAACTCAGAGAAGCTTGCAAATCTCCAAATGATCTATGGTGATTTGTCTAAGAAAGACGATATAACCGCGGCAATTGAAGCTTCAAAACCAGATGAAATTTATAATCTGGCTTCACAGTCAAGACCCGGCGAGTCTTGGAATCAAGCTGCAGAAACATTAAAAATCAATAGCTTAGGCGCGATTTACCTTTTTGAGGCGGTTCGCAAAATTTGTCCTGAGACTAAAATTTATCACGCATCTTCTTCAGAGATGTTTGGTCAAACCCAGCTTAGTCCACAAAATGAAGAAACTCCCTTCAATCCGACGAATCCCTATGCCGCATCAAAGGTATATGCTCACCAAATGGTGCGAATATACCGTGAAAGTTACGGATTATTTATTTCGTCGGGTATTTTATTTAACCATGAAAGCGAGCGTCGCCCACTTCATTTTGTCACTCAAAAAATTGCTTACGGAGCGGCTTGTGCGGCACTAGGTATTGAGAATTCGCCTGATAAAAATGAGAGAGGATTACCAATAGTGGCTATGGGTAAACTCGCGCTGGGCAATTTTGAAATTGCCAGGGATTGGGGTTATGCACCCGATTATGTAAAAGCAATGTGGTTAATTTTGCAACAAAATAAAGCTGATGATTTTGTAATCGGAACAGGACAATTGCACACCTTAAGGGAGTTGTGTGAGGTTGCCTATCAATACGTGGATAAAGATTGGAAAAATCATGTGATAAGCGACCCGGCCTTGGTCCGCCCTTTGGAAACCACCCAAACTGTCGCTGATATCTCAAAAGCCAGCCAAATTCTGGGTTGGAAACCCTCAGTTGATTTTGAAGAAATGATAAAAAAAATGGTACAGGTACAGCTTAAAAAACTGTCTTTACAAAGGGAAACAGCTGGCGCCTCCTGAGTTACACAGGCATGCGAACACTGGTTAATGATGCGAAAAGAAGACCCAGTTCATATAATACACAAAGTGGTATAGCCAGCATCATTTGAGAAACAACATCCGGAGTTAAAAGCATTCCCAAAAAAAAGGCCGCGACTATGGTATAAGGTCTTATTTTTTTTAAACATTGTAGATTTACCCACCTTAAACGAACTAAAAACCAGCAAATCAACGGAATCTGGAAGCAAAGCCCAAAAATAAGCAACATCTTTGTGATAAAGTCCAAAGCAGAATTAATATCAGGTAAAAGACGTACACCAAGCGGAGTGGCTTTGGTAAATAATTGAAACATTGCAGGCAATATCAAATAAAAACAAAAGAATGAACCGCAGCAAAATAGGAAAAAAATTGTGATTAATGCAGTTTTTAAAGGTTTACGTTCTTCTTTGTAAAGACCTGGGGCCATAAATTTCCACAATTGGAATAAAGCAAAGGGGGCGGTGCCAAGCATTGCTGTATCAACTGCTAAGTTAATAGGCATTAAAATAGGCGAAGTTAGCTGTATAGCAATCAGTGAATCTTGATTGGGTAAAACATTTAATAAAGGTTTGATTAAAGCATGAAATAATGCACTGGAATTATAAAAAAATAGCAAAAATAAAGAGCTAAAAAATAAGATTACATAGAGTGCACGCTTTCGAAGCTCAAGCAAGTGACTTAGCATCCTCTTTTACCCTTTCAATTAAAGTTGCTAAGCTAACATGCTTGACTGGTGAAATCCAGGGTTAAATGGTAGAAAAAAACACAATGCTTAGGCTAGAAAAAGTGATGGTATACCTGCTGCAGTTCTATCTCACCAATGTGGACGCCTCTTGAGATATTTTAGGCTTCTTAATCAATGTTAAGCTTGCTCACCATATCATCAAATCTGGCTCCCTAATCTCTTTTGTTAGCCGAGCAAGAAATACCATCATCTATGTATTTAAAATAAACCACCTGTTCAAATATAGCAAATTCAAAAGTGTTAATTTTAAGAAAAAAAATGAATTAGATAAATGTTATAAAAGGGTTGAGCGATTAATTTTGCTTCACAACAAATCAAAATTTTATCTATAATGCAAAAAACATCATATTATCAGTTGTCTACATGACCCTTATACAAAACCCTGCTTTCCCGGAAAATACCCCTCTTATCTTACTAGTTGAAGACAATATTATTGCCCTACGCCTAGTTGAAACAATTGTGGCCCAGGCTGGTTGTAATCACATTTCAACAACAAATGGCGAAAAAGCCCTTGAATTAGCCAAAACGGTTGCATTTGAATTAATCATTACGGATATCGGTTTGCCAGGAATCTCAGGTATGGAGTTAACTTCACAAATTCGCGAATGGGAAAAATCGCTTAATAAAGAACCAATTCCAATTATTGGATTGACAGCTCACACCTTGCACGACTCTAAATCTAAATGCCTGCAGGCCGGCATGGATAAGGTTTTATCCAAACCTATTTATTTGGATGAGATGCAAGAATTGATTTTTCAATTCATAAAAAAAAATATCAGAACCCTTTCTGAAGAACTAAAAAGCGAGTTGAAAGCTTATGCACTAGAGCAGTTTCCTCTATTTGATAAAGCCGAGGCCATACAAAATATCGGTGATGAGCGTATCTTGAAAGACTTAATAATTCTGATGGTTAACAAAGCAATTCCTGAAGATATGGTTTCGATTGAGATGGCTTACAAGGATCAGGATTGGAATAAAATTGAGGATCTAGCGCACAAAATGAAAAGCGGCGCCTTGTATTGCGGTACAAAAAAAATGCAATATGCCTGTCTTTACCTGGAACGATATCCAAAAAATGGCAACCTGGAGGTTTTGGATAAGTTGTATAAACAGCTAATTGTCGCTGTGAATGAAACAATGCTCTTTTTAGAATGCTGGTTAAAAGCCATTAACGAAAACTAGTTTCCTACAGAATGTAATAAATGCTAGAACTGAAAGAAAAAAATTATTAAACTCCTTTTTCTCAACTATTCCCTAATAGACATTTAATTTTTAGCGGTTAGGCAAAGATTCAATGGAATTAAGGTCTTATATAGGTGGAATTCTGTGAATCATCGCCCGCGCAAACGTTTCGGACAAAATTTCTTACAAGACCCTCATGTGATAAATCAAATCATGTCCAATTTGCATTTGCAAAAAGAAGACAAGGTAATTGAAATTGGCCCTGGTTTAGGGGCTTTAACGCAGCCTTTATTAAAGTACCTGCATCGTTTAATTGCTATTGAAATCGATAGAGATTTACAGGCTCATCTTGAGGCTTTGCCCATTGGCAAAGATAAGTTGCAGTTGCTCGGTGCTGATGCTTTAACCGTAGACTTTAGCCAGTGGGGCAATGATCTGCGTATAATTGGTAATCTACCTTACAATATTTCGACGCCACTTTTACTTCGTTTACTTGCCTACTCCACCTATATTGCTGATATGCATTTTATGCTGCAAAAAGAAGTAGTTGAACGGATTGCAGCTCAACCGGGTTCCAAAAATTATGGTCGTTTGACAGTAATGCTACAATATCATTGTGAGGTGGAATTTTTATTTGTTGTACCGCCAGACGCTTTTCATCCAAAGCCTAAGGTTGATTCTGCTGTAGTACGTTTGATTCCACATAAAACTCAAGTATATCAGCCTGTAAATCTTATCGCTTTTGAGCAGCTGGTAGCGCAGGCTTTTGCAATGAGACGAAAAACCCTGGCAAATAATTTGAAACCCTTGATTGACGCTGCAAAACTTAGAGATTTAGGGATTGATCCACAGGCAAGGCCTGAGCAAATTTCGGTAAAGGATTTTGTTCAAATTACTAATTATTTGAACTAAATTTTTCAGGAACACAACAAAATATAAATTAAATGGGTTAAAATTAACCATTTTGGTTGCGGAGAATAAAATTGTTTCAACGATATGGAAAAAAAGGGAACACGTCACAAACTAAACCTTTAAAGGATTTAACTAAAATTATCCCCTCTGAAATCTTATTGGCTGAGGAGAAACGCGATAATTTAATGAAGCAAATTAGAAATGCGAGTGCTTTGGATGAAGCTCGCTTTGATTCATTAAGCCTTAGTTTGGTCAATAACTTTGGAAATCATTGCCAAAATCTTCCTGACACCTATTCAAGCTATTATTCGCAGCAAGGTGGTTTATTAGACCACGCTTTAAATCGGACAGAAGCGGCTTTAAATTTGTTTCAACAATATGTCATTTTGGATGAGCAAGGAGAATTATCAGAAGATCAAAGCCTTTGGCAATATGCATTGTTTTCTGCTGCTATTCTACAAGGTATAGGAAAATTACACATCGACTATATAGTTGAACTTTACGATAATAATGGTCAACTTTTGAAACAGTGGAATCCTCTTCTTGAAAATTTGATTGAAGTTGGCAGTTATTATAATTATGAGTTTCAGAAAGAATCGTCAGAAGAATTTCGCCGTCGCCTCAATTTGTTGATTGCCAGGTATGTTATGCCCGCAAGCGGTTTTTCATGGATTGCATCAAATTCAGAAGTGTTAGCAGTTTGGCTCGCTCTTCTTAATGAAGATATGGAAGCAGCAGGAACACTCGGCGCAATTTTGGTGCGAGCTAATGCTATTGCCATTCAACGTTACTTTAACCAGTTCATGTTAAAGGCCTTTGGATCGCGTGGGAGCCGCTACGGAAGAGTGGGAACTTTCACCGGGGTACCTGAGTCTGTTTCAGAAATTGAGCAACAAATCGGTATCGAATTTATTCAATGGCTGGAAAAATCACTGGATGGGGGCAAGATAATGATTAATAAAGCGCCTTTATTCATGGTACCTGGAGGATTAATGATTACCTCAGAAGTATTTGATCGCTTTATGATGGAAAATCCCGAATATAAAAATAAACAAGCAGTACAAAATGGCTTTTTATCTTTAGGATTGCATCGTTTGGGCGCTGACGGTACACCTAACTCTCGCTTTGAGCAAAATTCAAATCAACAAATGCATTCTGGAATTCTTTTTGCTAATTATGCAGTAGCTTTGCCTGCAAATTTGCAATTGCATAATATGCATACTGGCAAATCTGTAACTATTTCAGCCACAGAACTTATCCATCAAGCAAGGTTAAGCAGTACTTATTTCACATCCAAACAAGCAACAAATTCCAGCGTTACAGCGGGTCATTTAAACGTTGCTGGGCAGTGGCAATCCGAAGCGTCTTCCCCTTCATCGCAGATTAGCCTAAATCCCGGGGTAACAAACGGTGTCTGATTATGCTATTGGTGATGTACAAGGTTGTTACGATCAATTGCAACGATTGCTTGACCACATTAAGTTTAATGAAAAAAATGATCGACTTTGGTTTGTAGGCGATCTGGTTAATCGCGGGCCGCAATCCTTAGCCGTTTTGCGGTTTATTAAAAATCTTCCTTTAAAAGCGCGCATCACTTTAGGTAATCATGACTTACATTTGTTAGCTAAGCTCTTTGTAAATAATTCCATACATCTTCATGATGATACTCTAAACGAGGTTTTATCAGCTGATGATGCGGATGAACTTGGTCATTGGCTGCGTAAACAATCCCTCCTTTATCACGATCCCAAGTTAAACGTTGTAATCTGTCATGCAGGCATAGCTCCCCTTTGGGACCTGCCCTTAGCAAAAGCCTGTGCCAGCGAGGTAGAGTTAGTGCTGTCAGGTGAAAACTATAGTTTTTTTTTAGAAAATATGTATGGGAATGAGCCGGACCTTTGGTCAGATGATTTAAAAGGTATGGACCGGTTACGCATCATAACCAATTATTTTACCCGAATGCGTTTCTGCGACAGGCAAGGACGGCTTGTCTTAAGTTACAAGGGAACTATCGCTACTGCACCGGCGAATTTGATACCCTGGTATGACTTGCCCAACCGAAAACCGATAGATGTAGACATCGTTTTTGGCCATTGGGCTGCTTTACAAGGTCATTCTCCGGTTCCCAATATTTTTGCTATAGATACAGGATGTTTATGGGGTGGACAGTTAACAGCTTTACGTTTACAAGATAGGCAACGTTTTTCCGTACCTGGTAAAGGTGCTAACACTTAGATAGTGTTGTTCCTAATTCTAGAAGTTCTGCTTCATTTTAGATTGAAATCATTGTATCCTCATTTTTACTTTTCTATTGTTTTTGTAAAAAAGAATAAAAAATAGCAAAAAGGTAGTCATAATTCTTAGGAAGGGTGTAAATAAATTTTCAACTACCCCCCACTAGGTATAATTTTGCATAACTAAATATTTTTTTGCTTCTATTATTCCCTATCTTCGCATTTCAAAAAATTGATTTTTTTTGCAATACAATCAATTGATGGACAGTGTTAATCATAAGGAGCTTTGATGAGAAAATTTTTATTAGTCGTAGTACTTTTAAATTCCCTGTTAGCGTCCAGCAGTTTTGCCGGTACTATGGGTCCTATACAACTACCGGAGCGGACTTGGGTTAGTACGCTGAGCATTGGCCCAGTGTGGGAAGATGGAGGCAGGACACAAACTTTTTTATTGGCACCTGAAATAGAAAAGACCTATTTAGCCTATAAATCGAGAAAGGCCTTGGTCAATGGCGAACTCTTTCTCGGAATACAAAAGTCAGTGTTTCAACAGTTACAAGGCCAACTAGGAATCGCAGTTGCCGCAACCAATAATGCACGTCTTAGAGGTGAAATATGGGATGATGCAGACCCTATATTTAATAACCACATATACCGCTACCAAATTCAGCATTCCCGAATTACTGTAAAAGGTAAACTACTTGCAGACCGTGGCTATTGGCTTACTCCTTGGCTAAGCGGCAGTCTGGGGGTTGGTTTTAACAACGCCCATGATTATCAGAATAGACCATTAATTTCTGCAGCCTTACCTAATCCTAACTTTGGTGATAATACTAAAACAGCATTTAGCTATACAGTAGGTGTAGGTCTACAAAAATCCATAAACACCCATTGGCAGGTTGGTGTGGGTTATGAGTTTGCTGATTGGGGCAAGAGTGAGCTTAATCGTGCATTAGGGCAGGTTTATGGTAGAGGATTAGCACTTAATCACTTCTATACAAATGGATTGCTTTTCAGTCTTAGTTATCTTGCTTAAAGGGCTTAAATGAAGCTTCTTCTATTGCGAAAAATAATAGTAGGCTTATCGCTATTTTTTATGATGGCAGCCTCACAGGCAGCTATGCCGCTCTGGAGTTTTATTCCCGATCCAAACTTTCCTAATCAAATTACTGTACTTCCTGGTTCTTCTGCAATTGTTAAGTACGTAGTACAAAATAATACTAAAAGAACCAAAATTTTATTCCTTTTAAATACATTCCAAGGAGCGATTACCCAAGTTGAACCTTGCATTCTTGCTCCTGCTAAAGGCTCCATCTGTATTTTAACCTTAGCTATTAATGGTAATTTACTACCTCCAAAACTTGATGGAGGTCCTTTTCTTTGTGAATTGGGTAATCCCCAGCAATGCTATCAGCCTCTACAGCCAGAATATCAACTGCATATTCAAAAACCATTACTCTTTTCAGTAGGCGGAAACATTTCAGGGTTAATGAATGAACTTGTTCTGTTAATCAACAACGTTGAGTATAGAACCAACACGGATGGTACTTTTTCGACAGCTCCATTTTTACCGAACGGAAGCCCTTATACCGTAAGTGTACTCTCACAACCAACTTATCAAACCTGTACGGTGAATAACCCAGCTGGAATTATCAATGGTGCAAATGTTACTAATGTTCTAGTTACCTGTAATCCAAATTTTTTCACGCTTAGTGGTGTACTTTCTAATCCTTCAGGCACGCCTGTGAATTTAACGGATGGTACTTCTAATGCACCAATTACAATAACCAATGGTAATTTCACTTTCCCTTATAATTATGCAGCGGGGAGCAGTTATAATGTAATGGTTTTAAACTCCGCACAAACCTGCACCGTTACTAATGGGGTAGGGACTTTCACATCAAATGTTACGAATGTACAAGTGAGATGCGATACTCCAGTTACTATTAATGGCCTAGTCACTGGACTCTTTAATACTAATCGGGTCAATGTGCTTCTCAATGATCAAATACTCAGAATAGTAACAGGAGCAAGCCCTACATTTAGTTATGAAGTAGCAAATGGAGCTGCCTATTCTATAACTGCAAATAATAATCCAGCTTTTGCATGTGTCCCTCAGCCCAGCTGTATGGGTACGGCTAGCGCGAGTTCCCCATCTTGCATAATTAATTGCATACCGCGCGCTCTAACTACCCTGTCATCCCCAACCCAAAAAACAATAGTTCCAGTTATACCTGCTGGATTTGCTAACATCATTGTAAATAATAATACTACCAATCCCGCTTATAATGTGAGGGCAGTTTTACCTACAGGATGGACTGGTGTAGTTCAAACAGGTTGTCCCGCGGTACTTGCTGGAGGTGCTAGCTGTATTTTACAGCTTAATTCCAACATACCTTACGTTGCTCAATCAATTCCTATAGTAGCCGATAATTTAGCGCCTTTCGCTCCGCTAAATGTGGCAGTAGCGTTTAGTCTTAACAACTTTCTTGTTTGGCAAACCGATATGATTGATCCCAATACTATAGTGTCACAAGTAATTGATAATACGGATATTGCACAGATTAGATGGGGTAAAAGCGGTATCCAAATCGGAGCAGCAGATTTCTTTAATGGGTTTCAAAACACTGCCTTAATCAATGCCTCTGCAGCAGATGTAAGTCCAGCCGCAGCAGTAGCGTGTTTTAACTCTACAGTAGGTGGTACTCCACCCGGATCATGGTATTTACCCGCAGTTTGTCAGTTAGGAGGGATCAATTTAACTGCCCTATGTGGGAATGCGGCTAATGTAAATGATAATCTTGTCAGGCTTGGTTTTGATGTCGGTCTTGCTAATAACCAAACATCACCTAGTGTGACAGTTGGGCACTGGAGCTCTACAGAATCGAATGGCACCCAATTAGACTGTTTAAATTTCACCACGCCACAAAGTCCCATAAACTGCGCCTATGTTAATTTTTTCCAACTTAATGCCCAAACTTTTCAGTTTTCCTTTCAAAAGGAGGTAGGAGGAACGCCTGGTGTATTTACTATGCTAGCCAGATGCACTCTACCTGTTACAACTACCATTCCATAGCGTTTAGATTAGAAAACCTCTTTAATCTTGTAAAAAGAGGTTATTCAGTTTAATAGAGGAAAGGGATAGAAACGTGATTGAATCGGGGATATTTAAATTATCTGCTACATTTAAAGGTTGCCTTAACATCAAGAGAGATGGAACGGGTAAGAGAAAAAATATTTACCACATGAAATTAACCTAAGCATAATGAATAAATTTCTTATGACAAGGATGAGAAAGGTTGGAACGAGTTAGCGGATACTTACAACGGCACTTATAAAAATTCAACTAAATTTCTAGTGTATATTTGTCATTAGTTTAAAAATGTATTTGCAAGGGTATTACCTGCGAGCGCAAATTTATTTTATTAGTTGTTAAAAGATTATTAAATCTTATATGGCGAATAATTCACGACTAAAAGCAACCCGTTCTGCGATGGACTGTTTACCTTTTGCTGCTTGGGCTTCGATTAATTTGTAGCGAGTAAGGCCGCCTTCCCGATTAGCTATTTGTATATTTAATCCGGGGCGTGCGTTGAGTTCCAGCATCATTGGACCGTGATCTTTATCAAGGACAATGTCAACTCCCAAATACCCAAGCCCTGTTAATTCGTAGCAAGAAGCCGCAATTTCCAAAATTTTATCCCAATAAGGAACTTTAATATTGTTAATTGGAGTAAAGGTATCGGGATGGAAATCGATGGCATCATTTTGAAATACACCACCCAAGGTATGACCCGTCGCTAAATTTATGCCAACTCCAATAGCTCCCTGATGCAAGTTAGCTTTACCACCTGATAATCTAGTAGGTAGGCGAACCATTGCCATTGCAGGATAACCCAACAAACTGATAATACGGATATCAGGAATCCCTTCATAACTCACTTCTTTAAACACGGGATCAACGACCACTCGGTGTTCAATAATAGCAAAATCGGCATGACCGCCAAGGCTATATGCCCCAGATAATAAGCAGGATAAATGATAACTAAGTTCATTATTGGTGGTTATTTTTCCATTAACTTGGCGATAATGACCGAAAACGCGATCAGTAATAACAATTATTCCATCGCCGCCAGCTCCATGTGCCGGTTTAATAACAAAGTCTTTATAAGGTGCTAGCAGGGTTACAAGCGCTTTAATCTGATGTTCACTTTCTATAATTTCATAAAGTTTAGGTACAGCAATTCCAGCCTTAATCGCTAATTGTTTGGTTTGAAGTTTATCATCGACTAACGGGTAGAGCTTACGGCTATTGTATCTCAAAACATAATCGCTATTACGCTGATTTATACTAAGAATGCCACGTTTGCGTAAGCGTTTATATAAGTGCCACATTAAGCCGCACCACCAAGAACTTTAAAGCGAAACAATTCAAAAAGTCTGTAGCCGCGGTACTGACCAAAAAATAAAATTAGGGACAGTAAAACTAATAAAAGCTCGGGAAAAGCAAAGATCAAATATTGCATGGGAGGATAATTCATTGCTCCAAAGGAAATGACGGCCGCAATAAGACTACCAATTCCTGATTTTATAGCCTCAGCCGCACCTCTCTCATCCCAAGTAATGCACATACGTTCAATTGTCATTGTAAGAATAACCATAGGAAATAAGGCGACCGATAATCCCGAGTCCAAGCCCAGGTTCTGGCTAATAACCGAGATAAATATCATCAATAAAATAACGACTGTAAGAATGGAGGCTAATCTTGGCACTAATAACAGACGAAGTTGGTCAAGATAAAAACGGGCCAATAATCCAAAGGAAACAATAATTATAAAAAGTGTAATTCCCCAAATAACATTAGTCTCTCGAAAGGCAAGCGCAATCAAAACCGGCATGAAAGTACCAAAGGTTTTTAAACCAATAAAGTTACGGAGTAACAGGATTATAAAGGCACCAATGGGGACTGTTAGCAAGATTTTATAAGTTTCCTGTACTTTAACCGGTAGTTGCAATAAGGAAAACCTTAGCATTTGGGAATCAGTCTGCAGGCCTCGAGCTTTAGCTATAGATAAAGCATTAACAGGTGTTGGAGAAACTGTCAGATTAAAAATTGCCTTCTTGCCACCAATCACATTATAGAGAGGTTCGAACCCATATTGCCAAACAAGAAAGTTTTTTGGAAAGCCAGCGCTTCCTGTCTTGGGATTTATATAAGTCCATTCTTTATCATTATAAACAACTAAGAAGGAACTGAAATCTGCTTTATTTTGTTGACTTAGATAAATTCCTTTTACAGGCATGGCATAAATTTTAGCTTGATTAAGAACTGTAATTGCGGCTTTGATAATATTGTCATCGTTAAAATCATTTCCAACTAGCAATTTGGCGCTGCCGTCTTTGTAATTTAATGCCTTAATAGTTCCTTGTGCGAAAGTTTGAATGTCTGCGGAGGATTGACGAACTTGATTAGTTATCGCTTCTACAGCGGATTTCTGCGTTTCATCAAGCGATTCCGCTTTTACAACAGGTGGTTTGGTTAATGAGGGTTCGGAATTAATTTCTCGGATAATAGCCCTATAATAAAGCGACTGCGCTCCGTTACTTCGTCGGTGCGACCACACGGTTTGGCGGTTATACCCTTTCAAATTAGTAGTGACACCATAATTATGAGAGACAAAATATTCATCCAAAATAGCAAAATAAGGTGGCATATAAGGAATGGTGAAACTGGCTTTTACTGGCATGTTGCGATCGGCAGTGAAGCGCAGATTAGCTTCTATTGTCCAGGAGTTCACTGTTTCTGTGTCTGTTAAAGGGACATCAAGAACAAAATGCCTATATAAAAATAGGCAGGTTCCTAATACAAACAGACTAATTATTAAGCCATAAACATGGCGCTTATTCGACTTCATTATTTTTAATTTTCTCGGATTTGATTAAAAATGCATGGCTCGGATCAATTAAGCCATTAAAAGCTATGATGGCGTCTCTACCAAGAAGTAGGGGGTAATTAAAGCGTTTTCGATTGGTTAGATTGACTGGAATTTTACGGATTTTATTGCCTATTTGAATAGCCATCAAAACCACTGGCCTTTTAATAGGGACTGATTTCTGCACGGAATTTTCATCATAACGAACTTTGATTCTTACTTTACCAAGATATTCAGAAGTAAATTCCATTTCTTCATTTTTACCTAACACCGTAAAATTCAAAAAAGTCTTACCACTTTTAATAATTTCGCGGATGTTAATAGCACTTATAGAAGCTGATTTAGCACCAGTATCCAACTTTGCTGATAAGACCATTCCTTTTTCTACCAAGGTAGCTTTTTCAACGTAGCCATAAATTGTTTTGATATCGGCCGCCATAGAAAATCCTGAAAAAAACAATAGAACAATTAGTGAAAAACAACGTAAATTCATTAATAACCTTTCCAAACTGTGCAAATAGCGCTTATATTAGCAGATTTTTGAGCTTTCGCCCAGAGCTGATTGCGGCGATTATAAAGGAAATAAATTAATATTTGGGAGAAAAATCTAAATTTATTTATACTTTTCGCTAAATATTATGCTTTTCAAAGTTGTAATATAAATTTGTAATTTCGTTTCGCTCTGAGTTAATTTTCAGCTATGAGTAATTCCTGTGGCTGTGATAATATCGTCGATGGGCGTGACTTTTCTGATTTAATTTCAATCAGGATGAAAATTTTCTTGCCTAATGAGTCTTTTTTCAGTACAATTACTGACATCTTTGCCGCTGCCCCCCGACTAGCATGACGACCAAGACTCTCTCTGAAAGTGATTCATTGATTCACATACCAGGTAATAACCTGTTTGCCGGGAGAACGGATGCTCAGAACCTACTTCTGGCAATAAAACTAAAACTAAATTTGAGCTTTATTTACGTATTAAATTGTGCGCTGGAAAGCTTGCGTCTTAGCTATAGCAAGCTCACTTTAAAGTCGCATGATTCCCAATCTGTTTTTTTCTTCCTTAATAAAATACCTGAATCGTCAAGAATTCCAAGTTTTACTATGCCTACTTTTAAAATAATCCTGTGCCAGAATACAACAAAAGGGTTTAAAAATGCCTGCAAGTGAGGATTTTGTTCAGAAATTTGAAGATGTTAAAACTGATATAAACCAACTTGCCTACAAAATAGATGTTAAGAGCCGTAAGATGGCTAAAAAAATGCACAATTTAGGTGTCATTTACATATTTTATGGGGCTCTCGATGGTTTAAGTCTTTCTTACAGTATGATCAAATACTTATTTGATTTACATCTTGCAGATTCTAAGCTTTCTTCTTCTGACGAAATGCATGAATGGCTAGTTTCCCCATTAGGTGCCGTTCTTGCTGCATCTTCCTCTATATTCCTTGTCGGCTTTTCAATGCTGGCTAATCATTTTGACGATGATGATAAAGACATTATTAAAAGTCTAATAGCCACTTATTGGCCCTATTTACGAGACCTCATGAAAGGTCTTAAAAATGCTTACAAAGGGCTTAAAAGTACATTGCAGGTTGCTGAACTTTTAGGAGGAATGAGTCTTAAACATCTTATCTTTCCCATTGGTATAACGCTTGGAATTTTATCCGCCCTTAATCGGATTTGGTTAAGATGGATGGTTTCACAACGCAAAGAAATGATGAAAGACAATGCCCAGTTGCTAAACTATTTTCAAAAATCAGAAAATTTATCACTTGAAGATCTGAACTATGAATTAACAAAAATCAAAACCCAAACCACTGAATTAAGAGCCTTAGCACTTTTCTGTGCAGCCTATGGAGGCGTAATAGATGGCTTATATCTTTATATTGGCGTTCTAGGCCTTTGCTCACTTACACCGCCTACGCTGATTGCCATGGCAGTATTTTGTACTATTTATTTTGCTGCCTGTATTATGACGCGGGTTTATGAGGAATACGATTTTCAACAAAAATTACTAATTTCCCAAGCAAAAATTGAATTAGCCTATGAAGGCAAAAAAATAGAATTATTATTTGAAAATTTACAAATTTCATTCTCGCAATTGGCAGATAATCCGTTAGATTCTCACCTTTTGTCAGAACAAGAAAAAGCCCTATATTTTTGCGAAGAAGCGGTTGCCGCATTTAAAGTAAAACAGGATAAACTTCGCTCACTAACCTCCTCATCGTATACAATTGCCTTTTTGATGGGAACAAGAAATGGATTGGCTGCTTATGGCGCCTTGGCAAGTATTTTGTTCGTAGTCGGCATTGTTGTATCATCATTTCCACCAGCCTTATTGATCTCTATTATTGTTTTAGGAATGAGCTTATTAATTGGATTTATTGTTCATGCATTAATTACTAATTATTTCCAGGAATGCGCAAAACAGGAAAAACGCAAACAAGATTTAGGCATTGAAACTCAGTTAAATAAAAAAACCTTCGCAGATCTTGAAAAACTTTTAAAAAACACCGGACAAGAAGTGAAAGACCTTAAGCCTGAGGAAATTAAAACGGCAATACTGGATGGAATGGTTGTCGATCCCTCGCCTCAATTTTTCTTTCAAGAATGGTTTGAAGTGATTCGCTCCTTTTTCACAGGATTAAATAAAGGAGTCAAGGCCATCGATTTAACTTTGAATCCGCTAGAAACTCCGGGCGCGGATGGCCATTACCATGAAACATCAATTATGGTTGGTTTTATGGTAGTGAGTGCCTGCGTTCATGCACTTACACTAGCGTTAAGAGCGCTTTCACGCGGCTTTGGCCGCAAGTCAATCGATGCAGTTCCACTAGCTTCGGATGATGAAATTGAGCTAAAAACCTTTTCTTCAAGTGGAACAGGTTATGAGGATTTGGATGAAGATGAATTTCAACCTATTGAAAAGTTAGAACTGGATTGCGAGTCTTCATCGCAATCGGAGTTTTACTCAGGCTCTATGCATTCTTTTTTTAGCGAAAAAACAAAGAACAATGCCTTTACCACCCCAATAGAGTTTAAGGGCTCAATCAGATTAAAATCGGGAGCTACTCCGACTCTGTTCAAAGATATCACCAATGAAATCAACCAGACGTATAAAGCTGAGGGTTCAGAGTTGGATCATTATACATTTTGAACTGGTGATAAACTCTAAAGGTGCGAGTTTTAGTTTTTACTTCATCAATAAGCTGCTGGAGACAATCAACTAGCTGGTTTTGTTGGGCAAGAATGGTATGCCATTTGTGTTGGCATTTTTGGCGGTGAGTCTCATCAACTTCAGGGCGTTCGATCTGTAAATTCATATGATAGGCTTTTAGCGCAAGTATAGATAAGCGATCTATCATCATTCCCGGCGTTTCTGAATGTACTGGACATTTTTCATGGCTGGAGGGTTGCAAATTTTGGTAGAGCCATTCATCCATTGATTCCATGTGGTTATTTCGTTGTTGGTTACAATGATCAATTTCTCGTTTGGCTAGATAGATATACTCATGCCCTTTATCCTCACGCCTCGCTCGATCTTCCGCATGCCAGAGTTGATAATTAAAAGCATGATTTTCTTCAACTAATCTCAAAAAATTCTCGTGAATAAGAATGACGCTGCTTTTTTTCCAAAGTACTATGGAAGTCTGATGGAGATTTAATATATCTCTCGCTTGAAATGGAAGTGGCATCTGGTGTACTCCGACAACTTAAAAGAGGCAATTTTAACATGCCTTTAAATTACCAGTCTTCTTTTATTTTTTAGCTAAAATTTTATCAAGAGCGCGTGCAAAGGAAGCCTTTTCTTTTATTCCATAGCTTTTAGGGCCACCCACATTGACGCCACCAGCGCGAAGTTGCTCTCTCATATCTCGCATGCTTAGACGTTGCTTTATGTCATTTGCCGTATAAAGTTCACCCCTAGGATTAAGTGCCTGCCCCTGTTTTGCAACAACTTCTGCGGCTAGGGGAATATCGGCTGTAATTACCAGATCATTTGTTTCTAAATGTTGGACAATATAATTGTCAGCGCTATCAAAGCCCTTTTCGACTCGAATAGTAGAAATAAAACGCGAAGGGGGTGTTAGCAGAAAACTATTAGCAACAAGTATGAGCTTTGTAGCTGTTCGTTCGGCTGCTCGGAACAATATTTCTTTCGCGCCAATTGGGCAGGCATCGGCGTCAATCCAAATTTTCATCAGACTTTTTACCAGGTTGACTATAGTTTTTCAAATTTTACTCCAAGAAGACCATTTTTCATAAATAGAAAATAAATTTACAGGATTCTCAATCTCAAGAGAGGTGACAGCTCCTCACTTTTATGCAACTATTTCGTAAATAAACTTTCGGGGATGCCTTATGAGGATTGCTTTGGCAGCTTTACTCCTTTGCACAATCGCTGTTGTAGAAGCGGAAACAAATTTACCTTCATCTTGTAAACAAATTCAAATCAAAGGTGTATCAGCAATGTTAACTGCTAAAAAACCTGTTTTAGTGATGATTCACAATTCATCTAAAACGGATTTATGGTTGACGCATCCTGTAACAGAATCTGGAGCCAGTGCGGGATGGTCTAGCCGTTTGCAATCGGATAATTGGTCAGCCTTAGCCTTGGATAAAAATAACTTTGAATTAAGTTGTATTGAGACCAAGCCCGGTCATGAGCAACAGATCCCCTGCAGCGCGGTAATCTCCGTATGTAAATGGTCATCAGCCGGTGTGCCGGCTAATGGAAAAGGCAGTTATTGGGCTGGTGAAAATCTGACTTTGCCAGCCTTAATCAGCCATTTAAGCGGCCGTGGATTCAAATTAGCCGATTAGATAGCTTATAAGCCTTTATTTGGGTTTGGATGGTCAAAAGAAAATTTTTTTTTTAGACCTAAAAATGCTAAACTCTTTCTTAAATTGTCAAAAAAGTGGTGAATGTGAATAAAAGCAAGGATCCTTTTTATAAAAGGGAAAAAGAAAAATACGGGATGCCAATTCCTAGTCGAGAATTAATTTTGCAGGTTCTGGAAGAGTTCGGACGGCCAATGTCACGGGTCCAACTATTAAACCAGCTCGTAGTTGAAGATGAAGCTGAGCAGGAAGCTTTAGGATTTCGTTTGAAAGCTATGTTGCGAGATGGCCAGATTATGCAAGATCGCCGCGGCCGTTTTTGTCTCTTAGGTCGAATTAATTTACTAAGAGGAACGATTCAGGGACATCCTGATGGCTTCGGTTTTTTCATGCCTGATGACGGCTCCCAAGATATGGTTTTGTCTGCAAAAGAAATGCGTATGGTGATGAATGGAGATCTGGTTTTAGCCTACAAATCCGGAATGGATCGCCGCGGCAGACCTGAGGGTAAAATTCACGAAATTATTGAACATGCAAACCAATCCGTTGTCGGTCGGTTTTTTACCGAGCACGGTGTTGGTTTTGTTATTCCTGACAATAAAAGATTAACCCAAGATATTTCTATACCGCTCGAATTTGCAGGCGAAGCGAAAAACGGGCAAATGGTATTGATAGAAGTCATCGCCTTTCCTTCTAAAAGAAATCAGGCTATTGGTAAAGTGTTGCATATTCTCGGTGAGCACATGGCGCCTGGCATGGAAATTGAAGTAGCTATTCATGCACACGCTCTGCCTTCGGAATGGCCAGATGATGTCAAGGCCGAGGTTGCAAAAATACCCCAAGCCGTTACAGAAGAACAAATAAATGGCAGGTCTGATTTACGTGATTTGCCCTTTGTTACTATAGACGGTGAGGACGCCAAGGATTTTGATGATGCTGTTTATTGTTATCAAAAACCAAAGGGTGGTTATCAGCTATACGTAGCAATTGCCGATGTTGGACATTATGTCCCTGTTGGTTCTGCTCTGGATAAAGAAGCTGCACGTCGGGGCAATTCGGTTTATTTTCCAGGCGAAGTGGTTCCTATGTTACCGGAAGCCCTATCCAATGGAATTTGTTCTCTCAATCCTCATGTCGACCGACTATGTTTGGTAGCTGAAATGGCAATTTCGGCAGATGGAAAGATAACGCGCTCACGTTTTTACCGCGCTGTTTTCCATTCTCATGCTCGCTTAACCTATAATAATGTAGCCAAATGGCTGGAAGATGGTCAAACAGATGAAAAGCACGAGCCAATTTGGCCAATGTTGCAAGATCTGCAATCCCTTTATCAAGTCTTACTGAAAGCACGCAAGATTCGTGGCGCAATGGATTTTGAAACAACTGAAACAAAAATTGAATTTGATGAAAATAGAAAGATTCAACAAATTGTTCCAGTAATTAGAAATGATGCGCATCGCTTAATCGAAGAATGCATGCTAGCTGCGAACGTCGCTACAGCACGTTTTTTAGAGAAGGCAGAAATTCCTACTTTATATCGAGTCCATACCACTCCTGACGAAGATAAAATTGCAGCCCTTCGACTCTTTTTAGGCGAATTAAGCCTCCAATTAGGCGGCGGTAAAAAACCTCATCCCAAAGATTATCAAAAAGTATTAGGATCACTAGGAGATAGGCCAGAAAAGCATCTTATCGAAACAGTAATGTTACGTTCGTTAAAACAGGCTCAATATGTTGAAATCAATGATGGGCATTTTGGCTTGGCTTATCCTGCCTATACTCATTTTACTTCGCCAATCAGACGCTACCCCGATTTACTCATTCACCGTGCAGTAGCGCATCTTATTGATAGTCAAGAAATCATAAAATTCAATTACAGCTTTGAAGACATGAATCGTCTGGGTAAACATTGTTCGATGACAGAGCGCCGCGCCGATGAAGCAACACGTGAGGTGGTTTCCTGGCTTAAATGTGAATACATGCAGGATAAACTGGGTCAGGTTTTCCCAGGAACGATTTCAGCAGTAACAGGTTTTGGTATTTTTGTGGAATTAGACGATATTTACGTGGAAGGTCTTGTCCATGTGACCTCTCTTAAAAATGATTATTATGCCTTTGACGCAGTTAAGCATCGTTTAATTGGCGAACGAGGAGGGCATGTTTATCGTCTCGGCGACAAGATTACAGTTTTGGTTGCTCGAGTGGATTTAGAGGAACGTAAAATCGATTTTGAACCGGCTGAGAGTGGAGTTGATGACTGAGCAATTTGTGTATGGCGTCCACGCGGTAAAGGCTTTACTTGAAAACCCGCATAGACCAAAAAAAAAGTTAATTATTAATCAGGAACGAATTGATAATCGTTTGCAAGATTTGTTTAATCTTGCAGTTAGCGAAAATACCCTAATAGAGCAATTACCCGCCCAGAAAATGAACCAACGCTTTGCAGAATATAATCATCAAGGCGTTGTGGCCTCTGCAGGGCCTTTACCTGATTATAATGACAGTCATCTGCCTGCTTTACTTGCATCAGCAAAAAAGCCATGCCTCTTACTTATTTTAGATGGCGTCACTGATCCGCATAATTTAGGCGCCTGCTTACGTTCTGCTGATGCCAGTGGCGTTGACTTTGTTATTATTCCCAAAGATAAAAATGCATCTGTTACCCCCGTCGTTTCCAAAGTAGCCTGTGGAGCCGCAGAATCAGTTCCGCTTGTGCGTGTAACTAATCTCGTTCGTGCTATGGAAGTTTTAAAAAAAGAAGGGGTTTGGATTTATGGTGCAGCAGGTGAAGCTTCTGAGACTATTTACACCATCGATTTTAAAGCTTCGGTCGCTTTGGTAATGGGCGCTGAGGGAGAAGGAATGCGCCGGCTAACCCGTGAACATTGTGATGGTTTATTCGCTTTGCCTATGCTTGGTTCAGTTGAGAGCCTCAATGTTTCAGTAGCTACCGGCATATCATTGTATGAGGTTTTACGACAGCGACTACCTAAATCTTAATACTCATCTGATTAAAAGACTCGCTAGCGTCTAGATATTCTTTCACAGTGCTTCCCAAGGTACCCTGTTGCGCAGCATCTTTTTGTATATCATTCAAATGAGCAAAGATAGGGTTTTTTTCCTCAATATTCTTTAACATTTGTCTAACTGCCTGAAGTTTAATCTCTGCGGAAAAACCAAACTCGAAAAAGCAGAAGGTTTTATGATAGAAATTTCTGTTTACAACACGACGGCTATATTCTATTTCCAATTTTTGCAATTTATGTTGTACAAGGGACAGAGCGCTTTCATCAGGTAGATTGTTAACTATGTTTTCAACATTGATTTCAATATTTTCAGCAATCATTTGATGCAAAACAGGAATAGTCTGGCAAACATGAAATCCGCAATCCTGGGTATTGAGAATTTTCTGTTTTTCCGTATGAATACGATGAGCTACATCAGAATGTAAAAAGCCGGATGGGGCTGGTTTGCTATCGATTATTAAATTGATATCCTGTTTGATATCACGATACTCAATAACAATATGATCTTCAAAAAGGCTTGTTTCAACTCGAGGAATTATGAAGTAGATTTGTTTTCCTAAGTAATCTAATTGTAATTTTTTTATAATATTGTCAATGTCATTTTGGGTGAAATTAGTTTGATATGAGCCTTTTTGGGTCAAACTTCCATGAGCCATAAGTGTTGTAGTAACAATAACTTTGCCGTTTTCCTCGTAGACCCAAAATTTTTTCTTATTATAACCATCAGGTTCATAGATATAGCCCTTAACTTCACCTTTATCGCCTGAAAAGGCAAAATATTGCACATCTTCATTATTAACAATTTCAGGATCAGGACTAATAGTTCCGAAGTGCAAATGTAATTTGGATTCAAGGTCAGAACCATTTAATTGTATGCTTGTGCTAGACATAGTTTTCAAGTATTTAGTTATTGTAATGCTTATTCTAACAGCCAAGACTTAAGTAAATATTAAGATTTTCGACTTAACAACCTGGTTATGCAGATCTTGGATTGGGAGCCTGTGGCTTTTCAGTAGTTTTATTTTTCAAAATAAAGGATATTTGCCCGCCCCGTTCGAGTATTGCCTCTTCTACAGAGCTAATTTTTTCCCTACCATACTGCAATCGTAAGGCTTGCAATATATCATTTGGAGTAATTCGACAACAACTAAGGTTTTTTTCCACATATTTTCCATCTTTCACGATACACATTTCCTCGCCTTTAATATATTTACCGACCCTATGATTCTTATAGGTTATATAAGCAAGAAACCGATGGATACCTAATATAAATGTACAAACTATCATTGAAGGAATTAGAGGAATGTTATTCACAATAGCCTCTCCTAAAACTGCTCCAAGAATCACAAAAATAATAAAATCCAAGGGGGCATGGTTACCAAAAAGCCTGGCGGAACTTGCCCGGAAGAGGAGTATTGCATAAAGCGTTATAACAATTCCTCTTATATAAAGACCATAGTCAAATAATTCATCCAAACCAAAAATTTTATCCATTTTTTTCCCAAAAAATAATGTTATTCCTTTAATCTCTATAATTCGATTTTAGGTGATAAGGCCAGGTAAGACCTATCATCTCATTTGCTTTGATTTATCTGCAAGAGGATAGTTAGTACAATTAATTAAATGCATGATACAAGTTTATAGCGCCCAAAAGAACAAGTGGCTAAGTCTAAGCTTAAGCTATTAATATCAATTTTATCAAGGAGAGCTGAATTGAAAGCAAATAAAAGAAACTCTGAAAAGAAAAGAACCAGTATTTCTCAAGATTTAGCGCAAGTCGTTAAAGGTGGCATAAAAATTACCTATAGGGATTTAGTAGATAGGTTAGGAAATCATGCTTTTGGAATTATTATTATTCTTTTTGCACTACCCAGTATTTTGCCTTTATCAGTAATCCCTGGGTTTTCTTTAATATTTGGCTTACCCATCTTTTTTGTCGCTGCTCATTTAATTATTGGTAAGCAGAGCTTATGGTTGCCTCAATTTCTAGCTACGAAGGAAATTAATCTTAAACGTTTAGAACAAATCATAACGAAAACAATTCCCTATTTGAAACAAGTGGAACGAATTTCCAAGCCGCGCTGGTGTTTTTTAACATCGGATGGAATGGAGCGTTTACATGGCTTATTACTATTAATTTTAAGTATGTTTATGGCCTTACCGATCCCTTTTAGCAATATGATTCTGGCTTTACTAATTATCTTATTAGGCCTTGGTTTAGCTGAAAGAGATGGGCTGATGATCACTGTTGTTTATCTGACAACCTTTGTTTTAGTTTTTTTATTTACACAATTAACCCAAGTAATTTTAGGGCTGTTTTAAAATATGAATTTATTACTTGAATAAATTAATCAAAATTGAGCATTTAAATGCTTTGTTAAGGGGGAGTTAGAGTTTAGATTAGAAATTTATCTTAACCCTAAGCTGTCAATTTAATTCAAAGATTTTTTTTCTAAAAACTGATTGATTGTTTTTGTTAGTCTTAAAACTAATTCGTCAATTTCTTTTTCGTTAATTATTAGTGGTGGAAGTAGCCGTATAACTGAATCGGCAGTAACGTTGAAAAGTACACCGTTTGATAGACCAATTGCACGGGCATCATGGGCTGGTCTGTCAAGTTCAATTCCTAACATATATCCCTTTCCTCGAATTGCTAAGACATTGGGATGCTCACCAAACTCAGCAACTAATTTTTCTCTTAGGATAATGCTGTTTTTAGTAACTAATTCGCATATTTTATCTCGTTCAATAACATCTAAAACTGTTAATGCAGTAGCGCAAGCGAATGGATTACCACCAAATGTGGAGCCATGATTGCCAGGCTTGAAGAGATTTGATGCTTTTTTACCCATTAGACAAACTGAAATAGGTACACCATTTCCAAGCCCTTTAGCAGTTGTAATAATGTCGGGCTGAATTTGAGCATGCTGAGCTGCAAAATATTTCCCTGTCCTCCCATTGCCTGTTTGAATTTCATCGAGAATGAGCAGCCAGTCATGTTCCTGACACAACTGCGACACAGCGCGCAAATAGGAATGGTCGGCCGTTATAATCCCGCCTTCACCCTGAATCGGTTCAAGCATAATTGCAACAATATCATTGCGATTTGCGGCGATTGTATGAAGGGCTTCGATATCATTAAACGGCGCACGGATAAAACCGGGAACAAAGGGTTCAAAACCGGCCTGCACTTTACGACTGCCTGACGCGGTCAAGGTGGCCATCGTGCGTCCGTGGAACGCATTCTCCATTACTATAATCGAAGGCTTTTCAATTTCTTTTTTATGGCCATAAAGACGAGTTAACTTGATAGCCGCTTCATTGGCTTCAGCACCAGAATTGGCAAAAAAAGCCTGTTCCATTTTGCTTATTTTCGTCAATTTTTCAGCAAGCAATTCCTGCTCTCTAATTATAAACCCGTTGGACGTGTGCAATAACCTTGCTGATTGCTCTTGGATGGTGCGTGTAACGTCTGGATGTGCATGACCCAAACCACAAACTGCAATACCACTTAATCCGTCTAAATAAGCTTTCCCTTCTGTGTCATAAAGCCAAACCCCTTCACCATGAGTAAAAGAGATTGGAAGTGGACTATAGCTCGTGATTAGTGCCATTAATAACTCCCGCTAGCGCAAATTAGATTGAACAAAATCCCAATTCACTAAGGACCAGAATTCTTTTAGGTATTCAGGGCGGGCATTGCGGTAATCAATGTAGTAAGCATGTTCCCATACATCACAGGTCATTAATGCGTGATCGCCTTCTGTCATGGGTGTTCCAGCATTGGAGGTGGAGCTAATTTTTAGTTGCCCATTTTTATCTAAAACCAACCAAGCCCAACCAGAACCAAAAGTACCTATCGCCGCTTGGGTGAATTTTTCTTGAAACTCATTGAAAGAGCCAAAGGTTTTAATAATAACATCAGCTAATTTTCCATTAGGCTCATTGCCGCCATTTGGACTTAAACAGTTCCAGTAAAAATTATGATTCCAAACCTGCCCTGCATTATTGAAAATGGCGCCGGTTTTAGTTTTTTTTATAATTTCTTCAAGATTTAAATTCTCATATTCTGTATTAGCTATAAGTTTATTTAAGTTATTCACATAGGCTGCATGATGTTTTCCATAATGATAATCTATAGTTTCTGCAGAAATATGAGGTGCCAAAGCATCCTTTGCGTAGGGTAAAGGGGGTAAAGTAAATGCCATAATTGTGAAGTCCTCTTTTTAGGTAAGTGCTAAGTTTAGCAGGATTAATCATAAGTACCAGTGGATCTTCCAAGCAATAAAAATTGAAAAAAATGCACTGAGGTTATCAAAATAGAATAGAATAGACCTCAGGTTGCTTAGTGGTCTTATTTTCGCCATAATTAGAATTAATTTTCATTTTTTTTAAAAGGTGTTCTGTGGAAACAATTGATAAAATCAAACAGCAGATTGCAGAGAATGCAATACTATTATATATGAAGGGTACTCCAAAAATGCCTCAATGCGGATTTTCAGCCCGCGCGGTTCAATGTATAGATGCTTGTGGCGTTACCTTTGCCTATGTTGATATTTTGGCAAATCCAGATATTCGTCAAACCTTACCCCAGTATGCAGATTGGCCTACTTTCCCTCAGTTATTTGTCAAAGGTGAATTAATTGGTGGCTCAGATATTATCATTGAGCTTTATCAACAAGGTGAATTGGAAACTTTACTGCGCGAAGCAGTCGAGTCTTAAAATTTTACATCATATAGATCAGAGTCTGTTGATATTTCTATTCTCTTTCAGCTCTCTAATAAGAAAGAGTATAAATTTTACAGATTCTGTTTTTAATTAAGGAGAATAGAGATGAGTGTTTTAGTTGGCCGCAAGGCTCCGGACTTTACAGTTCCCGCTGTTTTAGGTAATGGCGAAATTGCAGATAAATTTAATTTGCATGAAGAATTAAAAGGCAAATACGGCTTGGTGTTTTTCTACCCTTTAGATTTTACCTTCGTATGCCCCTCAGAATTAATCGCTCTGGATCATCGTATGCATGAATTTAAAAATCGAAATGTTGCCGTTGTCGCAGTATCCATCGATTCACAATTCACTCATAACGCCTACCGCAATACAGCAATAAAAGATGGTGGAATTGGACCTGTGAAATATACTTTGGCTGCCGATGTTACCCACACAATATGCCAATCATATGGAGTAGAACATCCTGTAGCCGGCGTTGCTTTCCGCGGTGCTTTTGTAATTGATAAAAATGGCATGGTGCGTTCGCAAATCGTTAATGATTTACCAATTGGCCGTAATATTGATGAATTATTACGTATCATTGATGCGGTTCAATTTTTTGAAGAAAACGGTGAAGTTTGCCCTGCCGGCTGGGAAAAAGGAAAGGCGGGTATGAAAGCTTCTCCAAAAGGAGTTGCCGAATATCTTTCTGAGCATTCAGAAAATTTATAACTTAATTCAAAAAGGCTCTGTCTTTAAAGACAGGCCTTTTTAAACATTTTATCGGCTAATAATTTTTCTTTTTCTTCCCAACTATTGAGCATAACACAAAACAAATCAGCGGTTTTTTCGGCATCATAAATGGCCGAGTGAGCTTCATTGGGATCAAAGCTAATCCCAGCGGCTTTAACTGCTTTTGCTAACACAGTTTGTCCATAAAATAAACCTGCAAGAGTCGCCGTGTCAAAGCAGGTAAAGGCATGGAAAGGCAAGGTCAATCCAGTTCGTTTTATTGCCTCTTTTATAAATAATAAATCAAACCAAGCATTATGACCGACTAACACAGCTCGCTCACAACCATATTTTTTTAGAGCCTTGTTAATAGGATTAAATAAATGTTCTAAGGCTTGTTTTTCATCAATAGCAAAACGAAGTGGCTGATAAGGATCTATTTGATTGAAGGCAAGGGATTTTGCATCAAGAACAGCACCATCAAAAGGTAATATATGCTCAAAATGGGTGGAGCCACGGACATATATCCCCTGTTCATTTAGATCTATGAAAACAACGCACATTTCTAATAAAGCATTATTTTGCGGATCAACTCCTGCAGTTTCCAAATCCACTACCACAGGTAAAAAACCTCTAAATCTATTCTTAAGCATTCTGCTGCCTGAAGTATTACCGGATTTCATCAACACTCCATTCCAATGTTTCTCCTGCAGCCATGGGGACTACTTCTTCTTGTCCGAGAGGTAAAGTTAGCGGCACAATCTGTGATACCTTTCTTAAAATGAGTTCTTTACTATTAGGAGGCAATTTATAGAATTCTGCACCAAAGTGCCCTAAAAAATGATTCAATTTTGATAGGTGGCCAAGCGAATCAAAAATTTGTGCATAGATGGCAACAGCATAAGGAGCAGAATAAATACCTGCACAGCCACAAGTACTTTCCTTGTTTGATCGGGCGTGGGGAGCACTATCTGTCCCTGCAAAAAATTTGGGTTTTCCACTTACAGCAGCTTGCTGCAGTGCACGCTGATTAGTTTCACTTTTTAGAATTGGTAAACAATAAAAATGAGGTCTTATGCCGCCTACAAACAGTTGGTTTCTGTTATATAGTAGATGGTGAGGTGTAATTGTGGCCGAAATATGCATCGATTGTTCGCTCACAAAGTCAACAGCTGCTTTTGTTGAAATATGTTCCATTACAATACGAAGTTTAGGAAAATTTTTAACCAGAGGTTGTAAATATAGCTCTATAAATTTAGCCTCTCGATCAAAAACATCACCAGTGGTTACCTCTCCATGAATCTGTAACACTAAATCCTGCTGCTCCATTATATCTATTGAAGGATAAAGAGCTTTTAGAGAATGCACCCCTTCCTCCGAATTAGTTGTTGCTCCTGCTGGATATAGTTTCGCACCTAATATGAAAGGAAAATTTTTTGCCCGCACTAAGTCTTCAATGCTTAGATGGTCATTTAGATAAAAAGTCATATAAGGTGTAAATTGTTCGTCTTTTCCAAGAACCGCTAAAATCCTTTCCCGGTATTCCAACAAAGAATCAATTGATGTAAGAGCTGGTTTTAAATTGGGCATAATTAACGCCCTTAAAAAGTTTTTGGCTGTCGCAGAAACAGTATTTTTTAATATTAAACCGTCTCTAAAATGAACATGCCAATCATCAGGGGAAGTAATACTTAACGCTTGCACAAAAGATTCCTGAACAATTACAGAGAGGCACAGGATAACATGATTTTAGTATAGGTTGATTAAATTGCTTGCGATTAGAAAATTCTAATAAAAAAATAGCTATCATTTCTCTTTTCTATTTGATACAGTTGAAGGGTTTTGGCCAACCTATTGATTTCAATTAGTTTAGTTTACCTGTTAATTGAGATGCATTTGGCTAATTAATTCTTTTTCGTTAGCAATGGTAGAGAATTAATTATAGTGTTTGTAAAAGAAACATTGTGGTTTGCAAAGCAAAAATAATTATCAAACTAATAGAGAAAATATGTAGAAATAGTGTTGACTTTGATAAAGTGGCGCTTGATAATCTGCCTTATGTACGTTCTCGGATAGAGCGATGATTGCGTACTGTGGTCAATCCCATGATGTGGTTTGACGG
>JACCVV010000061.1 GCA_013697955.1 Tatlockia sp. | reverse complement strand
ACTTCTACCACTGTTTCTTCTCCTAACATATCGGTTTCCAGCTTTGGGGCCTTCTTCCAACTTTAGTCAACAGTGGATCATTTTTCAGTTGCAGCTAGTGGGTCATTTTTACATTGCCGTTAACATTTAGCTAATATAGATTAAGCAATATTGCGGAGAGATTGACCTTGTTACGGATAATTTACCTTTAATGGTGCTGATCTTCATGATCCCAAGCTGGGTTTAGTACTCCTTATTATTTCATTTACTTAAACCATAAAACTACATGCCTCTACGGACAATAGAATAACTCTTTTCGCGAGCCCCATACCTTTTAACAAACATCAATCATTCCAAGCCTATTTCATTAAATACCTGAAAAACCCTCTAATAGACATGATTTACCTCTGCGATTTAATTATCTAGTGAATATTTTTTTTGTAAATTTTTGCATTTAATCTCATATCATTAAGCTTATATTTAACACAAAATTAATTTTCTAATTATTCAATATTGACATTCTATCTATTGATAGATAGAATCTGCTTTATGAAAAAATATGACATATACCAACAGATTTTAAATGTTGCTGAAATTCTGATTCAATCCAATGGTTATAATGCCTTTAGTTATAAAGACATCGCCAAACTAGTGGATGTAAAGACCTCCAGTATTCATTATCACTTTCCAACCAAAGCAGACTTAGGAAAGGCGGTTGTAAAAAAACATATTGATTATTTAAGTAGTGAGTTGGAAAAATGTTTTGCACTGAAAGATTTATCTTCTAAGAACAAATTAGAGTTTTTTATTGATAGCATCATTACTAACACTTATTTAGCAGAGCGAAGAATGTGTTTGGGTGGAATGCTTGCTTCGGATGTTTTAACTCTTCCTGAAATAATCCAAAGCGAGGTTCAACAATTTTTCTTAAGACTTGAGGAACTAATCAAACAACTACTGAAGGAGGCTGTTTTAAAAAAGGAGTTTTTTTTAGAAAGGGAGAATATTGAGGATGAAGCCTTATTCATTTTTTCGCTGATCGAAGGCGCGTTGCTTTTAGCGAGATTATTTCAGGATGAAAAACACTTAATGGTAGCAAGAAGAGAAATAATGAATCGATTGGTGAAAGATTAAATTTTTTTAAGATTTAACTATCTATTGATAGATAGCTAGTTTTTTCTCATTATTTCTTTGTGATTAAAAGCGGGGCTTTTTAAAACAGGCTTGTAACTTTATTAGATAATTCATAAACCGGACTTAAAACGTCAAGCCTGAATTTGCAGGACAATTAGCTTGGCAAGACCATTTTCAGGATGAGAATTACATGGCGTTAAAGTAAATTAGCGCTTATAAGGAATTTTTTTTAATCAGTTATCTATCTACAGATAGATAGTTTAAGGGGATTAATATGTACACTAAATTGTTCAGTTTGCAGGAGCTTAACTATTCTGCTCAGGTTAGAAACTTTGATTGGTTACCTATTATTGAAGTCTTCATAAACTATAAAAATGAAAGACCAAATCATAGCTCCCTTGTAGCTAAAATTATAAATGTGCATTTTGTCGATCTGCCCTTCCCTAACGATCAAATTCTTCATAAAGAATTCAAAAATGGGATTCAGGATCTTTGCCATGGATCTAATTTAATTCCACATGAAACCACCAAAATTTTGCAATTTCTATATTTCACTTCTTGTTTTTGTAAAAAAGAAGGGTTAGCAGAAGCAGATTTAGATCATTTGATTATTACTCTCGTTGTAGCACTTAATTCCACAAAAATAGGCAAAGTTATTCACGGACTTCTGAACCGAATCGATAAGATGCCGGACCTTACAGACTACGATAAATATCACGACTGTGGACTTAGCGGATCCTATGATCGGATACCTAAAAGCGGTTGGCTCTGCTTTTGCGAATTATTCTTACCTAAATTCAATGGATTAGAAAATCAACTTTTAACCTCGGAGATAAAATTATGAAAAATACATTAAACGCTAATCAATTAGGTCTTTTTGTTCGCCTGGAATCTAAACCCGGAAAAGAAAATGAGATTGAAAATTTTTTAAAAAAGAGCCTTGAGCTTGTAGAAAATGAAGCTGATACCAGTCTTTGGTTTGCAATTCGGCTTGGTCCTTCAAGCTTTGGAATTTTCGATACTTTTCCGAATGAGACTGGACGACAAACGCATCTATCCGGTAAGGTCGCTGAAACGCTTTTTGCAAAAGCTCCTGAACTTTTTGCAAAATCACCCTTGGTTGAAACTTTTGAGACGATAGCTTGTAAACTGTAATTACCTCCCTAAGAATGCAAAAGGCAGTAGAAGTTTTTCGCTACTGCCTTTGAGATCTTAACCAAAATGAACAGCATAGCGGAGAATGCCATTGGTTCCTTGGGTATGATTTCTGGCACCCTGTTCAAAATAGACGTTCAAAAAGACAAACTGATTTTTGGTAATGCTATAAACCATACCTGGCCCAATAGACCAAACTTTTTCTTCTCTTGCAGGAACGCCTACGTTATCCACTTTTGTTTTAGTAATCTGATAGAAAATATAGCTGTTCACACCTAAATGGAATTTTTCTGTAATGGCATAATCCGTTGCAATATTCGCATAAATTGCTTGGCCTGCTTGAGTAGTTCTAACTTTTGGCCCGAAAGAAACATTAGGTGACTTATTCTTACCATTCCATAAATAATGGGTGCGTGATGAAACCGCCAATTTTTCTGTTATCCATAAAGTATTAGCCCAATATGGAGTAACTGACCAAAAATTAGAGGAAGGCATAATCGCGTAATTGCGGTCATAATGGCCAATCGGTGCAATGACATCCACCTCTAAACGATGTACAAAAAGTGGGCCTTTGCCTTTTTTACGCATTATCGGGTCGAATTGCAGAGCTGGCCCAATGGTCAAATCACCAAATCCCGTTGTTGATTTTAGAGTGGGCTTAGGCAAACCGTCAGTGACTTTGGCATTCAAAACGGTGGGTTCAACTGCAGAAACGCCTAAACTGGCACCAAATATTTTTATTTTGGATAAATAAATGACTTGCAAGATGTCAGCTGTCACACGTAAGTCGGTTCGGGGGAAAGGAAGTCTATTTCCCTTATTATCGTTAAATCGATGGGTTGAATAATATTGAAGGTAATTTTGAAAATATAAACCGGGTCCAGATGGAGGGCCGCCATCTAGGAAACTGGTATAACCAAGATTAACTACTGGCTGATCGTAAGCGAAACTGGTTGATGAACATAGGATACCTAAAAAAATTAGCAAACCGGTGAATGGTTTATTCCATTTCATAAAATAATTCCCTTTAATCAGTGCAATAACAAAATAAACAGGATAACGAGTTTTATCAAATCTGGGAATAGTAGGATTAATTTTTTCCTATTACTTGCTTTTAATGCTGTTTAAAAGCCTAAACATTAATCAGTAATACAGAAGGCTATTTAGATAAAGAGATTATCCTGGTGGGGTCCTCCAGGTTTAATGACAATTTAAGCTCATGAATTTCGGACAACATCAATTGAACGCAAGGTTTTAAATGTTCGCTGAGATCATCCCAAAATTCATTTTCCAACCCAACACAAATCATTTTCGCTCGGTTTAGGACAGGCTGTAAAGATTTCGGTAAACGTTGAATAGCCCAATCGGCGGCCTCAGGTTTCGAACTAATCTGATTGGTTTCCAAGGTACTCCAGATTCTTGCGTAAGTTAAAAGCACATTACGAGTATCATCCATAAGATCAATGTACAGTCTATCCAGATCATGGAGCATTGCATTTATAAAATCGCTGTGAGGAATTGCCGCTAATAGTTCTCCAGGCTCAGGTCCAAGTATTGTACGACTTTTTAACAAGACTTGGGTTATAAGGAGTGCAAGATCCGGCATTTCTGAGCTGTTTTCAGGTTTAAAATTTTCTATCTCAAAAGTTTCCCGAAGCCATTCACCATATTGAAAATCAACTTTTGGTGGATAATTCCAAGGATTAATCGACTTCTTCACGACAACTGTCAGATCAATTGGCGACTTTGTACTTTTCATATAAATCCCCGAAATATGCAGGAGTTTATCAATCAACTTCAATTTTTCTTTTACACTTGAGGGACGATTTATTAAAACCAATAAATCAACATCGCTGAATTTTTGCACCCCCCCTGTTAGAAAAGAACCATATAGATAGATTGCTAAAAGATCTTTACGAAATATTTTCTTCAAGACTTCAAGGCAGGCTTCAATTTGCTTTTGGACAATTGGATTATTTTCCATCACCAATCTTCTTATATTTCATTAAAATGTGAAGAGCTGGAACAAGACCGGATCTTCACCAATATTAATTATAACCTGCGCCCTTTTCATCAGCATAGGAAAGAACCGTAATCTGAGTGCCTACATTAATGAAATTTTCAGACAACCATTTTGCGGCACTAGGTAAAACTCGAACACAACCATGACTATTATTGGCATAAGGCACGTCGTAGGCCGCATGAATTGTAAATCCCTGGAAGAAATACATGCAGTAAGGCATTTTAGCGCCACCTGTTGTTTCTACGGGATATTCGCCTGAACGGCACTCAGCCCCTTTTTTATTGTAGACATGGAAAGTTCCAGTCACTGTACGACAGGATTGGTCCTGATTTTCATCACAAACATCTTTACCACCAGAGGCAGAGCCCGTCATTACCCGATTACCTTCAGGATCATAGGCAGCCCAGGCATAGGCTTTCGGATCAAAAATAAATTGCTTTTTTCCCGTTGCTGGTTCTTTGAGTGGAAAATAATTACGTCCACGTTTATCACTAAGATAATGAGTTGTACGGTGAACAAAACCGGCATCATCAGTGATTAAAGTGGATTCATCATAATATTCCATACATCCGGCAAGCCCAAGACTAAACGCGCTAACCCACAACAACTTTTTCATTCTTAAAATTCTCTCTTGTTATTCAATATTAATAATAAAATTAATCTTTCAGACGACGGTATTTGATCCTTGAGGGTCTGTCGGCTTCATCACCTAAACGTCGTTTCCGGTCCGCTTCGTAATCGCTGTAGTTACCTTCAAAGAAGGTGATTTGAGAATCGCCTTCAAAGGCCATTAAATGGGTACAAATACGGTCTAAAAACCAGCGATCATGCGAAATAACTATTGCACAGCCAGGGAAGTTCAAAATGGCTCCTTCCAATGCTCTCAGTGTTTCTACATCCAGATCGTTTGAGGGTTCATCAAGTAGCAAGACGTTGCCACCACGTTTCAGCAACTTGGCTAAATGGACTCGATTGCGCTCACCGCCTGACAATTGCGACATTTTTTTCTGTTGATCGGATCCCTTAAAATTGAACCGTCCCACGTAAGCGCGCGAAGGCATTTGGAAAGAACCTACTTGCATGATATCGTGACCGTCTGCAATTTCTTGCCAAACAGTTTTATTATCATCCAAATGATCGCGCATCTGATCAACGTAAGCCAGATTAACAGTTTCACCAATACAAATTTCACCGCTATCAGGACTTTCTTGTCCAGTTATCATTTTTAGGAAGGTCGATTTACCCGCGCCGTTTGGACCAATTATCCCCAGCACGCCACCTTTAGGAAGGTGGAAATTCAAATCATCCATAAGCAAGTGATCGCCAAAGGCTTTACGAATATTTTTACCTTCAAGCACCAAATCCCCAAGCCTTTCGCCCGGTGGTATATACAATTCATTTGTTTCATTTCGTTTCTGGAATTCTTTGGAGTTCATTTCTTCAAATCGAGCAAGTCTTGCTTTATTTTTAGCATGTCGTCCTTTAGGCGAGGTTCTAACCCACTCCAATTCTGCTTTGATAGCGCGCAAATGGGAGGACTGTTGTTTATCTTCCATTGCCAAGCGCTCTTCTTTCTGCTCAAGCCAGGCAGTATAGTTTCCTTTGTAAGGAATACCCTCGCCGCGATCAAGCTCCAGAATCCACTCTGCTGCATTATCAAGGAAATAGCGATCATGGGTAATTGCAACTACAGTACCTTGAAATTCTTCAAGATAGCGCTCAAGCCAGGCTACGCTTTCGGCATCAAGGTGGTTGGTTGGCTCATCTAAAAGGAGCATGTCAGGGCTTGATAAAAGTAACCTGCAAAGCGCCACCCTCCTTCGCTCTCCTCCCGATAAAAGGTTTATTTTTGCATCCCAATCCGGTAAACGAAGCGCATCTGCAGCAATATCCAAACGTCTATCGAGATCCCAGCCTCCGTGCATTTCGATGTCGTTTTGCAATTCGCCTTGCTGTGTCAGCAAATTGTTCATTTCATCGTCACTCATCGGCTCTGCAAATCGCATGGATATTTCATCAAATTCGCTGAGTTTATTTTTTAGATCTTGCACGCCTTCTTCAACGATATCGCGAACAGTTTTATCTAAATCGAGTTGTGGCTCTTGTTCGAGATAGCCGATTTTAATTCCCGGTTGCGGACGAGCTTCCCCTTCAAACTGTTTATCCACACCAGCCATGATGCGAAGCAGTGTCGATTTTCCTGAACCGTTCAAACCCAAAACACCGATTTTTGCTCCGGGGAAAAAACTTAAGGAAATATCTTTTAAAATGTAGCGTTGATTTTCTACAATTTTAGAGACGCGATTCATAGTAAAAATATATTGCGACATTAGATTACCTTTTTAAAAAACCATTTAAATATAGTGCCAGAGAAGTTTCTCTACTTCGGATTTAATCAATTACCTCTCACAGAGAATGTTGATTGATCCGGTTTTTCAACTGACTTAATTCTACGCTTACTTTTGATTCCACCCTTTTGGTTGACAAAAAGGTGCATCACAAAGATAAGATTAGCAAGACCAATCCAGTATAATTTTTCCGGATTTTCCTGAAGCCATAATTTTAAAGGCGTCTTGATACTCTGCGACCGGGAAGTTATGGGTAAGAACAGGAGCAACAGATAAGCCGCTTTGCAGCATGGCTATCATTTTATACCAGGTTTCAAACATCTCACGTCCATAAATACCTTTGATGACAAGCCCTTTAAATATCACATGATTCCAGTCAATAACTGTTTTTTGAGGAGGAATCCCTAAAAGAGCAATATGACCGCCATGCGTCATTGCTTGAACCATATCGTTGAGCGCTGTTGGATTCCCTGACATTTCAAGGCCAACATCGAAACCCTCAATCATACCTAGCTCAGCCATTACCTCTTCAATTCTTTCATTTTTAACATTAATGGCGCGGCTGGCACCCATTTTACGAGCTAGTTCAAGCCGATATTCATTTATATCTGTAATGACTACATGTCGAGCACCAATATGACGCACAATGGCAACAGCCATAACTCCAATAGGGCCAGCGCCAGTAATCAGTACATCTTCCCCTACAACATCAAAAGCCAGAGCACAATGCGTTGCGTTTCCAAAGGGATCGAGAATTGAGGCTTGATCTGCGCTTATGTCATCAGGCAAAACGATGACATTGGAAGCTGGAAGGGATAAAAATTCTGCAAAACATCCGGGGCGATTAACACCAACTCCTTCCGTATTACGGCAGAGGTGTCTTTTTCCTGCTCGGCAATTTCGACAAAAACCACAGGTAATATGACCTTCACCCGAAACACGTTGCCCTTTCTTGAGCCCTTTCACTTCTCGGCCTAAATCAACAATCTCACCGAAAAATTCGTGCCCAACGGTCATTGGTACAGGAATTGTTGCTTGCGCCCATTCATCCCAATTATAAATGTGAATATCTGTGCCGCAAATTGCGGTTTTATGAATTTGGATAAGCACATCATTAACGCCAAACTCAGGGATAGGCACATCTTCCATCCAAATTCCGGGTTCTGGTTTAGCTTTAACTAATGATTTCATGCTTTTCCTCTCTTACATCAATTTAACTGTACAATTAGCTTATAATTTTTAGCTCTTTACCAATTTTCGCAAAAGCTGTCAATGCTTTGTCCAAATGCTCTATATCGTGAGCAGCAGACATTTGAGTGCGAATCCTTGCTTTTCCTTTAGGCACAACAGGATAAGAGAAGCCTACAACGTAAATGCCTTCTTTTAATAAAAGTTCAGCCATTTTGCCTGCTAAAGCGGCGTCGCCTAACATAACAGGGATAATTGGATGCTCGCCTGGAACCAAATCGAAACCAAGTTTGGTCATGCCTGAGCGGAAGTATTGGCTATTTCTTTTTAATTTTTTGGAAAGCTCATTGCTTTCTTGCAACATAGAAAGAACGGCTACAGAGCTGGAAGCAATAACTGGCGCTAAGGTGTTTGAAAATAGATAGGGTCTGGAACGTTGACGCAGCCAATCTACAATTAAGGTATTTGAAGAAGTATAGCCGCCTGAGGCGCCGCCCAAGGCCTTGCCTAAAGTTCCTGTTAGAATATCAATGCGATCTGCAACGCCACAATATTCCGGCGTGCCTCTTCCTGTTTCTCCCATAAAGCCAACGGCATGTGAATCATCAACCATGACCATCGCATCGTATTGATCGGCCAATTCGCAGACTGCCGCTAAATTGGCAATAATACCATCCATGGAAAAAACGCCATCAGTAGCAATCAACCGGAAACGGGCGTTTTTCGCGGCGATGAGCTGGGCTTCCAGATCTTTCATATCATTATTGGCATAGCGGAAACGCTGCGCCTTGCACAAGCGAACCCCGTCGATAATTGACGCATGATTAAGGGCGTCACTTATTATGGCATCTTCAGGACCCAGTAGCGTTTCGAATAATCCGGTATTGGCATCAAAACAGGAGGAATAAAGGATAGTATCTTCTTTACCCAAAAATTGACTTATTTTCTTTTCTAATTCTTTATGAATAGTTTGGGTTCCGCAGATAAAGCGCACTGAAGCCATTCCGTAACCATATTTTTCGAGTGCTTTCTGGCCTTCTTCTATTAAAGCAGGATTATTGGCAAGCCCCAGGTAATTGTTAGCGCATAAATTAATGACTTCGCCTTCTTTCACTTTGACTGCAGCTTGTTGCTGGCTTTCTATGATTCGTTCGGATTTGTACAGACCGTCTTTTTTTAGAGTTTCTATTTCCCGTTCCAGGAAATCATTAAAATGCTGTTGCACTTTATTCTCCTTCACTTTTAAATAAAATGGGGCTGATGATAACAAACTTTAGAAAAGACCACTATTAAATGATTAAATTTAACCTTGGAACCTAAAATATCTCCTCTTTGCACAAATTCTTGTTGAAGGGTTCGCACCTTTTCGCAATTCTTGCTAAAATCCCCGCAACGCTTTACCCTAGCTGGTACTTTAATTATTGTACAAGCCTAAATCTGAATTTGATGGTGAACCAATGACTACAAGTCACAACGCTCGAATTAACATGATTAAACAACAACTTCGAACTGGTGACGTTCTTGATGAAAGAATAATCTCCCTGTTTGAAACCATTTCACGAAAAGAGTTTGTTCCCAGTGCTTATCAAGAACTTGCTTACTCTGATATGCACATTCCTCTGGGTCATGGGCAATCTATGTTAACTCCCCTGGAAGAAGGCAAACTTTTACAAGCACTTCAACTAAAGGGCCATGAAACGGTTTTGGAAATCGGCACTGGCACCGGTTTTTTGACAGCGCTTTTAAGTCATCTATCAAAAAAAGTATTATCAATTGATTATTATCAAGAGTTTACTGACCAAGCCAGAAAAAAATTAGCCGAACATCAGCGCGATAATGTTGAATTAATTGTTGGAGATGGTTCGCGTGGGTGGCTGGATAAAGCCCCGTATGATGTCATGGTTTTTAGTGGTGCCATTCCTGTAATCACTAAAACCCACCGCTTACAAATTGTACCCGGCGGGAAATTATTCGCTATTGTAGGTAAAGATCCTATCATGCAAGGTCAATTACATTACCTTGATCATGATGATAATTGGCATTTTGAACTGGTTTTTGAAACATGTATTCCACTTCTAATTGAACAATCAAAACCGAAAGAATTTGTTTTTTAGGATAAGCACGAATGAAAAGAATGCTTTTATGCTTGCTGTTCGGTGCTGGTATTTCTACCCTATCGTGCGCAACCGACCTTATGGATATTTACCAGCAAGCGCTGGATAATGATCCACTTTTTAAGCAAGCATATAGCCGCTATATGTCCAATAGGGAGACCATACCGATAGCCCGATCCGTTTTGCTTCCACAACTTGGGGTAAAATCGAATGTGTACCGTACTTATGAATCCGTAAACGCTAACGCTCTGCCGCTATCCACTGGTTATTACAAAGAACAATTAATTATTAATGCATCCCAGGATCTATTTAATTATAAAGCCTGGGCGCAGGTTAGGCAGGCAAAGGCGTCGGTTAAAGCCGCTATGGCTAATTTCAACGATGCTGCACAAAGTTTAATTCTGCGTACAGCAACCGCCTACTTTCAGGTGCTTTTTGCCAAAGACACTTTGAATTTTGCTGAAGCAAAAAAACGTGCTAATAAACGACAATTCGATCAGGCAGAACAGCGGTTTAAAGTAGGACTAGACGCAATTACTTCAGTTTATGAGGCAAAGGCGGCTTACGACCAATCCGTTGCCCTAGTCATTTCAGCCAGAAATAATCAAATTAATCAAAATGAAAATTTACGAAAATTGACCAATCATGTTTACGAACATCTAGCGCCGCTTCGTAATAGCCGTATACCTTTAATAAAGCCCGAACCTAATAATATAAACGAATGGGTTAATACCGGATTGCGGCAAAATTATAAACTTTCAGCTGCGAAATTTGGATTAGTTGCAGCACGGGAAGTGATCAAAGCGCAATCTGCCGGTAGCTGGCCGACCCTTGCCTTACAGAGCAATACGACTCAAACCTACAATCAGGCTAATATTTCACCGGATAATCCCAACGCTTTTTACATTCCAAGAAAACAGATAACGACTAACCTTGGAATTGCTATGAACTTTCCAGCTTATCAGGGCGGATTGGTAAGAGCGCAAACCAGGCAAGCACAGTTTAATTTTCAAACAACAAGCGAACAGCTCGAACAGATTTATCGCGATGTGGAAGTTAATAGCCGAATCGCTTTTAACACAATTATTGATGGGATATCGAAAGTAAAAGCAGATCGTCAAACGATTATTTCACAACAAAACTCCCTTGAAAGCACAGAGGCACAGTTTCAGGTTGGGACTCGAACAATGGTTGATGTCGTTAACGCTCAGCAAAAACTTTTTGAAGCCCAGCAACAATTAGCAAATGATCAATATAATCTCATCAATGCAATTTTAAATTTAAAATACCTGGCAGGTACTTTGAATGTTAATGATCTTGAAGAGATTAATGCGTGGCTAGCAACAACCCGTATTCCAAACTTTCCACCCCAAAAGCGAGCTATCAAAAAAGTTGTGGTAATAAAGAAAGCTCAGTCTTAATTATTTTTAGGTTTAAAAATGTCTACCAATCCTTCGATTATTGAAAAAAAATTACTCCACTACACCGGAAAAGCGATCGCTGATTTTAACATGATTCAACGTGGTGATCGGGTCATGGTCTGCTTATCAGGTGGGAAAGATTCCTTTACTTTACTTACTTTGCTTCACAAATTACGTCGCCGCTCTAATAATAAATTTGAGGTCTTTGCTTTTACCCTGGATCAGGCTCAACCCGGTTGGGATGATAGTCGATTACGCGCGTGGCTTGAGGAACGTTCAATACCCTTTGAAATTTTGACCCGCGATACTTATTCAATAGTTAAAGAAAAAATACCCGAAGGAAATACCTATTGTTCGCTCTGTTCCAGGCTTCGACGTGGCATTATTTATCGTTACGCTGAAGAAAAAGGTTATAACAAGATTGCTCTTGGACACCACCGCGATGATTTAATTCGAACTTTAATGATGTCCATCCTTTATAATGGTGATCTCCGTTCGATGCCACCCAAATTGCTGAGTGATAATAAAAAGCATATCGTGATACGTCCTCTTTGCTATGTTCAAGAGCGCGATATAATTCAATATGCTACAGAACAAGCATACCCAATTATTCCCTGCACTCTCTGTGGCTCGCAGGACAATCTGGCCCGAAAACGTATTGGAAAACTCATTGATCAACTTGCAGAAGAAAATCCTAAAATCCCTTCAAATATTCTTCACGCTCTGCAAAGTATTAAGCCTAGCCAATTAATGGATCAGGATCATTGGCAATTCAAAACCCTTGAAAGCCAGCTTATTAATGCAAGTACAAGTGTCTCTGAAGCGGTTATTTCTGAGGAAGAGTTGTTGCCTTTGGATTAAGAAAAATTAGATTTTTTTATCTGTTTGATTTTCTTTTTCCAAGGCTTTATAAATTTTATAAAGTTTTTTATACAGTTCATCATTTTTTGCTTTTTGATAAAATTCGAGAAAGATTTTTGCCGATTTTGCTTTATCGGATTCTTCTGAATTGTCGTCCTGCGGGCGTACTATTCCCTCATCGTATTTTTTTCCACTCGCGTGATTGGCATATCGGCGTGAGCGTGTGAAACCCATTTGTAAAAATTTACGCGCCATATCCATGCCTACGAAATCATTTTTGTTTTTATAGCTTAAAAATAATTCATAAATTTTAGTTGCTGATTCCTTGGCAATAGCAGGCGTTTTAAAGCGCCAATGAGGCAGGATCTCACTTTTATAGGGTTCAGCAATCAAAACGCCCTGTTCGCCCCTGCCTATACAATACTTTTCCGGGTTTTTTTTGAAATCGACCCTACGATATTTATCAGCATAAGAATTAGACATAATTGAAAACGATCCTATTCACAAAATTTAGTTTTAGATTATGGTATGCCCGAACAAGTGATGCCAATCACCTATTCTGATTATATTTAAAAAATACCATCAAATCTGATGCTTTTGCTCAACTGACAGGTGCTAATTTCAGCATCAGAAAAAGATTGACTTGAGTTGATTGAGATTATTGAACGCCACCAAATTAAATTGAATCTGCCGATATTTGAAGAGCTCCCTAGTATCAAAGCTTGCAACCTTATCAATTGATGCTAGAACTAGAGATATTTACCCCGTTTAAGGTTCACATTTAAAAGATTGCAGATATTAAAACGATCGTTTTCAAAAAAAAAAATAATCAGAAGAATACCCTGGTCAGATATTGCTACCAATCTAAAAGTAAAACGGTGGATTTACTTTAACTCAAGGCGTGGAAGATAAAAAACACTAAATCTCTCTCTTCCACTATTAGCTGGGGCTTTTTAAATCCTCCAATTATTGCGAAAAAGAAAAAGATCCATTGTGGATTGCAATCAGGTTTTTTCAAATGAATTTAGGGATAGGCCTTAATTTTAAAATTTAGCTCTGCAGATTACTTAATATTTACTTAACTTTCAGTTGTTACAATCTACAATCTAAATTAAAAGGACATTTAAATGGCTAAGAAAAATATTTTATATGATACAAAAAAATCAAATGTTGATAATCTCTATTCTTTTTATTCGGAAGCAGGTTCCAAATTAGGAACTCTTGCTGTAGCGCCAAGTATGCTATTTGCGGCTGGTGGTTTTTGCTTGGGCCTTTCAATGGTAGGCAAAAATGCTGGCGGACTTGTTGTCGGATTAATGCTTGGTGGAATTGGATTCTTACTTTCATCCCCGATTTCAATTCCTACTTTTGGCTTGGCTCTACTACTGTCCTTGCCCTTGTTTATCGTTTTTCCACTCGCTTTAGGTGGTGCAGCCCTAGTTGATAAACTTCAGGGAAATGAGGTTTCTTTTTTACCTTCACCCTAATCCCAGGAACTTTACTTTGTAGAGCTATTTGCGAATTCTGATAGCTCCCATATCGTAATAAATATTTTTCCTAATGCAGAGTTTCACCTTTAGTAATGCAATGACTTATCACCTGACGAGTGACTATATCACCCTTATTTGCACCGTATACGGATTTGAAATGCTCGGCTAAGATCATAACCCAGGTGGAGAGTTGGAAATCCATACGTTTTTTTTGCTGATTAACTACCACCTCGAATAAACCTAATGAATCCGTGTTTTGTTCACTCGCATATTTTTCCATAATACGTTGTGCTACTAAAATATCTTTTTCTTTAGTTGGCCAATTCTTATTCACAAACACCCCCTACTCCGAAAACGGGTTAATAAAATACTTTTGTCAGGCACTTTTGCTAAAAGGCTATATACCCATGATCATGCCATAATTTGCATTTTTTTTCAATATATTGTTTATTTTTAATGCTATACAGTAATTATTTCTGAACTTTCCTGAGACTCTTGCCAAAGAGTAATAAATAAAACCATGATGATTGGTCCTACAAATAATCCTAGTAAACCAAGTGTTTCTACTCCGCCCAAAATCCCAAAGAGTACCGCAAGAAAAGGTAATTTAATAGCCCCTCCTATCAAGACTGGCTTAATAAAATGATCGGCAACAAACATGACGATAGTGCCCCATACAATGACAATTATTGCGGAAACCATTTTCCCGGCTGCAAAGAGTATTAAGGCGACAATCGTAAAAACAATCGGAACAACAAAAGGAATCATCGCTGCAAAAGCAGTGATAACACCTACCAAAGTGGGCGCAATAAATCCTACAAAAAAGTAGCACATTCCCATCAAAATACCGACTCCCAGCCCTACTAAAATAGTCCCGTTAACCGTAGCTCTTAATGCTGAAGGAAGGCCGCTGGCATAACGATACCAGCGATCGCCTAGACAAGCGCCGCCAATCTGGTTTATTTGCTGAAATAATTTATCACCATCGCGAAAAAAGAAAAATAAGGTCAAAAAGGTAAAGCCAAGTTGAAAGCCACGATGAGCTAGATTGGCTCCCACTTCTTTCACATAATAACTAAGCGGTGTAAGGGATAAATGGAGATTGGTCATTAGTCCTTTTACATTACCAGGATGACCGATATTTTTATCCCAATAATTGACCAAATCATTGCCAAAAAAGGGTAATTGTTTAAAAAAATCCGGAGCTACTCCGCCAATTTTGTTTATTGTTTGTAAATAGTTAATAAATAACTGGAGCTCAGTAACAAGAATGGAAACTAACCAACTGAGGGGAAGTAGTAATAAAAGCGCAATTAGAGTAGTAAATAAGGTTGCTGCCAATGTTGATTGGCTTCCAAACCAGCGTCGAAAGCGACGATAAAGAGGGTAAGTTGCTATGACTATAATTGCAGCCCAAACCATCGAAGGAATAAACCGATGAACAATAAAAATCGCTGTTGCTACAATAGCGATTGTTAAACCAATACTTAATAATTCTTTATACCCTTCATTCATTGTGAAAAACTCCAGGCGAGTAATTGCAGGATTAACCAGGCAGGAATAGCAGCAAGTACATCATCTAACATAATACCCAGTCCACCTCTTACTTTTGCATCGACTAAGCCAATCGGCTGTGGTTTCCATATATCAAAGAGACGAAACAGAAGAAAACCAGCTATCATCCAGCGTAAACTAAAGGGGATTAAAAACATGGTTAATAAGTAACCTACTACCTCATCCCACACAATACCGGAGAAGTCATGGACGCCTAAATCCCTGGAAACCTTATCTGAAACCCAAACACCTAATAAAAATGCAAGCGCAGTCAATAATAAATAAAGCCAGGAAGGTAACCCAACCATTAATAAATACAAGGGAATAGCTGCCAAAGTACCCCAGGTTCCTGGGGCAATAGGCATTAAGCCACTACCGAAACCAAAAGCGATAAAATACTTAGGGTCTTGCCAGACCTTGGTTGCTAACTTAACCGAATTCATTTTAAGCTCCTTCAAAAGCTAAGCCTCACTAAAAATGACTATAACCACGAGGCTCCAAATCGCTAATTGTTCCATTTTTATCCATTAAGCGCAAACCTCTTTTTTCCTCAATTACACCAATTGGAAAACAGTCCAAACCTGCCTTTTTCAACTCTGCTAACAATTTTTTTTGATTTTCTAATGGAACGGTAAAACATAATTCATAATCATCGCCACCAGAAAGAGCAAAGAAAAGTGCCTTTGTTTCCTGATATTTTCTAACAAGTGGATGTACAGGAATATCTCTAGAAATCAAGCAGGCACCCACTTTGCTAGCAACACAAATGTGGTTAAGATCAGCACTCAGACCATCTGAAATATCAATTGCTGCCGAAGCGTATTCTCTTAATATTTCAGACAAATCAACACGAGGCTTTGGATGCAATAATTTGGACATTAATTGTTCTTTATCTTCAGGAGCAATAGTATGGTCTTGGAGAAAAGCAACCGCTTGCGCAGCTCCTCCTAATTCACCACTTACAAAAATCAAATCTCCGGGGTTTGCACTAGATCTTCGAAGCGCTTTATCTTTAGGGACCATTCCAAAAATAGTCATGGTCAAAGACAAAGGACCTTTAGTTGTATCACCACCAATCAAAGCTAAATCAAAACATTTTAATGACTGATGTAAACCTTGGGAAAAACGTTCTAACCATTGTTTTGATAACTCAGGAAGAGTAAGAGCTAAGGTTATCCAGCAAGGAGTTGCAGCCATAGCAGCAATATCAGAAACATTAACCCTAACGGCTTTGGACGCGATGTCAAAGGGATCCCAGTTGGAGCAAAAATGTACATCGGCAACCAGCGTATCGGTGCTCACAACCAGGTATTTATCCGCTGGAATACTAAGGCAGGCTGCATCATCCCCGATTCCAAAAATCACATCATCGCGACTGAGAGCCGGTTTTTTAAAATAGTGATCAATTAATGAAAATTCATTCATCAGCTGAGTCGATTTCCGCGAGTCTGACTTTTCGTGCCAGATTGTTTAATACCCCATTGACATAACGGTGACCATCCTGAGAACCAAATTCCTTTGCAAGTGATATGTATTCATCAAGAACAACTCGATAGGGAACCTCTGGACAATAAAATAATTCAAAAGCGCCAAGCCGCAGTACCGATAATTCAACCGGGTTTAAACTCTCAACTGCTCTATCAATTAAGGGAGCTATATTTTCTTCCAAAAGCTTTAAATGGTTTGGAACGCCATAAATCAAACGGCAGAAATAATCCGTATCAACCTTTTCCATATTATTTATTACGCGAAATTGGGCTTCAATTTCGGGTAGTTCATGGCCTGACATGGACCACTGATAAAGAGCTTGTAAAGCAAGCTTACGAGCACGCCTTTTGCCGCTAATTGATTGCTTTTCCACAATTTACCTCACGAAGTTCTATCGTCTTTCATTTGATCGATAGTTTGTCTGAAATCACTAACGTCTTTGAATCGTTTGTAGACTGACGCAAATCGCACATAGGCGACATGATCAAGCCGATACAATTGTTTCATGACTAGTTCACCAACCTGACGTGAGTCAACTTCCCGTTCACCGCTGCGTCTTATTTCCTGCCTGATGGTGATGATCGCTTCTTCTAGCGCGTCGACACTCACCGGGCGCTTTTCCAAAGCTCTTAGCATTCCTGCACGTAAGTTTTTTATGTTAAAGGGTTCGCGCCGACCATCACGTTTAATAATGGAGGGCATAATTAATTCGGCTGATTCAAAGGTAGTAAAGCGCTCATGGCAATCAAGGCATTGCCGCCTTCTACGTACTTGTGCACCATCTGCAACCAAACGCGAATCAACTACCTTGGTTTCTTCTGCATGACAAAATGGACAATACATGATTATCGATACACCGGAAATTCATAGCACAATTGCAATACCTTTGCTTTAACCTGCGCAATGATTGACTCATCATTCACGTTATCGAGCACATCAGCTATCCATTCCGTTAAACGATTAACCTCATTTTCCTTAAACCCGCGAGTCGTGATTGCCGGTGTTCCTAGTCTTAAACCAGAAGTAACAAAAGGAGAGCGTGGATCATTAGGAACAGCGTTTTTATTAACTGTTATATTGGCATTTCCCAAGGCCGCATCAGCCTCTTTACCGGTTATGTTTTTTTCAATCAAATTTACAAGAAGAAGATGATTTGCAGTTCCATTCGATACGATGGGGTAGCCTCTGCTTTTAAGTGTTGCAGCCATAGCTTTGGCATTTAATAAAACCTGTTCCTGATAGTGCTTAAACTCAGGTTGTAAGGCTTCAGCAAAAGCAACTGCCTTAGCAGCAATTACATGCATCAAAGGTCCTCCTTGCGTACCTGGAAAAACAGCTGAATTAAGCTTCTTCTCTAACTCTTCATTAGCGCGGGCCATAATCATTCCGCCTCGGGGACCGCGTAGGGTTTTATGGGTAGTTGTCGTGACAACATCTGCAAAGGGGAGGGGTGAAGGATAAAGCCCTGTGGCAACTAATCCGGCCACATGAGCAATATCAGCCATCAAATAGGCACCCACTTTATCAGCTATAGCTCTGAATTTTGGCCAGTCTAAAACCTGAGAATAAGCTGAGAATCCAGCGATAATCAGTTTTGGTTTATGGGTTAGGGCTAAATCTTCCAAAGCCTCGTAGTCTATCAGACCTGTCTCTACATCCAAACCGTATTCAATCGACTTATACAGTTTTCCCGAAAAATTTACTTTGGACCCATGTGTCAAATGACCGCCATGCGGTAAAGCCATCCCCAAAATCACATCACCTGGTGAAAGTAAAGCCATCATAGCTGCTGCGTTAGCCTGCGAGCCGGAATGAGGTTGAACATTGACATAATCAGCAGCAAAAAGTTTTTTAGCACGATCGATAGCTACATTTTCAGCAATATCAACAAATTCACAACCCCCGTAATAGCGCTTGCCTGGGTAACCTTCTGCATATTTATTGGTAAGAATAGAACCCTGGGCTGCTAAAACGCGAGGACTTGCGTAATTTTCAGAAGCAATCAATTCAATGTGGTCTTCCTGACGAACTCGCTCTGCTTCGATAGCTTGCCAAAGCTCGTCATCAAAGCCTGCAATGGTATAGTTTTGATCAAACATAGCTTGATACCCTTAATCTATTACATCGATCTTTGAAAAAATAGCCAAGAGTAGCACAGTAGGAATAAACTGTCACAAACAACCTGATGATAAAAAAGAGAAAGGCACGATGATCGTGCCTTTCTTAATAAAAGGAGAAATTATTTTTTCTGAACCTGAGCTTTAAGCATGCCCCATTCTGAAGAAATTCTTACGGTAGTTTCTGCATAGGTAAATTGAGAATAAACCAGATCACCATACGAAGTTTCTATATTTAAATCCATACCCCTTGGGCACTCACCATAATTGTAATCCCAGAGGTCGATTTTTAAATTTGAATTATAAGGAATATAAGTGGGGCGAAGTACACCACCTGTTGAACCCCTTCCCCAAGCACTTAGGCTGGTACTGCTGCGATTTACTACTTCAATTTCACAAAATCCAGGCCACATTGGCTTGGCAGTTGCTGATTTTACGGCTGGTTTGCCATTAGGTCTGTTTGCATAATCAAGTGCAGCTTTAGAATCTGCATAAACTGAGGACAACATACCAAGACCTAAAACTAATACCAGGGGTTTCATTTTCATTATCTAAACTCCAAATGGATTGGAATTTGATGGTAACAAAGCCTTTAAATTAGTCAACAGGTTTTTTTTATGATCATTATTAAATTGGTTTTCCAGGTTTTAGGTATGATATATTAGCCAGCGTTGCCATTTACCTCCATTTTTTGAGAATCCCCGATGAAAAAACGCATGACAATTATGATTTCAGCCTTAGTAATTGTGTTTGGAGGAATTATTGGTTTCAATCTTATCAAATCATTTATGATTAAACGTTTTTTTGCCAGCTTTGAAATGCCTGCTGCCAGTGTATCCTCTGTGCAGGCGATGAAAAGAGATTGGCATCCGCATCTTTCAGCTGTGGGTAACTTTGTGGCCACCAATGGGGTGGATGTAAATTCCGAAGTTTCCGGCAACGTCGTTAAAATTCACTTTGATTCCGGTCAATATTTGGTAGATGGAAGCCCGCTCATTGATATAGATGATCGAGTTGATCAGGCTACGCTTAAGTTCAATCAAGCCGGACTGGCTTTAAAGCAACTCGACTATAAACGACAGGCCGATTTGTTTAAACGAGGTGCGACTTCAAGCTCCGCTGTCGATGAAGCAACAGCGAGCCTGCAGCAGGCAGAAGCTAATGTTGAACGCAGCCTTGCAGAAATCAAGAAAAAACATATTATTGCGCCCTTTTCAGGACAGCTTGGACTTCGACAAGTTAACCTCGGTCAATACGTCACGCCTGGTCAAACGACAATTGTCAGCTTGCAGGCACTCGATCCGCTCTATCTTGAATTTTCTTTACCAGAACAAATGTTAAAACAGGTTCACATCAATCAAGATCTTCAATTTAATGTGGAAGGCTTTGATAACCAATTGTTTGAAGCCAAAATTACGGCAATAAACTCCAAAATTGATACTAATACTCACAATATTAAAGTTCAGGCTACTCTTGCAAATTGTCCTTCCGCTGCTTTAAATAAAGCTAATCAAAAGAATACAAAGCTTGTGAGTTTTAGAAAGCAGGTTGAAGGTGAGAAGACCATTGTCTCTTGCAATACAGCAGAAAACAGTGCCAACCACATTACCCAATTTACCTTTATTCCAGGAATGTTCGCTTCTATAAAAGTTGAACAGCCGTCAATTGATAATGTAATTGTTTTACCTTCTACGGCTATTTCTTATTCTCTTTATGGAAACTCTGTTTTTGTTCTCGAAAAAGATTCCAAAAAAGATAAGAGTGGGAAGGATATTTTTCGTGTAAAACGTGTTTTTGTCAGTACCGGCGAGCAAGAAGGCAATTATATCATTATTAAAAAAGGAATAAGGCCTGGCCAGGAGATTGTAAGTTCAGGGGAATTAAAGCTGCAAAATGGCGCCGCTGTTGTAATCAATAATAGTGTCAAACTAAATGATATTAAAAATCCTGCTGTTTTAGGGCAGTAGATTTGATAAAAAGCATTCAACCCTAAGCTCTTTTAAGTTTTGGTTAAAGGCCAATGTTTTAACAGGATAAGCATGAAATTTACAGATTTATTTATTAAACGTCCGGTTTTAGCCACTGTCGTTAGTTTGTTGATTTTTTTATTTGGATTAAATTCAATTTCAACGATGCAAATTCGTCAATATCCACGCATGGATAATACGGTTATCACCGTTGCTACCAGTTACCCCGGAGCAGATTCCAAATTAATTGCAGGCTTTATCACCACGCCACTTGAAACAGCCGTCGCTTCTGCTGAAGGCGTGGATTATATGACTTCTTCAAGCGTCCAAGGTTTAAGTACAATCACACTCACCATAAAATTAAATTTTGATCCGCAGCTAGCCTTTACCGATGTGATGTCCAAAGTGCAACAAACCCTCCATAAATTACCGCATGAAGCACAACAGCCCATTATTATTAAGAGTTCTGACTCCTCAACACCATTGATGTATATAAGTCTCGATTCAAAAAAAATGACGCCTCAACAAATTACCGATTATGCATCCCGTGTCGTCCAACCCCAGCTTGAAACGGTAGATGGTGTTGCCAAGGCCGAGATTTTAGGCGGTGCAACCTATTCGATGAGAGTTTTTCTTGACCCGGTAAAAATGGCAGCACTAAACGTTACGCCTTCTGATGTATCAAAAGTGCTTGCCAATAATAATTTTCTAACGGCAGCAGGTTCTACCAAAGGTGAATACGTTGCGCTAAATATGACTGCAAAAACTGATTTGAATACTGCTGAAGAGTTTAGTCAGTTAATTGTCCGCTCCAGCAATAATGCTCTTATCAAGCTTCGTGATATAGCAAAAGTTGAATTAGGCTCCCAAGATTACAACACAACAGTGCGTTTTAATGGAAAAAAGGCTGTGTTCTTAGCAATAACACCCACACCTACAGCGAATCCGCTAACCGTTATATCCAGTGTTCGTAAGATAATTCCCTCCATTCAGCATGAATTTCCACCCTCACTTACGGGCACAATCGTCTATGATGCTACCAATTTTATTCGTGCCTCGATTGATGAAGTTATACATACTATTATTGAAGCGGCATTGATTGTTATTTTAGTTATATTCTTATTTCTAGGTTCTTTACGTTCGGTAATTATTCCTGTTGTCACTATTCCATTATCTTTAATCGGCGTCTGCACGCTAATGCTATTCCTGGGTTATTCTATAAATTTACTCACCCTGCTTGCCTTTGTTTTAGCAATCGGATTGGTAGTAGATGATGCAATTGTTGTTGTTGAAAATATACATCGACATATTGAAGAAGGCGCCACTCCCATACAAGCTGCCCTGCGTGGAGCACGCGAAATAACTGTTCCTGTCATTGCAATGACAATTACTTTGGCTGCAGTTTATGCACCGATTGGCTTTATGGGAGGTCTGACTGGCGCCTTGTTTAAGGAGTTTGCTTTTACCTTAGCCTGTGCCGTAATTATTTCAGGGATAATTGCCCTAACACTTACACCAATGATGTGCTCAAAAATTCTTTCATCAGATATTTCCAATGGGCGCCTTGTACAATTCCTTGATGATAAATTTAATAAATTGAAAGCACGATATCAGCGTGCCTTGCATAGCTTATTAGATACCAGAGCGATAATGCTCGTATTTTCTGCTGTGGTTTTATTGATGTTGCCTTACTTATATAGCCACACTGCGAGCGAAACTGCGCCCGAGGAAGATCAAGGATTTTTCTTTGTTGCCGCTCAAGCGCCCCAATATGCAACCATAAATTACCTTGAAGCCTATACCGGTCTTTTTGACGATATTTATAAAAGTTTTCCTGAATCAGAACATTTTTTCACTATCAACAAGGGTTCTCCCATTTCCGGTGTTGTGCTAAAACCCTGGAACCAGCGCAAACATACTCAGTTTGAATTAAAACAACCCTTACAATCGAAACTGGATGAAGTTGCTGGTCTTAAGTCCTTTGCGGTAATACCACCGCCCTTGCCTGGTGGTGGCAGTGGTACACCCATACAATTTGTGATTAAAACAACCAATGACTTTGAGAGTCTTTTTGATCTATCCAATCAACTTATTGCCAAAGCGCAGAAAAGCGGCCTATTTATCTACCTGGATAATAGTCTCAAATTTAATCAACCAGAAGTTGAATTCCAAATAAATCGTTCAAAAGCTGCCGATTTAGGTCTGGACATGCAAGCTATCGGCTCAAGCCTTACTGCTGCCTTATCAGGTAATTACATCAATTATTTCAATTTACAGGGGCGATCTTATCAGGTCATTCCGCAACTTGATCGGCAACACCGTCTATCCTCAGATCAGTTAGGGCAAATTTTTGTGCGTACAGCTTCTGGAACCATGGTACCAATGAATACCGTTGTTACGCCAAAAGAGAAGGTTCAACCTAACGCCGTATCGCATTTCCAACAGCTTAACTCAGCGACAATCCAAGGGGTTATGATGCCCGGTGTTACGCTGGGTCAAGGTCTGACTTATCTACAAGAACAGGCGGATAAGCTTTTACCCAAAGGTTTTAGTACCGATTATGCAGGGCAGTCCAGACAGTTTATTCAAGAAGGAAACGCGCTCATTTTCGCCTTTTTTCTAGCTATTATTGTTATTTTTCTGGTTCTCTCGGCCCAATATGAAAGTTTCAGAGATCCTTTAATTGTGCTTATTTCTGTACCGATGTCTATTTGCGGTGCTTTGATTCCTCTTAATTTAGGCGCAGCCTCAATCAATATTTATACGCAGGTTGGTTTGATTACTTTAATAGGTCTAATTTCCAAACATGGAATTTTAATTGTTGATTTCGCCAATCAATTACAGAGGGAAAAGAAATTAGATCGTAGGGCTGCGGTAGAAGAGGCTGCGGCAATCCGGCTTCGTCCAATCCTCATGACAACTGCTGCCATGGTCTTTGGTGTCTTTCCTTTAATTCTTGCCAGCGGCGCTGGTGCTGTAAGTCGCTTTGATATTGGTTTAGTCATTTCCACTGGTTTATTAATCGGAACTGGTTTTACGCTTTTTGTTGTACCAACAATGTATTCTTACCTTGCAGCTGATCATCGCAGTGATAATGACAAAGGCAAACAAGAGCCGGTGATAAAAATAGATTCCTTTGTAGAAAAATTAAAGGTTGAACACGGGCTAGAGTTGTGAATCTGATTTATAAAAATTGTGAAACGAGAAAACCAGGGATTTTGGGTTTCTTTCCAATAAGACTTGTTTTATCACTCAGCGATGATGTGTTAAAATCCGCGACTTTCATCTGTTCAGGTTAAACCATGGATAAAACATACTCCCCCCAGGACATAGAGCAAGCATGTTACGAAAAATGGGAAAGCCACAATTATTTTGCCCCTCGGGGAGATGGCAAGGCCTATTGCATTATGTTGCCGCCGCCGAATGTGACTGGTTCTTTGCATATGGGACATGGTTTTCAACATACTTTAATGGATGCCTTAAGTCGCTATAAACGAATGATGGGTGCCAAAACACTTTGGCAACCAGGTACAGATCACGCCGGAATTTCCACACAACTGGTTGTCGAACGTCAGCTTGATAATGAAGGAACGTCTCGCAAAGACATGACCCGCGAGCAATTTCTTGAACGAGTCTGGCAGTGGAAAGAAGAATCAGGCTCGACCATTACTAGTCAAATGCGACGTATTGGTTCTTCAGTGGATTGGTCGCGTGAACGCTTTACAATGGATGAAGGGTTATCCGCGGCAGTGCAAAAAGTGTTCGTGCAGCTTTATGATGAAGGCCTGATTTACCGGGGCACCCGACTCGTAAACTGGGATCCTAAATTAGGAACCGCTGTATCTGATCTTGAAGTAGTCGCTGAAGAAGAAGAGGGATTCTTGTGGCACATTCGCTATCCACTCGTGGATTCAGAGGAATCAATTGTTATTGCCACTACAAGACCAGAAACGCTTCTCGGCGATGCGGCTGTAGCAGTACATCCTGATGACCCACGCTATCAACATTTGATAGGCAAACAATTGCATCTCCCGCTCTGCGATAGAATTATTCCAATTATTGCAGATGATTATGTCGATCCTGAATTTGGCAGCGGCTGTGTAAAAATTACACCGGCTCATGATTTTAATGATCACGAAGTTGGCAAACGTCATGGGCTTCCTTTACTCAGTATCATGACCAAAAAGGCAACCATTAACAAAAATGCACCGCTTGCCTATCAAGGTATGGATCGTTTTGTAGCGCGCGAACAACTTATTGAAGATTTAGAGACCTCGGGATTTCTGGTTAAGACTGAACCTCATAAACTAAAAGTACCTCGAGGGGAAAAGTCACAGGTCATCATTGAGCCTTTACTGACTGATCAATGGTATGTAAAAACAAAGCCCTTAGCTGAACCTGCAATTGAAGCGGTGAAGAAAGGCGAGATTCGTTTTATTCCGGAAAATTGGTCTAAAACTTATTACCAGTGGATGGAAAATATTGAAGACTGGTGTATTTCAAGACAGTTATGGTGGGGACACCGCATTCCGGCCTGGTATGATAATCATGGCCATATTTATGTTGGGTACAGTGAAAATGATGTGCGCTTTAAACACAAACTTGATGAATCCATTCAATTAAAGCAGGATGAAGATGTACTTGATACCTGGTTTTCATCTGCCCTTTGGCCATTTTCAACCCTCGGCTGGCCAGAACGCACACCTGAACTTGATCAATTTTATCCAACCTCAACCCTAATTACAGGTTTTGATATCATTTTCTTCTGGGTTGCCCGCATGATAATGATGGGATTAAAATTTACTGGAAAAATTCCTTTCAAAGATATAGTGATAACAGGCCTGATTCGCGATAGCGAAGGCCATAAAATGTCAAAATCCAAGGGAAATGTACTTGATCCAATCGATATTATTGATGGTATTGATATTGAAAGCCTGGTGGAAAAACGCACTACAAACCTCATGTTAACCTCAGTTCGCCAAAAAATAGCAAAAGCAACCCGCAAAGAGTTTCCTGAAGGCATTTCCGCCTTTGGTACTGACGCCCTGCGCTTCACTTTCTGCTCCTTGGCATCTACAGGTCGCAATGTCCGTTTTGATTTAGGACGAGTCGAAGGCTATCGTAATTTCTGTAATAAATTATGGAATGCGTCCCGCTATGTTTTGCTTAATACTGATGAAGAGCAGATTGATTTTGGTGATGGTGCTTTTCAATACAGTCCTGCTGATCAGTGGATACTTTCGCGTTTGCAGCATGCTGTCGAACAATGTCACCACTATTTTGATACCTATCGCTTTGACCTGCTTGCTCATACGCTTTACGAATTTGTCTGGCATGAATACTGCGACTGGTACTTAGAACTTTCCAAACCTGTGCTTTATGATACTCAGGCCTTAGCCGCCATGAAGCGAGGCACTCGCCGCACCCTTATTCATATCCTTGATCAGGTCTTGAAACTCTTGCACCCCATAATGCCTTTTATTACAGAAGAAATATGGCAACGAACCTCTAAGCTCACCAGCCAAAATGGCGAAAGCATCATGCTTAGTTCTTACCCATCTGTGAATGCAGACTATATTAATCCGAAAATTGAAGAGGAATTTATCTGGTTAAAAACGGTAATTCAATCGATAAGAACAATTCGAAGTGAGATGACAATTTCTCCGGCTAAATTAATTCCCCTTCATATACGAAATGCGGGCACCTCTAATAAAGAACGCATCGAGAAATACAAAAGTACTTTGGTCGCCCTTTCAAAATTAGCTGATATTCATTATTTAGAGGCTGAGGTACCGGTTCCATTATCAGCTTCAGCTGTTGTCGGGGAAATGGAATTGCTAATTCCAATGGCGGGCCTTATTGACAAAGATGCCGAGTTATCGCGGCTGTACAAAGAAATAGGTAAGCTCGATAAAGATATCGCACTCGCGGAAGGTAAATTAAACAATCCTAAATTTACGGACAAGGCACCTGCTGAAATTATTGCGAAAGAAAATGAAAAACTTATTCAAGCAAAGTTAGCAAAGGAAAAACTCTTGCAAAGTAAGATAACTATAGAATTGCTTTAAACCTCACAATTGCTACGTCAAAAAATTAAATGCAATATTTAATATAATCAGCCCGCACAAGCGGGCACCCCATCAAATAGCCTAAAGATAGCTTTTTAAGGGCTATTGGCAGAGCAAGTTTTATCCCATATTATTAGAAATGATACTTTCTGAAAAAGCCCTTTTTCCTCACAGAAACTTATGCCGAAAACCGACTGGCTTTTTCAAGATCTAATTTTTCAAAGATAGCCCAAAGGACATAACGTGAATAACGTTTATTAGAAAAGAAGGAGCTCGGTTATGAAAAATTTTTTCATCCAAAAATACATTCAGGGAATTCTAGATAAAGCAGACATTACAATCAATGGCTCAAAACCCTCTGATATTAAGATATTAGACGAAAGAACACTCCAACGGATCGCACGGGATGGCTCCTTAGGCCTTGGTGAAGCTTATATGGCTGGCTGGTGGGACTGCGAACGAATTGATGAATTGTCTTTTAAACTTTGCAAAGCAGCCGTCCATAAAGATGTAAAATCAAATGTAGTCCAGATTTTTTATAATTGGTCTACTAAATTAATCAACTATCAAAGCAAAAAGCTAGCTAATCAGGTCGCTAAAAAACACTATAATCTCGATAATCATCTTTTTGAATTAATGCTTGGTGAGAGCATGGCTTATAGTTGTGGCTATTGGAAAGATGCCAAGGATTTAACTTCCGCACAATATGCAAAATATAATTTAATTTGCAGAAAATTACATCTAACAAACCGAGATACCTTACTTGATATAGGCTGCGGCTGGGGAGGACTTGCCGC
>JACCVV010000019.1 GCA_013697955.1 Tatlockia sp. | reverse complement strand
ACAGTTATCGATTAAAAGATAAAACCAAAGCGGGTATTATCAAAACTAAACAACAAGGGGTGGATCAGTTTTAGACTGCAGTTTCATACTAAAAGTGGATCACTTTTCAATTGCCGTTGACAATTGGCTTTAAATCAGAATAAGGCGTGTCCGGTAAAAATCGATTGGTATAGCATTGCGATATATCAAAGGTTTTATCAATAATATTTAAATGTTGAGTATAGCGACCAACTTTCTCCCAATCCCTATCAACATTTTGTAAAGTACGGGAAAAAAATGGTAGCGTGCGCATAAAAATCTTTTGATACATCATTGTACGCAACTGCGGTTTTGCTTGGCACAATAACTCATATGCCTCTTCCGGATGCTCCGTTGTGAAGGCGGCTCCTCGTTGCGTAGCTCTGAGAAATCCCTGAATCAATTCTGGTTGTTGCAGTGTACGCTCTGGAACAATAAATTGAATCGAGCAAAAGCAACAGCATCCAAGTCCTGCTAATTGATCAATCCGCAAGAATACTGTTTCGCCTCTGAGATGTTCTAATTCAACTTGTTGAAAATTAATAAAGCCAATGCCCGTATCAATAATATCTCGACAAATTGCATCGGTGACATTCATCCCAATCCGAATTGTTTGGTAGCTGGCTGGATCAATACCTGCAAGCTTCGCCAAATCGTCGATAATTTTCTTACCAAACTCGCCAATATAGCCGACTCGTTTGTCACCAATGTCATGAAACGATTTAATACCACTTGATTTCAATGCAATCAAACCTGTGGGTGGCTCATCAAGTAGGGTACCGATTGAGCTAACTGGATAGCCTTTAGCGACAGCCGCGACGGTATGAATCATAGCCTTTACACCAAAATCTACCGTTCCTAGCCCAACCAGTTCCGTAACATCACTAGGATCGGCTGGTTCTAAAATAGCTAACTTAATGTCTTCCTGCTGATAAAACCCCAATTGTTGTGCCGCAAGAATGGGCGTGTGATAAGGGTTAGCGTACCAATTGAGTAATAAAGTAATTCGAGATTTTAGTGATGACATGACCATAACTCCTTAACTAATGCGTGAATAATATCGGAGATGGCAAAAGGGAACCGTTCCACATAATCTATGGCTGGTTTTTTTGAAGGCGTCCTTACGCTGATATGACTCAGTTCAAGTTCGACGGGTAACTCTCAGCCGGTTTTCCGACACCCCGCGCCATCTGACAAACAAAGGTATGCTAGATTTTAATTTTTTGTTTGTCAAATGATTGGAATAAACCACTGTTCTTGATTAACTCTTTAGAGATAGATAACTATAGAAGCTAAGCTTTAAAGCGATTTGCAACGGAGTCGCATTTGCTGTCTCTGTTAATCGAGCCGTAGATATAGAATCGTTGATGCCGTGTGCTTCTATATTTAAACTGAACTTATCAGGTGCCGAGTTGAAAGTTCAAATGGGATACTAGCTAAATTTTTATATTTGGCCTCAACCATAATGTCAAAATCGTTTCTAAACGTTCCGGCCCAAGCATTGCATGCGCTATTCCACATCAGATCACTATGCTGCCTTAGCTGACTTTTATTGTACCCTTGATGGAGTAGTTTATTTAAGTCAGGAAGCACATCATCCGCATGATTATTTAATATACGTTCTGGTGACACAGAATAATGGATGACAGGTCGAATACCGCGCCAGCTATCAATAACACGACGAACTCTATCGTCATTCACTTGAATGTATTCCCCTGTTTTTACCCAATGGTGATGGATATCTAAAACTAAAGCCAAATTTTGTTCAAGTTCTAAACTCGCATCAATGCCCCAAGTCATTTCATCATTTTCAATGGTGATCGAGTGTCGTGCTTCGGGTGATAACTGCCCTAAGATTAATTTGATGCCTTCGGGTCCCTGTTTGCCGGAAATATGGACATTACATTTAAAATCTTGAAATGTTTTACCATACCCTAGCCATCTTATTATATTGGCGTGGTATTCAAATTCGGCAATACTGCGTTCAACAACATCTTTTGAACTGCTTGCCAGGACCACAAATTGTTCGGGGTGCATGCTAAGTCGTACATTTAATTGGCGAGCTAGCTTACCTGCCTTAAAATAATTCTTTTCAAGAAAACTTAAAACATCGGATTGTTGCCAGAAATATTGTAGCTTGGGATGCGTAAATCCAGGAAGTTGATCGCTACCAATTCTAACCATTCGTTGCTCAGGAACTAAATGGCCCACATATTCAATAAGATTATATACAGAGCGAGTATTATGGCTGATTATTCCCCATAATTTTTTTTCTGCTTCGTCCTTGCTTCTCGACTCAAGCCATTTGATTGTTGTTGTTTTTTCCGAATAATTTTGTTGTATTTCCTTTAGCACTTTTTTGCTTTGATTTTGATTTAAATCCATATACTTGCATGCGAAGCCTACTCGTTTAAAAATCATGATTTAAAGACCTTAAGCACTGCATTTTTAAAAAAGCTCTCAGGTAAGAACTGTGTGTTTTTAATCTAATACTAATTTTATAGTATAGTTATATAGTGGGTTATGACAATCAGAATGAAAAGTTTTTCCCATTTAATTTCCAAGTTAATTAAAAGAAATCACTATCAGGAACCTACAATTCGAAATGGTTTGTTGCAATCGTTATATTCATGACTTTTCCCAATGTTTTGCAAAAGAAAATAGTGGTTCCAAAAAAATTGTATTAAGCAAAATCAATAATAAATCCAAAGCTGAATAAACTGTTAAAATCCTAATTCCTTTGCAGAATCCTCACTCTTCTTTTCAGGCTTTTGAGTATCATAGGGCGCAAAAAATGCATTAGAAACCTTTGATCTTTTGGTGTTATTACCGTCTATTTGTTCATCATTTTTTCTCTTAAGCTTGGACGAGTTATCCGGCTCAGATTTATTTTTTAAAAGATTAATTTCAGATTCCAAATTTTCAATCCTTCTGTTTTGATCTCTATCCCGATAAATAAGGGCGTCTAGTAATGAAGGATGGGTTCCAATTAGTTCTTTTAACAGTTGATGCCGTTCCTCTATTTCTGTAATCATTCCTTTTAAATTTTCAAGAATCTCTGGATCCTTTAAAGATTTTTTTAGAGTCGAATCGGGCAAAAGTTCTTTTTCAGCGGCGAGCAAAACAACCTCGACCACATGAACTAAGAGCCTCCTCGAAGAAGAAAACTGATCGAAATCCTTTATCTTTGATACGTACCCATGAAACACGGTGATCTTTTCTAATATAGCCTGATTATTTTCTGTAAAAATTAAAGATGCTGACCTCAAAAAATCTTTTAGTTCTTGTTCACCAGTGAATTGAGAGAGATGTGAATAGATATATTTGTAGAATTCTCGAGCTGTAGACAGCATCGATAAGTTCTGATTTTTATAACAGCGCTCCTCTAAAATTAATTTGAGTTTACTTAAGGTTTTATTTTTCAATTCAGTTAGTTGTTTCGACTTCCCTTGATTTGCATAGCAGCTCATTAATAAAGCGTATGACTGTAGTACCGTAAACTCATTGCTGATGGGTAAAGGTAGGATTAAACATTGGACTTTTTTTTCTATGGCATTTATGGATTTTTTTAAAAACACTTCCGCTTCTTTAAAATCCCGAGCTTTATAATAATATCCCCCTACATCTTTATATATTTCCCAAAAAACAAATTCCAAACTAGCAAAAAGATTGGAGGGTATGCTGTTAAACAAATTGCTTAATTTTCGATAGTAATAATCCGTTTCTGAAATATTTTTTCGTTCAGCATAATAAGACGCCATCGCATAGGATATTATAATTTTATAGTGCCAAATCACGCACTGGGTCTGTGGCTCTAATTCTTTTTCATCAAAAATGTTCAGAGCATTGACAAAATATAGAGAGAGATGCAGGGAATTTAAGGGAGTTGTTGCTAACTCTAGAAGGAGTTTTTTGTAATAAATATTTGATAAAACCTTATAATAATTAATTGTTTTTTCATGCTCAGGGATTTGATTAGCAATCTGAATAGCCTTAATAAAATTATCTGCAGCTTTTGTATGAAATTTTTGATTAAAAAAATATAAACCCTGCTCAAAGTGACTATCAACAATTTCCAAGCGGATTGTCTGATATTGTGCTTTTTCTTTAGGTAAGAAAATAACAGTGGCCAAAGTAAATAAAACCATCGATAGATTATTATTTTCGGTTTTATAAACCTTAGCCAAATCATAAATAATTCGTATTAAATCTTCATATGCAATGTTGATATCAGAAGGAATGAGTTCATTAAGTGCAGTATTATCAGATTTAAAAGCACAAAAATAATCCATTTTTGTATTTAATTCGGCTAAATTCAGTTGGGAATTTTTTTGTCCGTGGGCAATAAATAAGCATCCTAAAAGGGTTTTTATGGCTTTCAATAAGTCGATTGAAGCTTGTTGAGGTAACACAAACTGAACCTCAGAAAGAGCAGATATTATTTGAGGAAGAATCGACAAAATTTCATTAAATTCTCCACATTCAAGATTGACCGATGCAAGTTGGCTACTATAATTTAAATAAGCCATCGCGTGGCTGGGATTTGTGGGTGTCAGGCAGTTTAGAGCTGATAAAAAATTCGCCATAGCCTCACTAAGTAGTAATTTTTGTTGCTCAATCAATGCGAGCTGTACATAAAGCGCTGCCAGATCAGTTCTAAATTGGGATCCTTCCTCCTTTAAACAGTTTATTGCTTCTTTGAAAAAAAGCTTTGCTCTATTTGATTGTCCTTTGGAAAGATAAAGATGTCCTAATTGAGATAATCGATTTGCATAGCCTTCTCCTGAAATCTCCTTTCTATTGTAAAGCTCGGAATAAAGTTTTTCTTCACGAATTTGCTCTGGCTCGCTAATACGATCAATATTTCGTCGTCGGTGTATAAACAGGTCGGCGAGATCGCGATACTGATTTAACAGCAAATGACGGAAGAAAGGTTTACAGAGCATGTGCTCTAAGGCTTGCATGAGATGTTTTTCAACTTCTGAAAAATTATCTAAATTAGGTGTATAGGGATAAGAAGATCCTAAAGAATTTGTAACGCTGTATCTTAAGTTCCAGATATCCTGATTGTCTTCCAGCTTTTCAAGAATATTTAGACTTCTAATGTAATAGTCAATCGATAGTGTATAAACCGCTCTAGCCATCAAAGTATTGCCTATATTACTAAGGCAAATAGCAATAGCCTTCTTTTCATCCGACGTTTTCTTTTCTTCGGGAGTTTGTTCTAATTCGGCTAAGATATTTTTTTGTTTTTCAAAATATTCAAAGTCTTCCACACTTAAGGCGTTTTTAATTGAAGTCTCATTTTTTTCTATCATAGAAAATCGCCAGCCGATATTTTTTTCAAAAAGGCCAATAAATTAACACTGATGTAAATTTTGGTCAAGAAATTAGCCTGGTGATATTACTCCGAAATGAAACATTCCAACTAATTTAGTTCACAAACCGTATGGATAAGACTAAACGCTCCTAATTCGTTTTGTACATTCAAACACTATAAGATTTAAAAGAAATCAAAATGTTTTCAAAGCATATTGACTGTTAAATATTTATTCTGAATAATCATTTTGAAGGATCAAAATTTTGCAGGTTTATACAAAAAGTTGTCACCGGTGTTTAAATGAAAAGGAGATTGCTATGCTCAGGCTTGCTCAGATTCAGGAAATAATCGAGGAATGTCGTGAAATTGGTAGTAGTGGACTAGATAACGGAGTAAACGCCTTAATTCCCACCCTTGAAATTGATCTAATTGAACCTCCTTGTGATTTTTTAGGAGCGGTTGGAAATCCTGCAATTTTTGTTAATGAACAAACTTATAAACTTTTAGGTTGGCAGCATGAAAACTGGATTGCCAATAGAACAATTGCCTGTAAAACCATCTTTTTAACCTTTAATACAATTGAAGTTATTGGTGGAATAGTTCACGAAACCGGACATGCCTTTAATGTGGCAGCAAATATTGAAAACAGCGAAGCGAATGCCTATATTTTTGAAATTGATGTGTTGCTTAAATTGCATAAGCAAGGCTGCTTGAAAATGTTTGGCTGCACGGATGCTGAAGTGGAAAACTACTTTAAATCCCGCCTGGCTTTTTATCATATTGATACTCGTGATAATTCTTATTTGGCGAGTCTTGTAAAAACAATTGAAGAAAAAAACCAAAAAAAGTCTACTTTATTTACTGGTAAATCCCTGTCTTTTTTTGATAGTTCCTGGTCTAAAGAGATAATCAAAATGGATGGATTGTTTTTAGCTCCGAATAGTTAATCACAAAAGGAAGACTTATTAATAAGCTAAGTCTTCCTTTTTGAACAGCCATGTTCTCATGGATAAAAAGGCCTTATCAGACCCACTAATTTAAAATTTCGGAGAATGAAAAACCCTATTAGACAAATCTTCATTTTTAGTAACTTCCTCAATTTTTGTTCGATCCATAGTAAATGAGGCATAGGGTTCGCCAGTTGCATAGAATCGACCGGTTTCAACGCTTATAACAGGGGTATTTTTGTAACTAATACTGTAATTTGTTTTTCTGTCATCAGGTTTGGATGGAGTACATATTAAATCAGGATTTTGAGTAGGTACTTCCAGTAAATAATAGCGTCCTACATGTCTCATATTGTTCAAATTAAAACCAATTTTACTTAACAATTCTTTATCATTTTCATCGGGTTCTCTTTTGCCATAAGGAATGTACATTTAATGTCCTATAATTGTTGAGAAAAAGCGATTCTATATCATATATTTCAATTATTTAAGCTCATAAAATTAAACTTGAACTAATATATAAGGATGTTGAGTCAATTTCTGGCAGAATTAACATGTCAATACCAGCCGATAATACAAAGAAAAAAATAAAAGGGCATATCAAATTAACCTCTCATCCCAACCAAACCTCAAAATCTTTATCTATTAAATGGGGAGCAAAAGATCCCAAAGAACGTGGGCCAATCATTGCCTCCTTGAGTAATCTTAAACATCGAAATGCAATTGGCTCTCATTCGGGTGCGTATTCGATTTACCGTGCCTTAGCAGTAGCAGCGGGAATCCTTGACCCCGAGCATAAGCCAGATCTAACCGATACTAAGCCCTTGGCTATTATTGGTCCGCATGAGCAATGGTTTGATCCTGAAAAAATTGTTTCTATTGATCCCTGGGGGCATATGGTTGCCGAAGTTTTTTCTGAAGAAATAGCCGCTGGTTATGACATTAGACCGACCATAGCTGTTACCAAGGCGCATATCAATTTACCTGAATTACAACAGGCCATTAGGCAAGGTCGTTTAAAGCCAGATGGTAAAATTTTGCTGGAGTCTGGTGATGTGCTTGTCACGAAAGCAGCAATTGATCCGGTCTGGTATTTGCCGGGCATTGCTGAACGTTTCGACGTTGCGGAGAATGAACTAAGACGCATTCTTTTCCAGCATACCGCCGGTATGTTTCCTGAGTTGGTAACTCGTTCAGATCTAAATGTATTCTTACCGCCAATTGGTGGTTTGACTGCTTATTTTTTTGGCGATGTAACAACAATACATGACCCCAATATTGAACTATCCTGCCGAATCCATGATGAATGCAACGGCTCAGATGTTTTCGGTTCTGATATTTGCACCTGCCGACCCTATCTTGCTCATGGAATTGAGTTATGTGTGGAATCTGCGCAAAGAGGCGGCGCAGGTCTTATTGTGTACAATCGTAAAGAAGGCAGAGCGCTTGGCGAAGTCACCAAATTTTTGGTTTACAACGCGCGCAAACGTCAAAAAGGCGGTGATACTGCCGCTAAATATTTTGAACGAACCGAATGCGTTGCAGGAATTCAGGATATGCGTTTTCAGGAATTAAGCTCAGATATTTTACAGTGGTTAGGCATCAGCAAAATTCATCGTTTTGTATCTATGTCGAATATGAAATTTGATGCACTGCAAAAAGCAGGCATTGAAGTAGTGGAGCGTGTTAAAATTCCCGATGAATTAATTCCACCCGATGCACAGGTGGAAATGGATGCCAAACGGGCTGCAGGTTATTTTTCACCTGATAAAGTAATCGATATTAATGAATTAGCGAAACCGAAGGGACGCGGATTAAATGAATGAAAAAAATAATCTGGATTTACAAAGTTTAAAAACGATTCGTATACAGTCTAATAAACTTTTAACTCAGGCCCGGCACGGCTTATCAAGGTATTTTTTTATCAAAGAAGAAAGAATGCCAGCCCTTGCAGATTATGTTATTGAGGTCATAGGTTCACAATATCCAAATCATGAAATACCCTATCACAGCCGATGGCGGCATTTTGAAGCTGGCGGTATTAACCGAATTAAAGAGCTAAATTTACCTGTTGATTCTGAGGAATCAGGAAAAATTCTTTATGAATTAGTCATCATCAGCGTTTTGCTTGATGCTGGAGCAGGCAATCAATGGCGTTTTAAAGAATCACGAACCAGCCAAACTTACAGTCGTTCTGAAGGCTTGGCACTCGCCAGTCTGGAGCTTTATTTAAGCGGCGTGTTTAGTGCTATTCCCAAACAACCGTTGCGTGTTGACACTAGACCCTTAATTGCTTTTAGCGAAACTGAGCTTAAAAAAGCGTTTCAGGTCAGCGAATATAACCCCCTGGAAGGCGTTGATGGGAGAGTGGCTTTAATGAATCGACTTGGCAAGGTGGTCCAAGAAGAAATTAATTTTAGAGAAGACAAGCGTCTGGGTAATTTTTATTCCTATATTATAGGACTGCAAAGAAACGATGAAATCGCACTTTCCTCTATTTTCAAAGCCGTCGAACACGCGTTTAGAAGGGTATGGCCACAACGCAAACAACATAAGGGGCTTTCTTTGGGTGATGTTTGGAGTCATCCTTCGCTCGAACCAGAGCTAATCCCCTTTCATAAATTGTCCCAATGGCTAACCTATTCACTCATTGAACCCTTGGAAAATGCCAATATTAAAGTGACTGATCTCGATGAATTAACCGCCTTGCCAGAATATCGCAATGGCGGTTTACTGATTGATATGGGACTTTTAGAACTAAAAAATCCGCAACATCTTACCGAATTACATTCTCCAGATTCCGAACTAATCGTGGAATGGCGTGCGTTGACAGTTGCTTTGTTGGATGAGTTAGCAGATGCTATACGCCAAAAATTAAAAAAGAATGCAGCAACTCTACCGCTTGCTAAAATTTTGCAAGGTGGAACCTGGGAAGCGGGGCGGCGAATAGCCAAAGAAAAACGCAGCGACGGCAGGCCGCCAATTCAGATTCTTAGCGATGGCACGGTATTCTAAATTAAGGAGTTAAAATGAGCGAGAGGCAGGTTTTTGAAATTAAACATCCTCTAATCCAACATAAGTTAACTATAATGCGCAATAAAGACACTTCCACCAGCAAATTCCGAACTTTATTGCAAGAAGTTTCCATGCTTTTAGCCTATGAATTAACTCGCGATCTTGAAATTGAATATAAAGAAATTGAAACCCCGCTGACTTCGATGTCAGCCCCTGTTTTGAAAGGTAAAAAAATGGTTTTTGTTTCTATTTTACGAGCTGGAAACGGAATTTTGGATGGAATGTTACAACTAATTCCTTCAGCTCGAGTGGGACATATCGGTTTGTACCGCGACCCTAAAACCCTTGGAGCAATTGAATATTATTTAAAACTACCTGAAAATATGGAAAACCGGGACGTTATTGTAGTTGATCCCATGCTTGCAACCGGTAATTCTGCAATTGCAGCGGTACGAGGTGTAAAAGATACTAATCCGAAAACGATTAAATTTCTTTGCCTCTTAGCAGCGCCTGAAGGACTTCAAGCCTTTCATGATGAACATCCTGATGTGCCTGTTTATGCAGCGGCTATTGATGAAAAAATTGATGAAAAAGGCTATATTTTGCCAGGATTAGGGGACGCCGGAGACCGAATTTTTGGCACCAAGTTGTAATGTATTTTTGCAGAGGATTTTAAATTAATTGATTAATTTTACAGGCACTTTCACCGACAAATACCAATTAACCATGGCTCAGGCTTATTTTTTACAAGGGCAAAAAAATCACTCTGCGCTCTTTGATTATTTTTTTCGGAAAATTCCCTTTAATGGCGGTTATGCCATTTATGCCGGTTTGGAAGATTTATTAGCAATTATCGAAAATCTTCATTTTGATAAAGCAGACCTGGATTATCTCAAAAGCCAAGGGTTTCATAGTGATTTTTTAAATTACTTAAAAAATTTCAAATTTAAAGGCTCGATTTATTCTTGCAAAGAAGGCGAAGTCATCTTTCCAACCTGTCCCATTTTATCGGTTGAGGCAAACATAATAGAAGCTCAAATCATCGAAACAATAGTCCTTAACACCCTGAATTTTCAAACCCTGATTGCAACGAAAGCCAGTAGAATCCATGAAGTTGCAGGAGGTAGAAATTTAATTGATTTCGGTCTGCGCCGAGCCCAAGGTCCAGGTGGTTATTATGCAAGTCGTGCCGCAATGGTTGGCGGATTCAATGCGACAAGTAATGTTAGGGCAGGACGTGATTACCAGATTCCAATTTTAGGAACAATGGGCCATTCCTTTGTTCAAAGCTATGATAATGAATTAAATGCCTTTCGTGCTTTTGCCCAAAGCTGGCCGGATAATTGTGTGTTATTGGTTGATACTTATAATACCTTGGGAAGCGGCGTTCCAAACGCGATTCAAATAGCGAAAGAAATGGAAAAACAAGGCCATCGACTTAAAGGTATACGAATCGATAGCGGTGATTTAGCTTATTTATCTAAAAAAGCGCGCCAGCTTCTTGATGCAGAAGCTTTAACCTATGTCAAAATTTCAGTTTCCAATCAACTTGATGAATTTGTTATTAAAAGCTTATTGGAACAGGAATCACCCATTGATACCTTTGGGGTTGGCACAAATCTGGTTATCGGCGCTCCTGATGCCGCGTTGGATGGAGTTTACAAGCTTGCCTTTGCGAATAATAAACCTCGTATTAAAATTTCAGACACATTAAAAAAAGTGTCACTCCCTCATAAAAAACAAGTGTATCGAATCCTGGAAAATGACCATACTTTTTGGGGGGCTGATGTTATAACACTTTTCGAAGAAAATGATCTGAATCGCTTGTTTGATCCCTTCGAACCTGGCAAATCGATTACACTGAAAAATCATAAAAAAGAACCCCTATTGGCCCCTGTCATGATGAATGGCAAACCCATTGAGCGGCCTAAAACGCTCCCTGAAATAAGCCAATATTGCCAACAACGGCTAAGCGCCTTGCCTCTAGACTATAAGCGAATAATAAATCCCCATCTTTATAAAGTAAGTTTAAGCGAAAAACTTTTTAATGCGCGAAATAAACTCATCGATGAATATAAAGGAATCAATAAATGAAAACCTTGATTATAGTCGATGCGCAAAATGATTTTATGCCTGGGGGCGCCTTGGCTGTGCCGCAGGGCGATTTAATTATTCCAGTGATTAATGCCTTGCAAAATAAATTTGATTTGGTAGTCGCAACTCAGGATTGGCATCCCTCTAATCACAAGAGTTTTGCTACAAATCATGTTGGCAAAACCCCCTTTGAAAAAGTTAGCATAAATGGCTTTCCGCAAACACTTTGGCCAAGTCACTGCGTACAACAAACCAAGGGTGCTGAATTTCATCCTGAATTAAAAACCAATCTTATAGAAGCCATTTTTCGAAAGGGTATGAACCCGGAAATCGATAGCTATAGTGGCTTTTATGACAATCAGCGCCACAAAAGTACAGGTTTAGCTGGTTTTCTTCGTGAAAAAAAGTCTGACGAACTTTATTTTGCTGGTTTATGTACCGATATTTGCGTTTATTACACTATTCAGGATGCAATAAAAGAAAGTTTCAAATGCACGCTCATCGAAGATGCTTGTCGCCCGCTTGATAAACAGAATTTTGAGAAAATCAGGATTGAGCTTTTACAACAGGGCGTCAAGATTTTGCATTCCACTGAAATGATTTATCCCTGAAATTTCAATGGGTGGAACTCAATTTATTGATACTCGATTTACCCAATTTTTTTGAAGAAAGAATTTTGCCTGTCAGTCGAGAAGTTGCCGATGAATGGGGCAAATCGCAAGGAAAATTAAAATCACCACCTTTACCCGCAATTGATGCCTTACTTGCCGCTACGGCAATAGCACATAACCTCAAGCTTGTTACACGGAATACAAAAGATTTTTTCTGTATTTCCATAGAATTGGTTAATCCATGAAATTGACTTGATGATAGAAGAAAATAAGCTAATCTAAACCCAACGGTTGGTGACAGAATTCAATTTATTGACTCAATTCTTTTCTAAACTGGAAGTACTCTGTGAAGATATGAATCAATTTCAACTTCTTTCTCATCTGAAATCAGAATTATAGAATTATAGAATTAAGTCCCAAAGCATTCCTGAATAAAATTCCTGACATTAGAAATTAAAAAAAACGCCCTCAAACTACATATCACAAAAAAGCTCATCAATTTCTTCGTCATCAAGAATCGAATAATTTTTGACTGGCTCTTCTAAAGGCAAATAATGTTTTTCTTCATTATTCCATCTTCTCCATTTATCCTTTAAATCATCGATTGTATCGACCTTTTCCAAACTCTTGTTTTCATCCATTTGAATAGCAAACTCAGGTATTCCACCAAAGACGTGGAACATAATTTTTTCCAGTTCCTTACAAAGTTCTAAATTTGTATAGCTGGTTTTATAAGCGTGATTATGCAACTCACGCATATGATTGAATTGCTCGCAGAAGCTATAGAGTAGATAATCTTGAAGAAAACCAGCATAACGCTTCTCGGTTAATAACAGGGAGTGCATCCTATGGGGGTGAGAAAAACTACTGTAATCAAAATCGGTGATATCGAGAAAAATTGGCCATAATATTGCGCCAGCTCTTTCTTCGGGAAATATATCCTTTCTCATCAAAGCGGCAAATATTTTTTTAGGTCCAATGTCTTCTTCTTCGCCATTTTCTGAGATGTAGGATAGAGGTATGTCATAGGATTCCATAGCGAACAGCAGAATAACCCGCTGAATATTATGTACATTTCCATGAAAAAGCCCACTAATCGTTCGCCTGTTCTCTGTGAAAAAGGCATTATTTGAAAGTAATTCCATGGATTTATTTTTGGGTATAAATCCGGTCCATTTGTATTGATTATCTCCCATTCCATATTGTTTTAATTTATCGAGCAATACGCGAGAAATTAAATGATTTTTCTTAATTCCCTGATATTTTTCATTAGGAATAGGCCAGGACATCCCTTCAAGAGTATGTATATCTATCATCTTCGAATTGAATTTTTTAAAAGGAAGATCATTTTGCTGATTCCAATGGTATTCCAATTCTTGGCTTAAAAATCGGACAATTGGAACAAAATATTCAGGATCCTGCAGAAGTTGATACATAATAACCAAGGCATTTCTTATCGCAGCTTCTTCATTATTTGGAGTTTTATCCGCTTTGCTGGGATTCTTGTTAAAAAGGGTTTTGTAAGCCGCAGGCCAAGTGAGTCTTACTCCATTTTGTATGCTTAATACGTTTTGTTTTGGTTTTTTATTTAGCTCATTTTTAATCAAATCAGAGATTTTAACTAAGCAATTACGCTTTTCACTATCTTTGCTTCTCAACGCATTATCAAAACTATAATGCAAAGCTTTTTTCAGGGAGTAAGTAGTGTGTGGTAAAGCCAGCAATAATTTAACGACCTCAATATGACCATGGCGGGATGCGATTTCAAGTGGCGTAATTAAATCTCCACCAGTGTCCGGTGCTCCTGTATTTTGATAATTTGCATTTTTTGCCAATAGCAATTTTATAACGTTTGGGTGACCATTGCGGGCAGCGAAATAAATGGGCGTAACTTGATTTTTATCGAATTCATTAATATAAGCGCCATTATCTAACAAAATTTTAACTAAGTCCGAGTCACCATTTTGAGCTGCAGTATGTAAAGTGGCGGACTCATTAAGATTGTTTTCAAATTTGCGCTTCATCACCGGCCTTTTGTGCAAAAGGTTCATTATATAGGTAATATGTACATTAATCAATCTATCAGATTATTTTATGTGTTAATGCCATGCATGGCATATGAAATTTTATTGACAATTGCGCAAATTAATTATACAAGTCCATCATTTTTTATCTCAGGGTGTAAATAAGTGCAAGCAGAAAGAGAAATTCGTGAACAATTAATAAAGGTTCAAGCGCAAAAAAAAATGCTTGAAATTTCTTCATGGATGAGAGACTCCACTCTTGAAGATCTGGAAGGTCAAAAGCTTTCTGAAGAAAACATCGACTTACGCATCAATCACCTGGCCTCTGAACTTATTCAAAAGCATCCACAAGGTAATATTGTTCTAATATGCCTGTTAGAAGGTGCAATTCCCTTTGCGAACAAACTGAATCTTGCATTAGCTGCTAAAAATTATACTTTTGAATGGCCTGATTTAAACTTGGAAAGCACTCGCCAAGATCTGAGTTCTGGTCTTCTAGCGGGACGAGTCGTTATTCTCATTGAAGATATTTATGAATCGAATACCACTTATGCTAAAGCAAAAAAACTCGTTATGAGCTGGAAAGCCAAAGAAGTTAATTTAATGGTATTAGTGAATAAAGTTCATGATAGGCAAAGGGAGCATCAGCCTGATATATCAGGATTTCAAATTTCAAAGGACTCCCTGGTAATTGGGTCAGGTCTGGATTTTGTTGTAGTACGCAAATCAACCACTCCCCTAACGCCATCTAAAGAAGAGCAGAAATTGTTAAATATAGAAATGCTATTAAATTCTCAATTAAGATCAAAAATAGCTAATCATTCTTTTTTTTACAGAAATAAAGATGTGAAATTTCACGATCTTCAGCCTCCTGTCAGCCACTTGGCCAAGTTGTAGCTAACGGTTTGAATAAAATACTTAAAAATTAAGTTACAATTGGGTTCATCATTATTAAATGAGGTTTAGAATGCGTTTTTATACTCTTAGCTGTTTGATTTTATCCATTTTGTTTTCTCCCCAACTGTTTTCTAAACCTATTGTTGGCAGTGTTGATGGCGGTCAAAATTTCGGCAAACAACTTCATTGCAAAGTGTATTTGCATCAGTCAACACCTCTGGAAAAAAATCCTGAAGGTAAGAAAACGCTTCTCTTTCAACAATCTGGAACCGGAATATATACGACCTATTTTGATGAAGTCAAAGGCGCAAGCGATTATTACCTAACCTTTGATAAACCGGGAATTTCGCCTGATTTTAAATCCAAAAATCGTAGCAAACCAAAGGTTGATCGCAATTTATTTGATTTCTATACGATTAATAATCTCACGTTGTGTGCTGAGAACGCTTTAACTTGGGCTGATAATTATTTAAACCATGTTGATAAAATGATTATTTTGCAAGGGCATAGCGAAGGTTCTGTGGTAATGAGCAGCCTTGCACTTCGGCTCCTTAAGACTAGCCCTGAGCAAAAGCTTCAAAGTGAACTAAAGGCCTTATTTCTCAGCGGTATTGCTATGAAAAATTTGACAAAGGTTTTGCACTATCAACTCAAGGAAATGCATGATGAAACCATGAGTTATGAGCAAATGATGAAGGCTTATAAAACCCGCAATTTTGATTTCATCCATAATAATATGGAAGTGGGTTGGTATTGGCTTGATAATGTTTTAAACAATAAAACAAGAGGTATAGAAATAATTCTTAGTGATATAGCCAAATTTGATAAGGGAAGAGCGCTTCCAATCGAATTTTTTCAAGGGTTAGAAGATAAATTGATAAATGCAAAGTGGGCGATTGAATTTGAAACAAAAAATAAGGCGGCGCCTGCGAATAAGCAGTTAACTATTAATGCACGGTATTACAATTCGGATCACGGTTTAAACGAAACGGCAATTGCCGATATGCAGCTTAAAAGAGAATATTATTTTAAATTGTAGCTTATAGAGAATGTGGTTGTTTAAGTCCAATCCAGCTGCGGAACATTTTCAAAAGCACTAAATATCTCTGGTGCTGGATTTGCAAAAAAAGAATAGGTGCAGTTTGTTAAAGAGGAAAATTCATTGGCAAAGCTTTCCTCTGGTACAAAATTGTTCAATAAGGTAAGTAAAAAGCTAATAGGCGAGGTCTTAAACAGAAAAGTACTCACACAAAATAAGAATTCTGGCTGAGTAAACTCTGCTAATCCCAATATTTCTGGTGATTCTTTTGGGCTTTCCGAATATTCTTTGATTTTTGTTTTCATAAATTATTGTTTTTATTGCATTTGGAATTTTATAAGCCATTTGACAGTTAAAGGCAAATTTCAATTAAATACCTTGTGCAATTGCTTTAAATTTATTAAAACTGTATAATTATTTACATATTCACCACAAAAAGAGTTTTTTATGTCAAAAGAACAATCAGAAAGCTTCAAGAAAAAGATGGAAGAGCTACGTGAAACTGTGGAAATGGAAGATAAAGCAGCCAAAAATTTAATTAAACAAAGAAATATGACCACCGTTTCCTCAGAACGCGCTCTCCAATTGGATGGCGAAAAAGACTCAAATCAAATTTATGTGGATTGGCTTGAAAAATACAAAGCTAAAAATCCTGACTTCAAAGAGGATGAAAATACCTTTGCAGTGGATGATAAAAAGGTTGGCTGGATAAAATTCACTGATCCGGAAGCTGAAGAAGATTTTGTGAGGCACTTTGCTGCAAATTGCCTTTCCGGAAAAATTGTAGATAAAGGCATTACTATCGCAAAATTTAAAAATGGTAAGCTCATCGACCCCAGAACCAATGAAGAATTTCCTAAAGGTGGGTATGCTAATCTGGTTCAAAAACTGGATTCAGGCATAGATTATAAAGAAATACCTTCGCCAAAGTCCTCAAGCCCTACTCCTTTCGCTACAAATCCTTTTTAAATGTGGATGAAAAAGGATTTTTGAAGGGATAAGTTAAAGGAAAAATGATCTTCTGTCCAAAAATTTTTTAGGTTGCCTGCACAGGCTTATTAAATTATGTCTGTGCAAAAGCATTTCGCTTGCAACACTCTTTTAAAGTTTAGTTTAGACCAATTCGTATTGTAATTTCAGGCGAACAACTGAAGCATAGCCTTAATAAATGAAGGAATATCGTCCGGTTTTCTGCTTGTCAAAAGTTTGTTATCGATAACGACTTCTTGATCAACCCAGTGCGCTCCTGCGTTAATTAAATCATTCTTAATTGAAGGCCAGGAAGTCATTTTGCGATCTTTGGCTATTTCTGCATCGATTAGAATCCACGGGCCATGGCAAATTGCAGCAATGGGTTTATTTTGCTTATAAAATTCTTTTACAAATTCAATGGCTTCTTTATTTAGTCGCAATTTGTCAGGATTCATAACGCCGCCTGGTAATAGTAGCGCTTGATAATTTGAACTTTTTGCCTGGCTTAAGGGAATATCAATATCGAATTCGTCACCCCACTGGTTTGTTTCCCATCCTTTTACTTTGTCGGTCTCGGGAGAAATTAGATCAGTTTGGGCACCTGCTTCTTCTAAAAATAGTCGAGGTTCAGTCATTTCGATTTGTTCAAAGCCATTTGCAACAAGGATTGCTATTTTTTTTCCCTTTAATTGATCAGCCATTTTGTAATCCTTATAGAGCCTAATTTTTAGTATTTAAAGCTTAGTGAGCCTGATGATCATTGTCAAATTTGAGTGACTTTTACGAAAAATTCTGTTATCAAAGTTTAATAGAAATAACCAAAACTGAAGGCGCTGGTGGCGAGTCAATCTAAAATTTTTAAATCCCATTTTTTTCCGCTTTTTTTAATTTTAGCCATTATTACGGGAGGTTTTTTTGGATATTTTGGTGGAAAAAATGCGCAGAATTTAAAGCCTTTTGGGGATATATTTCTTAATCTGATTTTTACTGCAATTGTCCCTCTCATTTTTTTTTCTGTTTCCTCAGCAATAGCAAGAGCCGGATCTGAGGGGAAATTAGGAAAAATAGCCTTTGCTATGTCTTTAGTTTTTTTCTTAACCAGTTTATTTGCAGCAATATACGCACTTTTTATAGTTAAATTATTTCCTCCTGCTCAAGGTGTATTTTTAAATTTGCCTCAATCCACCAATCAAAAAACTATAGGTTTTTCTGATCAAATTGCTGAGATTTTTACCGCATCTGATTTTACGAAATTATTTTCACATTCTAATATGATGGCACTAATTATTTTTGCAATTTTAGTTGGACTTGCTGTTGCAAATTCGAGTGAAAAAGGGAAAAAATTTTTGGATTTTCTTGAAGCTGGCGAAGAGATATTTATGAATGTTTTTTCATTAATAATGTACTACGCGCCCATAGGTTTTTTTGCTTATTTTGCAGTTTTAGTAAGCCAGCTTGGCCCTAAAATTATCGAAAATTATTTGCGAATTGTTCTAATTTATTATGGTTCGGGCCTCCTTTATTTCTTTGTCGCTTATACCTTATTTGCCTATATCGCGGCAAAAAAAGAAGGCATTAAAATATTCTGGAAGCACATACTTTTACCCCTTACAACCGCAGTCGCAACTTGTAGCTCTGCCGCTTCAATTCCTGCCAATCTGGTTGCGACGAAGGCGATGGGTGTTTCATCAGAGATTGCAGAAACGGTGGTGCCGCTTGGGGCGATAGTCCATAAAGAGGGCTCAGTCATTGGCGGATTTTTTAAAATCGCCTTCCTTTTTGGAATTTTCCAACTCGATTTTACCGGAACAGGCGTTTTACTTACCGCTATAGGCGTTTCACTTTTGGTAGGGACAGTAATGGGAGCAATACCTAGCGGAGGCATGCTTGGTGAACTTTTGATCCTGAATGTTTACGGTTTTCAACCCTCAGTATTGATAACCATAGCTGCAATTTCTATCATTATTGATCCCATGGCGACACTCCTTAATGTAACCGGGAATACTGCCAATTCTATGTTGATCGCACGTTTTGTAGAAGGGCGTCAGTGGTTTCGTAAAAAAAGTTCTGGATTATTAGTCACAAACAGACGCCCTCACTAATCTGTAATTTAACTGCTTTGTTGATTATAGCGTTATTTTCGAAAGCCAGTGTCGCAGTTCAAATTAGTTTGAGTTCCTTGCTGCGGTTTATCTCTATGAAAAAATGCATTCCTACTATCGCTATTTTTAAATTCTTTTTGATTATTATGCAAATTGACAGAATCTTTGTAATTGATGGTTAAGGTTGTTTTTTTCTTTTTTTCAGGAGTTGATATTTCTTTAATATAAACAATAGAGTCAATATTAGAAGGTTGATTGTCAATTTTTGAAATACCACAAACTTCATTGATTGCAGATTGAAGAGTCCATTTCTCAGCTTTATTTATTAAATTTAACTGAACTAATGAATCAATTATTTCGGTTGAAAGGTTTCCCATGTCGCAGGTGTTATCAATCTTGCTAATATGATCGATGTGAACTTTAATAAAATTTAAAGCCTTTTTCTGGAATTCTTTCGAAGCACAATTGGTCAAACAATAGGCTTTAGAGCAAGCGTAAAGTAAATAATAAAGGAGCTCTAATTGAGTGGATGACTCTTCAATTGTCGATAACCCTTTTTTTATAAGTTCATCGACCATGTTACTCGTTTCTACCAAACCTAAATTAAGGTAATTTGTATTGAATTCTTTGTATTTATTATCAGTATAAGCCTCAATAAGTCGGTGTTGCGTATAAAAAATACTTAGCCAAATTTCATTATCATTAATATAAGAATATGATTCTTGATAATTACTTTTTATTTCTTTTAGTAAGTTTAATAATGAATCATCATTTTGATTTTGCTCAAGCATTAAATCTACTTTTTTAGATCTAAAATCTGCTAAATCTTCATAAGATTTTGCAAGAAAATTAACAACTATTTTCAGCTCAGCTTCCTGTTTAGTTTTTTTCAAAAGGTTGTAGGCATTTTTTAAATGCGTGACGCTTTTTTCCAGATCTCCAATCAATTCATCTAAACTTTCAAAAGAATCATCTTCACTAGCTACTAATACTTTGTTATTAATTTCTTTAAAATTATAAACAGCAAAATTGAAATGAGTTATGGGCAGATAGTAATTTATTAAAGAATCGTTTAAGTCCCGCGCTTCACTTTTAAAATTTTCACTTTTCGGTATTTTACTCGATAGTATTGCTGTGCAGGCTTGTCTGCATTTTACCAATTTTGCAATTTCATCCTTGAACTCGTATTCATTAATAAGATAAAGGTTAATAAACTCAAGCTCAGTTCTCACTGCCTTTAAAGACATCTCCATAGATCCTTTGCCAAAATTGTATAAGCTAACTTGTCTTTGCAGAGATGAAATTTTCTTTAGAGATTTGATTGCTTTTTCTTCAGGTTTGAAAGAATAGTGATTTGTATCATAAAGATATTGCTCTAGCTGTGCGGATTCATTTTGGAAGGTATTATGAATTATGCGTAATTCTTTTTTGGCTCGGTTATAGGCGCTTTTTATGTCTTCTTTTTTTGAGAACATAGCTGCAGTTATGATTAAAGATTCATCAAAGATGATGGCTTGTCTCGGAACTTCATTATCATCAAAAGGTAAAGTGAAACTCGGTTCTTTATCCACTGTAACTGAAATCGGCGTAATTTTCTCCAAGTGTATTTCGGGAGTTGGAATCCCAAAATCAAGGTCAGGTCTATTTAAACTGTGATTTGTATATGTATTATTGGTTTGGAATTCTTCAATATCAAAAGATTCTTCCTCAGAAATAAACTCAGGTGTAACTATACCAGTATCAAATTGGTTTAAATTGGAGACAGTATTGATCGAGTTTTGGTTAGGTAATATATTTTCTATAGTTTCTTCAATATCAGAAATAACCTCAGGAGTTTCTTCATCAGAATAACCAAAATCTGCTAATTTCACTGAATTTTGCAAAGTAGGTTTAGCTAACCCCAAAACGTCTACAAACGATTTTTTTGATGTTGAATTGAGCTGTACATTTAATTTGCGTTTTTTTAAAGGTAACTCTTCATTAAAAAAGAAGGGATCTAATTGGGAATAATTTTTATTTTTTTGACGATCACCAACTTGCGCTTGTTGCTTAGAATGAGAATGAGCAAGTTTCCGTAAAGATAGAAGTTCAAAATTATGTGATATTGAAGAACTGATTTTATCTTCATTATTTTTAGTTTGTGTTTTGGTTTGATGCGATAGGGAGCCCAAACCTGCAGCACCTTTTGTTAAATTAGAATCAGGTTGAATGTTTAAATCCCTAATGCGGTTTCTTATTATCTTTACAGGCCCTTTGTTAAGTTTAGGATTCATCCTGACTTCTTTACAATCGGTTTTATTCACAGATACCGAGTTTTCAGGCTTTGGATTTTTGATTGGGTTTTCGCCCATAGACTTTGAATAGATGGTTAGGTAATTCGAAATTTTCTCAATAAAGGTATTTCCAAGCAAAAGGCTATCAGGATTTACATCCTGAAATGGCGAAAGTTGTTTAGTTATTAATAGTGCACGTTCCTTAATAATCGAGGCTAAACATTCAACTTCCTCATTAGTTAGCACTGCCTGCGCATTCTCGCTATAACGCTCACAAAGGTCGCAGTGGACGATAAATCTGCTAAATTTTTCATAGTTAGAGGTAAAATCTTTACGCACAATTTCTGGAAGTTGATTAAATTGTTCTTGGACAAGCAAAGGAAGAAAATTGTTCATGATGGTTAAAAGTGGCGAAATTAACATGGGTTTAGCTAGCCTATCTAGTATCAAATTTGATGCATATTAAAGCACATAGTCATAATTTACTCAATGTGTTTAATGTATTGTATTCGTAATCTGTGTTTATTTTTCTCAATTCGGGGCCATAAAACGACCAAATTTTACTTTTGTGCTAAGATTGTTAGCTCTTTTTATATTTTATGAACCCTATGTATAGTAAATCACGAAATTTTTATCCAAATTGCATCTGTCGAATCAATACTAGACACCAAATCTCCTCCTCAAAGTTTTAACTAAACTAATTAGAAGATACTCAATATGAAAGCTAAAAAAAGCAAAGATCAAAAGGTATTAACAATTGTTAAAGACCCCCAGGTTAGTTTAAAAACTCTAACTCAAAATTATGCAAATTATTTGCTAACTTTTATGAGGATGAGATTCGACCCACTTTCACATACAAAGCTTATTGATGGACAAGTTTATTTATCGAAAGGTGCAAAAGAATTAGGTCTTCATTTAGATCAGGATCTGGAATTATCTCGAGAGAGGATGGAAGATTTATTTAAGAAAAATATCGTATGTAATAAATCTTTAATTCTTCATTTTAAAATGATTCACTTATATGCCTGTTATGCTGATTTTTTTGGCAAAAGACACAATGCCTTTCAACTTTTCTCCAGTGCTTACGAATTTATAAAAATTTACGGTGAAAGGTTATACAGGGAAGAAGACCCTGAATTTCACGAACAGATTTATCTTCTTATTGTCTTTTTTTGTACCCTAAGCTCAACTGATGAGGAAGATACTGAAGTAATAAAACTAATTGAAAATGAAGTCATGCCGGACTTGATTGCCTTCACTGTAAAAATCTGCGGATATCAATATTCAACAAACCTTACAAACTATATTCGAACATTAGCATTAAAAAAACCTTTATCCAAAAGTGAGCAACTTAAGTTGGGACTTGAAATTGAGACAAATTTTAATTACTCCAGCAACTTAATAGCCAGCCTAAATGAAAACGGTCATTATTGTAATGATTTTATGCTTTTACACTTATTAATCATGTTTTTACATGCCGAATTTGCAAATCATATTGAAGCAAAAGAAGAATCCATCCTCTCCTATCTCAATGTTTTTTACTTCCTTAAAGCGAATATTTCAATCTTAGACTTTGAATCTAACTTTGCTTTTCAGGATCAAATTTACCGATTATTTGATCGATTACGTTCCCTTGATGGAATTAAAGATATTTATCCCGAATTAGAATCGCTTGAAGTGGCATTTAAGGAAAAATGTGGCATTTCGATTGTAGTTGTTGAAAAATCCTATGAAAAATTTATGAAATTATTATGGCAAAGCCAAGCGCCTTTACTTAATGAGCGTAAAGATTTTTTTAGCAAGGGCACACAGTTAAATAATACCTATCTTAATTTAAAATCGACGCAGCGATTGCCACTCGAATATCAGTTATATTCACTTGCAATCAATTACTACATGCTCAATCTTAGCATAGCAACTCAACCGCGCAGACTCCTAAATGTTTTGTATGTAGACAAAACGACCCTATATTTTATCAACAAATCGAAATTGAACGCTGAGGCTCTTAATTCTTTTTTGGGTACTTGGTCTTATTTAAAAAAACTATATATCGAACCTACATTAGCCCTTATACGAGGGTTTGACATGAATGATTTTGTTAATATCAATTCTCTACGTTATTGTTTAAATTTTTTGAAATATTGGTCATCTTTAAACTCTGCCGTCCTTTGCTTAATCAAAACATTAATTGATCGAGAATATCAAAATTTACAACAGGTTCATAAAATAAATGACAAAGAGCAACAAGAGATTATGAAGTTAATTTTTAAGCTTCAACCAGAAATTCAAGATTTAATGAAAACAACAGCATTAATTGGAAAAGTAGATAGAGAAATTAATGCGAAAATAGGCGTTAAAGAACTAAAAGATACGGTCACAATTCCCTCTCAACTTAAGAATATGAAAGTTAAATCTAAAAAACTGGATAGCAAGATAAATAATTTAAAAACCAAGTTAGAGAACCTTAATAAGCAGAGTTTAAAATCTCAAGATGAATTGATAAATGCAGAAAAACAGCAAAAAACGAGACAACTTGTTAAGAAGAAACAACGAATACTAATTCCTATCCAAAAATATACAGTTGAAGATATATCATCAGATGAGGATATAACTACGGAAGAAGAACAGCATTGCCCCATTGATCCTAATCTGACTATGCTGCAAGCCGTCGATATTGAACTGACGAAGCGGGTAAAACAATTAAAACCAGAACTGTCCAAATTTTTGGGATATTTGGAAGAGCGCTTGAAATATAAGGTTCCACTCCCTGGTGATGAACAAACCAAAACGTTTGATTGTATCACTGAGCTTACGCTTCAAAGCTTTGAGCTTGAGCAACTCTTTAGTCAATATAACCTCTTGGCGCAATTAGGCGAAATAAAGTCTCTAAGGGAACAACAGCAGGGTATTAAGATTAATCAAGGTGAGCATGATCGCGCAATAAATGACATTGCTGCAGAATTGGTTAGGCTAAAAAACCTTTTTGATAAGGTAAATGTCAAGCATAAAGAGGGAAAATTAAACAAAATTTATGAATATGGATTAGAGAAAATAAAATTGCAGAATATAAATTTTGACATTAATGAATGTGAATTTGAGCAAAGGAAATTGCTAGATTCAAACATGGGTATTTACGAATATCATTTAGAACAAGAAAACTCACTTTCGAAAGATCACATTTATAAAAGAATAATGAAGTTGGGTCGTGCAGAGTTTAATCGAGTTGGGGAAGAAAAGAGAAGCAAGGGAGAGCAATTAAGTCAATATTCATTTCAAAATGAATTTTTAGGTTCTGTCGACATAATTTTTACTAGCCTTGATTATTTGCATGACAAATTGAAAGCTAATTCGTTAATCTCAAACCAGCATTCCTTTTTTAATCTGGATAAAAAGAAAAAAATCTGCACGGGACGTTTTGAAGGAGCGATTGGCCTACTTTACAAATATAAATACCAATTAACGGGAGATTTTAATTGTTTATATATAAGCACAACCCATCTTGACAAATCCTTTAACTATTACCAGAAACGAATTAATTCAGAGTGCATCTTAGCTGACCTTTCTTATAATCTAGCGCTTGTTAAAGATTTATTAGTGAGCCATGATTCAGAAAATTCTAATTTGAAAACAGAGATTCTGGTTCATTATCGAGAGGCCTTGGAATTTGATGCCCAGTTAGAATCGAGCAGATTTGAGGAGAAAACACTTCTTGAAATTGGGGCTCGCATCGAAGCGCTTGAAAATAATTCCAGGAGTTTAGTTCTAATTTCTTAGAAAGGATTCATTATTTTTTAAAAATTTCGCTGATAAAGCATAGTGCTTTATTGATTATTAAAATTCAATTAGTCAATTTATCCGCATTGTCGATATGCTGTTCAAATTTAGATACGAACAGCATATCCAATTTCTAAAGGGTAGGCGATTTTAAGCGCGTGAAAAAGGACCGATATAAACCTCTTCCTTCGCTTCCTCGAGCTTATTAACAAAATAACCTCTCTCTTCTTTTTTAGCGTTGAATAGATATTCAAAGGTTGCAGCGATAAAACTGACTGCAAAATCCATTAAAGCTTGAAAGGCATTAAGAAATTGTTCTAGCGAACCGGCCAGTTTTTTCTGTTCCGGGTTATTATGAGCTTCTAAATCACCGATTATTTGTTTTAAATTTTCACCAGCTCTTTCATCTTTTCCTATGTTTTCTATACATGTCTGAATCTTTTTGGTTTGATGAATATCTAAAGTGTCTTCACCAAAGGCTTGATTAACCTCTATCAAGACCTTATTGAGTTCTGCCTCAAAATTTTCTTTATGCACATCAAAGTCAGGAATTTTTTCCGTTAATTCTTTAAGGTTAAGAATATCTGAATATAATTTGTCTAATTTACCATCAAAATCAAGGCCTAGTTTTTTTAGAAAAACGCTTTGATTTACAATTTTTACCTGGGCTGTATATAAAGAGATCAAGGGGTCTAAGAGTTCAGGAAGCGTTGCAACAGTAGTTGATTCAACCTGGCCTTGAAGTCTGCCAATGAGAATCTCTATTTTGGCGATATCTTGTTTAAGCTTTAAAGCAAAATTATTTGTAAAAAGATAAAGGTGTAATTTCAGAGTTTGTAACTGCTGACAAGATTCATGCCCCGAATTTTCGATTACTTTATATTCTGTCAGTTTAATAGCGTTATTATCAGGATTTGCCTGTTCTTTAAGCCAAGATAACTTTAGGAGATTATATAGCTGTAAATTTTTTTGCTTTTCGCTAGCCGAATAAAATGGAGGTTTTAGCCCACTCTCAGTAATTAAACTGACTAAAACTTCTTGTTTTTCCTCTTCTGAAACCTCTTCTGAGTCGAAAATGAATTTAGCTTGTGCTTTAATATCTGCCATTTTCTTAGGATTCAAGGTTTGCAGATGCAAAACTTCCAGCGCTAAAAGGTTTTGCTCATAAATATCGTAATTTTCTTTATAGGTGACCAGATTTTCAATCGTAACGTCCTTATTGGTTGTAAAATAATTTTGGATACTATCTATCGATTTTTCTAGTTCAGCCTGTTGCTTATCATATTGGAGTAAATGATACACAGAGGGACTGATTGCAATTTGGGAAAAATTATCACAAAAATCGGAAAGCTCTACGTCAAAAATATCTGCATTTTTACCCTCATCCGGAGAAAATTCCAAGGTATTTTCCTTTTGTTTATAAATCCGACCCGTCGAACCCCAAGGATTTCTTAATTTTACATAGCGGACCGAAACCTCTTCTTGCCCCGATTTTTCAATCCTTGTGAAAACATCAAGAACTGTGTAGGAATGCTCGTTTCTTAAGCCGGGTACGGGCTTGTTAAATTTAGTCAGCGTGTCGCTGGTTATTAATTGATGATTTTTTAACGCCTTTTCCATCTCCTCGAAGGCGTTATTTTGCAGAGGATTATAATAACCTGAAAAGGCTGAAACCGGACCTCTTACAGTTTGCTCAGCAATGGGTACGTTAAGAAAATTATAATATTTGATAAATAATTTAACCGCACCGTAATATTGGGATTCAAATGCCAAAGCGGTCAATTCTCCTAATTTTTCAATGTCTGAAATATCTCTTCTCAAAATCTTGTCACAAGCTGTGCCATGTACCTTATAAAAATCAAAATAACTCATGTAATCTTGATAGGCTTCATTCCTATCGTTATATAAATTTGTTGTCAGATTATTTAATTTAGTTAATAAAACAGCTTTAAAGATAGTATCTTTTTTAGTCTGAGGTACTTGTTCCTCAGTAAAAACACGTAAGCTTTCAATTTGTCCCTGTTCACCTTGTTCAATTCGAAAGATTTCCAAATGATCTTCTTTAGAAAGGTCAATTACTTTTGTCTGAGGAAAGCCAGTTAAGATGGACATTGCAGTTGACGTCAATCCACCGCCGCTATAGACAGAGCTTGCAGAGGAGTCTACATTTCCAGCATTGCCATGACCCATCGCCGCATAGGCTGTTTCCAGTACATGAACCCACAATTTGTCATGATGATTAATGGGTCCTCTTTTATCAATTAAAACTGCTGTGGGAACATTAATAAAAATGGGTTCTGCGGTTTTAGGAGCAAATAATCTGACCGTTGTAGTTCCATCAGTATGTTGATTCATCATTCCGCGAATAAAAAGTGCGCCATTTTCGTGGTTAAGAATGGCTTGAATTGAAGCTAATAAAAAACAGTTTGGTATCTGATTTTGACTAATATCCGCTAAAGAGGGTGATCCTTGAGGAAAAAGGGGAGCATTGGACAATAAATAATGTTCATCAAAACTGAAGGCCATTTCAGGATCTTCAATTTCAACGGTAAAACTTAAGCCTGCTTTAATATTTCGCTTACTTTCTGGTAAATCGCTTTTATTTGTATTGTCGCGTTCGTAAGTGGTTAATTTAAAATGTTGTTTATCTTGGGGAGATTTGTCGGTATCAAGTGGCTGGATGATAATAGGGCTTCCTTTTCTAATGGTAAATTCTTCGGAAACCGTAATATCGTGAAGCGCCGTTCCCCTTAAACCTGGGAGAATTTTTTTATTAAATGGATGATTTGATTTTTTTTCCTGTGCCATAATTTACAACCCCTTACTACAGATGATTAATTATTACACATATATCAAAATTTAAAGCTTAAATGGTTTAATTTAATGCACTCCATGAATTCAATTGGTTATTGTAAACCTTGAGAATAGGGGTTTCTTAGGAAAATTCTCTCATGTTCTTTGTTTGTTATTCCCTAATATACTAAAATCACTTTTTCTATTGGCAGGATTTCAACGCGAGAAACTTATGATTAATGAAGACGCTTACTGGAGTGAACTTAAATTTCTGCGAGACCTTGTTGATCAATTACCCGCTGCCATTTTTTGGAAAAACACCTCATCTATTTACCTCGGTTGTAATAAATTTTTTTCAAATTTAGCCGGTTTAACCAGTCCCCAAGAAATTGTAGGAAAAACCGATTTTGACATGCCTTGGGGAGAGGCGCAGGCTGAGCTTTACCGGAAAGATGATCAATGCATTTTAAAAAATAAAAATGCCAAATTAAATATTGAAGAGCCACAAACCCTGGCCGATGGCAAGGAAATTATATTATTAACTTCCAAAATACCTCTTTTTTCCCAAAGCGGTGAAGTCGTTGGAATTTTAGGTATTTATCACGACATAACTGAACGGAAAAAAATAGAAATTTCTTTAAAAAATGCCAAAAATAAAGCAGAAATAGCGAATCACGCGAAGACCGAATTTATTGCCAATATGAGCCATGATATTCGCACACCCATTAGCGGCATTATTGGTATGTCAAAATTATTAGAAGATAATGCAAAATCTGCAGAAGAAAGACAGTATGCGCGTTGGATTAATGAAAGTGGGGAACAATTATTAGACCTATTAAACGGCGTACTTGATGTAGTTTCTGCTGATAACGTTAAAGATACGGATATAGTCATTGAACCTTTCAATATTCGTCAAAGTATTGAAGATATTGTGCAGCTGGAATTACCAACAATTAAGCTAAAAAAACTGGATTTTTATCGTGAAATCGATGCCAAAATTCCTAATTTTATCATTGGCGATCGCATCAAATTACACCGAATTATTTTAAATATTTTGGGTAATGCAATTAAATTTACTAAAAAAGGTCACGTCGGCATTTTAATGAAAAAAATTGCCGAAGAAGAGGGTCGTATTCAAATTGAGTTCAGCATTGAAGATACTGGTATAGGAATTCCGGAAAAGCTTCAAAACAAAGTCTTTGACCGCTTTTATTGTATAAGTCCTTCCTATAAAGGAGGCCAAGGCGGCCATGGCGTCGGCTTACATATTGCTCAAAAATATACTGAACTTTTAGGTGGTGAATTAACCTTGGCTTCCAGAATAGGCGGCGGTACCGTTTTTAAATTTACGCTTTCATTTACGATTGCAAAAGAGCAAAAACTAAAGCAAAAAGATACTCTAATACCTTGCATCGAAAAGCCAGAATTTTTACTACAAAAATCCCGTAAAATCCCCCATATTTTAATCGTTGAAGACAACCTCATTGCCTTAAGGATTGCTGAAACTTTTATCAAACAAACAGGTTGCTCATATACTGCTGCTGCTGATGGTGAGTCAGCTTTAGATTTAATAAAATCCAGGAACTTTGATTTAATTATTACCGATGTAGGTTTGCCCGGTATTTCGGGCAAGGAATTGACTCAATTTATTCGCGAATGGGAACTTTCTTTAGCTAAAAAACAAGTACCTATTGTTGGTTTTACCGCCCAAATTTTATCGGAAGTGGAGCAGCAATGTTTGCTAATCGGGATGAATAAAGTAATTAATAAACCAATCTATTTTTCCACTATGCAAGATCTTGTTCAGCAATTTCTTTTGCAGGATGAAGCTGAAATAGTTAGCGAAAGCAAAGGAATTTTAGGTCGTGACTTACCAGAGAATGAAGAACAATTATTTGAACTGGACAAATATCCCTTACTAAATACCGAAGTCGGTATTAAAAATTTTGGTAATAAAACCCTATTGAAAGATTTATTAGAATTAATGATTTACCAAGCGATTCCAGAAGATGAAGCTCATATAAAGCAGGCCTATATTGATAAAAATTGGGAAGAAATTGAAAACATAGCCCATAAAATGAAATCTGGAGCGCTTTATTGCAGCACAATAAGAATGCAATATGCCTGTCAATATCTGGAGCGATATCACGAAGCAGGCCATTTGGTATTGCTCGATGAGCTTTATCTGCAGTTAATTCGGGTTGTGGGTGAAACGAAGGTCTATGTAAGCGATTGGCTAGCTAATCAGGCGGAAGAAGGGCTTCCAGATGAGAATAACGTGCAAAAATCAGAAGCTTAAAAATTAGTCCCAATCAATAAATTCATCAATAATCGATGAACCTGGAAATTCATCAGCTCTTACATAGGCCTTGGGGGTTTCTCGTGGCTTTTTCGTTTCCAAGGCGTCGTTTAAACTTACAAAATTATAATTATTTTGTTTATAAAGGTTAATAATATCGCCCAGAACATAGGCATTTAACAGATTAGCGTGAATTAGTAATATCTGCGCTCGATCCGGTTTTCGGGCTGAACGACTAATCTCTTCTGCGATTAGTGTTTGCTGCCATATGAAATTAAGATAACAGGGTTTTAAGACCTTAAGAAAATCGCGGCGCTGTTTTTCGGGAACAGCCATTAATAATTGATTAAAGATAAAATCTTTTGAGTCTATGGTAATGGGTGCAATCCGATAATGTTTAGAGGCTAGAAAATCGAGAATCTTTGTTTTTTTTTCACCCTTACTCATTGCTAAATAAGGGAATCGAAAATATTTTGGTTTGCTTAAAACCGGCTTCAAAATTCGGTCAGCCTCTTCAATTTCCTGAATATAAGTATCGCTATTCACCATATTCAAATTACGATGTGAGAAGGTATGATTTCCCAAACCAATACCGGCTTCACGAAATTTTTGCAGCATTTCCCAATTTCGAGGTTCCACTTGACCAGCAATAATGAAGCCAGTAGCCGGCACCTCATTGGTTTTGATTGTATTTAAAATCATATCTAAATGAAAATTTTTAGATGCACCAACGAAAGGCAAATCGTCAATAGTTATAGCGAGTTCGCGATTTGCAAATGAGTTGCTTGAAAAAAGCATTTGAAAAAGAAGTAAAAAAAGAAAAGAGTGTTTAAACAAAGTAGTTCTCATAATTTTAGTTAGATAATTCCATTTGCTTAATTTAAAAATGTTCCTTAAATGGATGCGGATAATACCATAGCGAAGGCTTAAATTTATATACCGAGTTGGGTCTTGGAATCTGAATTCAGAAGGGGAATATGAATGAATCAGCCGAAAAATAATTTCTTTAACTAATTTTAACAATTATATGATGGATGGTTGACGGGCTTTCTCGAACTAATGTTTTTTTAGAGGTTGTGCAAATTTAGCAGAACCCTCTTTTCCGAAAGTCGAAAATAGCTGCAAATTGCCTATAAATAAAAAAAGCTTAGAAAAATTAGGATTTTGTTCTATCTTTAATACGTTTATTACTTGAATATTACAATAGTTGAAGGATTGAACAAATCGCAACTTTATCTTAGGCCTTAAATTAGAGTTTAATACTTCGTAACACTGTCACTTGCTGGAAAGGTCTCTTTTAAGGCTTTATCGAGTTCTTTATCATTTTCTTTTTTTTCTTGTTCTGTGTTTTTTTCTTTCGTTAATTTCTTATCTTTTTTGTTTTTATCCATGTTTTCTCCCAATTGTAAGAAAAGGATTCACCTTAAGCATAATTTCTATATTGAAATTGGTCAAATAAAAGACATTTTAAGCTAACCTTTACCCCTAATAAGATGCGATTTTTTATAATTTATATCAGATAGTTCAATAGAATGATCCAGTTGAGGTAATAAGGCTTGAATAAAGGCATTTCTTAACAGATAGCCAATTATTGAAAGAGCGGAGGTATCTGGATCGTCTATTTCCCCTTCGATCTTCACCTTAGTTGCGATGGTCTTTTTTTCATGATTAGTCAAGATTTTTGAGCCAATTTCCAGAACTCCTTTGTATAAAAACTCAATGGGTGATTTTGTTTTTTCATCAGGATTTAGTATTTTAAGGTGCTTAATTAAAGGTTTGGCGTAGCCTTTGATCTTTCCTTGCTTGGCAGCTATCTCACAATAGATACTAAATTCACCGGCTGCAACATCAGTGAAGATAAAATGGCGCAGAAAATCATTAGCGCCTTTAATTTTCATGGATTTAAGTGTGCTATGTAATAAAAAAGTGGGTTGTTTTGCAAAGGGATCAACTCGTCCTGAAATCGAAAAAGCCCCTTGATTCATAGTTCCTTGTCCCTCGAAAGTGGAATATAAACTTTCAGATCCGGAAACTTTACGTAAGTTATCCAGATGAAAATCAATCTGAGCCAATTGAAGGTCAAAAGGGGGTTTGCCTCGAAAACTGTGGAGTGCAATTTTTCCATTATTAATAGTAACCTTGTTAATATTAAGTGGAAACAATGATTTAACTGCTTGCTCCCATTCCTTATCAATTGCAAGTTGTTCATTTTGTTTATTCGGTTCAATAACAAAATTTAACACCGGATTTTGAGCATGAATTTCGGCCACAATCGCTCCATGCAACAAGGCCCTCCAATGAATAGAAAAGCGTAATTCGTTAGCTTCAAAAAAGGGAACTGGGATATTTTTTTCCATTTTGTTTAAAGCAATTTGCTTAATTGTGTAACTTCCGCGAATTAGATTGACATCGATGTCTTTTATTTTCACTCGGTATTCAGGAATGCGATTAATTCTATTTTCGGCATATTGAATAAGTAGCGTGGGCAAATAGAGCCGAAATCCGATAAATAGGAGTACAAGGGCAATAATTGTTCCTTTAAGTAGTCTTAAATGGTTCATCTTTAAAATTCCAAGCAGACAAGATAGTTTTTATTAAATCATTGGGGAAATTGTCTGTCAAATAAGGTGTGACAAGTACTTTGCAAATAAAGTTACATTCATAATGGTTTGCCTTTAAGCCGATTAACTACATATTTGAAGGTGCCCACTGTGCAGCATAAAGCTCTTAACTGCCGAAAACCAAACATTTCAATAGTAATAAGAAACAATATTCTGAAGGCATCCCCTCTTTTGTTGTACTTATTAAAACTGATCTGGTTTAGAAAAAGCATCGCTACCGAGGTAAGGCCCACAAAACCCCAAGCGAAAAGAAAAAACCAGAGGAAAATCTCGAAGTCAAATACCCCTAGAAATAGAGATATGGGAAACAAAATAAAGGAAATGAACTCAACTACCGGACTAAAGACTTCGAAAAGAACATAAGAAGGGAAAGTGATTAATCCGACAATTCCAAACCGTGGATTAAAAAACATATTTATATATTCTGAAGTCTGACGCAGCATCCCACGTTGCCAGGCTGAACGTTGCTTCCAATAACTTTTTAAAGTATTAGGGGTGTCAGTCCAGCAAAAGGAGTTGGGAGAGTGGCTAACAGTGTAAGGATATTTATTTTTACGCATATAATGATGGATTTTAGTAGTTATTTCCGCATCATAAGAAAAGCAAGTTCGGTCAAACCCATGAATTTCGCGCAACATCGCGGTTTCAAAAAGACTAAAGGTTCCTGAATAGCAAAGAGCGCCGCCTAATCTATTTAAGCCAGCACGCCCATACAAAAACGCACGTAAATATTCTACAGCCTGCATGCCGCCGATAAAATGTCGGGGAAATTGGGTAGTCCTCATTTTTCCATCTTCAACGATATTGTCATTAATAACATAAACAGAGCCGCTAACTAAAACACAATGAGGAGTTGCAAGCATGGTAAATAAGAGTCGAGTCAAGGCTTCTGGTTTGATTACTGTGTCAGCATCAATTGTCGCTAGGATAGGCGTATTGCAGGCATTTATACCAGCATTAATGGAGTCAGCTCCGCAATTATATGGACTATGTGCCTTATCAATCAGTGTTATATTTTCAAAGCGTTTTGATTTATAACAACGTAATATTTTCTCTGTTTTTATGGTTTGTTTAATTGCGACAGGAACTTCATAAAGCTGTAATTCCTTTTTTAGGAGCTCGATCCCATCATTTGTTGATCCATCATTAACCAAAATGTGTTTAATATTTTTATAATCACTGTTTTGAACACTATAAATCAGGTTAAGAATTTCTTTTTCTTCATTATAGAAAGGAGTAATGACTGTAATAGGCACGAAGCAATTTTCATTGATTCGTTCATTGGCATTTCCATAGTTTTCCTGATTGAATTTTTTTAAAACCTGAGGAAAGGCAGAAATCATGAGAATCAGGCACCAAACCGTTAGTAAAATATAATAGGCAAGGATTGTGAAGGTAATTGTAGAAATAATGGTAAATATCATGAATTATCCTTTTCTTTAAGGACAGTTGATGCAGGTTCATCCGCCATCTTGTCAGTGCCTTGCACCATAGCCAGAGCGGTTTGGTAAACAAATTTATCTTTTTCAATAAGGATAGAAAGGGCGGTTTCATAAGCGAATTTGTCTTTCTTTGGCGATTGATCTTTTAAAACAGCAATTCCCTTTTCACCTAAGAGATACAAGGAATATGCAGCGTTACGACGAACCCACCAATCTTTTGAAACTAGAAACGAAGTTAAAATTTCAAGACTGGTATCAGTATTGATGTCACCAAGCACCTTTGCGGCTGCTGCTCTGATTTCCCAGGAAGGATCAACCGCTAAACCATAGATTAGTTCATTTCGCTCAGACCCTTTGCAGCGTTTTAAATATTTTAGAATGGCAATTTTCATGTCGATTGAATCATGGTTTAAATCGCGTCCTACACAGTTTGAAATGGTTTCCTGAGGGAATTCACTAAGAAGTCGGTAACAAAATATTTTTGTATAGAGAACTTGCTCGTTTTCCAGACGCTCTAAAACAAGGGTGGAAATATTCTGATTGAAAAACTTAATGTTTTCTAAAAAGAGAGTTTGTTGTAATCGGCGTTTCTTTGCAAAGGTCGTAATAACTTCTTGAACAAGCTTTGGAGAACATTCAATGATGATTTTTGCCACATTGACCGCTATCAAAGCGGAAGGATCATTAAGTAAGACTATTAAGTTATTTTCATCATCCTTATCAAAACCATGAGCATAGCAAAGAGTGGCAGTATAACGCTTATGCCAGATTTTTGAGGTTTGCCATTGTCTAGCTACTGGTTTTAAGACCAGATCTGATAACTGTTTTTTGAAGTGGAAAAAATAGTTTTCTTTGGACTTTCTTTTTTGAATAATAGTTAAACTTTTTAAAACGTCATCTATCGATTTTTTAAAATAGGATATCGTTTTTTCTGAAAAGGGTTCTTTTTTTTTTAAATGGGTAAGAAGCAATTTGAACACCCACTTGGCACGTTTAGCCTGATTTATCTTTCTATAATAATAGTAAAGCCTCATCAGATATCCCAAAATCAAAAAAACAATGATTAAGACAAACTGCGTTATCGTGAGAACCTTTATTAAAAGGATTAATTTATCCATCTATCGCCTTGTCCTTCTCGAACGGAAGTGGTAACGATATTGCAGATTCTGTGAAAGATTAATAAGCTAAAATGACTAAATAAGTGGCAAATAACGCTAAAAATCATTTCATTATGTTATCCGAGGTTAAAATATATCTTAGATGTAAAGACAAGTTTCTAAAATGGCATACGTGTTTAAACAAATCAATAGGAATTTTAGGCGCGGGGCAACGCTTTTAAGTTAATTATTTCCTCATGTCCCCGAAAAAAGGGTAAATCTTCTTATTTTTTTTTATAAATATCACTCAACTTAATTATACATTTAAGATAAAACAATTCTAATTAGTCTATCCTTTAATCAACCTTTGTAAAAATAGGGTCCAAATCATAAATAACAGGAGAGAATTATGGAAAAATTACCCAAGGATATAGTCAGGACATCTGATGTTATTGGAAAAAATGTTCAATCAACTGATAGAGAAGACCTTGGCAGGGTCGAAGAGATTGTAATTGATAAGGTCTCGGGCCAGGTTCGCTATGTGGTCATTACCTTAGGTGGATTTTTAGGCTTTGGCGAAGATTATTTTGCCTTCCCCTGGAAAAGTATCAGTTATGACGCAGACGAAGAAGGATTTATCCTTAATGTTGAGAAAGATAAACTTAAAAAAGAGTATGGGTTTTCCAAAGAAAATTGGCCTGACATGGCAACCTGGCCAAGCACTGTTGATAGATATTACCTCTAAATGTTTCTAAAGGGTTGTAATAATATGGGTTTTAATTGATTTAAAACCCATATCCACAGCCATGCTAAAAGGAATTGCAATGGTTAAGAATTTTATGGACATTTCCAAACAGGTATTTGCCGCCTGGTCTAAAGATAGATTAGCAAGCCTGGCAGCGGCACTTGCCTATTATACGATTTTTTCGCTAACTCCCATATTGTTGCTTTTCATTGCTCTTGCGGGTTTATTTCTTGGAGAGGAGGCTGCGCAAGGTAAGGTTGTAGAAGCGATTGGTAATTTGGTCGGTCAAGACACCGGGCAACAAATTCAAACCATGATTAAAAACGCAAATAAGCCCGCTACCGCCATTTTTGCTCAGATTGTGAGCATAGTCGTTTTACTCTTCGGTGCCTCAGGTGTATTTACCGAATTGCAAAACGGTTTAAATACCATTTGGGATGTGAAAGCAAAAAAAGAGGCAGGCTTTTTCCATATGATTAGACGCCGATTTCTTTCCTTTACTATGGTTTTAACGATAATTTTTTTATTACTCGTTTCTTTAGTATTTGGAATCTTTTTAACGTCGGTAAGTTCTTTTATGACCAGCAATATAGGTATCGAACTCATTGCAATTATAATTTCCCAAATCTTCTCTTTTGGTATTTATGTCCTTTTATTTGGATTGATGTTTAAAGTTTTACCTGATAAAGACCTCGAATGGAAAAATGTATGGGTCGGAGCAGTGATTACCACCATTTTATTCGAAATAGGTAAATATATTTTGGGAATTTACTTAAGCCAGGTAAAGGTGACTTCCTCTTTTGGCGCATCGGGATCCTTGGTGGTTTTATTAATTTGGGTTTATTATACCGCGCAAATATTTTTCATCGGTGCTGAAATAACTAAAATATTAACCCTTAAAGACCAAAAAACTTAAAAATTTTCTATACCTTGTTTGACATTATTGTCACAATAAATTAGTCTATAATTGAGCATTGCAATTTGACAATAACTTATGGAAGGTATAGAAAATGTACAGAAATTCTATAGAAAACATATCTGCGGTCATTCCCCAGGAAGAAAAACTTGAAACGCTCGTCAATGAATTGATTGCAAAGTCTGTAGCGCGTGCTGATATAAGCGTTCAAGGTTCCTCTGATCAATTGAAATCAGAATATGGCCTTTCTTACGTGAATCCCGTTTCGCTTCAGACAAGTACTAATCCTCCAATGCAAGAACCCTTTCTAAATGACGATTTTGGTTGGGTAGTTGGTTTTTCTTTTTCTATTCCCTTAGTGTTGTCCCTTGCCATTAGTATTTTTGTCATTGGTGATGTTCGGTCCAATGCTGATAACTGGCTTTATGGCTCCATAGGGTTAATTGCGGGAACCCTAATTGGTTCTTTGATGGCCTTTATAGTTAAGAGGTCGCGGGATCATAAACAGATTAAACAAGAAAAAAAAGGCGGTTTTTTAATCGCTGTCTCAACTCATAACGAAGAGCAACATCGGGAAGTGATGAACTTATTAAAAAAATATCGCGCCCAGAATATAAAAATAGGAGAGCTTTAATTTGAAAAACTAAAATTCGTTGTAATAGGAAGAGAAGACCATATTTGCTATGGTTGTTGTATTAATATAAATAGAGAAAAATATGAAAAACTCTAACCTAATAATTTGCGATGCGACCATCCAACCCGGTGAGAGTGCAAATTTAGCACTTCCACTACCCGAACATTATTCCTGTGCTTCTTTTTACATACCTATTAAAGTAGTTCATGGTAAAGAGGCTGGCCCTTGCTTGATTATCATAGCTGGAATTAAAGGGAACGAATTAAATGGAATTGAAATCATTAATCGCTTGTTATCTAAGGATCAGTTGAAATCCTTAAAAGGTACTCTGATTGCGATTCCTGTTCTAAATGTGTTGGAATTAATCAACTATCCCAGTTCTGCACCCTATGAAAAACAGTTGGAGTTTTGTTTTCCCGGCGATAAAGAAGGCTCCTATTGTGAGCGCGTTGCCGAGGTGTTTACCAAAGAAATTTTCGCGAAAGCCACTCATTGCATTGAAATCAAAACAGGTTCGCTAAACCATGAGTTATTACCCCAGATCTATGCTGACTTGGACAATTCTGAATCAAAAAAATTGGCTAAATGCTTTTCAGCTCCTGTAATCACGCATATCGGTACCAAATCTCGCTCCTTATCTAATATGGCTGATGAACTAAATATTCCCATGCTTGTCTATAAAGCGGGTGAGGCACTGCGTTTTGATGAATCCTCTATCAAAGTGGGAATCGAAGGAGTTCTTAATGTTCTTTCGGAATTGGAGATGATATCTGATGAGCCCGATGAGCCCGACGCTAAACGTCAATTTACCCCTGTTTTTTCGCAGGAACAAGAATGGTTAAGAGCGCATCGAAGCGGCGTTTTAATTGCGGAGGTCGAACTTGGCCAAATGATTAAAAAAAATCAAATCATCGCACGGATAAGAGATCCCTTTAGTGCCGATATTATTGAACCTATTTATGCACCTCAGGATTGCGTTGTCGTTGGAATCAATCGAAATCCGCTAATCTATGAGGGTCAGAGTATTTTCAAGGTTTCCTCCTTCGTTAATAATGATCGCGCCGAAATTTCCTTGGAAAGCTGGGTCGAAATGCAGGAAACTGAATAATATGTCTTCTACTTATTCGAAAAAAGGTATCGCTGTCTGGATTATCTGTGTGTTGTTCTATTTCTATGAATTTTTATTACGCACCGTTTTAGGAACCTTTCAAAATCCAATTATGGAAGCCTTAAATCTAACCCCAGTGCGTTTTGCCTTGCTAAGTTCTACCGCTTATCTTTTTATTTATGGGGCGATGCAAATACCAGTTGGTATAGTCGTAGAACGCTTTGGTTTGAAAAAATCGATGTTTATAGCCTCCTTGATTTGCGTCGGCGCTACTTTGGGCTTTGCTAATGCGAACAGCTATTCGATGGCTATATTTTATCGAATCTTGATGGGACTTGGCTCTTCCTTTGGTTTCATCTGCCTTCTGTTTGCGGTATACGATTGGATGCCTCGCCGTAACATTGCTCTTTTTATAGGTCTATCGCAATTACTTGGGACTATGGGACCGGTTATGGCTGGCGGGCCTATCGCTACTTTAGCGGCAAACTCGGTTATGAGCTGGCGTTCGATTTTTGCAATCCTCGGTTTTTTGGGTCTTTTGATTTCTTTTTTAATTCTTTTAGTTGTTGATAAAAACAGAGAGTCCAAAAAGAACTTTTTAATCCTGTCGCGTCCAAGAGATACCTTCAGGAATTTAGGTCAGCTAATAAGACAGCCGCAAATTTGGTTTATCGCGCTTTTTAATGCTTTTATTTATTTTAGCCTGGAATATTTATCTGAAAATGAATGTAAAAATTTCCTAAGTGCGAAGGGATTTTCAGGGAATTTCTCATCCTACATGATTACTATTGCCTGGATTGGCTTTGCCGTAAGTTCACCCATTGTGGGCTCTATCTCAGACAAATTAATGCGCCGCAAGCAAGTGATGTATTTTAGCGCCATTACCACTTTCTGCTGTTTATTTGCGATTGTTTGTTTCCCAGCCACTGAGATTTTACTCGCAATCGAATTTCTGGGTATGGGTGTGGGAATTGGTGCGGCGAATGTTGGAATTGTAACACTTAGTGAACACTTAAGATCTTCAGATCTTGCTTTGGGACTCGGCTTAAATAATGGAATCACCATACTTTTTGTGTCCATGCTAGCGCCGGTCCTAGGGATTGTTTTTGCCGCTCTTGAAACAGGTACTAACAGCTTGCATGCCTATCAGTCAACATTTTCAATATTAGTAATCCTGCCCTTAATGGCTTTTGTGTTAGCGCTTTGTGGGATAAAAGAAACTTATGCTAAATCAACTAAAGAAAATATCATTTTAACGATTAGAAGGGAGCCGGATTTAGAAAATATTTAAGTAAAAAACTGATTTAAAAAAGCCCTTATCTATAATTATGGTATGGCTATTTATACCAAACGTTGGTGCGACCCAAAATCTAATGAGGATGGCTGGCGAATTTTAATTTGTCGCTATAGACCTAGGGGATTGCCAAAAAAAGATGAAACCTGGAACAATTGGTTTAATCAATTAGCTCCCAGTCCTAAACTTCACGCTTTGGCCTATGGAAAAAATAATAAACCGCCAATTTCCTGGGAAAAATATTGTCTGCTATATTCTAAGGAAATAAAGGCTAATAAAAATGCGATCGCTCTTATTACCTGCCTTGCAAAAATTGTAAAAAACGGGCAAAACATTACTTTGTTGTGCTCGTCGGCTTGCAAGGATGCAACTCATTGCCATCGCAGTCTGCTCAAAGAAATGATCGAGGTAAAAATAGTGGAAGAGGAAAAAGCTGACAAGAGTTAGTTCTAACTCCAAATTTCGACCGATCTATTATTATAAATTTCCACCCTCGAAAAATGCATACCTGCTTTAGTTAGTACCTTTTTTGATCCTGTATTCTCCGGACTCACCACCCCAACTAAATCTGCAATCCCAAGGGAGTGAGCATATTTCAACAAGTGTATAACAACCTCTGTTGCATATCCTCGTCCCCAAAATTCCGGTAAGAGGGCATAGGCAACCTCTATTTCGGATTGATCTTGATCAAAACTCTTATAAATCAGGCCGGCTCTTCCAATAAATTCAGATGAATTTTTGTGATGAATGGATCCAAGACTAAAGCCAAATTCTTTCTGATGGTCAATCGCCTTTTTTAAACCTGTCAAAACTTCATCTTGCTGACGAATGCCGTTTCCTATAAAAGCCATTACCGTTGTGTTTGATTGTAAATTATAGAGGTTTTCAAAATCATTAATATCGGGTTGATAAATTATTAAACGCGAGGTTTCTATGAAAATTTTATTCATTTTATTGGCCTTTTTTACATTACCTAAATTATTGAATAAATAGGGCATAAAATTTAATTTTAAAAATAAAGCATTCATTGCATCCGCTTAACGCCGGCCATGACATCCTGTTGAAACAGGATAAATGCGTTTTAGTCAGGGGTATACCTGGATCTACCTGCTTCATTGGGAAATTTTAAAAATTGGGAGCAAACTGTCTTGCCTCTGCTCCCAGAAATTCGGAGGGATTATAATTAGGGACGCTTTTGCGGCTTCCCCAAATCGAAATTTAATTACCTGGAATTAACCACATTATTATTCAGGCTGACAGCACCCAGTTGTGACCAGGCCTTTCCTTGTAAAGAAGAGCCCCTTCTTAATTGTACATCTTTAACTGCGTCAATAATTCCAGCAAAGACTGTGCCTGCTTCAATTGTTACGTAATTTCCAACCGCCCAAGTAACATTAGCATTGGAAACCCCACCTTTAAGTACGACACTTGAATGGGGGGCTGTAGATAAGGTAGAGCCTATCTTGAATACATAGGCGCTGGTTGAGTTGCCTTGGAGAGTCAGTGAGCCGTTCAACTCTGCATTATCTTCAAAACAATAAATTCCTGGCGCCAACACTTTCCCACCCAAATTTTGGCCAGATAAATTATTTTCTGCAGGACAGCTCAGCTTCACTGCAGAATGATAATACGTTTTGGCTTCTGCTTGCACCGCAGAGGCTGTGGCATCGGTTGCATGCAAGTTGCCATTTATAACTGTTTTAGATGATATATTGATGCCTTCTGATCCGGGAGAAAGGGCAACATCGCCATTAATAAAAGAACCTCCTTCGTTTTTAATTTTTAAAGAAGCTAAAACAGCAACCTTTGACAGAGCAGGTGAAAGTGAGAGGGGGGTTTTAGTAGTCGCCTTTGATCGAAGGAAAGTTTCTTCAGGTAGTGCGCAATTTACTGATGATAGAATTGGTGGTGAATTTAACTCAACTTGGCGAGTGTCAACGCCAATTTGCAATACTCTATTAAAGTTTCCGAAATCTTGCGGCTGAAGGAACACAAGAATATTACAAGAAGCACCTGGCCCTATAAGTGGCATACAAGGATTGATAGGTGCAGTAACCAGTGCAGTGGCTTCCTCATTTAATTCATCGTTAATTTGTATTTGTATATAATTGATTCTCAACCAGGCAGGTGTGTTATTTCTGATTGTATACAGGCCTGGCAGTATTGAACCTGTGCAAAGATTTGAAAAGGTCGGTATGTTGATAAAAGAAATATCAGCTTCTCTAAACTCTTCACCATCTCTACTTAGATTGGGTGAAGAATGGGTAATCAAGGGAAATGCCAAGCCCATGATTACCAAGCCTGTTTTAAGGTTTTTTAACATTTTTGAACTCTCCTGAATTCGTTTAATTAAAAGCCTATACGCAGGGTAAGCAATAGGGATTGCGTGTCCAGATTAAAATGAGTAGGCACAATGACTGGAACAGCTATATTTCCAGTATCACCAGTTGCAGCTAGTCTAATTTTACCTATATTCGCGAAAAGATATTCTAAAGAAAGGGCTACACGATCGGTAAAATTATAAGTTAAGCCACCACCAGCTTCCCAAGCAAACTGCGTACGACTATTCTCATCAAGAATAAGATTTTCAAGAGGAGTCGGTCCAAAAAAATTCTCAGAGTCTTCATAGCGAATGGTATTCCAGGCTGTACCGATACCACCTTTGGCATAGACTGAAAATCGGTTTAACGATGCAACGGTTAATGCGGCATCCGCCATAACGCGTGCGGAGCTAAAGGGCATCTTGTAACTAAGATCCCTAAAATTAGAATCTGCAAACCGTAAAACATCTCCTCTAATTCCCGAGCTTATGGTTGTAAAATTAACGTTCACCTGGGGCTCTATTGCAGGAAACCATTCAAGTCTGCCTGGGAAGGGGTAAGTATCCCGCAAAAAATAAATATAACCGAACCCCAACTGAGCACCTGTACCCCAATGCCCATCATTCGTTTGCACAAGCTTGTCCACTTCACTGGCAGTAACTCGTAAAAAACTGTCTTCAGCTTTTAAATTTACAATACCAATTGCGCCATAGACTTCAAAATGGTTTGGTGATCTCGGTGGAGCTAGAGCAGCATCTTTATCACCAATAAAAACTCTGGATCGATGGGTTCTAACAGTTGTTTTGGCAGTTTTATATTGCTCCGCTTCAACAATCTTTGCTGTTGGAGAATAAGTTTCAATACGATTATTGTTTGATAAGCCAGAGTTTGTAGTATTCAGAGCAGCCTGGCAGTTAACGGATGCCAATATGGCCAGTGAGAAAGGAAAAACAAAAGAAAGTTTTAAGCGCATGGTTACAAATATCCCTATAATATTGATGCGAATTTGCAGTATATATTTAGACGTTGATTTGAGCAATAAACTCGTGAAAAGGACTAAAGATTACATGAATGTTAAACAGTTTTAAGCGAGTGGGATTTTTTACTCGGCTATCTACATTGAATGAGAAACTTTGCTTTTAATATAAATAGATACAACTAATTAATTTAATTGAATTTTTTTTCTTGAATTGCCCGGGTATTCGCTAATTAAATTGTTTTCAATACTCCTTGAATGCCCTATTCCTGGAAATACAAGAAATAAACAAAACCAGCTGCAATCTCTGCACTACTGCAATGGGTTAAATTAACGATTACTCCTACATAAACATGATGTCCAAACCCTTATACAAACTCAGGAAAATTAGCATTAATCTATCCAAAGCTTGAGGTGAATGATATGAAAAGCTAAATTATTTTTAATAATCCCCGTGATGAAAAATTAAGTCAAAGATTAAAATTTTGGAATAAAGATTTCATTTTTAGAAGCGGGGAACTGTCCTACACCTGAAGCTTAAGCCCTTAGCTTAATATTTTCTTAAGAATGTTTCCGTATTATCCGCCTAAATTAATTTTGAGTTTCCCATGACAGAACATATCAATTTAAAAAAAATAGATCAAAACACTGCTAAGCTTTTGGCCCTTTTTTTTGCTGAATCACCAAACACCAATTGGGCTAAAGACAAAACCTACACTTTAAAAAATGGTATTGAACTAACTTTTTCTAACGACTTATATAAACGTAAAAGAAAAGAACGTACCCAAGGAGATAGATCTTCGTATAAAGAAGGGGTTCGCTATGAAGTTATTTCGAATAAACAAGCCATTGGTAGAGGTGCCTATGGCTCTGTTTTCAAAATAAAGGGTACTCTAGCTCTTGATGAACATTCTTTTCGTTTTAAAAAATTTGGGGAAGATGGAAAAGGTCGCGTTGTTAAGGTTCAATGCCACAATGATAAATATCCACTAACAAAGCTGGATATTGAGTATAAGCTTACTCATCGGGCAGGCCATATGGCCATTAAGCCTCCTACCATAGCAGCGAATGAACGTTTTCCAATTAGTTTTACTACTATGAATGAACTCACAGGTATAAAACTTAGTACCATTATCGAAGAAGATTACCTGCAAATAAACGTTTTAACATCCAAACAAAGGGCCGATATTTGTAAAGCTCTTTTAAAGGCATTAAAAGAGCAGGTCAGCTCCACAGGCATCATTCATCGTGATATTAAACCTGAAAATATCTTTGTTGATCTAAATGACCCTATTAATGCCACCATTTTCGATTACGGTTTAAGCACGGAAGCCGCAACGCCAGATGGTGAAAGGAGGGGTACCCCTATCTATATGGCACCTGAAATAGATTCTAATCCAGAGGGTATCAATACTAAATTGGATGTCTATTGCATGGCACGTGTTATGGCTTTGCTTTGGCGGGTTGATAGAAGCGAATCCTACAATAAAAATAATAATATTAAATCTTTTACTATTTGGAAGATGTGTAATTCTGTTTGGCTACCTGAAAAAAAGCTGGAAGGATTATTTCAAGGTTTAAATGATTTGCATCCGGACAAAGCAGATGCCATCCGTAAAACCTTATTAGCTATGCTGCAGACCAGCCCCCTGGGCCGAATATCAATTGATGAAGCAATCAATTTATTTCCCTCTATTGAAAACAATGAATCTGATTTGACGACAGGATGTGAAAAGCAAGACGATCATAATCAGGAAATTGTATGCTCAACTCTAAATAGCTATTCGCTCTTTAACTCAAATAAAAGTATCGAACCGGAGATTAACCGGTCTAATACAGAGAATTTTGCTCTGGTAAAATAAGTTTATGCGTACTATTTGAACTAAACCTTAGCTGATTTAATATTTGCTTAATCTTTGTCCATTACAATAAAGATCTCTTTATTAGCTTGGTTGCACTTTGAAAATTGCAGTTGTTTTATCAAATGTTGAAACGGTTGAAATCCCTTTTGGTCATTTACATCAGCTTGATGAGGTTGGTTTATCGACAATCTACATTTTGCTCAATGAGGAAGAATATCAAAAAGCACAGGAGAATAAATTCATTGTATTTGACGATTCAGAGCCAAAAACCGTTATTGAACACTACCAAACTCAAAGTAGTCGGCTTAAATTTCAGGTCATCAATACAGGGAAAGCCAGTTCCGAAGAAGAGAAATTGAATTTTTACCTCAATAATACGCCTACAAATCATTTGATTAACCTCTTTGTTTGCAAAGAGGCAATGTCCTTGGCTAGTGAACAATTAAGGGCAAGAATGCTAGAAATAGATATTATTACAATGCCTCTAATCCCTTTTTTCGAAGGGGAGTCTCGAAAACAACTGCCTTACTTTGAAAGCCCTTGCTCATCTGAAGAAGCCCTAAAATTGCTAAAAAAAGACATCAATCCGGTTCTCTGTTATCAAATGACTAAATGTGATGTTTTTCATTATCAATGGTTATTAAATATTTTTGCTGAATTAATCAGAGTAACGGTAAAAAATCCGAAACTTTTGGAAAATTTCAATGATTTAATCCAAACCTACAATCAAATGATTATTGACTGGGAAAAAGCAGAGCAATCTTTTGAGAAGACTCATAAACAAGTATATGAAACCTTGGATAAGCCCAATTCAATCTTAAGTTGGCTGCATACAAGAAATATTGAAAAAAAGAATAATTTGCAAGAAGCTTTTCCTCAGTTAATCAAAGAAATGATTGAGCTTTATCAAAAATCTGCCGTTAAGCAAGTCAAACCTGGTTTCTTTAAGGAAAATATTAAGGAGTTCAATGAAGACAGTTTGATAAAAGATTTTATGGACAAAATCGAAGGGAAACCCTTTTAGCGTTCAGGTATCTTTGAAAAAAGTGCAACCTGATTTCTACCATTATTTTTAGCGAAATATAGCGCTTTATCTGCAGCTTCAATTAACTCTGTCGATGTTTTTGCATCCTCGGGATATATCGCAAGCCCAATAGACATGGTAATTGAACCTACCTGTTGGGCGCCGTATTTAATATGGAGCTTGGAAATAGACGCTCTTAGAGCCTCAGCTCTTATTTGGGCCTGCTCTTCATTAATATCATAAAGAACAATAATAAACTCCTCACCACCATAGCGCGCTGCTAAATCCCCCAAGCGAATTTCACTAGTCAATAACTCACCCAATTCTTTTAAAACTACGTCGCCAGCGTCATGGCCATAACTGTCATTTATTGATTTAAAGTAATCAAGATCAAGCATCAATACTGCGAAGGGAAGATTTTTTCGCTCTGCCTGATGTAAAAGCTTCATTAGAAAATCTTCGAGATAGCGACGGTTATATAAACCAGTTAGCGGATCCCGAATGGATTGATGTCTTAAATTTTCTCTTAAACGCACATTAGCAAGGGCTAAAGCTGTAAGTTCTGCAAAGGCAGTTACCAGTAAATTTTGATTCGGATCGACCATGGCCGCGTGTTTTTCTTCGATTTCAATATATATCAACCCATAAATATCATTCTGAGCCATCAGGGGTACACATAAAGACACTTGATTATGTTTATGCCCCTCTTGAATATGAGCACAAATTAAAGTGTCTTTTTCCGATTTGGTACGGTGAATACGCCCCAGTCTGATTGCCCAACACTGATCAGGGGTGAAGGTACACACTTCAGAATTGGGCTGACCCCAACTTGAAGCATTTTCCAGATAATTTTTAGAAGGATGCATAATAAACAAATACCCGCTTGTAAGAGGTAAAAGGCGTTGTGAATATTTGGCTAGCACTTCGGACAATTCATTAACAGAGCTTGAAGCTAACATAATGTCGCTCATTTCAACGAGGAGAATGATTTGCTCATTTTTATTAGTTAGCTCCTGCATTCCTTGAGCTAATTTTTTATAGGAATCTTGTAATTCAGTATGATCCTGAATCCGCTGGGTAATATTACGCACATTATGGACAACTCCAATCACTTCATTAGCATCATTTTGGATAGGATTGGTCGTCATTTCATAAATATTTTTTGATTTATCTTGGATAAAGTCTAATTTTTTGGTCATTTCATTGCCGCGCAGGGATTCTTTCCAAGCGAGCATTAGCGCTTTTTTATCCTCAGGTAAGCCTTTGAAAAGGTCCTCTAGTGACATGTTAACGACTAATAATTTATCAAATAAATTCTTAAATTCCCGCTGATAAGCGTCATTGAAAATTATTAATCGCCAGTCTTTATCATAAGCAGCAATCATATCTGACGTACTTTCAATAATTTTTCGCAATTGTTTTTGGATAGCGCTGCTATTTTGTTCGGTTTTTTTACGATTGAACAATTCAACATTGGCGAGAATAAAGGCAATTATTAAAAAAACGAGTGATAAAAGACTGCCTAATATTGAAATAAGGCTGGTATTAGCAGCCTTTTTTACGGCAAGGGCATTTCTCTCGTTTAGCAAGGTCATTTCAACTGCTTTAATCTCATGTCCTAAATCTTTAACTCGATTCGACAAATTATGGCTTTGATCAATTAAGGTCGCATCTTTAACTAGATCAAGTTTGTTTTCAGCTCTTAATTTCATAAGTTGATTCAATAAGCCAAGGCGCAGGTCTATTAGTTTAATTAACCGATTGACTCGTTTATTTTGTTCGAGATTATTTTTCGTTAAATGTTTTAAAATCGCCAAATTTTCAAATAAATTTGTTTTTATCCCATCGATGTCTTCTAAAAAATAGGATGCTCCGCGGAGTAAATATACGCGTTGTCTGGACTCAATATCGACTAATGAATAGAGTGCAGCGTCTGTTGTATGAATAACTTGATGTGTGTGGTTAACCCAGCGATTTGCCTTAATCATATCGCTGACTTGCTTAAAGGAGGAAATGTTAATCGTGAGTAGGAAGAGGAGCGCTAAAATAAATATTAAATTTAATGAGCTTCGGCTCAATTGAATGCCTGAGAAAAAATTGCTTAAAGCTGACTTTCGTTTGCGCCAAGATCCCTTCATCAAAAATTCTTCCTTGCCTGCCATTGTATTAATTATAGATAAAAGAAGTGATTATCTCTAATTCTCCTCATCCTGAAGAGAAATAAGATAAACCTGGGCAATAATTATAAATAAAACGGAAGCCACCAAAACAAATTTGAAGGAAAATAACCCTGAATTTTTATAAACTAACATAATTTGCTGCGCCGCAACACTGGCTCCAAAAAAGCCAAAAACATAGGCCAAATAACGTGTTATATAAGGATAAACCGGGAAGATAAGCAGAAGTCCTAACAGACCCATCATTGTTCGTTCATTTTGGCAATAAATGCACTTAATTGTTAAATCGGCAAAATCCAGGCCCCAGGTGGCTAAAGAAACTCCAAGCGTTAAAATCCCAAATATAAACGCTATTCGTCGCAGTGCCATTGGAGTAAGAAGCATAGATCCGTCCTTGCTATAGGTCCTAGGGTTTATTTTAGACTAAAAAAGGGATATAACATTTCCGTTTTTCCCTGTTTTCCCTAATTGAAAAGTGAGAAATCTATGGCTAAATCAAAATTAAAAACCCCTTGGCACCTTTGGCTAGTTGGTATTGCCGGATTATTTTGGAATGCAATTGGCGCTTTTGACTTTGTTATGACCCAAACCAAAAATCAATCTTATATGAAAGCTTTTGCCTCCGATCAATTAGCCTTTTTTTACGGGCTTCCACTTTGGGTAAAAATAGCCTGGGGTATCGCGGTTTGGGGCGGTGTAATCGGCTCAATCTTGCTCTTGCTTCGAAAACGCGACGCTATCTGGGTGTTTTTGTTCTCTTTTGTTGCGGCACTATTAACCACCTTTAATAACTACGTACTATCAAACGGTATGCAAGTGATGGGAGATACTTTTTCTCTGGTGATGACCGCAATTATCCTTTTAGTAGCGCTGGGGTTGTATCTTTATGCTTCGGTTATGCAACGAAGGGGCTTACTTGTTTAAAAGATTTTGATAGTGCGCAGCCCGCTTTCAAATATTTAGGCTTCATTGTCACCTATTTTAAAATTAGAATTAATTGAACAATTTAAGCTAAGCTAAATAAAAATAGGATGGAGTTTTCATGGAAGAAGTACTCATTGTAGGAGCCGGCCCAACCGGTTTAGTTTTGGCTTTGTTGCTGAACCGATTTGGCATACCTCTGCGCATTATCGATAAAGACAGTGTTCCTGGACAAACCTCTAGAGCCGTGGTTTTGCATGCGCGAACCCTGGAGTTTTATCAGCAGCTTGGCTTTGCTGATGAAGTGGTTGCTAAAGGGATTATTATCGAAAAGATTAATATTCGCAAAAAAGGCGAGGTTGTTGCTGGCGTAAATTTAAGCGCTTTTGGGCGAGAATCCAGTCCTTTTCCTTTTATCCTTTCTTTTCCACAGGACGATCATGAAAAATTACTGCTTGAGCATTTAGAAAAAGCGGGAATTAATGTGGAAAGAAATACTGAATTTTTAAACTATAAGGAAGAAGGGAATCAGATTTCAGCGCAAATTAAAAAAAACAATGAAATTGAATTTATTAAAACCCCATACTTGTTTGGCTGTGATGGGGCAAGTTCTACAGTCAGAAATGCTGCCGGGATTCATTTTCCTGGAGGCACTTACTCCCAACTTTTTTATGTAGCCGATGTTTTAGCAACAGGCGATGTTATTAATGGTTTTTTGCAACTTTGTTTCAATGAAAATGATTTTGCTTTGGCCTTTCCTGTCCGCTCCAGTAGCTCAATTCGGCTTATTGGAATTGTTCCACCAGAAATAGCCTCTAAAGAGAAAATTGAATTTTCAGACGTTGCAGAAGCTGCCATTCGGAATACCAGGATTCGAATTTCAAAAGTGAATTGGTTTTCTACTTACCATTCTCACCATCGCGTTGCTAAAAATTTTCGCAAAGGACGCGTTTTTTTATTAGGCGATGCCGGCCATATCCATAGCCCAGTTGGTGCTCAGGGTATGAATACTGGTATTGGCGATGCTGTAAATCTTGCCTGGAAAATTGCAGAACTAATGCACAAACGGAGTGCGCCTTCTATTCTTAATACCTATGAAATAGAGCGAATCGGCTTTGCACGTCGACTCATTTTTTCTACCGATAAAGTATTTAAAGCCATAAGTAATCAAGGGTTTTTAGGGCAATTGTTTAGAAATCTTGTTTTCCCCCATCTTGTCCCTCGCTTGCTTGAATCCGAAAAACTTAAATATTTTCTATTTAAAACGGTTTCTCAAACCAATGTTAATTACCGTAAAAGTTTTTTAAGTGAGGGAGACGCAGGAAAAATAAAAGGGGGCGATAGATTGCCTTGGGTAAAGTACGACATAATCGATAATTTCAAAACCCTGCAATCCTTAGATTGGCAGCTTCATATTTACGGTTCTTCATCGCCAGATTTTAAAGAATCAATTAATCGCCTAAGCTTGGAGTTAGTAGAATTTTTATGGAACGAAGAAGCGAATAAAGCAGGGCTTGAAAAAGATGCAGTTTATCTAATAAGGCCTGATGGATATGTGGCTTACGCCAATTCAATCCAGGAAATTCACCCTCTGAGCGAATATTTAGCAAAATTAACCAGGGAGACTGATGTTTCGAAGGTTGAAGGAGAAATGGAATGAGCGTCTTATAAAACGTTCTGATATTTCCAATATGCAATGGCAAAATGGGTTTCAAATTCTTCCTTTGCTTAAGCGATTGAACGAAGACGAAAGGGCTCGACTAAAAAATTTAGCTATTCTCTTTCTTCATTACAAGTCCCTGGAAGCTGTGGATTTAGAATTAACCACGGAAATGAAATTGATTATAGCCTTACAGGCTTGTCTTCCCATTCTTAATCTTGGTCTGAATTGGTTCAAAGGTTGGCGCTCGGTCATTATCTATCCAGGCTCTTTTGCAAGAGAAGATATTGAAATCGATGAATGTGGAGTAGTTCATCAAAGTAGAGTGTATCTTAGCGGTGAATCCTGGCAGCAGGGCGTTATTGTTTTATCCTGGAATGATGCCTTACCTAAGTCTGAAAATGATGGATATAATGTGGTAATTCATGAATTCGCTCATAAATTAGATATGTTAAATGGATCTGCTAATGGATTACCGCCGCTTCATTCCGATATGTTGGTTCAACATTGGGCAGAGGTATTTAATAAAGCTTATGCTGATTTCGAAAGACGCTTGCAAGATATACCGATCAATCCCTATGCTCAAACGTCGCCAGCAGAGTTTTTTGCGGTGTTTTCTGAATATTTTTTTGAAAAACCCGAAATCATTGCTGAAATTTATCCAGATGTTTACCAGCTTTTAGTTAAATTTTATCGCCAGAATCCATTGATAATGGCCCAAAAACATGGGCCAAATCCTTACATTATTTAGGACTTACTTGCTTTTCTGGAATCGTTGTCGTTGTGTTAGTTGTAATAGTTTGCCTAAAAAATTTAGGCGAATTAACAACCGCGTTTTGGTGCGATTTAAGGGTTTGAATTTCTTCTTTTAACGCCTTATTCTCCTTTTCGAATTCTTTGTTTTGATGTTTTAAAGACCTCATTTCACGAGCTAAGAGAAGCAGCGTATCAATGCTTGGTATAATTTTAGCGAATTTTCCATAAATCCCACTTTCGGTATTGCCACATAATTCAGAAAAAAGTGAGTCCTTTAATTTCTCATATTGTTCTTCGCTGTTGTCCTTACCGCATAATTCCGCTAACAAGCCAAATTGGCGCTCTTTATACTCAAAAATCTCTTCCTCTGAGCAGGTATTTGAAAACAAAATTTGTTCAAGAATATGAAAGCATTTGAGCCTGGAGTCTCTATAAAATGGATGTGTTTTTTCGATTGAAGCGTAGGCAGAAAAAGCTTTGTCTAAAATCGATTTTTTTTTCAAGAGCTCACCTAAATTCCACAAGCAATCTATAAACCCTTTTTTTACTCCAGCGATAGCTAGTTCTATCGCAGCATCATATTCTTCACTATTTACTAAATCATTTATCTCATTAATCGGATTAATACAGCCAATTTTTGAATCCAAGTCTTTAATCGCTTGAGGAGACATAAAAGCAAATCGCAACAAAATTTCAAGGCTTAAGGCTAATTTCTCTTTGGATTGAACATCATTTATACGAATCCAACCCCTACCATTGTCGGTATAATTTATTTTATTTTCGATTAATGCTTCTTCAAAAAGTTTAAAAGTTTTGTGAGGAAAAGGCATATATTTAAATTCAATATCCAGGTATTTGGGTAAAGAATCTTTTGAGGACAAACCAAAAGTGAAAAGTCCTTTTTTAGAATCTTTAGCTTGCACCATATTGATATCATTCCATTGACCATTTACCCATTCTCTAGAGTTCTTTTGAATAATAGTCCAGTCAAAATGACTTTCAATAAAAGTGATATCCAAATCTGATTTTGGAAAATCAAGAGGCCAGTTTAAAGCCTCAATATTAGAAGAAAAGCGATAAACAATTAGATGACTGATTAAGACTCGTTTTTTTATTTCGTCATTATCTTCTAAAATAGGAGAATCAAAGCTGTTATGAAGTATATCTTTAGTTTCTTCCAGGTATTGAATTAAAAAATTTTCATCTGCTAATTGAAGAACCACAGCAAGTACGGCGTTGCAGATCTTTTCAATGGCATGTTTGTCAAAATCGGGTACATTTTTGCTAAAAAATGAATATATTCTTAGAATAGATTCAATTTCATTCAAAAAGATTTTATTTTGTTCTTCTGACGGGCAGTGTTCTTTTTTATAAAAGTCGTTTTCTTTCCAATGTGATATTGATTTAATGACCTCATTCAAATCATTTCTTTTTAAATGGGTTTTTTCTTGATACAACTCTTGGAGTAAAAAAAGAATTTTTGAATTATTAGCAGAAAAAATAGGTTCTTTCTTTAATCGTTTCTCGTACATAAACAGGCCTCAAAATAATATTTGAGCCCATATTAAACAATCAAACTTAAGGAATTATTAGCACCAGGTTATATGTTCAAGGGCTTTGTACGGGATTTAACTAGCCTGTTGTTATAAGGCCATATTCCTAACAAACCTAGGTCTAATCTGGATAGAAGCCCGCGATGCGGGCTGGAAACAGGTTTTTATAGAAAGAAAATTTCAGTCTTGAGTAGCATTAACAGGCCTATACATATTATCCAGTTGTATTTGAATAATATTGGTAAAATCATTCAGCATTTTTTGACTCGAACCTTCATCCTCTGGAAATTGTTTATAAATAACATTGGCTAAAAAAGCGGACAAAGCCTGCACTATGACTTTACGATTAGAAAATTCTGGAGGTAATTTCTGAACCGATTGCACTAAAGTAGATAATAAATTTTCAGCTATAATGTTCATTGCTTTAGAATAATCTTCTGCACTAAAAGCGTCAGCAGCCTGGTTGGTTTCGTTATTCATTTAATTCTCTTATTCTTTGATGAGGCCGGATTGTAAAGCAATTCTTGTTCAGATCAAATACAAAGAGAAAACCACACCAGCAATTTCATTTCAACAAATTCTAAGTTAACCTTGATAAAGTTAATTTATGAAGAGCTACTAGATGGATACTTCAACCTTTCATACAATTCTGTTAATAATTCAGCGTTCAATCTCTTTTTGCGGTGTTCTTGTAATTTTAATTGGTGTAATTCTCGCAATTGTCCGTTATTTTGACTATTCGCTCGGTGAAATTGGTACTCAGAAGTCAGATATTAATAAAATTCGCCTAAAATTAAGTCTGGTTCTGACTTTGGGTTTAGAGTTCATTGTTGCAGCGGATTTAATTGGAACAACTACAGCGCCGGATTATTATTCCATCGGCATGGTTGCCAGTATTGTTCTTATTCGAACTATTCTTAGCTATACCTTAAACCGGGAAATAAATGCTCTTCAAGAATCTGAGAAAAAATTACAGATAAATTAGCCTTAGTTAGATTAGCAAAATTAGCTGTGGGCTACTGATTTGCGATGCTGTGCCAAGGTTTTTTCCTTTGCACACAAATAAGATTAACCTCAGCTTTTTTGAAAATAGGTTTCCTTTGAATCTTTTTAAGAAAGGTTTTATGTAAAAGCAAGGAATTTAAATATGTTAAGAATTCAATGTTATCTGGCAACCCTTTTATTTCCCTTCGCCGCTTATGCTTCTTTTATTGAATCCACTATTGGAACCGCGATAGTCAATGATGCAACAGCTACTTATTATAATCCCGCCGCTTTAACGCTTACAAAAAATAAACAGTTTATTGCCTTGGGGTCATTAGGAAGGTCTGATACTACTTTTAGCGGAACAGTTATCCAAAAAAGAAGGGATTCAATTCAGAATGGTACAACTAAAACCCGTGTGAATTTTTTATTACCTTCAGGCTATTATGCCATGCCATTGAAAACCAATTGGCGGTTAGGATTTGCGGTTATTGCCAACGATTTCAATAAAGATCTGGATGGTTTTTCCATTTTGCGCTATTCACAATCTGATAATAAAATTGAAAATATCGATTTAGTTCCGGCAATTGCCTATAAATTTAATGAATATATCTCTTTTGGTGCTTCCATAAATCATTCTTATGCACATTTTCTGTTAAAACCTATAACAGGCTTACCTCGCTTGAATATTCCAGATGGAGAATCTATTAATGAGAGTTCTGCAAAAGCCTTAGGCAAAGATGCGGGTTTTTTATTAAAACCAGCAAAAGGCACTTTAGTTGGATTTAATTATCGTTCAGCGATGACATTTAAAATGAGAGGTAGCAGCATCTTTAATAATAATCCGACATTAAGTTCAGATAATTATCATTTTAATTATTGGATCCCGGCCCGATCTGCTTTATCGATATCACATTTTTTAACCAACAAATTAGGACTAATGGGAACAGTTCAATATATCCAATGGAATATTTTCAAAGAAAATACAATTCACAATGTAGCTACAGCTGCGGGAGTTATTTCTTCTGTAAAGGTTCCTTATTATTTACGTAATAGCTGGCTTTTTACCGCAGGTACGAATTACCGTTTCTACCCTAAGTGGATTATTCGCATGGCAGCAAGCTATTTACAGTCACCGTCTAATGGCAAATTTCAAATAGATCATGGTGATAGCATTACACTGGGCGCTTCAATGGCCTATTCCTTAGGTAAAAAATTGATTTTAAATGCGAGCTATGCCCATGCATTTTTCAAGGCCAAAAATATAAACATTGTTACAGCCCAAAATACAATTAATGGCATAGATAAAGGCAATGTGAATTCTATTTCGCTGAAGATTACAGCTAACCTCTAAGTATTTTGCCTCAATCTACAGCTTGAAAACAAAAAACCATTGCTATAGACTGCCACAGACTTATTTTCTCCATTATCTGGTTGATTCATGACTAAACGCTTAGTCTTTGAGGTAAATTAGATTCAGCTAATTTCATGGAATATCTTCGAAACCTCTTCGTTTCAACAGCGCCTCTATCTTATCTCAATCTTTACCATCTGCGGGATCAATTGATTTCGTTTTTGATTAAATATAATTATTGGGAATTTCATGACATATTCAAAAAAAGAAGGCCTTTTTAAAAAGCAAAGCTGGGTAAGAAAAAAGCAGGAAAATCAGATTGTTAGATATACTAAGGATAAAGATCACGCCAAAAATGAGTCTCAGCAGGATAACGATTTAATTTATCTTCAGAGTATCTATGTTCCATTACATTCTGGTGATACTGAAACGTTGAGTGGCTTTGCTGATTATCTGGAAAAAGGAAGTCCTTTATCATTATATGGAATAAACATTTTGTTTAGCCTTTTAGGGCAATGTATAGTTGAGAAAAATTTTGCTAAAAACCCTTTGTTAGACAAAGATCTATATAAAGCTATCTCAAGAATCGCTTCTTTTGCAATTAATCAATTTAATCACCAGTTTGAAAATGAGCCTTTAATACTCAAAAAAGACTCATTTAAGGCCATCGCCTCGTTCATTTATAACCTTGGAATTATAGGAACAGCTTATTTGGATACTCCAGCTCCTTCTAATAAAGTTCTTAACACCATAGGTCTTTTGCTTACTGACTTTCAAAATTGTCCACCGAATTCTGAAGTTATTTCGGATTATTTATTAGGAATGGGTCTTCTTTCCCGACAAAGAGTTCTTAGTATTTCTATAAATCAACCTGTAGTTTCGATGCTTTTAAATGCCTTAACTTATATTGAAAGTAATAAGATTTCCAGTAAGGATATAGCTAAAAGTTTTTATGGGTTGTATTTAATGACCAAAGCTCAGTGTATGTATAATTATTCAGTTAATCACAGAACCTTATCTAAACTTTTATTAATTCAAGGCAAAGATTTTGCTAATTTATCCCACGCCAAAAAAGATGAACGCCCGATTCTGACAAGCATTCATTCACTGAAAATGCTTGTAAAAAGCAGGCATTTGGATTATCGGCTGTCTAATAAATTGATCACAGAAGGCTTGGAGAATATAAAAGTGCAGGAAACAATTTTAAAACCAAAAGCAAATGTTAAATCAGTTGCCAGTCGCTATGGATTAGAATGCCTCTTCGGCCCAGGATTGGAACCAGAAAGTCGATTTACGGATAGTGGACAACTAAAAGAAGGTCACATCTCACTCTCGTTCTCATTATAAACAGCAGAGCTGTTTGTTGTGTCTTAATATTACCTGTGGCAATTTGTAAATATTTAATTCTAAAGGGCAAAAAAATATTCACACATTGCTACCTTTTTCTCATCAGGAAATCCCTTTAAAAATAAAATATACTAATTCTATTTCTGATTGCTTTTATAAAGGTCAATATGAACGAGCAAGAATATTGGGTTTATATTTTGTTATGCACCAATAATACTTATTACACGGGTTACACCAAGGATTTAGCCAAACGCTATGCATCCCACGTCAACGGCAGCGGAAAATGCAAATACACTCGTAGTTTTAAACCAGTTTGTATTGCTCAATTCTGGAGGATTACTGGAGGGAAAACCATGGCTTTGCAGCTTGAAAACCGTATAAAAAAACTATCCAGAAAGCAAAAAGAACAGCTAATTGCTAATCCTTTAACACTTTTAAATGATAATGAATAGAAATACGGGTATACAACGAGCTGTAAGTGATGTTAAAATTAGTAGTTCTGTAAAAAATTATAGAATGTTTAGAAAATTTATATATAGGAAAATAGCTCATGTCGGATAAGATTCGCGGTACAGTAAAATGGTTTAACGAAGCTAAAGGTTTTGGCTTTATTGAAAGTGGTGGTAAAGATTATTTTGTACACTTTAGCGCAATATTAAGCTCAGGTTTCAAAACATTACCAGAAGGTGCTTCAGTAATGTTTAAAGCTGGCAAAGGTCAAAAAGGTCCTCAAGCAGAAGAAGTCGAAATCGCTTAATTGATCACATTCAGAGACGTAACTTTGATCTAGCAGGTATATTCCTGCAATAATCAGAAGTTGCGTCACTGTTTTTAAAAATCAAGTTCAAATCTTTTCATCCCTCCATTTAAACAAAAAGCCTATTTATTTTATATAACTCCTACTGAGCTTATAAATTTTCCTTTCGTATCAATAATACCAATCAACGCGCAAAGATTACAAAACCTGTGCTAGTTGTCTTAAATAAAATTATTTGGCAGAATCTGTCCAGGAATTGTTTGGTGGAAAAAATAAACCCATCTCCGACAATGCAATACAGATAATTTCAAAAGGATGTTGAATGTTTGATATCATCATGAATTCCACGCTTAGTGAAGCTGAAAAATGCAAGGCGATTTTAAGATTACTCGAAACAAATCCTGAAGCACTTAAGGAATTGCAACTCGGTATGAATCCCTTACATTGCGCTGTTTCGCTTAATTTACCTGAGGTTGTTTCTTTTTTTTTGAAGAAGAAGCTTTACTCGGTAAATTCCTTTTGTTTTGACAACATTACAGCACTCCATATAGCGGTTGATAAAAAATACGAGAATCTAATCTTCTTGCTTGCCTACTTTGGATGCGATTTCAATGCTGTTGATGCTTATAATCAATCTGCTTTGGACAAGGCCATCGAGGTAAAAAGCGCAGCTTGTTTGAAAAATTTGTTTTTAGCAAGCCACTCATTTTCAGCTACAGAGTTCAAAATAAATGATTTAATCATGGCCAAGGCTTTAGATAAAATAAAGCTTATGCAGGATTTTAAAGAACAACATAACTTTTTTTTAGCCTTCAATACTCCTCCTGATTTTCTTGGACGTACGCCTCTACATTTAGCTGCCTTAGAAAACTCAATTCAGCTGCTCGGTTTCCTTTTAAATTTTGGCATTGATGTTAATGAAAGAGACATGTTCGGAAGAACTGCTTTGCATTATGCGGCTCAATGTGGACATACAGAAATGATCTGTTTTCTGAGAGCTCATGAAAAAATTGATATGAACGCCATTGACATAAACGGTAATACGGCTTTCCACGTTGCTTTAAAGGATCCTGGTTGTGTTCATGTTTTAATAACTGGGCTAAAGCGTGTGGATAAAAACATCCAAAATAAAGCTGGTAAAACCGGCGAAGAAGTTGTTGATTGGAACGAGATAAAAAACGCTCAAACGCTAAGAGAATCCTTAGTAATAAAAAATGTAAATCAGGTGGATAAGGATTTTTTGCTCTTTGACCAAAAAATACCCGCAAATTGTTTTAATTATCTTTCTAAAAATTTCAAAGAATTATTATTAGAAAATGAAGGCCCTTCAGGTAATATGGCTCAAAAATTACTCAAGACAACATTAAAAAAAACGACCTCAAGGCTTTTTCCTAGCTTTTTTGATTCAAATACAAATGATAAATCCAGCACCTCCTCTGACTGTATATCGGATAAAAATATAACTTTTTATGAAAAAGTGTATCAATTCAAAGATGTTAAATCTTTAGTTAGAGCAATTACCCTAGCGCAAAAGGAAGGTAAATTATTAGAATTAATAGAGCTTATTAATGGATTTATTGATGCCTATCCAGATGAAGTAGCCGCCTCCTTATTGTTAGCATCGCTTGATGCGTTACAAATCTTATTGGATGAAGAACGAGCTGATTTTTATGAGCAAATTAAAAAAATTCAATTTATCTTTTGTAAAAATCTCCTTGCTGAAGGTTTGGATGAATATTGTGAACCATCGGAAATAAAAGTTTTTACCCAAGAGGCCTTTTCTGCATTAAATCCAGAATTGGATTCAATAAGAAGACTGAAAAAATTGGTTGAAATTTGCTCCGGTAATTTGGATAAACAAAGAAATCAAATAAAAATAGATCTGAATTGGATAAGGATACAAATTTTAGGACTTATTGATTTTGTTGAGCCTTTGGAAATTATTTTGCTACTAATTAAACTAAATCCACATTTGAGCAATATCCAGCGTTTACAAAGCCATTTCATCGTGTTTTCTCTTCTGGAGCCATATAGTCTTTTTAGCAAGGGTGAGAATGAAATCAAAATATTTAAAGAAGAAGTAATTCAATATTTTAATCAATTTTGCAAAAAAGACCTCATAACTCAAATAAAAGACTATTTAGCCTGTATGAATAGTTTCGAAGTCAAATCGTTACACACAGCCAATGAAATGATTAAAGCTTTTTTATCCGATAAAATTGAAATCCAAAAGGAAAGTATTCTCGTTAAAATAAATAATTTTGTCGAACATAAACATAAAAATGTGGGAGATATTACAAGAGAATTTAACCATTTTAATGCGCAATTCTTTCAAAATGCCCCTTTAAATGTATTTCGCGAAAAATGTTGGGCCATTAGTAACCTGGCATTTTTAAACCAAGGCGAATCCTTTAGTTCTCTAGTCCATTTAATTAAAACAGTGATTCTTTCCTATAAAAAAGAGTCTCATCTGCAAGCCAGGGCAATAATGCTTTTTTTAAAAGTTGCACAGAGATCTTTGTATTTCCTCTGTCCGGATATGATTACTATTATGGCCGTGGTTTGTGCTGTTTCTTCAACCGACATAGCTTACTTGAAAGCCTTTGACTTGCTCGATATCAACTCGCTCAAGTTAAAAGAGCTAATATGTAAACTGCAATCTTTTGATAATAATTTTAAAAACTACCGAGATTTACTTATCGAAGATTGTCGTGCTTTACCACTAATTAGTAGTTTAAGTTCTGACAAAATTCATATTTATGAGCAAATTGATCGCTCAGAACCTGAGGGTGATGAAATTCTTTACAATAGTCTCGATATATTTGGAAAAATTTATCAGAGAATTTGTTTTATCAAGCACAATTTAAAAGGCGTCTCACTGGATTTTAAAACGGATTTACCGGAATTATTAAGCGAACTTAGCCTAAAAGGTGAATTACGAAATGAAGTGAGTGATCTGTCCCATTTATTACAGTATCAGCAAAGGGATCATTTAATTACTTGCCCAAAAATAAAAATTTATTTGCCTAAAAGAGCTGAGATTTTATCGTCTACCGAATCGAGCTCTCAGGAAGAACCTCTAAGCTTAAATAGACGATCTTCGGAGAAAAAAATACAGAGTAAAACGCTGGGAGCCCGTAAAACATCAATTGGCAGAGTTTCACCGCGCAGATTTTTGGATAAGGGGTCTGAATCCTTCCGAAGCGATTCCTCAAAATTGGATTCCTTTAGATCGGATAAGTCCGAATCATTCCGATCTGATTCTGCCAAATCAGAACCACTAAAGATTGAGTCATTGGAAACAGATATAAAAAATGATTCACCAAGATCGAGTGATAAAAGTACTGAGTATTCTTTCGGAATTGAAGTTTCGCCGCGCAAGAGTTCTCCACGTAAAAACTCCCCTGAAGCTCCAAACAGTTCAGAAATTTCTTTAGCGAATGAACCTTCTCATTATGTGAAAAAGGTCTCCTGGTTTAATTCTAAAAAAAGCGATATTACCCAGAAAATTGACCTTAGCCAAATTACCCCAGATTTAGAATTCGGTTACGATACTCATAGAGAATCAGGCAATAATTCTGAAGATAAATCCAGCCCAAAAAGCACCATTATTAATAAATAAATTTGAAATTACTATTTTCAAAGCATAACTACAATGAAAATCCAGCCATAGTTAAAGTTCCGCCAGAATGAATTATTAAAACAGAACCCTGTAGTTGCTCTGTTTCAATGTATTTTCTAGCAGAATGGAATAATTTTGCGGAATAAACCGGATCTGCCAAAATTCCTTCCTCGCGGGCGAGTCGTTTTATTTCATTTTTGATCGTTTGATTTAAGGAGCCGAAGGCTTTAGCTGTTGGCGGATAAAAACAATGGAGTTGATGAGAGAGGTCTCCTAGCCAATTAAGAAGTTTTGTCTTAAAGGTTTTTTCATCATCAGCCAGTAAAAGCACATGAATCTGAGCCTTATGCTTTAATTCTGTCAGGCCCTTTATTAAGCCTGCCGCTGAAAAGCCTGTTCCCGCATCAACGAAGATATGTTGGAATTGAAGGCCGGCTGCTTGTTCATTGGCGATGATATCAGAAGCTAAAGTCATCGCCCCGGACATTGCCTGAGGAACGCTTGCCCCTTCATTTAATACAAATCCTGGCTCTTTAATCGTTTTAAGAATGCGGTAAGCTAGATTCTCAACTTGGAGCCAATCCTTGCGATCTACCCAAATAATTTCTTCCTCAGCTAAAAATAGTCTGCTTAGTTTAAAATTTCCCTGAATTTCCTGATTATGGGGTTTAAGCAAAATAGCAGTTACCGAAAATTTAAACTCACGAGCCATTTGCAAAGCAGCAAGTAGATTATTGGACTGTGGGCCAGCAATTATCAGTAAATGGCGAACGCCATTTTCCAATAAATAAGGGATCAAAGCAGCATATTTACGTAATTTTGAACCGCTGATCCCACAGCCCAACTCATCATCACGTTTCACATAACAGACAACATTTTTATGAGGAAAATGGTTTAGTTTATGGATTCGACTTGCTAAATTCCAGAGCACTTTTAATGAACCCTAATAAAATTCATTAACATTTCAGAAGAAGTCTCTTCACAATAACGATAGCCTAAATCGCAGAATTCTTTGATTTTTCCAAGGTTTTCTACTCTTTTTTGTATTAAAAATTTTGCCATTAACCCTCTAGCCTTCTTAGCATGAATCCCAATTATTTTGGCTTTATTATTTTTCTGTTCTATAAAATGAATTGTAAGCACTGGAAAAGACAGATTTTTCTGATCTAATACTTTGAAATATTCCCTGGAAGCGAGATTAATGAGCATCGGATTGCTATTTAAGGCTAATTGCTGATTGAGCATTTTCGTTAAGGATTGACCCCAGTAATCGTATAGAGTCTCACCCTTGGGGTTAGCAAGGCGTACTCCCATTTCAAGCCTGTAAGGTTGAATTCGGTCTAAGGGCCTTAAAATTCCATAGAGTCCTGAGAGTATACATAGATGTTTTTGGGCATAGTGTTTATCCTCATCCGTCCAACTCTTTGCCGATAATCCTTGATAAACGTCGCCCTGGAACAGCTCTAAAGCGGGGTAAGAAGACGCAAGGGGAGCCTTTTCCAAGTTAAATACTTGATAGCGTTCATAATTTAAACAAGCCAAGTTTTTGGACAAGTTCATCAACTTACCAATTTGTTCGGCAGATTTGGATTTCATTAGTTTGGCGAGTTCGGTCATTTCATCCTTTAATAAAGGATCAGTTGTTAAGCCAGGATAAGGTTTTGTAAAGGACAATAATTTTTTGGCAGGGGAAAGGATAATTAACATTTGTATCAAAAGAAGGGGTTAAGGAACTAATATACCATAGCGGCTGGTGGAACTTGATACCTCCGAAGAGGTATCAAAAATTTATTACCAGTTTTTATGCTTTTTCCAACATTTACATTTGCAAGTTTTACAATTGTTATGACTCTTGCAATTATCCCAACTCTTGCAATTATTATGGCTTTTACAGCCATTGTATGCAAAATTCGCTCCAGAAATTCCACTACTTGTAGAAGTAGCTGCAAAAACTCCAGTGGTAAACAGTGAAGCTGCTGCCGCAGCAATAACTAGACTTTTCTTATTCATTTTCAATCTCCATTTGTTGAACTAGCCTCTTAATGATAGTTGAGTTAATCCATGTGCGCAATAATTGATCAAAATATCTGTGGATTTAAACCTTAAAAACGAATTATTTCAATAATTTATCTAGAAAATTGAGGATTGATTTTTTAAATTGATACCTCGAAAGGTATCAATTTTTTGCTTATAACAGGATTAAATATTTTTGCAGGTCCAACGCCATTTGCAATATTTGCAACTGGTGTAAGTCTTGCACTTGTTATAACTTTTACATTTGTTATAGCTTTTGCATTTATTATAACTTTTGCAATTATTCCAACTCTTACAGTTGTTCCAACTCTTACAGTTGTTATGGCTTTTACAATTGTTATGACTTTTACAGTTGTTATGGCTTTTGCAATTGTTGTGGCTTTTGCAGTTATTGTGACTTTTGCAGCTATTTTGACTTCCAGATCCGCCAGAGCTTCCAGATCCGCCAGAGCTTCCAGAACCAGCAGAGCTTCCAGAACCAGCAGAGCTTCCAGAACCGCCTGAGCTTCCAGAACCACTAGCACTTCCGCTGCCACTACCACCACTGCTTCCGGCGTCTCCACTGCCAGCAGAAGCTAAGTTTAATTTTTGACTAAATGTATTAGTAGTTTCAGTAGCATAGAGTCCTGAAGTAAAGAAAGTTGCCGCAGTTGCAGCAATGATCAAGCTACGCTTTTTCATCTTATTCTCCATTTGTTAAGTAGCATATTAAGAATAGAGGTACGCCTATACTTGTTCAAGTATTGATCAATATATAAAATTAATCCACAAACCCTAAGTCAACTAAGATACAAGGTCCATTGGAAATAATATTTATTCCATTTTTGAGACATTTTTCGATAGCTAGCTCAGTTTCGGCACCGGGCTGCATCCAAATGTTTTTTATTTTTTTTTGAATCGCTTGATCAACAATTTTTTCAGTGACCTCTGGTGAAGTAATTATAGAAATGCTTTCTACGGAATCAGGTAAGTCGCTTAAGCTTGCCAGGCTTATTAAACCCTCAATGAAATCTTCGTTAGGATTAACAGGATAGACATTTAAATAATTTTGAAGATAACAGCGCAATACCTTGTTTCCATATTTTTCCCTGTTATTTGAAGCTCCCACAACTGCATAAGCTTTGGATTTAAAAAATTGTTCGGTTTGACTCTTCATAAAAAACACTCATATTTTAAAATTAATAAATTTTTTGATTCTCTTATAAAGTTTAGTTTGTTTTAGAACTCTTGGTTGGATTCGGAAATCTTGAGTGCATTTTTAACAAACTGAGGTAACTTGTAGAAGATTCAAGCGGATAGATTAGACCTCTTAGCCTGCTTTGACTGCATTGACAAAAATCCTATAACTTGCTCACAATAAACAAAATCATTTTAAGTAGACTACATGGAATATAAAGATTATTACAAAATAATGGGACTTGAGCGCAATGCCAGTCCTGAAGAAATTAAACGAACCTACCGTAAACTCGCTCGCAAATACCATCCTGATGTCAGCAAAGAAATCAATGCCGAAGCAAAATTTAAGGAATTAGGTGAGGCCTATGAGGTGCTTCATGATCCTGATAAACGCTCGAAATACGATCAATACGGACAATATTGGAAAGAACAAAGCCAGCCTGGATATAACCGCAAGGAAGATACCCGGCAGAATCAATATCAATATCAGAATTTCGGCGAAGAAGGGCCATCTGGTTTTGAAGACTTTCTTAATTCAATTTTCCGCGAACGCGGCCGTCAACAAAGTGGATATCATGATCAGGGGAGAGATATCCATGCAAGCCTGACAATCAGCTTGGAAGACAGCTTTCATGGTGCTGAAAAAATGCTGCAACTTCAAACCCCGGTTGTAAATCAAATGGGTGAAATGGAATACGACAGCCGCTCTGTTAAAGTTAAAATTCCAAAAGGAATCAGCGACAAACAGCAAATTCGTTTAAAAGGCCAAGGCGCCAAAGGCATACAGCAACAAGCAGGTGATCTTTATATCGAAATCTCTATTGCCCCGCATTCATTATTTACCTTAAGAAAAAACGATCTCCATTTGAAAGTTCCTATCACACCATGGGAAGCAGCACTTGGCGGCACGATTAAAGTACCCACAATGGCAGGCTCGGTTAATCTCAAAATTCCCAAAATGTCACAAAATGGAAAGCAAATGCGCCTAAAAGGAAGAGGATTACCGGCTCATCCTTCTGGTGACCAATACATAACTTTGGAAATTGTAATTCCACCAGTCGATAACCCTGAAGTGAATGCGCTTTATGAGCAATTAGCGAAGGCTATCAAATACAATCCACGCGAAAAATTAGGGGTTAGCAATGACTAAGGATAAAAAGGATCCAGTTGCTTTGGAATGTGAAGAATGGTTCTATCTATCCTTAACGGAAGTCAGTAGCTCATTCGGCGTTTCCAGTGAAACAGTCCTTGCAATCATTGATGAAGGGATAATCACTATTCAGAAAGATGATAAAAATCAGTTATGTTTTACCAACGAAGCGATGCGCGACATTCGCACTGTGCTTCGTTTAACTAAAGATCTCGGCGTGAATTTGGCTGGAGCAGGGCTGGCTCTTGAATTATTGGAGGAAATTAATAATTTACGATCCAAGCTCTGAAAATAGATTCGAGGGTTAGACCTTGGCACTAAGTCGTGATATGGTGGCGAATCTGTTTAATCCGAGGAAAAAATCATGAACAAAATCTATCTACCCGCTTTAACTGGTTTGGTTTTTACCTTTCTTGTTGGCTGCCAATCTTCACCTTCCACCAATTTCTTTAGCTCAGGAAACTCTCCTCAAAATTTGAGAGCTGCAGTTAGTACTGCTTTTATGAACAACCCTGACCTTGCTTCTGTACCGATTCAAATTGATGTTCAAAATGGAACTGTTTTATTAAGTGGTTATGTAAAAACCATTCGCCAAAGCGATAACGCTGCCGAAATTGCTTCCAAAATTTCAGGGGTCAAATACGTTCAAAATGGATTAATAGTTCGCAAGTAATTGTGTTTTTTAATCTAAGAACACCTAATCCTAGGCTCATTATTGGGGTAAGAAATATAATTTGAGTAAAATTTTTTACAAATTATAAGGTTATTTCAATAATGAGTATTTTTACCGAATAGGTCTGGATTCACTAATTGTTTTAACATTTACCGAACAGGCTGTACATTCAACCTGAACTCAATAGACATTAACTTGTGAACTGAGGTTCGCGCTCGATGCTGGCAATTATTCCAGACTGAATCCAGCCTTTTAATAAAGATGCGGCACGCATGCCGACTTCCTCTTCGTCTAACCATTTACAAAGACCTTCGCAAAGTTCGCCGAAGTGGGCGCCATTTTTCAAGGCAACCAGAGCCCATGCTTCGTCCACAGCCAGAGTATAAAAACGAGTGAGATAATCCTGGCGCCATAAAATCCAGGTTGCAGCCGTTATTTTTTGCGCTTTGGGCGCTTTTCTTTCATGAGAAAGCGCTTCCCATATTTCGACAACATTCCAGTTGAAGTTCATGAGTTGAACAGAAGAATGTGTCTTAAATCGGATGTTAGCCCAATTTTCTGGAGGAACAGCGGCCATTTCTTCAATTTTAAGAACATCATCATCAGCTGCATCAAAAGCCAAAGTCATCTTCCATTCAAATTCAGCAAGTTCAGCTAAAAAGCTATGATTTTTTGCTTTTAAAAAATCCGAAAATTTATCACCATACCAGCGGATAGACCGATAAGCTGAGGGAAATTTGGATATATATTCAAAGGTTAATGAGTGAAATTCATCAAATTTAAGGTATGAGCTGATAATCGGAAAATTAGAGGCTAGACAGTCGATAAGGCGACAGCGATAGCCATCAAGATAAATAAAAAGACGTTCTTTATCTGACACTTTTTGAGTACTTACAATTGATTTTTGAATATCAGTTTCATCAGTTAATAAGAAATTTTGAAACTGATGCTGCAAGCGCTGTAAATTGCTCATGACGTTACCTCTTTAAAAGAAGTATTTTCCATGATCATTCTCGCTTGATTTAATTCTTCCAATAAAACTGCTAAGGGTGGAATATGGTCATCCCGCTCAATCATTGTCGAAATTTTTCCAAAACGGGCAATCGTTTTTGCATAAAGCTCCCAAACTGGATCAATAATTGGGGCATCATGGGTATCAACGATATAATTTCCTTCATTTGAATGACCGGCTAGATGAATTTGCACCACATGCTTGGGAGATATGGCATTAATATAATCAAGTGGATTAAATTCGTGATTAATGGAACTCACATAAATATTATTTACATCAAGCAAGATAGAACAGTCGGCTTCATCTGCGATTGCTGAAATAAATTCCCATTCAGGCATTTCAGATTGCATATAGGTAAGATAGCTTGAAACATTTTCAATCAGAATGCGACGTCCTAAAAAATCCTGCACCTCAGAAATTCGGCCCGCGATATGGCTTATTGCTTCCTTGGTATAAGGAATTGGCAGCAAGTCATGCATGTTTAGATTTTTTACACCGGTCCAACATAGATGATCGGAAATCCAGACCGGCTCAATCCGTTCAGCTAAGGTTTTAACTTGATTAAGATAATCCCAATCGAGGCTATCTGTTGAGCCAATTGATAAAGAAACGCCGTGCATTACCAGGGGATAATTTTCGCGTATTTTATCCAGGAAATAGAGTGGTCGGCCGCCAGGGATCAGATAATTTTCGGTGAGAATTTCAAACCAGTCGACATTGGGCTTTGATTTTAATACATCATCGTAGTGTTCAGTTCTTAAACCTAAGCCGAACCCTAAATAAGGAAATTGTGGTTGATTATTCATAAAATATAAAATCAGTTCCTTTCGTTAATAAAAAATTCCTTTAATGAAGCAATTTGTTGAGACTTTGAATAACTTTATACAGTGTAGGTGGGTTAAATTATCACTGTCAAGGTTGAGTCCCTTTTATAAAATTTCTATTTGTAATTTAAATATTGTTAATTTCAAACAGTAAAATCAAAAATTAAACAAAGTTTTTTTTGCATTCTGACTTATTTGTTGATTAAACTAATTACCTGCTTAATTTTCTAAAAACCAGCAGGACACTATAATTAAAATAGGTTCTCGTCTTGATGGGTTAGGAGTAATGATGGAATTTGTCAGCCGCTATGTTTCTCGTCAACCTGATGCCAATGGTAGAGTCGAATATTCCCGAGAAGAGCACCGCATTTGGCAAATCCTTTATGAGCGTCAGATGAAAATTATACCCAGCCGCGCGTGTAATGAATTTATTCAAGGTTTAGAAAGCTTGGGACTTTCTGAAGATCATATTCCGCAATTACCTGAACTTTCAATGCGCCTCAAAGCCCTAACAGGCTGGCAAGTTGCGCCAGTTGCAGCCTTAATTTCAGCCCGTGCTTTTTTTGAATTATTAGCTGAACGCAAATTTCCAGCGGCGACTTTTATTCGCTGTGAAGAAGAAATTGATTATGTTCAGGAACCAGATATTTTTCATGAAATTTTTGGTCATTGTCCGATGCTTACTAATTTGGTTTATGCCGATTTTGTACAAAATTTCGCCTTAAAAGTCTTGTCACAACCTGAGGAAAATTGGGCTTTATTACAGCGATTATTTTGGTTCACGGTTGAATTTGGTTTGATCAAAACTAAAGAAGGAATGCGGGCTTATGGCGGCGGCATCCTCTCCTCGATTAGTGAAACCGCTTATTCAGTTGAGTCGGATGTTCCTATGCGAATTTATTTTGAACCGATTGTAGCATTTCGAACTCCTTATCGTATTGATATGTTGCAAAAAGTTTACTTTGTGATTGAAAACTATGAAACCCTATATAAATTTGTAGAGTCCGATATTTCACTTTTTATAAAACGTGCGAAGGAGTTAGGAGAATATCCCCCCTTATTCCCTGTTGATAAAAATAATCCGAGTATTCATATTTTGGCCTGTTAGCTGACTGGGCTGTGTAATTTGCTAATTAAGAATGCAATATGGGACAGGATTAGACCTCTATATTCATTTTCGGAAAGCCATAATTGTAAAGCTTTACCAGTCTTGCTAATATCGATGAACGTTTTGTGTTCATTGGCCATGCAGTCAAGGAGCATCGCTTGATAAAAGTTCTAATTGTTGATGACCACGCTTTGGTGCGAATGGGAATTCGACGATTATTAGATGATTTACCTGACATGGATGTTGTAGCAGACGCAGAGAGCGGGGAACAGGCTTTGGCTTTGGTTAAAACTCATAAGCCCGATGTTGTTCTGCTTGATATGAAAATGCCAGGTATTGATGGTTGGGAAGTAACCAGACGACTAAAAAAATCAAATCCTCAGGTTAAAGTCATTGCCGTGACCGCCATGTGTGCTGAGCCTTTGCCTACTCGGGTCTTACAATTAGGCGCTATGGGTTATCTCACTAAAGAATCCGGTGCTGAAGAAATGGCAGCGGCTATTCGCAAAGTCGCCAAAGGTGAAAAATATCTAAGTGCCGAAATTGCCCAAAAAATGGCTATTAATAGTCTGGAAGCTGTTCAGGATTCACCTTTCGACTTATTATCTGAACGAGAAATGCAGGTCATGTTGATGATTACTTCAGGCATGACTGTTCAGGATATAGCCGATAGATTATTTTTAAGTTCCAAAACAATTAATGGCTATCGCTATCGCATGTTTGATAAGTTATGCATTAAAAATGATGTAGAGCTTACTTATTTGGCTATGAAACATCGCATTATTGAACAACCTAATGATTCAATCAATGATGAAGACTAAATAGACTTCTGCGAAAACCCCCATCATTTCTCGTAGATTTATGCTCATTTAGTGTACAATAAAAAGAAGATCTGTCTGAAACCGATACATAGATCTTTTTTTAAATTTTTTAATTCACCAATAAATTATGAATGACAAGATAAAACCCATTGATCTCGCTCTTTTCCTAGCCAATCTCACTAGTGCGCCAGGTGTCTACCGCATGTTAGATGCTAATGGCAGCGTTTTGTATGTAGGAAAGGCCAGCAATTTAAAAAAAAGAGTTAGTTCTTATTTTAATAAGCAAAATTCAGGCGCTAAAACTCGTTCTTTGGTGAGTCAGATTATTAACATCGAAGTAAGCGTAACGAGAAGCGAAACGGAAGCGTTATTACTGGAAAGCAGTTTAATAAAGTCTTTAAGGCCTAAATACAATGTGCTATTGCGTGATGATAAGTCTTATCCATATATCCATGTTAGTTCCTCTCATGCCTTTCCACGGATGGAATTGTACCGTTCCAAGAAAAAACCCACAAAAGGCGAATACTACGGGCCTTTTCCGAGCGTTGCAGCAGTGCGCGAAACTTTAGGCACCATTCAAAAAGTATTTAAAATTCGCAATTGTACTGATAGTTTTTTTAGCGCACGCTCAAGGCCTTGTCTGCAATTTCACATCAAGCGTTGTACGGCACCTTGTACAGATTATATTTCAGTTGAGGATTATCAACGAGCAGTTAAAGATGCAACTCGATTTCTGCAGGGTAAATCTGATCAAATTATGAATGAATTGGGCAGCAGGATGGAAGCTGCAGTGGCTAAACTGGCTTATGAAGAGGCAGCGATTATTCGTGATCAAATAAAACATTTACGTTTAATTCAGGAGCAACAAGCAGTAGTTCAGTTAAGCGGTGATGCGGATATAATTGTAGTGGACGCTCAGCCCGGTTTGGCATGTATTCAATGCGTTACCATTCGCGATGGCCATGTATTAGCCAGCCAAAATTTCTTCCCTTCTATACCTAAAGTTGGGCTTGAAGAAGAGGATGAAACAAATTTATGGCAGGAAATATTTAAAGCCTTTTTAGCTTTTTACTATATAGATACGCCAGAACGAATACCGGCTCTAATCATCACACAAGAAACAATCAGCGAACAAGAAAACCTTGCCGCGATGTTAACTGAACTACGAGGAAAAACGTGTAAAATTCAGATTCGACCCCGAGGTGCAAAGGCGCGTTGGCTGGATTTTGCTTTAAATAACCTAAAGCAATCTGTCGCTGAGCATGTTGCCTCATCAGCAACTATCCGCAAGAGGTACCAGGCTTTGGGCACCTTGCTGCAGCGAGAAGAGCCAATCAACCGGATGGAATGCTTTGACATTAGCCACACTTCGGGTGAATCCACAGTAGCCTCTTGTGTCGTTTTTAATGGAAATGGTCCAAATCGATCTGAATATAGGCGTTTTAATATCGATGGAATAACGCCAGGTGATGATTATGCGGCAATGGAACAGGCAATTTTTCGTCGTTTCAAGCGTCTGCTAAAAGAGCAAAATTTGCCGGACATCCTTATAATTGATGGTGGCAAGGGCCAGGTTGGCGTGGCCAAACGCGTTTTGGCCGGCTTAGGCGTGGAGGGTGTCAGTTTATTAGGCATTGCTAAAGGTCCTAATCGCAAGGCAGGTTGGGAGCGGTTAATTCTAGTCTCAGAAAATAAAGAAATTACTTTGCCAGCAGATTCTCTGGCTTTGCATTTGCTTCAACATATACGTGATGAAGCCCACCGTTTTGCAATAACTACTCATCGCAAAAAAAGGCAACATGCTGGCCTTGATTCGTCTTTGGAAATGATTGCCGGCATTGGCCCTAAGAAACGTCAAGCCTTGCTCCGTCGTTTTGGAGGTCTAAGGGAGTTGTCAAAGGCCTCGATAGAAGAACTTTTAAAAGTTGAAGGTATTAGCGCTGAATTAGGGTTGCGCATTTTCCAATATTTCCATCCTTAAATTTAATTAAATCTTGAATATTTTAATAAATAGCTTTGCAGCCTGCTTATCGATAAGGGTGGGCAATAATAGTAGCCTTGGGCGAATTTGCAACCCAACGTTTTAAGCACTTCATTTTGGCTCTCATTTTCCACCCCTTTTTGAATGACTTGCAATTCAAGTTTAGTAGCAAGATCAATAATTCCGCTAATAAAGGCTTTATTGCGAGGTTCTTTTTCAAGCGCATGAAGGAAATTATGATCAATTTTCACAATATTTACAGGTGCATTTAGCAAACGAGATAAGGAAGATTGTTCCGAACCATAATTATCCAGGCTTAACTGAATGCCCTGGTTATGAAGCGCTTGTAAATGTTCGTCAAGATGACGATAGTGAAGCACTGATTTTTGATCGGATATGTCTAATACAACTAAACTATTGGTTAAATCCATTCGATCAATATTTTCACATAAATTAGCAATAAAATGCTGATCATTAAGCTGTGTCATTGTAATGTTGAGCGATAATTTAGCATTATTTATACTGCACATTGTTGATTTAAAATCTTCCAAAGCCTGGTTAATCGCCCAGTTGCCAATTGAATTTATGGAACCGGTTTGTTCGGCTAAGGGAATAAATTCAGCAGGTGAAATTAAACCCTGAGTGGGATGACGCCAACGCAAAAAGGCTTCAAAACCGACAATTTTCGCGGAACTAAGATCAAATTGCGGTTGATAATCAAGGTATAACTGCCTGGCTAGGCAAGGCTGCTTTAAGTCTTTTTTAATGACCGTTCGTCTTTTGCTTTGAGTTAAAAGTTTGGAGTTAGAAAAAAGAGCATACTGATTGCTGCCATTTTTTTTGGCCTGATACATGGCAATATCCGCATGTTTCAACAGATCGGAGTTGGTGGTGCCATTTTGGGGATAAAAACTGATGCCAATAGAGCAAGAAGTTTCAACTTGATAATCACCTAACTCAAAAGGGGTGGCTAGTGCTTTATTTATTTTATCGGCAACCAATTCGATTTCGTCGCAATTTTTCATTTTTAACAAAACCACAAACTCATCCCCCCCAAGACGGGCAATAAAATCCTTTCGCCGTAAGCAACCAGAAATCCTTTTTGATAGAGTTTTTAACAAGTGATCGCCCACATGATGACCTAAAGTATCGTTAACGGCCTTAAAATTGTCTAAATCAATAAGTAAAAGCGCTAATTGTTTGGAATTCTTATAGGCATAGTCAATGTAAGAGGTTAATGTCGTTTCAAAAAATTGACGATTGGGTACAGCGGTAAGCCTATCGTAATTAGCAAGATCTCGCATTTTTTTCTGAACGGATTTTAGTTCGCTAATATCGGTCCCATAAATATTGATCTGAGAAAAGGCTTCAATCCAGCTGAAAGTGAATAAATAAACACGGCCATCTACTTCTAATTCTTCGCGCTTAAAAAGCTTGCTGTTTTGAACTTCCATACAAGCTGCCTTAAAGGTCTCCGGGATTTTGCCTTCGGTTTTTGACCAATGATTAATTATTGTAGTCCCGGTTTTATTCGAATAGATAACTTCGCCATCGGTGCGAATACTCAAAATCGGATTCGGATCTTGTTCGGGAAAGCTGGCAAGAAATTGTAATTTTTTATCAGAAATTAAACGCTCAACCTCCAGACTTATGCGATCCATAAAAAGTCTGAACAGGTTTTTATAAAGGGAATTAACCTCAATATTGTGTTCAGACATGAGAATTAAAAGGCCAACTACAGTTTTTTGCGAATTAATTAATGGCCCGCCAAGATAGGATTTTATTTTCCAATCCAAGGTAAATTGAGATTTGGGGAATTTTACTGGCACATTTCCATTAAATTGACAGATTTTTTTCTTGTTTTTTACTACTTCGCAGGGAGTATTGGCTAAATCGTAAACAAATTTCTGTTGTTTTTTTCCTTTATAAATATGGGAAACGGTATAAACTTTATCGTTATTATCGAAAAGGTTTACCAGGGCATATTCAGTTTTAAAAACTTGAGCTGCTAATTGGGTTATATCTTCTATAACTTCAAGTATGGAGCCTCGATTATTAATTTCTGCAAGAGACAATAATACCCATTCCAGTGTTTTAGTTTCCAGGATATCAATAACTCGGGCGATTATGACCTTGGTGCCATCAAGCGTAGCTGCATTAAAGAGAACGTTATAAGCTTCAACTGGTTTTTTATCCCTGCCAACTATCCATTCGAAATGCTGTGGAATACCTAGAGCAGCTAGCGAAAAGTATTTAATCGATTTGGAAAATAAGCGTTTATGAGGCCTAGTTTTTGATGCAATTAATTTGCTCATGTGTTGGCCGATAATTTTTTGGGTAAAACAGGGGAAGATTTTTGTTGCGGTCTCATTAAACAGAATGACTCTTCCCTGTTCATCAAAAACAATTACACAATCTTTAGTGAGTAACAAGTTTGATTTAATATTCTCATCAGAAAGATTAGATAAATGATGAGGTGTATTAGTTCTCTGAATTTTAAACAGATTTCTATCTTCCATTGCTGTCCTAAAAAGGCCCAGATAAGCTAATTATAGTTATTCATTATAAATTTTGCCCAAAGCCTAAACTTTTTAAGCATATGGCCGAAATAGTGTATGGAAGCCAAAGAAAATTGATATTTTTTCATTTGTCTAAAAAAGAACTATCAAAGGCTTCGAAGAATTGCGGAAAGATTACAACTATATACATTTAAGCATGGTTCTTGCATTTCGATTATTAAATAAATTAGGGGAATTGCAACATGAAAAAAATAATAATAATGATTGCACTAATAACCCAGGCAGCTACGCTTCATGCTGCAATTTACTATGGTACTGGACTTTGTGCCTATCCAAGTTATCAATGCATAAAGGTTGGAGCAGGGCAGACCTGGGAAAATCTTTTTCCAAATGAGGAACAACGCGATGTGGTCCAGCGTTTAAACCGTTCCTATAATAATTTGTGGGCAGGGAAAGTAATTGCCGTTCCTAAGGATCTTGTTAATAAAACCCTCCTTGATTTTTCGCCTTTTCCTTTGGATATCAATCCAGAAGGTGAAAAGCAAGTTATTGTCGATCAGGATAAGTTAGCCTGGGCAGCTTATGATAAGGATGGAAAACTTATCAAATGGGGGCCGGTCTCTTCAGGAGTAGACAGATGCCCGGATGCAGCCCGATCCTGCCGCACCATGACTGGAATTTTTCGGTTCTTTTCCAAAGAAAATGAAAAATGCCGATCTAACGTTTATCCGATAGGTAAAGGTGGAGCAAAAATGCCTTTCTGCATGTATTTTCATAAAGGGTTTGCAATGCATGGCTCACCTGATATTCCAGGATTTAGAGCAAGTCATGGCTGTGTGAGAATGTTCACTCGCGATGCAGAATGGTTAAACCATAATTTCGTAGAATTATCCTCTGAGAACAATAATTATCTAGGAACAAAAGTGGTGGTTCGTCCTGTGATGATCAAGGAGAGTCGAAATGAAACTAACGAATAATTCAACCTTAAGCAGAGCAATCTTGTTATCTTTATTAGCGATTGGCGTTGCCAATGTAGACGCTAAACAACAAGCGCCCAAGAATGAAAATGAAGAAATAATGGTTCAAGAGGGTGAAGAGGTTGCTATTAAAGATAAAGAGAAAGATGAAAACAGGCCTCCAATCGGTTGTCGTGAATCCGGGTATAAATTTGATCTTCAAGCGATGCATTTGCAGCCTGGATCAAGTGGAGAAAACCAGTCCATGTATCTACTCCATAATCAAACCGGTCAGGCTATTACCCTTTATCAAATGCGAAACGAAGACAGCTCGCGTAGCCTGTTTTTAAACCACTCTATAGGCCCTCATGAGTGGGGAATATTATCTACCGGTGAAAAACAGGTGAAATTTATCTGCACGATTCCCAATAAAAAATCGCAATACGGCCAAGTTGTGGATTGTGAAACAAGCTTTAAAATTTGTGAATACACTAATGTTCGCTATGGGTTAAACAATCGCGGCAATTTTTGGTTGTTTAATTCCAGTACCCGAAATGGTGCAGTAAGTGCAATTGTGTACTACGGTATTATCCCGGGAAATTGATGTTTTAAAGGATTTTTTGCTCTAAACAAAAAAAAATAATAGGGGAGTTACCATGAAATCATTCGTGCCATGGTTTTACCTGGTCGCAGTTACAGGAAGTCAATTTGCCTTCGCTGCTAATGGGGTTGATGCTTATCGCCAGGGAAATTATCCTTTGGCAGCGCAAGAACTCATAAACCAATCGGGCAAAGATCCCGTCGCTGATTATTATTTGGGACGAATGCGTTTATATGGTTATGGGCAGGTAAAAAACAATACCTTGGCTCTGCGTTATTTTACTCAGGCCGGTGAAAAAGGAATTTTGCCAGCTCAACAGCTCTTGGCACGATATTATTTGTTAGAAGATAAAAATCCAGAGCAAGCTCTTTATTGGTTTAAAAAAGCAGCCGAAGCAGGCGATACACCAGCACAAATGTACTGTGCGGCAGCCTATATGTTTGGTCATGGAACCAAAAAAAATGAAGATACAGCGCGTCGCTACTTTATCGATGCAGCTAAAAACGGCAATGCCATAGCGCAATCGACCTTAGGAACTTATTTTATTGAAAGCCGGGATCAAAATTCTAAAAAGCTTGGCGTAATTTGGTTAACAAAGGCTGCGGCTCAAGGCGATGTCACTGCTGAAGCAAAATTAGGTGAGCTACTGGTAAACGGAACTTATGTTCCTCGTGATACAGCGAAAGGACTGGAACTGTTAGTCAACGCTGCCAAACAAAATTCTTATATAGCAATGGTTGCCTTGGGTGAATTGGCAATTAAGCAAAATCAACTAAGTACTGCTAAAGACTGGCTTACCAAAGCAATAAATATTAACAATCAAGAGACAAAAGCTGAAATGGCTCTAGCTCGTTTAAATAAAGATCCAAAACTGCTAAACGATCCAAAAGCTGCTTTTACCTGGACTTTGCAAGCCGCCCAAAAAGGCTCTCCTGAAGCACAATCAGCCTTGGCGCTTATGTATAAAGAAGGTAAGGTCGTTACAGCTGACCCTCTATTAGCTGAACAATGGCAGTTGAAAGCGAAATCAAAGATTAGTGAAAAAGAAGCAGCTATTTCTCCTGAAGTTCAAGCTGCACGCTGGTTATCTAATGGCAAAGTAGAGAATTTTGCTTCTAATAATTATGGCTTAGGTGGAATCTATTCTGCCTGGCAAAATCCGCTTTCATTAAAAGAAAATAATTATAACTCTGCTCCCCAAATGGACACATTAACCCGAGCCGAACTATACCGTCCTAAATTTGTAATGGCCAAGCCCCAGGATATTCCTATAAATGATTATTTTGATCTCATTGCGCCAACCCTAAACGCTAATAATTCAGCCACCTGGACCTTTCCACGTTATCCCTTGAACAAGCAGATTGAGGCCTTGCAAAAAAATGAGTCCTTAGTCGTTGTTCATAAAAAAAGAGAATCAATGGTTAAAGAAGGAACGCCTTATCCACAAGCTTCCGGTTCTAAAAAATTTGATTATTTCAAAGAAAAAACCGATGGTTGGAAAAACAAATCCAATTATCAGGCAGTCATTTCACAACTTTATAATCAGGCCATTTTGGGTGAATCGAATGCCCAATTTGAATTAGGTCAACTATACCAGTATGGTATTGCGGTGCTTAAAAGTCCGCAGCAAGCGATAATTTATTATCAATTAGCAGCGACGCAGCAAGATTTAAGAGCGGAATACAATCTGGGTGTCTTGTATTTAGAAGGTCAAACTAATCCTGTCGATTACAAGCAAGGTATGAGCTGGATGATTGATGCTGCTTTCAAGGGAAATGTTTATGCTCAATATGCCTTAGCTAATATTTATGATAAAGGATATACCGATGATAAAGGCATTATGGTTGTTCAGCCCGATTCACAACAGGCCTTGGCCATGTATTATCTTGCGTCTTCTAACGGTTATGGTCCTGCTGAATACCGTCTCGCTGATTATCTGGTCAAGCAAAAACAGGCTGGGTTAAGTATTGCCGCAAAAGAAAATCGCACAAAATTAATCAGACGTCTCTATCAAGGAGCAGCAAACCAGGGAGTTGCTGAGGCTGAATTGCCTTTGGCTTATTACAACGCAATCGATAACGCCAGCCCAGAAAAACAAGGTGAAGCCTTCAAAGTAGCTAGGGAATCTGCAAAAAAAGGCAATACGGAAGCCGCTTTGTTGTTGGCAATGATGTATGAGCGAGGCCTTTCAGTTACAACAAATCCGATAGAAGCGCTCTATTGGTACCAACAAGCAGCAATAAATCCGGTAAATGCTTTTGTTTTAGGAACTTACTACAGTCAAGGACTTGGACTTGCCAAGGATGTTGAAAAAGGAAAGGCTCTGCTCCAAAAATCCGCTGATGCCGGGTTTTCCTATGCTTATCTTAACTTGGCCGTTTTAAAAGAGCAGGCTGGCGAAGAGTTTCTTTCAGATCTAGATAAAGCACGCACTTCCGGCAATAGTACTGCGGGGTTATTACTGGCAGATTATTATATGGCGCAGGGTGATGATCCTGAGAGAATCCGTAAGGCAAGGGAAATTTATGAGCACTTTGCCGAAAAAGGCGATAAAGATGCGCAAGTGAAACTAGGTTTTCTTTACGATACTGGTCTAGGCGGCAAAGCTAATCATGAGACAGCAGCAAAATGGTATCTCGCTTCTGCTGAACAAAATGATGCCGTTGCTCAATTCCTGTTAGGCCAACTTTATCAACTGGGTCGTCTCGGTAAAGAGCCTAACTATCAGGAAGCCATAAAATGGTATGCTTCTGCACAGAAAAATTATGCAAAGGCTGCAGTAGCCTTGGGATTTATCTACGACACGGTTGAAGATAACTACCCCAAAGCAATTAGCAGCTATGAATTGGCGGCTGAAAAAAATGATGCAACTGGCCAATATGACCTGGCCTTGGCCTATGTCAAAGGCAAGGGGATACCTGTTAATTATTCCAAAGCCATAGAGTACTTTACCAAAGCGGCAGAGCAAGGCTACACAGGAGCAATGACGCAATTAGCTGAACTTTACTTCAAGGGCTTAGGTGTAGCACGTAATGAGCAAAAAGCACTGGAACTTTACAAGAAAGCCGCTGTTTCAGGTGATGCCGATGCGCTATACCATCTGGGATTACTATCTGAAACCGGTATCGCGACTAAAATAGATTACTCCAATGCGGTCAACTATTATGATCAGGCGGCAGCAAAGGGTAATGAACAGGCTAAACTTGCACTAGCCAGGATTTATCAATATGGCTTGGGCATCAGTCAAAATAGCGAGCAGGCGAAAAATTTGTACAATGATTTAGCTGCTAATAACAATCCCTATGCTCAATATCAGCTAGCCTTAATTCAGTTGAATGCGGCTGGAGCAGGTAAAGCGGACGAAGCGAAACGCTTATTAGCAAAAGCTAGTGAAAATGGTAGTCTGCAAGCGCGAAAAATGCTGCAATGGCTTGGTTCTCAAGGACAGGATAACAAGGTTAGCTTCATTGAGCCGGTTTCGGTTAAACCTGTGCTGCCCTTGGCTAAACAATCCGCCGACTTGATGTACTTTGATGCGCTAAGCGAATGGAACCGCGGTGATGAAGTTCTCTCTCGTCAGATTCTAAAAGAACTTATGACCCAGTTCCCGGCATACACACCGGCTAAACGTACCTATGAGCAATTAAGCCAATATTCAAATGGCTACTCTGTGGTTATCAATGAGTTGAATATATAAAGGTGTCTTAACTCCTGGCAGAGGTCAGGGGTCTGATAAAATTCTCATGCCCGCGCAAGCGGGCAACCGATTAGAATGCTGGGAGCTAGCTTGAAAATACTAAAGAAAATCGCCTTTCTACCCACTCGGATCCCAAATATTTAAAGCAATCTTTCAAATAGTCTTCCAGTTCATTTTCTTCAAGTAATTCTTCAAAACCAATAGGCTCCACATCGTGATGAAAATATTCACCAAAATAGTGATTGCAAAAATCAATATAATCGCGAGTATGCAAAATAAAAATATGCCACAGTTCATCAAGTATCAGCAAAGGGCCAAATAACTTGGTTAACTTAGACTCCATTTTTCTTTGTGCAGATAAATACATCCATCTAAGCAAATCATCAAAGAGTTCTTGCCCCATTTCCAAAGAAATTTCAGAATTTTTTTGCAGAAAATAAGTTAACACTTTTGAATTTTTATAGCCTTTTAATTCGGATAATTTTGGCCTAACCACAGCAAGTTTTCTTAGCATTGGGCTGGTTTCTTATATAACGAATAATTCGACAAATCATTTCTTCTTTAGTCATGGGTTTCCAAATTTTAAAAGTTTAATCGTTGCTAGTTTACTAGATTATATAGTTTCAATACAGATGAGCGAATATTGAGCATTTTTCTAAAGATAACCAAAAATTTATTGAGGTATTCTAATAATCTCGTATTCAGTTAAAAAAAAACCAATTAACATCTGTTAATTGGTTTGGAGAGTGAAGAATTTAACTATACATTGAATACCGAATCCCTTCGAACCGAGCATCATCTTGCTCTTTCTGTTTATCAGCGGCCTGAGATTTTTCTTCTGTCTTTTCTTTTTTGGCCTCCATTTTTAAGCGAGTGAGTGTATTTTGAATTTTTAATTCTTTCAAAATTTCAGCCAATAGAAGAATTTGCGCAGTTTCCATGCTTATTTTTTCGACTGGCTCGGATTCAGGTGCTTTGATGTCTTGAGGAGGCGAGGATTGTCTTTGATTAAAGAATGAGATATTTCCTGGAGAAGAAGTAGCTGGTGTTGTTACTGAAACATCATTTTCTACAGCAACAGTTGCATCATTTTTTGACCTACCCATTGCAATCTCCTTATTTATGAGTCGCTTTCAGATTAATTCAATTTTTAAATTAAGTGCAAGTATTATTTTCACTTTTTATAAAATTTGTTATTTATGATTCCTCAGATAACAGATTGTTAGTGGTTTATTAATAGAGGGATCAATATTAGTGTTGGAGATTTATCTTAGATAGCGCTCCTCAATGCGATAATAACTACCCACTGCTTTGAGCTTGGAAAAGGTGGTTAAACTAAAAGAAGGAAGCTCCCTTAGGATTATAGAAATACAACTAACAGGGGTTAAAGAGGGGATGTCGACATCCTAAAGCATCGCTTTATCCACCTCTATTCAGAACTTGATTTTTCGATTTTAAGCGGAGATTTTAATCTTATGCGAATTCTGCCAGTTCTTCGCGTAAACGTTTTTCTTCAAACAACTCTTCAATTTTTCTACGTCTTTCGAGCTTGGTGCTTGGATTTGCCTCGCTCACCTCATCACTTATCATATTTTCACTGCCTAATGCAAAATCTTCCACGCGTTGCGTACTCATTGCTTTCTCCCTGGCTGTAATAAAACTCCTGACTTTCCAATGTAAATATAAATAGATGAATTCAATGAAAATACCAGAATTTCAAAATTAGTAACAGTGTAATTTTTGGGATAATTTATAGGGGATTATTCGTCATTTTATTCAAGATTTTATAGACAGATTTTTTTTGTGTTAATATTTGGCACAATGATTATTAGGTGTTTAAAATATGATGATTAAAAATTCTCAAACTGTTTGGTTAAGACTAATTGCGCCCTTATCTATTGCAGGTATAGGAGCCATTTTGGGTTTGATTATCGGAACCTTTGCTTTCCCTGTTATCGGCACTTTAGCAGGGGCTCTTATCGGGGGCAGCTTTGGTATGGGTTCTGGACTGTTTATAGTTGGGCTTGAGCTATTTTTTAGCGAAAAAATTGTTTCGGCTACGCTTTCGACTACTTTAGGAGGCGCAGTGATGGGAGCTTCACTTGGTGCACTCATTGGCTCTTTATTGCTGCCAGTTCTGGGTACAGTGGTTGGAGCAATTGTTGGGGGAGCCTCTGGCTTTGCTTTTGGAACCATTTCCGGTTATGTAACGGCAATCTATTCATTAGGTTACCCAACTCAGGATTTTGATTTAGGCGATTCTATCGATTTTTCGGATAAGGAACAAAGTGATTCCTCTATAGTCCTCGCAACACTAGGAGGAAATAGCAAAGGACCGGACGTAAAACCAGCCTTAAATTTGAATGAATTTGCGCCTGTTTTCATTAAAGAAAAAATCTTAACTAACCAAGAAAGATTTTCTTTGGAAAATTCAATTCAACTATCAATTGAGAAAGAACATGTATTTGAAATTTGACCATACTCTACAAAAGCAGACCTATCAGGCCGCAAAAGAGAATATAGATAAGAATTTACACAGTTTAGAATATACCACCGATTCCCTCACTCATAAGTCCTGTAGTCATCCCTTGGAAAATATTCTTTTGGATCTTTTCTATTTGAAAGCAAACTATTTGTTTATGCCGTTAACCACAGAATATGAAACAAATGCAATGGCTTTAGCAAAGGAGGGTATAAAGACTATAAGAAACATAGTTTTTGATGCAATTGTTACTCTTCCGGATGACGAATTGCTAAGTCTTTCCTTTGCACGGGACGCGATCAAAGAAGCTCGCTTATTGCCAATTTAGGTGAGCTGGGGGAAGTGTTTTTATTCAAGGCTGCTTTTCGCAAACTACAAAAACAATTATCTACAAAAGAGCTGTTATCAATATTTTGTATTTTAAAACATGCCTACGAAGGATCACGCCTATCGGATACCCTGGGTTTAGCTTCAACTTTGCTCAGTCGGGGAAATATTTGCTTTATCCACCAAGCGGAATGGATGCTTGGTACTCTTCAAAAAGAGGGCAGAGGAGAAGCGTTTCTTAATGATTTCTTGACCCCTAAAACGTAAAATGAGCTAGAACTCGCAATCCTTAATGAAAAAATCTTATTACAAAATAAAATCTCTTGTAAAAAGTATATTGAAGAGTGCTGGCGTATTAGACCGATATATCTACCCTTGGATGAAATTAAATACAAAGCGCGAGCTGCACATGAATACAACCAATTTGTTATACAAGCTGATTATGAAAATCTGTTTCTTAAATCCTTACATACCTTCATTCAATCACCCAAGCCTTTAAGCGAAAGCCCATCATGCTTTTTCTTAATGAATGTTTTAGCTTCAAAGGAATTCAAAATAGCTGCTGCAACATGAATAGTAGCTGCTGCCTTTGTTTTGATCCTGGGCACAGCAGGTATCGGAGGAGCAGCTACATTGGCTGTTGGCGGTGTGGCTTTGGGGCTTGGTCTTGGTTTAGCAGCAGTTGGATTTTTTAGTTCTTATAAGAAAATTGGACCTAATCCAACAGAAGTTGAAAATAATTTTTTTGTTGGTGTTGATCAAACAGATCAAAGTCTGCCATGACTTTTGGCTAGGACATGATTGCTATCTAAAACGTTTATCAGATTTTTCAGATCTAATTTCCATATCTTCTTTGAGAATAGTGTCCTCAGCATCGTTAATTTGGAAATTTCGTCATCAATTCGATTAATCCCTGCTAAGAGTTGAGCATTGTTTGGACCATTTTTTAATGACTCATCTAATTGATTATAAATTTCTCTGAAAGAACTGATTAATAAATAACCATTTCCGAATGATAAAAACCATTTTCTGTAGCTCTTGGAGCCAAGAAAAACTCTATATATTTTTGCAAGTTCTTTTAAATTGGAGTAAGAAAAAGAGGTATTCTTGCCAAAACTTTCTATTCCTTAAATCCTCTTCTTCTGAACGAGGTTCTTTATCAAATCGGTTAATTAATAATCCTAATTTTAAGCCTTCAATCCAAGCGAATTTTGTAATTTAAATTACAAAGTAACTCAAGGAAACAAAAGGCTTATTTTAATGCAATTGATAAAATTTCTTTCAATTGGTAATTAGCTCGCTCGCTCGATCTATCTATCCTATCTATATAGTTAATAAAAAGGTATCAAAATTATAGTCTAATATTTAATCACGAACTTTTAAAAATCCAATTCACATTCCTTTATAAATTCAATAAATGAAGCCACTTTTTTGGGAAGATATTTCCTATCAGGATAGAGTAAATAAACAAATAGAGGCGGTTGTCTTAAGGTAGGTAATAAGCGAATAAGTCGGCCTTCATCAAGATCCTTACGTACAAAAAGCTCAGGAACTCTGCCTATTCCTGTTCCTAATAATAAAAATTGAATCTGGGCGCGCAAGCTATCGACTTCAAAATTAGTATTTGGAGTGAATTTAACTAATTGATTATGTTCATCAAAATAAGACCAGATATAAGTGGTTTGACCTGATTGACCAACAGCCTTACAAACGGGGGCGGTGCAATTAAGATTTTTTAATTCGTCCATTGTGGTGGGTAGGGGAATATTTGCCAAAAAGGAAGGAGCAGCCACATAGACCATATCGAGCTTTGCTAAAACTCGCATTTTCAGGCTTGAATCCGGTAAACTGGCAGCAATTCTAAAGGATAAGTCGAAATTTTTTTCTACCAAATTTTCATTCGCGCTAGAGAGAGATAAAACGATTTTGATATTTGGATAAATTTGGTTGAATTGATAAATGACCTTGGGTAAAAATTCCGAGCCGAAAGAAATGGGTGCCGTCATTCGTAACGTTCCTTTGACCGCTGTAAAATCTTGTTTTAAATCATCAATTGCTGCCCTGTAATTTTCTTCAATTTCCTGACAACTTTGATAAAAACTTTGGCCGGATTCAGTTAGTGTGATGGAGCGTGTCGTACGATAAAGCAATTGAATGCCGAGTGATTTTTCCAATTGTTTGACATGCCGGCTTATTTGCGACTTGGAAATACCTAAAACTTCCGCGGCCTTTGAAAAACTACCCGCCTTAACTACTGCTACAAAAGAAATCGCATTGCTTATCATTTGAATAGTCTTTGTTGCAAATATGAAATAATAGTATACCATAAATGGTTATTGTTTATAAATCGATCATAATTGCATAATAAGATTCGTCCACAAAAGAGAGAATCTTGTATGTCAATACGAATTAAATTACAAAACGGATTGGGCTATTTGAGAGATGGAATTCAGGCTACTTTGTCATTCGTAACCGCTAATGCGCAATGGTTGATGACTTTCAATAATTCACCTGCAGGCTTGGTGCTCAAACCGCTTCTAGGTTTTATACTTATGATTTTGCTAATCAATCAAGCCTATGAATTGCATATCGCTGCTCAGTTTGATTTAGAAAAAGTGATTGAATTTGCCGTCAATTTAATGAGCACCACTTTGCAAAATGCAGCTATTGCTGGTGGACTTACTGCCTTTATTCTGCACCTAAGCTTTACACTCGGGCCATTTCTAATGATTAGTGCGTTTAGCCTCGGACTCCTCCATCAAGTTGGACTTTTTGGCTTTAATCTTTACAAAACCTTTATTGTTGAGGAGCGCTCGACCCAAATGCATCATCTCCAGGCAGCAATCAATAATCTCTTTTATAGCTTATTATTTGCCGCTGCAATAATCAGTTCCGTCTTAGCGATTGCATCACCGGCTGCGCCTATTGTGCTTTCTGTCTTTGCAGTTTTGGTCGCATCGATGTTAGTAGCCACTTTAGTTTGGAGATTGATGCCTGATTCAATGAAGCAAGATATTAAAAAATCGCTAGGTATAGAAAAACCCGAGACTGAAGAGCTAGATAACTCACATGGGATGGAGATGGAATTTAAAAAGGAATCGAAGAAAGTTCAAATCGTAAATGAGCCTAAATCCTTACACCCTTTGCAATTTTGGTTGCCAGAGGTTGAAGAGAATGAAGATGACTATATTAATGACATGAGTTTAGGCTTTAAAAAGAGCTAGTCTGTTTAGCAGGATTAGAATATTTCTAATCGATGAAACTTTATGTTGCCACAATGTGGCAACATATTTACTACACTAGTCTAAATGAGCTTTTTTATGAACAGGTTCTCTTCTTGATCAACTTCGTATTTTGACTTTTCAGTTTTATTGCATCCACATATTGTTTTCCCAAATAAGGTGAAATTCCAGTTTGTTTCTTTTTCCGCTATCTGAGGCTCTTTTTTAGCTTGAGATGGGTCAATCAAATTGGCCTTATTTAAGAGTTGATCAAGGTTATTTTGTAATTTAAATTTATTAGAAGGGAAATCATTTTCATTTAACTGATTTGCCTTTTCACGAGAATAACGATTTAAGAAATCTTTTAATGAATCTCCTGAAGAATAGTTTGATTCTTCTTTAAGATAAGTGTGCTTTTCGTCCGCGAAATATTCATGGTTTTCGAAATTTTCATTCAAATCCTCAGTTGGCTTTTTCTTTGGAATTGGGTTCTTGTCTAATTTGGCGAGAATTAAACTAGATTCCTCTTTATCGGATAGATTTTCAAATCTGGATTCAAACCGATTTCTCATAATGCATTCTCCTGTTGATTATTCACTTCAGATATTTTTAACGAATGATGTATAGAAAAAAATATGCCTTGATCGAGAAACTGCCTCGAAGAGATATCAAGGCGATCAATTTTTTAATAATACTTAAATAGCAGCATTCTGTGGATTTGGCTGTTCTTGTTCTCTCATGCCTTTTAATTCATTACGAAGTTTCGTTGTGCTTTCAGCATTACCCTTAATAATCGTATCCACTTCACTGACAAATCTATTTGCTAATCCCTGTGCATACTCCAAACGCTTTGGTTTGTTTGCAAAAAGCTCACCTTTTTCAAGAACGCCCTTATCATCATATTTAAACTTGACTTCACCATTCACTTTCATAGTGATTTTTTTGGGGTCAAAACCGGCTACGCACATTCCTTCATAGACTGCCCGTGCATGAGATTCAGCTTTTTTAGGATCTTTGTTTTGAATATTTAACTCAACGGACTCGTAACCACAGGCTTTCATCGTTTGCCCTAAAGAAGCCACGTCCATGCGAATACTGTCTTTGGATTGATAGAGTCGATTGAGTTCCATGTGGAAACCATCAGCACCCTGTTTCACTATTTTCCTGTCGAAGAAAGATATCCAACCATGCTGTATGGTATCGAATTGCTTTAATTCATTGACATCCACATTTTTAAAAAAGGCTGTGCCCTCACCAAAATTGAGTACAATAGCTGGGCCATTACCATCCTTAGCATTTTTTTCTCTGATTTGGCTATCGATTTGGGCTTTCATTAGGGCAGATTCATTATACTTGCGTGTGATGTAGGAAAGACGTTCGTATTCATACCTGGATGCGATGGCAAGCTCATTAGCGTTTTTTTCGATCGCTTTTGAGAGCTTGTCTAATTCATCAGTCTTTGTTTTATCAAACGTTTCAATCATGCCTTCTTTGATTTTTTCAACATTTCCGCCTGGAATACGTTCCAGCAATTGAGCTTTAAACTCTGGCTTTGTAAATAATTCCTCAAGCTTTGCCTTAGCATCATCATGTTGTTTATTAATAGCACTGACTAATCCCCCCTTTATAGCAAGAAGTACGTCCTGCAAATGAATAGGGGAAAAATTGGGAGTGGCTGGTTTGGCTCCGGAAAGCATTTGATTAATATTATCTATATCTTGGCTAAAGTTTTTACGTTTTTTATCTAAAGCTTCCGATTTGAGAATTTTGTTGATTTCCTTTGCTACCTCGGAACCTCTAAGTTTTTCTGTGATTGATTTATCGTCTGGTGATTTGACTGAGCTAAAACCTTCAATATCGTTTACGCGGTTTTTTTCATAGGTATCTAATACATCTGTGCAGGTTATTTTACCTTTAAAATTGGTAGATGCCTTATAGTTCTCAAACCAGGCCCCTTTTTCTTTGGGACGGAACGCAAAAATTTCTTCTTTAACTATTGGATCAGCCATTTCACACCTGGTTAAACTAATTGCCTTATAAAAAATTATACCATTAAAAGATTAACTAAAAATTAAGGAATTATGCTAAGAACTTGTAAATCATGTTCAAAATATGCATTTATACAGCCAGTGTAAATCGAATTTGAATACATTTTCTCTTCAATCTACCAGGCAGCTATTGCGCCTTCGCCAAAAATTTCCTGGGCCTTGGCCTTTACCTCTGGAGAATTCATTGCCTTAACAAATTGTTCTAATTCCGGCTTTTTATTGCTATCCGTTCGAATGACAATCAAGTTGGCATATGGAGAATGTTTATCTTCAGAAAAAATAGCATCATGGCTTAGGCTTAATCCTGCTGGAAGTGCAAAAGTAGTGTTGATAACTGCTGCATCAACATCTGCAAGGACTCGAGGTAATTGAGCTGCATCCAATTCTTTAATAATTAGTTTTTTAGGATTTGCAGAAATATCCGCAAGCGTTGCCATGTTTGTTTCTTTTAACTCAATCAATCCCGCCTTTTGCAGCAAGAGCAAAGCCCGGGCTTCATTGCTTGGATCATTGGGAATCGCGATTATCGCGCGTTCACCTAAATCAGCTATGGCTTTAACCTTTGTGGAATAGATACTGGTAGGGTAGACGAATGTTTTTCCAATCGCTTCAAGTTTATAGCCATGAGCTTTAATAGCGGATTGTAAGTAAGGTTGATGTTGATAAATATTGGCATCCAAACTACTGTCTGAAAGAGCTTCGTTGGGCAGGTTATAGTCATTGAATTCAACAATTTTTATTTTTAAGCCGTATTTATTTTTAGCAACCTCTTTGGCTACTTCCACTAAATTGGTTTCCGGACCGGCGATAGTTCCAATGGTCAGTGTGTTAGGTGAGGGTTTATTGCAGCCAACCAGGCTAATAATTAGAACAAAAATACTAATAATACGCATATAAATCTCCAGAGAACTCAATTATGTGTGTAAAAACGGGCAAGACGATCGCCTGCCATCTGTAAAAATTGAACAATAATGACCAGAATAAAGACGGTAGCAAGCATGATCGTCACATTAAAGCGCTGATAACCATAACGTATTGCCAAATCACCTAAACCACCTCCGCCCACTGTGCCGGCCATTGCTGAATAGTTCACCAGGGTAATCGCGGTAACCGTTATGGCTTGAATTAACGCAGGAAAGGCTTCGGGAAAAAGAATAAAACGAATCATTTGCCAGGTATTAGTGCCCATTGCGAATCCCGTTTCAATCAAACCTGAGGGTAAATTTTTGTAAATATTGTCGACCAATCGAGCAAAGAAAGGAGTCGCACCTATGGTTAATGGGACCATCGCCGCATGGATGCCAATTGAAGTACCTACCAATAAACGGGTAAATGGAATTAATGCGACAAGCAAAATGATAAAGGGAATGGAACGGCTAATATTGATAAATCCAGAAATCAAACGGCTTAACCAGGCATGGGGTTTGATCGTTGAACTGGTAAAAAGAAGAGTCCCCAAGGGCAAACCTAATAAGGTTGCAAACAAGGTACTCGCGAAAACCATGTAAATAGTTTCAGCACTGGCGAGCAATAAATCATAGAACATTGTCAGTGACATAACCGATAGTCTCCACAGTTAGATTGGCTTCTTCACAGCGTTTGATAAATTGATTCAGCAAAATTTCATTAGCCTCTAATTCCACAACAACCACGCCACAGGTGAGGGTATCAAAGCGATCAATATTGGCAAGTAAGATATTAATATCCAGATTCAGATCGCGGCTGGTTTTTGAGATAAAAGGAACAGTTGCTGCAACGCCCTGGAAAAAGAGCCTTAATAAAGGCTTACCATTAGGAATGGGCGATAAATGACCTTTCAGACACATAGGAAGTTTTGGGCTGAGTTGAGCATATAACATCGCTCGTGCTGGACTTTGCTCATTTGCAAATACATTAGATAAGGCGACGTTTTCTACAATCTTACCGGCAATCATAACCGCTAAACGGTGACAAATTCGTTTGACCACATCCATTTCATGAGTAATCAGGACGATGGTAATGCCATAGAGCGAGTTAATTTTTTTCAACAGATCCAAAATAGCGCTTGTGGTTTCCGGATCCAATGCGGAGGTTGCCTCATCACAAAGAAGGATTTTAGGCGAACAACTGAGCGCTCGAGCTATTGCCACTCGCTGTTTCTGGCCGCCGCTGAGTTGAGCGGGGTAGGCATTTTTTTTTTCAGTTAATTCGACTAAGGGCAATAATTCTTCAATTTTAATTTTAATATTTTCTTCATCTATACCCTGAATTCGCATTGGCAAGGCAATATTATCGTAAACGGTTTTGGAATTAAGCAAATTGAAATGTTGGAAAATCATTGCCATTTTGTGACGAGCTTTGCGTAAATCTTTGGCGGATAAAGAGCTGATGATCTGATTATCGACCATAACATCGCCGCTATCAGGTTTTTCCAGTAAGTTTATAGAGCGTAATAAGGTCGATTTTCCTGCACCTGATTTACCAATTATGCCAAAAATCTCACCTTCTTGTATAAATAAGTTAATATCATCCAGAGCTTTTGTTGCTCCATAGGATTTCGTTAATCCTTTTAGTTCAATCATTTCTTAACCTAGGGGTTTTGCAGCATGCGGGTGCTAAGGAAGGGAAGACTCCCGCTTTAGCCGTATTTACATTTGTCAGAATTAAACAACAAATGTGCGCCCGCAAGCTGTGTTAATCAAATCGGCGCAAAGGGCGATATTACACTATCTAACTTTAATCATCCAGACTCTGATCTGGAATCTAAGACTGAAGCTGGTTAATATGTTCAATTTCATAGCCAATAACAGGAGTTGCAAATGTTTAAAAAATGTCTTCTACCCGCGATAGCCTTATTTTCTCTTTCTACAGAGGCAGCCGAATTAAAAACCTTTACTGAGGTGGCAAAAGGTGTTGAACAGGGTTCACAATTGACCTTTGTTGTCAGACTTAAAGACTGTAAGGCCGATCATCCCTTAAGTGATCTTAGGGTTTCGGTGAAACCAAATGCAGTGATGGTAATTAGAGATGAACGAGTGACTGCAGCTAATAAACATTTTACCCTTAATGAATCAAAATATCCTGGCACTCCGATTATTGATTTTGGCAAATACAATATTAATGCGGATGGCAGCACAGAGCTTCACATGACCGTTATGGATGCAAGGGATTATAAGGTGTTGGCGAGTTATAAAGTAGATTGTGAATTAGGAAAAGGATTTAAGGTATTTAGCCAGAGAAGAATTAAATCCGCGGCTTCCTAAAAAGGAAGCCAACGGAATTGGATTTTTAAGCTTCTTTAGAATATAGGGCTATCGCGTTTCCTTCAGTGTCAAGGAAGATTGCGCGGTGGCCGTAGGGGCCGATTTGTTGTTTAGCCGCGATAACTTTACAGCCTTGTTTTTCAACTTCTGCAATCGCCTGGTCGATACGACCTTCTGTGTTTAAATAAACCAGTGGACCGTCTTGTGAAGGTTTTCTGTCTTCCATTACACATAAACAACCGGAGACATTATCATCTGTATGGGGAAGTAAGCCGAATTCGAACCCATGTTCAGAAAATTTTGTAACCGGTTCACCGATAACAGCAGAATAAAAAGCAATAGCTCTATCTAAATCAAGAACAGGAATATCAATCCAGCAAAAAGTGTTTTTTTGACTCATTTTTTAAACCTTGAATAGTTGTAACGGACGATTCTAGCATCTACATTCAATCTTCACCTAATTCTTTACGGTTTCTAAAATATTCAAGAGCTTCCGGATTTGCCAGGGATCCAAGGTTGTTAATGGGTTGATTATGAACTACCTGACGTACTGCAACTTCGACGATTTTGCCGCTAATTGTTCTCGGAATATCATACACTTGCAGAATTTTGGCTGGAACGTGTCGGGGTGAAGCATTAGATTTTATTGTTAGACGAATAGACTTTTCCAGATTTTCATCGAGAAGAGCTCCATTCTTTAACTTAACAAAAAGAACCACGCGAACATCGTCCTGCCAGTCCTGACCAATCACGATGCTGTCTAATATTTCAGGGATTTGTTCCACTTGCCGATAAATTTCAGCAGTGCCAATACGAACACCGCCAGGATTTAAAACAGCGTCGGAGCGGCCGTAAATGATAAGTCCTTTGTTTTCAGTAATTTCAGCAAAATCACCATGGGCCCAAACATTAGGGAAGCGTTCAAAATAGGCTCGCTTATAAAGGTCCCGGTTAGGGTCATTCCAGAAACTTAGGGGCATGGAAGGGAAGGGCTTTGTGCACACCAATTCACCTTGCTGTTCACAAACGGACTGGCCTGCCTCATTTAGAACTTCCACAGCCATACCTAATCCAAGACATTGTAATTCTCCGCGGTAAACCGGCAGAAGAGGATTACCTAAGGCGAAACAGGAAACAATATCCGTCCCTCCTGAAATGGAACTCAATTGTACATCCGCTTTGATTTGCTCATAGACAAAATCATAATTTTTTGGAAGGAGCGGAGAACCGGTTGAGAGGATTGTTTGCAAACTGGCTAAAGAAAATAGGCTGCCAGGGTTAACTTGCGCCTTTTCAACTGAGGAAATAAATTTGGCGGAGGTTCCAAAAACAGTAATTTGCTCTTCATCAATTAATTGAAATAATCGCTCAATGCTTGGATAATTTGGCGCTCCTTCATACAGCGTTAGCGTGGTACCCAAAGCAAGCGCTGTGACCATCCAGTTCCACATCATCCAACCACAGGTCGTGTAAAAACAAAGGTTATCCTTTTCGCTTACATTAGAATGTAAGCCGAGTTCTTTCAAATGTTGTAAAAGGGTACCGCCTGCGCCGTGAACGATGCATTTGGGTTTGCCAGTTGTTCCAGAGGAATAAAGAATGTAGACAGGATGTGAAAAAGGCAGAGATTTGAATTCGCAATCTTGAGCTGGTTTCAAAAAATCATCCCATAGTTCAGCCTCAGGATAATTCTTAAGTTCAATTTTTTGATGAATTACAGGACATATGACTATTTTTTGTAATGAGGAAATGACTTTGGAAAGCTCAATAAGCCTGGTCTCACCCTCATGAATTTTTCCCATATATTGATGACCATCACAGGCGAAGAGAACTTTAGGTTCAATCTGTCCCAGACGATCTATGATTGCTTGTGCCCCAAAATCAGGTGAACAGGAAGACCAGATTGCACCTAAGGAAGTTGTGGCTAGCATGGCAATTATGGTAGTCGAAATGTTAGGCATAATTGCGGCAACTCGATCACCGGCTACTACACCTGCTTCATGCAATCCCCGAGCACAGCAGGCGACTTGTTGATAAAGTTCTTTGAAGGTTAATAAATTCCGTTCGCCATTTTCATTAATTGAAATTAAAGCGGGATGATTATCTCGCCGCTTTAATAATTTTTCAGCGAAATTAAAGCTTGCGCCGTTAAACCAGCTTGCGTTAATCATTTGCTCATAATGATTGAGAATTTGATCGGCTGGTTTATCAAAGTTCAAACCAAAGTAATCGATAAGCGTTTGCCAAAATTCTTCAGGTTTATCAACTGACCAACAATGCAATTGTTGATAGTCCTTAAGTTCCAGCCTTTGTTTTTTTTCTGCGAAACGCATAAATTGCCACATTCTACTGGCTTCGGGATGTTTTGGTTCCCAAACAATTTGCTTCATTTGACGTCCTTGTTTACTAATTTTTATAAACTTTTGGGCTGCTGCTGCGTTATGCAATGAATTCCGCCACCACCGGCAAATACATCTAGTGCATCAATTTGCGAAATGGAATAGTTTGGAAAAAGCCGGTTAAATAATGCATAAGCGGCTTTATCTTCTCTTTCATGGCCAAAGGCGGGCATAACGATTCCTTGATTGGCCAGGTAAAAATTAATGTAGGATAAAGTGAGGCGCTCATCATGGAGAAAGGTTGCCGGGGGCTGCTCTACGGTAAAGACTTCAAGTGCTCTGCCTTTAGCATCTTTTGCTGATTTTAATCGTTCATAATTTTCTTGCAAAATAGGATAATTTTCATCATTTTTATCCGTACTCATTAAGGCCAAAACTTTTCCTGGCGCGATAAAGCAGGCAATTTCATCAATATGGCCATCAGTTTCGTCTCCTACCAATCCTTTGTTTAACCAAATTATTTTTTCAGCACCAAGATACTCGCAAAGATATCTTTCAATTTGCTCCTGGCTAAGTTGAGGATTGCGGTTGACGTTGAGTAAACACTCTTTAGAGGTCAGAACCGTGCCTTCACCATCGACATGGAATGAGCCGCCTTCCATAACCAATGGGGCTTTAAAAGATTGTGCCTTCGTCTCTTGAATCAAAGCGGCTGCAATTTGGTTATCTAAAACGCAATCAGAATAATTTCCACCCCAGGCATTATGAATCCAGTCAACGCCGGCTAATTGCTGGTCTGCATTTAATAAAAAAGTAGGCCCAGTATCCCGAGTCCAGGAATCATTAAGAGGAACTGTAATCAAGCGGATTTTTTCACCACAGAATGTTTTTGCTGCTTCTTCATTACCCGGATTCACCAACATAATTACTGGTTCATATTGGGCTATCGCATTGGCAACACGAGCATAGGCAATTTGTGCACGCTCTAAACCAATTGAAGCCCAAGTTTCCTGATGACAAGGCCAGGCCATCCAGCAGGCTGCGTGAGGATGCCACTCGGGTGGCATTCTAAAACCTCTTTGTTTTGGAGTCATCGTCTCATCCTTTTCCTGGGTTGTTGGAATCCAGGTAAGTTAATTGGGTGAAGATAGAACGTAATTCATTGAGATAAGATAAAATTTTGTCGTTGGGTAATTCAGCAGATCGCAGTTGTTTTTCATAGGATAAGAGCAATTTTTTAGTATCAAAATGAGCTAAATTTAAAACATTTGTTATCGTATCGCCGCTGACCAAATCATTAATTTCAAATTGACTATTACCAATTAATTTAACATCCAGCGAATTAGTGTCGCCAAAGAGATTATGTAAATTCCCTAAAATTTCCTGATATGCGCCAACCAAAAAGAACGCAATATTATAGGGATTTGTTTCGTCGTAAATTGGAAGCATCAATGTCGTATTAATGCAATCAGCACCAGTATATTCTTTCAAAGTTCCGTCTGAGTCACAGGTTAAATCCTGAAGAATTGCATGCATGGCGGGTTTTTCAGTGAGCTGAGTAATCGCTGCAACCGGAAAGATTTGACCAATTGCCCAAGCATCTGGAAGTGATTGGAAGAAGGAAAGATTACAGAAAATTTTAGCGGCCATGCGCTCATTGATTTGATTGATTAATTCATTATCCGCTGAATTCTCTTCACTAAAGCGCTGCTGAATTTCATAACAAATCGCGGTAAAAAGTTGCTCCACCTTAGCCTTTTCCTCAAGGCTGATGACGCCATGTTTGAACAAAGAATGCGCTTCATCAAGGGAATGGCTTGCATAATGGTAAATTTCGCTTGGCGTGTTTTGAGAAATGCATTGATAGGAATCCCAAATGTCACGAATTACATGGGAATCTCCAGGTTCAATATTGGGTAAAACCGGTGTTTTCTTCAAAAATTCGACATCGGTAATGTTGGTCACTAAAACCGCATGATGTGCGGTAAGCGCTCGCCCTGACTCAGAAATTAAATTCGGCTCAGGCATATTGGCTTCTTCACAAACAGGACGCAGAGCCAAAAGAATGTTGGTTGCATATTCTTTTAGAGAATAATTCATCGAACAGCCCGTGCTTGAACCTGTACCCTCATAATCCACGCCAAGACCACCTCCAACGTCAACCGTAGTAATTGGAGCGTCTAAATGACGTAACTCAACATAGTAACGGGCGACTTCCTGCATACAATGACGAATGTCATGAATGTTGGCGATTTGCGAACCCAAATGGCAATGCATTAATTGAAGGCACTCCAGAGAGTTTCGGGCTTTTAACTGATTAACAACCTGGAGCACCTGTTCTGCATTCAAACCAAATTTGGATTTGGCACCGCCTGTATTTTCCCATTTACCAGCGCCTTTGGTTGTTAAACGGATGCGGATGCCAATACTCGGTTTTATATTTAAACTGACTGATTCTTTCAAAATAATGTCAAGTTCGCTCAGTTTTTCAATGACGATAAAGACTTCATGTCCCATTTGCTGTGCGATTAAAGCCGCACGAATGTAAGAACTATCTTTGTAACCATTACAAATAATGGTTGAAGGTGACTGACCTAATAAACCAATCACAGCCATTAATTCAGGTTTCGATCCTGCTTCGAGGCCGACAGGGTAATTGGGCGCTTTTAAAATTTCTCTAACTACGCAATATTCCTGATTAACCTTAATAGGGTAGACGAGTTTATAGCTGCCGCGATAGTCGTTCTCTTTAATGGCTTCTGAGAAGGCTTCGTTCAGTTTCATGACTCTGTCATGCAGTATATCAGTGAAACGGATTAATAAAGGAAGTTGCAAACCGGCACGGCTGGCTGCATCAACAATGGCTTGTAATTCAACTCCGGCATCTTCGGGTTTTTTCCCAATGACAATATTTCCCTTCGGATTTATCCGGAAATATCCCTCGCCCCAGTTGGCAATATTGTATAAATTTTCATCGGATACGGCATCTACTGTCATTAGGAAATTTCCACCCTGGGTTGGCGAGGTTTAATCAAATCCTGATAAGTATCAGGTTCACGTTGTGTTGCAAAGGGAAATAAACGTCCCCAGAGTTCGCGTTCAGAAAAATCGAGTTCAGCCACTAAGACAGCGGGTTCATTTCGTGGTGCCTGCACCAGGATTTCTCCCATTGGGTTTGAAATAAAACTGCTGCCATAAAATTCAAGGCCCTCTTCACACCCAATGCGGTTGACTGCAACGATAAAGGTGTTAGCCATTATACCTTGCGCAACCATCACTTTTTGCCACATCGGTTGACTGTCAAAGCCTGGAGCGGTAGGTTCGCCGCCTATTGCGGTGGGATAAACTAAAATTTCTGTATTTTTTAAGCCATAAATGCGGGATAACTCTGGAAACCATTGATCATAGCAAGTCGGCAGGCCAAAACGATGATTAGCAAGTGAATGTACAGGATAATTGGAGTCACCCGCTTTGAAATAATGGTTTTCGTGGTATTTTTCACCGCTGGGAATGTGCTGCTTTCGAGTGATTGCAACTAATTTTCCGGTTTCGTCGAAGGCAATGGCGGTATTATAACCGTCTCTTTCAAAGAGGGATGCGGTAATTGTCACCTTTTCTGATTGGGCAAGAGAGGCAATAAAAGTTGCAGTAGGACCTGTATTAATATCTTCCATAAAGGGGGTGCTATCGACATCAGAACGGGTACAAAAATAAGGGGAAAGAGTTAATTCTTGTAAACATACAATTTCTGCGCCCTGTTTTGCTGCAGCTATTACGCCAGTTGCTAGCCTATCTTTATGTTCTTCTGGATTCTCAGTCCATTTTTCCTGCACCAGACCTATTTTCAATGTGTTTTTAGTCATATGTTAATCTCTTAAATCTTTAGTATATGTTGTGAATAGACCTGTTATTCCTCTGAAGAACAGCTCTGAGAAAAGTCATCATTTGATAGAAAAGGACTGTTATACAGTTTAACGGGTCACAAGAATAAACTAGGCTTGGTTTGCTAACAAGGCATTAGCTACCTTTGACTGATTTTTCTTTCCCATTGTTTTACAAATCATGTCGCCGGCCGCCACAATTTTGAAGATATCGATACCGGTTTCAATCCCTAAACCATGCATTAAATAAAGAACATCTTCAGTCGCCACATTTCCTGTGGCGCCTCGGGCATAGGGGCAGCCGCCAAGTCCTGCTACAGCGCTATCAAAACGGTTTATACCACATTCGAGGGATGCATAGATATTCGCAATAGCCTGGCCATAGGTATCATGGAAATGCATGGCTAGTTTCGATAAAGGAATAAGTTCTGAAATTTCTTTGATTAGCTTTACGGTTTGTTTTGGCGTACCAACACCAATTGTATCCCCCAGGCACAGCTCATCAATACCTAAGGCGAGTAATTGTTGAGCAACAATTTTAACTTGACTCGCGGTGATTTCCCCCTCATAGGGGCAACCAAGAGCGCAGGAAATATAAGCTCGCACCATTATTTTTTTGGCTTTTGCTCTGGCAATAACCGGTTCAAAACGAGCGATACTTTCGCTTATTGAGCAATTAATATTACGTTGATTGAAGGTTTCAGAGGCTGCAGTAAAAAGGGCAATTTCTCTAAGACCAAGTTCCTCGGCCTTTAACATGCCTCGTTCATTAGGAACCAGAGCAGAATAGTGGATTGAAGGATTTTTATTAATTGCTTTGAAAACTGACTCATTGTCAGCAAGTTGAGGTATAGCTTTTGCAGAAACAAACGAAGTGACTTCAATGTGCTCCAAACCGCTTTCGCTCAACAAATTGATCAATTCCACTTTTTTTTCAGTCGCTACAAAGGAAGATTCATTTTGTAAGCCATCGCGAGGCCCGACTTCAATGATCGTGACTTGTTGTGGATAGTTCATTCTCATCCCTAATCTGCAAAGCGAAAAATTTTATTCCTAGGCAGTATATTCTTTTAGGGCTAATAATTCAGCCCCTTCATTGACCTGTGAACCTACTTCATAAAAGAGTTCTGCCAACACGCCGTCTTTAGGGGCGTGAATGGTGTGTTCCATTTTCATTGCTTCAAGAATAATTAAACTTTCGCCTTCTTTAACTATATCACCCTTGTTTTTAAGAATTGCAACAACGGTGGCTGGCATGGGCGCAGTCAGTTGACCTGTTTTTCCCGATTGCTGAGTCCCGTAATTTTGCCAATTAAAAGGTTCGATTAATAGGGGACCCTTAGCCATAAAAAGGGTTAATTTATTATCTCTATTAACACATAGAGCCTGGTGGATTTGTTTCCCATCATCAAGATAAAGAGTATCTCTTACCTTTTGAATTAAAAAAATGAATGCATTATCTTGAAAATCTACCTTAAATTTATTGTCCTCAAGTGGTGTAACCTTAACTTCAAATTTCGTCTTATCAATTAAATACCGCCAATACCAATGTGAGTTGAGGTGCATTTGCCAGCCAAAGCTTTGTTTGAGTAGTGAACAAGTAGCATTTTGGTTTAACTGATAATAGTCATGTCCAACTGCCATGAAGAGTGCTAAATCCTGATTCATTTCAGGCAGGACAAGTTCTTCCTGCGTTAAAAAATCGGTGCTTAGGTCAGCTTTAGCAAAGCGTGGATTTTCGCAAATTGCTTTCAGGAAGGGGATGTTGGTTTTGAGCCCGGCAATTGCATAATTGTTTAAAGCCTCTTTTAAACGGTTAAGTGCTTGCTCGCGATTTTCGCCCCAGGCAATCAATTTTGCAATCATTGGATCATAGTATCTAGTAATCATTGAACCAGCATTTACGCCGCTATCAATACGAATTCCCTCGCCAACCGGTTCCTTTAAAAAATCGATTTGGCCGATTGAGGGAATAAAATTTTGATGCGGATCTTCGGCATAAATACGGCATTCAATGGCATGGCCTTTAGATAAAATTTCATTTTGGGGGCTGGGTAATGGCTCATTTGCCGCAATTTTTAGCTGCCAGGCGACTAAATCAAAGCCCGTGATCATTTCGGTCACAGGATGCTCAACTTGCAAGCGTGTATTCATTTCCATGAAATAAAAATGCTTGCTATCTGCCACTAAAAATTCAACGGTTCCAGCACCGCGATAATTGATAGAACGAGCGACCTCGCAGGCAGCTTCCGCTAGTTTTTGACGCATATCTTGCGCTAAATTGGGAGCGGGCGCCTCCTCTATTATCTTTTGGTGACGCCTTTGAATCGAGCAATCTCGTTCAAACAAATGGACAACCTGCCCATGATTATCGGCCATGATTTGTACTTCAACATGACGGGGATTGTTGATTAATTTTTCAATAATCATTGTCTCATCACCAAAGCTGGCCTTTGCCTCCCGTCTTGCGCCAGCCAGAGCCTTTGTGAATTCTGAGTCCTCAAAAACAGAGCGCATGCCTTTTCCACCCCCACCGGCAGCCGCTTTTAACAAAACAGGAAAGCCGATTTTTTGCGCCTGATTAAATAAATAGTCATCGCCTTGATCTCTGCCATGATAGCCAGGAGTCAGTGGAACCTGGGTTTTTTCAAGCATTTGTTTAGCTAATTGTTTAGAAGCCATTGCTTGCATGGCCTCCACAGAAGGGCCAATAAAAACGATTCCCACTGCTAGGCAAGCTTCAGCAAAGAGAGGATTTTCAGATAAAAAACCATATCCAGGATGAATTGCTTCAGCTCCTGTAAGTTTTGCAATGTTAATAATGGCTTCAATATTAAGATAGGATTCTTGAGCAGATGCTTCACCTACCCAAAAAGCGCTATCAGCTTCCTTAACATGACGGCTTTCTTTATCAGCACTGGAATAAATCGCTACCGTTTGAATACCCATTTGTCTGGCTGTGCGAATGATTCGACACGCAATTTCACCACGATTGGCAATAAGAATCCTGCTAAACATGAAAACTCTCCTAAACAAATGCCTATTGATTCCAATCTGGAATTTCTTTATTTAAAAAGGCCTTTAATCCATGCTGCCCTTCAGCTGAGACTCTTTTTTTTGCAATGACATTGGCGGTATATTCCATCAGTTTCTCAGAAAGGGCCTGTCCTGAAACGTCTTCTATTAAGGTTTTGCAGGCAGCGACAGCAAGAGGAGCCAATTTAGCTATTTTTTCTGCATAACTTAGAGTAAAAGGCCATAAATCGGTTTCGGAAACACAATGTTGGACCAAATTTAACTGTTTGGCTTCAGCCGCATCAAAGGACTCTGCTGTTATAAATAAATGTTTTGCTGCACGCTCGCCTATTGCTTTAATGACATAGGGACTTATTACCGCAGGAATTAAACCTACCTTGACTTCTGAAAAGCAAAAATGTGCAGAGGTTGAAGCGATTGCTATATCGCAGGCTGCCGCAAAACCAGCACCGCCGCCATAAGCAGCACCTTGAATCATTGCTATTGTGGGTTTGGGTGATTGGCTTAAGGAATACATAACCTTTGCAAGTATCATGGCGTCTTTTTGATTTTCTTCTTCAGAAAACTCGGCCATACGCAGCATCCATACCAAATCCGCACCTGCGCAAAAGTGTGGACCATTGGCTTTAAGGATAATGACTCTAACTTTCGGATTCGCTATGGCTTCGTCAAGCGTTTTGGAAAGGCTGGATAGTAATTGATCATCAAAGGCATTATGTTTGGAAACCCGGTTCAGGGTAATTATAAAAATACGATTTTGTAACTCGGTAAGTAAATCACTCACTTTTTTCTCCAGCGCGTACTTGCGCAAATTAATCCGGGTTGATTACATCCTGAAAACCCCAAACTTCGTATCTAAAATCGGCGCATTTAAGGCTGCAGAAAGGCCAAGGCCTAAAACAATGCGCGTATCTTCAGGGGCGATCACCCCGTCATCCCACAAACGGGCAGAAGCGTAGAAGGGATTGCCCTGAGCTTCATATTGACTACGTAAGTTTGCTTTAAATTGTTCTTCATCATCTGCAGGCCAACTGGTTCCGTGTTTTGTATGATTATCGCGGTTAATTTGGGCAAGCACATTAGCTGCTTGTTCACCGCCCATAACTGAAATTCGAGAATTTGGCCAAGACCATAAAAAGCGCGGATCATAAGCTCTGCCGCACATCGCATAATTTCCAGCTCCGAAACTTCCGCCAACAATCACGGTAAATTTAGGCACCTTTGTACTGGCAACTGCAGTGACCATTTTGGCCCCGTGTTTGGCAATACCTGCTGCCTCGTATTTTGACCCCACCATAAAACCTGTGATGTTTTGCAAAAAAATTAACGGAATTTTTCGTTGACTGCATAATTCAATAAAATGCGCACCTTTCTGAGCGCTCTCACCAAATAAAATGCCGTTATTGGCAATAATGCCAACGGGATAGCCAAACAGGTTGGCAAATCCGCAAACCAGAGTGGTTCCATAAAGCGTTTTAAATTCATCCAATTCAGAACCATCGACAATACGGGCAATGATCTCATGTATATCAAAGGGCTTTCGGGGATCGGAAGGGATGATTCCGTTTAATTCTTTTGCATCATAAAGAGGCTCGCGGCTGGCAACGGGTACTAGTGTTTCAATTTTATTTCGATTCAAGCGACTAACTGCTGTACGGGCTATCTGCAAAGCGTGAGTATCATTTTCAGCATAATGATCGGCCACTCCAGATTGGCGGCAATGAATTTCAGCTCCTCCTAATTCTTCAGCAGAAATTACTTCACCTGTTGCGGCTTTTACCAAGGGTGGGCCTGCAAGAAAAATGGTTGCTTGGTTTTTAACCATGATCGATTCATCGGCCATTGCAGGGACATAAGCGCCCCCTGCAGTGCAAGAACCCATTACGACTGCAATTTGCGGGATATTTTCAGCAGATAGATTGGCTTGATTGAAAAAAATTCGTCCAAAATGCTCCCGATCAGGAAACACCTCATCCTGCAGCGGCAAAAAAGCCCCGCCGGAATCGACTAGATAAACACAAGGGAGATGATTAACACGGGCAATTTCCTGCGCGCGTAAATGTTTTTTTACGGTAAGCGGATAATAAGTACCGCCTTTAACCGTCGCGTCATTGACCAAAATCATGCATTCCCGGCCTGAAACTCGACCAATGCCAGTGATGAGACCAGCGGCGGGAAGGGTATCTTCATAAACCTTATAAGCAGCCAACTGCGATAATTCAAGAAAGGGGCTGCCCGGATCAAGCAACTGCTGCAAGCGTTCGCGGGGTAGCAATTTTCCATGCTTTAAATGCCTGTTGCGAGCTTTTTCATCGCCGCCTTCCGCAATTTTTTTTATTGTGGTTTGAAGCGCTTCAAGCAGGGCCAGCATATTTGCCTGATTCTCTTTAAACTCCAGGGATGCGGGATTTAACTGACTGATAATTTTAGTCATGACTAATCCTTAATAACGCATTAGAAGATTGCTAAGTACAATAACCAGCCATAGACACCAGGTTGATTCAATTAAATAGGGCATGTCTTTACCTTTAATCAAGCGATAACTAACAGCAGGAATTGCAGTAATAATGATTGGTATCAGTACCAGTATAAAAACCTGTCGGAGCGTTGTTCCCAACTGTATTTGATTGAAAAGGGGGGTTAACCTCTCAGTAAGGTAAGCAGAAAAGCGAGAAATATTAATTAGCAGTAAGTGTGCATACTGGCCAAAAATTACGAGCAAGATAGATAAAAACAGATAAATTAAACTTTGTTTAAGCATTTACATCCTTAGAAATTGGATAAGGTATGGCCTGGTTTATAAAAATTCCAGACCAAAACCATTATAAAAAACCAAATTAAACCAGTTCAAGTGCAATCGCTGTCGCTTCCCCACCACCAATACATAAAGAGGCAACTCCTTTTGTTTTTTGTTTTTGGCGAAGTGCATTGATCAAGGTTACGATAATTCGAGCGCCAGAGGCACCAATTGGGTGACCCAAAGCACAGGCTCCACCGTAGATATTTACTTTCTCAGGATCCAGTTCAAGTTCAGAAATGGCAGCCATTGTTACCACCGCAAAGGCTTCATTAATTTCGAAAAGATCAACTTCTGAAGGATTCCATCCCGCTTTATTTAATACCTTGCGGATTGCATCGACTGGCGCTGTGGTAAACCATTCAGGCGCTTGGGCATGACTGGCATGGGCGACAATTCGCGCCAACGGACGCAAGCCGCGTTTTTTGGCTTCGGCAGCGGTCATTAAAATCAGGCTTGCTGCGCCATCGGAAATTGAACTTGAATTAGCGGCAGTTACGGTTCCTTCTTTTTTAAAGGCTGGTTTTAATTGGCCTATTTTCGCTAATTTACTTTCATCAGGGCCATCATCGCGGTTTACTACCGTTTCTCCTTTTCGGTCGCTAATTTTGACCGGAGCAATTTCTTCATCAAAGGCATTGGAGCGCTGAGCAGCTAAGGCACGAGTTTGAGAACGAGCCGCATATTCATCTTGTTGTTCTCTTGAAAATTTGAAATGAGAGGCTGTATTTTCAGCAAAGCAGCCCATTAACTGGCCAGGTTCATAGGCATCTTCGAGACCATCTAAAAACATATGATCTTTTAATTCGCCATGGCCTAAACGATAGCCAGAGCGACCCTTCGCTAAAAGATAAGGTGCATTCGACATACTTTCCATACCGCTGGCAAGAACGATATTTGCAGATCCGGCTTTGATTAAATCGTGAGCCAACATGACTGCTTTCATACCCGAACCGCACATTTTATTGATAGTGGTGGCATTTGCAGAATCAGGAATACCCGCTTTAATCGCAGCTTGTCTTGCGGGAGCCTGGCCGATCCCTGCTTGTAAGACACAACCAGAGATCACTTCATCAATATCTTGTGGTTTAAGATTGGCTTGTTCAAGCGCTGCCTGATGGGCCACGGCGCCCAGTTCTGGGGCGGATAGGGTGGATAAAGAGCCAAGTAATCCACCTATTGGCGTTCTTTTTGCAGCAACTATTACAATATCATTCGGTTCCATTTGAGACATCTCCTTATAAAGTTTCATTAAAAAGTTCTCGCCCTATCAGCATGCGTCGAATCTCCGATGTACCTGCGCCTATTTCATAGAGTTTTGCATCACGAAGCAGGCGACCTGTGGGATATTCATTGATGTAGCCATTGCCACCTAAAATTTGAATGGCCTGAAGAGCCATTTGTGTTGCTCTTTCAGCAGTATATAAAATCACACCGGCAGCATCTTTACGGCTAACCTCACCCCGATCACAAGCACCTGCAACTGCGTATAAATAGGCTCTTGAAGCGCTTAATTCGGTATACATATCTGCCAATTTTCCCTGGATGAATTGAAATTCACCAATTGCTTTTTCAAATTGTTTACGCTCATGAACATAAGGAAGGACAACATCCATACAGGCTTGCATAATGCCAACAGGACCTGCTGCTAAAACAGTGCGTTCATAATCAAGGCCGCTCATTAAAACTTTAGTGCCTTTATTGAGTTCACCTAAAATAGTTTCAGCCGGAACTGCGCATTCTTCAAAAACCAGTTCACAGGTATTGGAACCTCGCATTCCCAGTTTATCCAGTTTTTGTGCTGTGCTAAAACCTGCGAAGCCTTTTTCAATAATAAAAGCAGTTATTCCCCTGCTTCCGGCCAGCTTATCCGTTTTTGCATAAACAACAAGAACGTCTGCGTCAGGGCCATTGGTGATCCACATTTTAGTTCCATTAAGAATAAATTGATCACCTTCCTGACGGGCTTGTAATTGCATGCTTACCACATCAGAACCGGAGTTAGACTCAGACATGGCTAATGCGCCAATGAATTCTCCACTTATAAGTTTAGGCAAATAGCGGCTTTTTTGCTTGGAATTACCATTTAAGTAAATTTGATTGACGCATAGGTTGGAATGAGCACCGTAACTTAAGCCGACAGAGGCCGAAGCCCTTGAGATTTCTTCCATAGCAACCGCATGAGCGAGATAGCCCATGTTTGCTCCGCCGAATTCTTCAGAAACGCTAATACCAAGCAGCCCCATTTCGCCGAATTTTCGCCATAACTGGTTTGGAAATCTATTTTCTTTATCAATTTCGTTGGCAAGCGGCGCTATTTCCTTTTGAGAAAAATGATAAACACTATCGCGTAAAATATCGTACGTTTCACCCAACTGGTATTGTAAACCGATGTGCATAGATGACTTCCTGTTTCTGAAGCAAATAGGCTAGACTATACCCAATCAAATTGAAGTTGCAATACGTGGCTGTTGAACATTTCTACTTTGTGCAGTACTTGGATTGATAGCCTAAAAATTTTGCTTTTATTTTGGAGTAAACGCATGCGGAAACTAGTACTCTGGGGACATCATCTGGATGAATATAGTGAAATGTTTGATCTAAGCCCAGAGGATGCAACAACCAATTTATTGGAATACGGCTGCGGTCCCTCAGCTCTTAACTCCGAATTAATTAAACAAGGTAAAAAAATTATCAGTTGTGACCCTTTATTTACCCTAGACAAAGATACCTTATTCAGCAAAGTTAGCCTGATTTTTGGAGATATGGCGCAAAGAGTTATAAGAGATCAAAAGCTATTTGATTTCAGTCGTTATGGCAGTCCTGAATTATTGCTTGATGAACGCAAAGAGGGAATGGCTAAATTTTTTGCTGATTATGAGCAAGGAAAATATGAAGGACGCTACGTGGGCATTAGTGACTACCTTTTGCCTTTTGCTGATTTCACTTTTGATTTTGCCTTAAGTGCTCATTATTTATTTGCTGATTTAGATGATCAGGATGTGGATTTTCATATGCAGGTTATTAAAGAATTGGCACGTGTCGCCAAAGAAGTAAGGATCTTTCCTTTGATAGATAGACATAATCAGCCTTCTCCCTTTTTAGGACCTGTTCTTCTTGGTTTGCAGCAGGAAAATTATGGGGTAGAGGTCAGAGAAGTGGCTTATCATTTACAACCTGGCGGCAACGTAATGCTGCGCGTCTGGGCACAAGAGTGCCATGTTTAGGAGTTATCTTTGTATCCCCTAATTCGCCCTTTACTTTTTTGTCTTGATCCGGAAAAAGCTCACAATCTGACTTTATCAGCTTTAGGCCATATTCCTGCTTATGCCTTTAAAAAAGAGATTGGTAAACCAATCAGCGCGATGGGTCTTAAGTTCCCGCATCGAGTGGGTTTAGCCGCTGGTCTTGATAAAAATGGTGAATACTTAGATGCGCTTGCTAAACTTGGTTTTTCTTTTATAGAGATTGGTACGGTTACACCTAAACCACAAGAGGGAAATCCCAAGCCACGTCTTTTCCGTTTGCCAGAAGCCTCTGCACTCATTAATCGGATGGGATTTAATAATTTCGGCGTGGACACTTTAGTTAGCAATGTTAAAAAATCAAACTACTCAGGCATTTTGGGAATTAACATAGGCAAAAATAAAGATACTTCTTTAAATCGAGCTGCTGAAGATTACCTTTATTGTCAAACCAAAGTTTATGAGCTTGCTTCCTATATTGTCATTAATGTTTCCTCGCCGAACACCCCGGATTTGCGGCTTTTGCAGCAAAAAGAATATTTTGAGGATTTACTTTTTCAGTTATGTGAGGGACAAAAACGCTTGGCTGAAAAATATCAAAAAGAGTTGCCTTTGATGATTAAATTATCTCCAGATGAATCTGTTGAAACCCTGAAGGAAATGGCTGAGATTATCCTTAAAATGAAAATACGAGGAATCATAGCCACCAATACTTCTAATTCCAGAGAAGGGGTCAATCAGTTGAAGCAGGGTAATGAGGCAGGGGGGTTAAGTGGTCGTCCACTGTTTAATCGTTCGACAGAATGCATGCGAGTAATAAAGCAGATTGTAGGATCTGAAGTTTCGCTTATCGGTGTAGGCGGGATTGATAGTCTTTCAAAAGCAAAAGAAAAGCTGGATGCGGGTGCTGATTTATTGCAAGTTTATAGCGGTTTAATTTATCAAGGACCTGGACTAGTAAAGGATTTAGTAAAAGGAATTGATTAGTTTTTAAACTATATCAACTAAGAAATTTTAGAGATAACTTGGCTCTCGTAAGCATTTAAGGTTACAATCGCTCCACTCATTCCAACCTAAGCGCATGCTTATGAATAAAAAGCCCCAAGGCAATACCGGCCTGCTTTATAAACGTTTGCTTTCTTATGTGAAACCGTTTTGGCCCGTTTTGTTATTAGGTGTATTTGCCAATATTTTATACTCATTAATTGATGCCTCTTTCACCTATATGATGCGCCCCTTCCTTGATAAGAGCTTTATTCATCTTGATTTAGACTTTGTTAAAAAAATTCCCTTTATTGTTTTAATCGGTATCACGCTTCGCGGTTTGGTCAGTTCCCTCGGTAGTTATTGCATGACTTGGGTTGCACGCTCAGTGGTTAAGGTGATGCGCCAGCGTGTTTTTGCGCATATTGTCAGGTTACCCGCTGATTATTATGATGAAGCAACTTCTGGCCAGCTTTTATCAAAAATTCTTTATGATGTGGAACAAGTAGCTCAGGTGAGTGCCGATGCTTTAACGGATTTTGTACAAAATAGTTGTCTGGTAGTTGGTCTTTTAACTGTCATGATGGTTATTTGCTGGCAGTTATCACTCATGTTTTTAATAACGATTCCTTTTGTGGGACTGATTGTTAACTACACCAATAAACGCGTGCGCCGTATTAGCCATAAAGTTCAGCAATCCATGGGCGACGTAACCGAAATTGCAAGCGAAGTGATTGAAGGCTATCGCGAGGTACGTATTTTTGGCGGCGAGCAGCATGAGATAGGCAAATTTGATCAGGCTACTGAAATTTCACGTAAAAATGACATGAAAGTTGCGGTTTCCAAAGCGATTAATGTTTCTGGCGTCCAGTGTGTTATCGCAATTGGCATTGCAGCGATTATTTTTGCTTCCATTCAATTATCAGCGGTTCTGATTATTTCTGCAGGCTCTTTTCTTGCCATTATTGCAGCAATGCTCCAGCTCATTAAACCAATGAAAACGCTTACTACACTTAATGCAACTATACAGCGCGGACTGGCTGGTGCGGAATCTGTCTTTAATTTGCTTGATAAAGCGGTTGAAGCAGATAAGGGTAGGGTCTTTGAGCAAAAGGTGAAAGGGAATATCGAATTTAATAAGGTAAGTTATGCTTATCGTCAGGGCCAAAATGTCTTGCATGAGGTGAGTTTTTCTATTGCTGCTGAACAAACTGTAGCGCTAGTTGGTCATTCAGGCTCTGGTAAAACAACAATTGCCAATTTACTGCCTCGTTTTTACGAACTTAAGCAAGGTCAAATTACGGTGGATGGAATTTCAATTGCTGATTTGTCCTTACGCGCATTGCGTGATCAAATTGCACTGGTTTCTCAGCATGTCACCTTATTCAACGACACCTTAGCGAATAATATTGCCTATGGAAGTTTTGATGTAAGCCGTGAACGCATTGAAGAAGCTGCTAAATTTGCCTATGCTGATGAATTTATCAATCGTTTACCACAGGGCTATGATACTCGCATTGGTGAAAATGGTGTCTTGCTCTCCGGCGGTCAACGCCAGCGTTTAGCTATAGCGCGCGCTATATTAAAAGATGCGCCTATTTTAATCCTCGATGAAGCCACCTCGGCTCTTGATAGTGAGTCAGAGCGCTATATTCAGAAAGCTCTAGAACAGATCATGCAAACTAAAACAACGCTTGTTATTGCTCACCGTCTTTCAACAATCCAGCGTGCTAATAAAATTGTGGTGATGAATCAGGGACGTATAGTAGAGCAGGGTACTCATCAACAATTATTGGCGCTGAAGGGTCGTTATTCACAGCTGCATCATGTTCAGAAATTTTCTGTGAATGAAGAAGCGCTTGCATGAACTTTATGATCGACAAGCTCTGGTATAAAAAGCAACCTTCGCGCTGGATTTTATGGCCTTTAGCTATTCTTTATCAGATTATTACCGGTTGTCGACGCGTTTATCTTAAAAGCTTTCGTCAACATAAATTTTCAGTGCCGATTATTGTTGTTGGCAATTTGACTGTAGGTGGAGTTGGCAAAACGCCTTTGGTAATCGCTATAGCTAAACAGTGTGTAGAAAAGGGCTTAAGAGTTGGCATTGTCAGCCGCGGATACGGGGCAAGGACCAAGCAATTTCCGTATGAAATTTCTCAAAAGGATGAAGCAGAACTCGTCGGGGATGAGCCATACTTGATAGCTCAAAAAACTTCATGCCCAGTAGTAATTTCGCCAAAACGTGTCCAGGCTGTTCAATATTTACTGGATAAATACCAAAGCCAAATTATCATTTCTGATGATGGCTTACAACATTACGCCATGGGACGTGCTATTGAAATTGTTGTAATTGATGGCACTCGGCAATTAGGTAATGGTTTTTGTTTGCCTGCGGGCCCTTTGCGCGAATCGCCTGGGCGATTGCAAAAAGCTGATTTAATAGTAGTCAATAGCGGCGAATGGCCTAACGCACATCCTATGGATTTAAAGCCTGGAAAATTAATTCATTTGGCTAGCGGCCAGGAAATTGAAAAATCAGTATTATCGACACCCGTTGCTGCTGTTGCAGCCATCGGAAATCCACAACGGTTTTTTAGAACCTTGCAAAATTTAGGGATAGCTTTTATAAAGTATCCTTTTCCAGATCACCATCCATTTTGCATTAATGATATGCAATTCGCAGAAAATGACGTTATTATGACTGAAAAGGATGCTGTCAAATGTCGACCTTTTGCAGCAAATTCCTGGTATTTCTTGCCAGTCGAGGCAAAATTATGCGACTCCTTTTGGCAAGCGCTTTGGACACATGAACAATTACAGGGTTTAAGATGAAACTACTAAAATTTAAGAGCTTTATGCTGTACTTCATTTTTTTAGTATCCAGTTTTTTATTAGTAACCAGTTATGCAAATGCAAGTGAACCTTTGGAATCTGAAAAACCCCAAACAGAGACTGTTAAAAGTCCAATTTCAATTTCTGCCTTACTAGCCTCCTGGGCATTTTCAGGAACAGTTACAAACGAAAACGGCGATCTTTATAATTATTATTTTCAAATGCAACGACAAGCTAATCAATTCCACGCGATAGCAACGCTTATTAATAATCAATCCAAAGAAGTTTTATTATATGAAGAAAGTGACAATACGATTGATCATTTGATAACGACTAATTGGCGGGTGGGTCGCGCATTTCTGCAATTTAATCCAATTAATAATAGTTGGGTCTTTGGGGTAACAACTAAGGCGAATAAAGGCTTCAATTTCAAAGTAGATATGCTAGGTCAACCGCTTACCATGCCGTTAAGCCAGGGTCTTCGGTCAGGCATTGAATTATTGGTTAATCAAACAGGACGCCTAAATGGCCACCTACAAACCGGTGAAACTCCATCTAAAGACCAATTTGTAACTGCGCAAAAGGCATGGTTTAAACAAGTTTGGGTTTCTAAATCCCAGGCATCGACTCATCCACTTACTGGTGTTCTTTGTCAATTTAACGACGGGAGCGGATTTTTTTCGGTGAATTTACAAGAACCCGACGCTTTAAGAGGTGCAGTAGCTGGCTGGCGTGATGTTGAGGGCACTGTGATTCCTATGTCGCAATTTGTAACTATTGGAAAGGAGGATGGGCTTTGGTCTATTCGAATTCCTTCGCCGAAAATTCATTTAGATTTGGAAGATGCTTTAGCAAGTGTAGCTGGGAAACACCAATTAATAGCTGGCTTAACTAAGGGCAAAACACCTGGTTTTTGTACCATCACTACCGATGAGATTGGTATGCAACCACAGCAAATGGCGAGTGAAGAAATTAAAACGAAAAAATTGTAATTTTATTTTTATCTTTATCTCTTCTGAATTTTAATTAGCTAAATTCAAGTAGGTTTCTTTGCACCATGCTATCTAACAGCATTAATTCTCTTATAAATGATTTCAGAGCTTGAATGGTAAATAATTAATAATTACTACTATGCACATATAACCGCTGCTTGGTGCATCTCTTAGCTGCCTTTAGGGCTAACGTTAGATCTTCGAATTCTAATCTCACTTTGTGCGTATAAAAGGTTTCCCGGATTTCTCTTCCTTCTTTTTCATTAGGCAAATGCTCTTAAATATCTTAAATGCTATTCAATGAATTTTGTGCGACCGAGTTCTTCAAATTATCCTTTGGAAGCTAAAATGGTGACAAAGTGAGATTAAAATAAGCTGATCAATTTGATGATACGGAAAAATATAGTTTGACATTAATTGTAGTAATTTTTACAGGATTCCAATGACGTGGTCAAGCAAATTAAGACACACCAGTTAAGCAGCTTTTTTTAAATCCCGTATCCTATATTCAAACTCAAACTGATTTGGGTTTTTGTATCCAATAGACGAATGTAATCGATAATTATTGTACTGCACCGTGATGTAGTT
>JACCVV010000016.1 GCA_013697955.1 Tatlockia sp. | reverse complement strand
CATGCATCGCACGCTCAACAGTCAGTTTGAGAAGATGTTTGGATAATGCTGCTAAATCTTTTTCCGTTTTAAATTGATTTTGCTAATTCATCAATTAATTCAGGTCTTATATCAAATTGTTGGTCCAATGCTTTTTCCTTATTTTTCTCATCGCTGCGCGATAAGTTAATTTAGAATTTGCAGTTACACAATTATTTTTACAGGCTCTATTCTCGATTGCAAGAACGTCCTTTTTAGCTTTAGCAATAGTTTCACTTTGACTGGCATCAAAACCGTTTAGCTGTTGTTTTAGAGCGATCAATCGGTTAGTTGCTGTATTAGGATCAGTGATTGCGTACCTTTGAGCAATTAAAATCATATCAGATCTAAGTTTTTGCTCAATTTGCGTTGGTTCATTTCCAAAAATACCGGTAAAGAGGCTACCGCCTAGCGGTATCTGCTTCCCATTTACGTTCTGCATCAATCCGAATTTATCATGAATACTCTTTATAGTTTCTGCCAAGCGCTTCAGGTTTTTTTGATTAGCTTCATCAATTTGATTCAATTTTTCTACAGATAGCTTATTTGGATTTTAATTTTATCGAGTAAATTATCACAGATTGTTGCCAAGCCTGTTTTGGGCGGCGAAAAAAAGCGGGTCATTTCGTTAAAATTAATTTTCTGAGAGGCCTCACTATATCGTTGCAGGATGGCGCATAAATCTTCAGTTGAACTTAAGCGGATCGTTTTAATTGTATTGTAAATTCAGCTGTTGGAAAAATTCAAAAACATCTTCATAACTTATCTTTCTTTCACTTTTCAGATCAGATTTGTTACCAACGATAATAATTGTGGGTGAATCGCTTATCTTTTGTACCTCTTGGATCAATTTTTGAATATTATTAAACGATTCTGGGTTAGTTAGATCAAAAACAATGATAAATGCAAGGCTCATGTTGTGAAAGGCTTGTTTTGAAGCATCACTATATCGTTCTCTGTGTGAAATATCCCAAATTTGTAATTTACAAAGGCCATAATTATTTTCAATTGTCTTTAATTTATAATCGACACCAATATGTGAAATAAAGCTTTCTGTAAATTCGTCATCAGTAAAGCGAGAAGTAAGGGGGTTTTGCTTACTCCAGAGTCACCTAACAATTTAAATTTTAATAAATAAGAATACTCATCATTGTGCTTACCATAAGACATAATTAAGAACCCAAAGCATAAATGTACTTTTATGATACACTAATGTCTAACTTAAGCAATAATTGGTCAATTTAATGCCAATCATACAAAGTAGAAATCTGCTTATTCAGTGCTTTAATAAATCCAAACTGAACAACTTCGCCCTTAGTTGTCATTAATGGAGCTGTATTGATAAGAACAGCAAAGCCCACAGGCTCATCCTTGCTTGCCAACATATAAGATAAATAACCCGAATTGAAACCGCCGTGGCCAAAATATGAGCCTTTTTCTGTTTCAGATCCGTTTTTATCCAGATTGACCTGAATGCCTAAGCCCCAGTTTTTTGAAAATAGAGGGGTCAAATACAATTTGGTAAGATTTGTTGATTCCATTGCTTTTAATGAATGTTGAATGGCTAATAAAAAACGACTTAGATCAGCTGCCGTAGTCCAAAGTCCACCGGCCGCTTTCGCAGCAAAATTAAGCGGTCCACCTGCAATCAATTCACCATTGGGTAAATAGGGATAAGCAAGGTTTTTAAAATATTTTTTAGGAAGGGGTTGTTCAAAGGTACTGTGAGTCATCAGTAGAGGATTTAATAGTTCTTCCTTCATAATTTGACTAAAAGGTTTTCTTAGGATGTCAGTTAAACTTTGCTCCACAATCATATAGGCAGCCGGCGAATATAAATATTGGGTGTTGGGTTTAGAGACTAATGTTACAGCCGGGGTATTTGCAGGCGGTTTACCATCAAGAGCTTCTAAAAGGGTCGGAAAGGGCTGATTCTGTTTATATCCAATGCAGCGAAAGCCGGTCAGGCCGGAACTATGATTTAATAGATTTTTTAAAGTTACCTTTTCTGGATCCAGATCTTCCGGCGCTTGAAGCTTCCAACTTTTCAAATAATTATTAATAGGTTTGTTAATATCAAAATTATTTTGGGAAAAAACCTTCAATGCAACGGAGGCAGTTAGGGGCTTGCTGATTGAGGCGGCATTAAACAAGGTTTTTTCATTAACTTTTGCATGGGTTAATTTTGATCTAAAAACGTAAGCTAAGGTGCAAATTTTACCCTTAGCCTCAATGATACTCAGGCTTAATCCTTGAATGTTATAATTGGGAGCATTGGTATTAATCCAGTTTTTTATCAATTCTGGACAAGGTTGGTTAGCCCAACTTGTTGAAGTCTTAAGGGCTGTGAGGAGTATAAAAATTGGAGGTAGATACATTATTGGTTTAATTAAACATTAAAGCGAAAATGCATGACGTCACCATCTGCAACAATGTACTCTTTACCTTCAAGACGCAATTTTCCAGCTTCTTTTGCTCCTTGTTCGCCTTTATTCGCTGTAAAGGCTTCATAGGCAATCACTTCTGCACGTATAAAACCCTTTTCAAAATCAGTGTGAATAACAGCTGCAGCCTGTGGGGCAGTCGCTCCTTTGGGGATTGTCCAGGCTCTAACTTCTTTGACGCCGGCAGTAAAATAGGTTTGCAGACCTAAAAGTTCATAACCTGCGCGGATTACGCGATGTAAACCAGGTTCTTCAAGGCCTAAATCATCCATAAATTCTTTACGGTCAGCCTCATCCAAATCCACTAATTCTGCTTCTGTTGCTGCGCTTAGTGAAACAACTGAGGCATTTTCTTTTTCAGCTAAAGCAATAACCTTATCCAACAGAGGATTATTTTGATAACCATTATCGTCAACGTTTGCGATATAAAGGACTGGTTTAGCGGTTAAAAGAAAGAGTCGACGAGCTACAAGTTCTTCAGCTGGAGTTAAATCCAGAGTACGGACCGCTAAGCCTAAGTCCAGATGTGCTTTTATCTTATCAAGAGTTTGTTTTTCAGAAATGGCATCTTTATTACCGCTTCTGCTATTTTTATTCGCTTTCATCAGCGCTTTTTCAACAGTATCCATGTCGGCAAGGGCTAGTTCAGTGTTAATTACTTCAATATCATTAATTGGATCAACTCGTCCTTCAACATGGATAACATCATTGTTTTCAAAGCAACGAACTACATGAGCAATGGCATCCGTTTCGCGAATGTTGGCTAGAAACTGATTACCAAGACCTTCACCACAGGACGCACCTTTCACAAGGCCTGCAATATCAACAAATTGCATGGTTGCGGGAACCACTTGCTGCGGTTTTACGATTGCAGATAAGGCGTCCAGGCGAGGATCGGGAACCGTTACGATGCCGACATTAGGTTCAATGGTACAAAAAGGGTAATTTGCAGCTTCTATACCTGCTTTTGTTAAGGCATTAAATAAAGTCGATTTACCAACATTCGGCAATCCAACAATTCCACACTTAAATCCCATTTGACACCTCATCAATTCAAATTTTGCCGGTGATTAACCGGTTCTTTATCCTAAATCCCGATTCGGGTTTAGTTAACTATTTATAAAATTCATAGCTTTGGCAATATCGCCGCTTATAGCTGTCCCAATTGAGGAAATACCGCGATCAATCGCATCATAAATTAATTGTCTGTCTTCTTGAGAAGGCTTTCCTAAAACAAAATTTAAAACCAGATCCTTATGCCCAGGATGTCCAATTCCTACGCGTAAGCGATGGAAATCAGAACTTCCAATTTGTTGGATAATGTCTCTTATACCGTTATGGCCTCCATGACCACCACCGGTTTTAATTTTTATGCGTCCCGGCGCCAAATCCAAATCATCATGAACCACAATAATTTCATCCGGGTTTATACGGTAAAATTGACATACTTCTCTAACCGATAAACCGCTATGATTCATAAAGGTTAAAGGAAGGAGCGTCTTGCATGAATGGTTGCCGATGTCTACATTGGCTATTTCGCAATGGAGTTTTTTTTCAGTTTTAAAAGAAGCGTTGTGACGTTGGGTTAATGCTTCGACCAGCCAGCCACCAGCATTATGTCTAGTTTGCTCATAGGCAGAACCGGGATTTCGTAAACCGATAATAAGTTTTATTGCCATGAGATCTGTCTAAAAAAATGTTAATTAAAAGCAAAGGTGGGGTTCACCCACCTTTAAGTAAAAGCGAGCTTTATTCGCTGTCTTTACCTTCTTCAGCTTTGGCTTCTGGAGCAGCAGTTTCTTCTTCTGCTTCTAGAGTTTCTTCAACCATAGCAGCTCTAGGAGCATGAATACTGACAACAGGTAAGTCATGGCTTCCGTCAACAACATCAATAGTTAGTTCTACACCTTTAGCAAGTTTCAAATCAGAAAGGTGAACCACATCATTCATGCTGACATCAGTCATATCAACTTCGATAAACTCCGGAAGATTTTTAGCCTGGCAACGCACTTCAACCTGATTCATGGTATGGGTGACAATACCACCAGCTTTAACGCCTTTGGAATTTTCTTCATTTATAAAATGTAGGGGAATTTGTTTAACCAATACATCTGATGCGGAAACACGTTGTAGATCCATATGGAGAATAACGGGCTTGTAAGGATGACGCTGCAGGCTTTTCAGGATCACTTGCTGGGCTTTGCCATCGACACTTATATCAAATACGCTGGAATAAATACTTTCGTTTTCCAGGGCTTTGAATACTTTATTCTGTAATAAATGAACTGATTGAGGCTTTGTGTCGCCACCGTAAATAACAGCGGGTATTTTATTTTCAAGACGGCGTAGGCGGCGGCTCGCACCTTTCCCTATGTCTGATCTTGATTCAGCTTCTAAAAGGATTGTTGACATTTTAGTCTCCATAATTGATGAATTCTGTAACGCTGAATCTGCCTTCATTAAATTACTCAGGAGATAAGCGATTACATTGAACCTTTAACCTGTAGTTTCTCTCTCTATCCGCGACCAGAATAAAGATCTAAAACAACAAAAGGGTGGCGCAGTATACAATATTTTAAATACAACTTGAAGTCGTTGTCGTAATTTAATAGAATATGCGACTTTATTGAATTGTAAAAGCCACGCAGGCGAGTTGGAGAGAGACTTATGTACGCTGTAATTAGATCGGGCGGTAAGCAATACCGTGTAAAAGAAGGCGATATTATCAAATTAGAGCTGTTGTCCGAAGAAGTTGGCAAAGAAATCAGCTTTGCTGAGGTTATCATGCTTAGTGATGGCGACAAAGTCACTTTAGGTACCCCTCTCATTGAAAAGGCTGCAGTAAAAGCTGAAGTGCTTGAGCATGGCCGCCATAAAAAAATCAAAATTATTAAATTTCGTCGTCGTAAGCACCACATGAAACAAATGGGTCATCGACAATATTATACGCAAGTAAAAATTACTGCGATTGGTTAGTAAAGGGGAAAGAAATGGCTCATAAGAAAGCAGGCGGTAGTACACGTAACGGCCGTGACTCGAATCCTAAGTTCCTTGGCGTTAAACGTTTCGGCGGTCAAATGGTAAATGCAGGTGAAATCATTGTACGTCAACGCGGTACTTGTTTTCATCCAGGCGAAAACGTAGGTTGTGGCCGTGATCACACCTTATTTGCCTTGGTAAGCGGACTTGTTCAATTTACTGTTAAAGGCGCAAAAAATCGCAGGTTTGTGACAATTAAAGCGGTTGAGAATGAAGCAGTAGAAAATTAATTTAATTTAACCTCGATTTTTTTTGTCCTGATCAAAAATTTTTTTCTATTTTTTGATTAAATCCTAGGCGACTTTTGTCTGTCTAGGATAGGGTCACTGGGCATCATTGCCCCCTTAAGCATTTAAAGATTAGAGCAGACGAGACAGGTTTAGGTTTATGTGCCCCCGGTATCTGGGGCTTTTTTTTATTTTGAGTTATCTAATTATGAAATTCGTTGATGAAGCAATCATTAAAGTTGAAGCCGGTAATGGCGGGAGCGGTTGCTTAAGTTTTAGACGCGAAAAATTTGTTCCTCGCGGTGGACCTGATGGCGGTGATGGCGGTGATGGTGGTAGCGTAATTCTTCAAGGTAATTCTGATTTAAATACTTTGATCGATTTTCGTTTCAAGCGGAATTTTAAAGCGCAAAATGGCCAGTCAGGTATGGGCTCAAATTGTTCCGGTAAAAAAGGTGACGATTTAATTATCCAAGTACCGGTAGGCACAATTGTTTATGATGTTGATTCAGGCGAAGTGCTCGGTGATATTAATCATCCAGAAGAACTTCTGTTAATAGCGCAGGGCGGTTTTCACGGTTTGGGAAACACCCGTTATAAAAGTTCTATCAACCGTGCACCTCGGCAAACAAGCCCGGGTTCACCTGGAGAAGCAAGGCATTTGCGCCTTGAGCTGCGAGTGTTAGCGGATGTTGGATTGCTGGGTTTGCCTAACGCTGGTAAATCGACTTTAATCAGAGCAGTTTCAAGCGCCAGACCCAAAGTAGCGGATTATCCTTTTACAACTCTGCATCCTAATTTGGGAGTTGTCTCAGTTGCGGCCTATAAAAGTTTTGTTATGGCCGATATCCCTGGTTTAATCGAAGGGGCTGCAGAAGGTGCTGGTCTTGGTCATCGATTTTTAAAGCATTTATCACGCACTTGTGTACTTTTGCATGTAGTGGATATGGCGCCAATTGATGGTTCTGATCCTGTGGATTCAGCGAAAGCTATCATTAACGAACTCGAAGTTTATGATCCTGAATTGCTGAATAAACCCCGGTGGCTTGTGTTAAATAAAATGGATGTTTTAGCTGACGACAACGCACGTAAAGAAGCAATAGAGTCCATTGTGGATGGTTTGAAATGGCAGGAAAAAGTCTTTGCTATTTCGGCTATTAGCGGCGAAGGCACTCAGCAACTTAGTTATGCATTAATGCAATTGATTGATGAGATGAAAGAAACGAAGGTTTAAAAGTATTAGGAGGTTATAGTCAATACTTGGACACTTCCTAACTTCCTTTAGCTTGGTCTTATCTATGAATTGGTATATTAAGAGTGGCATTATTAATTAATTATTCTGCGAAAAATACCCCTCAGAATACTATCGTATTGATTTATAGGGCTAACTCTTAACTGCATTTTCCTCCACATACAAAATTAGGCTTTAGGATAATACTTTTTCTGCTCGATCATTTTGAATTTTTTTAAAACTGTCAGATTGAGTAAAAAGAGATTTACTCTAATGACTTTTTAAAAAATTTCCATTTTTGGGTTAACCAATATTGGGTGACAGTTGAAGAATTCTTATAAAAGTTTTGGCATTATCAATGGCAAAACCTTCGCGGTCATTATTAAAATAAGCCCAAATACGTTTAGCACCACTTTGGGAAATTCGCTTTGCCCAGTCAATAAGCTCCTCTTCGCTGTAATCATACAAATACCATTTTTTTCTACCATGAAAGCGTATATAAACCTCATCCGTTGTAGAAATTAACTCCTCAGGTAAACGTGGGCCACTGCAGGAACAAAAAATGATTCCTGCTTCCCGGAATGCAGTATAAACCTCTTCATTCCACCAACTGATATGCCGAAATTCAACAACATTGCGTAGTCGGGGATCTAATTGAATAACAATTTGGCGCAATCGAGCTGGAGTATAGTGAAAGCTGGGGGGTAATTGATAAAGAAAACAGCCCATACGTGGTTCTAGTAAATCAGAAATATAGCCAAAGTCTTGAACCAAGGTTTTCGTGCCAGTAAAACGCTTTATATGGGTAATTAGTTCACAGACTTTTACAGTATAAACAAATTTTTTGATCCCCGCCTGTCGTTGCCAAATAGCGACATTAGCAATAGTAGGCCAGGAATAAAAAGGAGCATTCAGTTCCACTGTTTCAAAATTATCGCTGTAGTGGTTAAACCAGTCTTTAGTAGGCATATCTTCGGGGTAAAATTGCCCCCGCCAGTGCCAGTAAAACCAACCAGAACATCCGACATTAATGGTTGGAAGGTCTGGGGTTTGACAAATTAAATCGCTTGCAGCAATACGCGCTTTATGCATTTTCTGCGCGCGATTAATATTAGCTTCACGCTGTTTCTGTTTACGAATTTCACGTTTGGCACGACGCTCAGCCCGCTCCAAATCCTGTTCTTTTGTCACTGCACCCTTCCTTATTTTACACATTAAGGATTTTTTAATATTTTGTAAGGCACTGTCAATCTAAAATAAAATTCTGTATCAAGACTGATAAAGCGTACTTAGACTGCAGAAAAGAGAGAGAGGCCTTTCTTAATCCAATTGATTGATAAGGTGGAGAAGGCGAAAGCTTAACCATTCTGCAGCATAATAAATGACTAAAGGGCTACGATAGGGGATTTCATGGCTTTCTTTTCCGCTAATTTTTGAGTTTTTGTATTCAATAATCAAACTAGTTTTGCCTAAATTTCCATCACCTGACCAAAACTCATTGAGCCCCTGCAAATGAAATTGCAGTTTCGCTTGGTTATCTTCGTGGAATTTTACAAAGGGATAGGAAGCAGGTTGTTGAATCAGTGTTTGTAAAAGGCCACCGGTTACCTCGTCAATAATCGCAATCGAGAGTTTATTGTTCGCAATCGACTTATATAATCGTTCCGACGCTTTTTGTTCGACTGTAGAAATGATGTGAGGCTTTACCAGAGGTTCGATGCGCTCTTTAACGATATCGATTAAATGACTCTCACAACTCACTTTACATTCTACATAGGGCGTGTCTAGTCGATATCCTGTTTTACAATCCAGTCCTGTTAAAGCATTGTCAAAGGCTTGAGCCAATTCACTTTCAGCAACTCCAAATACACGCCATTTCAGCATTTGCTTTTTGCTGCGTTGGGCTTTCTGAAGTAAGGGCAAAACATAATTATTGAACATCGGCAGGCATTCGCGAGGCGGTCCAGGAAGCAAAATATAAATTTTATTCTGATAGCTAAAATAGCAGCCTGTTGCAGTGCCGTTTGGATTTGCAAGTATTTGTGCATCTGCAGGAAAAAGGGCTTGCTGTTTATTACCAGGGTTTAAGGCCTTTGTGCTCAGCTTTAAACGATTTTGAATATGTTCTATAGCGCTTGGAAATTCTACTAATTCAATATTAAGAAAATCCGCCAGGGCAAAACGGGTGCGGTCATCTGAGGTTGGGCCTAGGCCGCCAGTAATTATTATTAAATCATGGTCAACAGCTAAAAATTGGAGGCAGTCTCGTAGTTCTTCGTCTTTATCACTACAAACAAGCTGCAATCCTAAGCGCAAGCCTTCCGAACTTAAAATTTGAGCAAGGTGATAGCTATTGGTATTAAGCGTATCACCATGAATGATCTCATCTCCAGTGGCAAGTAAAGCAACTTTCATTTTTCTTCCCATTCAATTGAAATGATCTTTCGAAAACACCTTAACTCCACTAACCGATTTGACATGTGGTTGTCCGGGCACAAACTGAATTCCCCAAAGTGCTATAGCAGGGTTTTCGCCAACAAGATAACGTCCATCCACAAGAATCAAGGGCTGTCTAGCGGCTATAATAACGAAACCCTCAGAGAACCAATCAAAGATTTTATAGTCTCGCAATTGACCTGGGGATATCTTTACGAATTCTGGTAGATCTTCTTTCTTGAAAACCGGATATTTACCCACTTTGGTCACTTCACTTTTATTCATAAGCGGAAGATAAAGATCGGCTATAAAAAAGCCATTATTAGTTTCAACAACCGAGCGCCAGTGCGTCGAGCTTAATAAAAAGGGAAAAGAACGGGCTCTGGATATAGGTATACGGTTCTCTTTGCTATAGCTTTCTGTGATCGCTAAGGCTCGGTTATGTTGAAAACTGTTAAAGAGCAGAAATATTCCAGCTAGTCCAAGACCTATACTAACCCCAATCCGGTTATCATTTACGAGGGTCCACACTAACCCTAAAATGATTGGAACAGTAAAGAAGGGATCAATGATAGCGATGAGATCCAAGCTCACCCGCTCATGATTGAAAGGCCAAAACAGCAGAGTTCCATAACTGGTGCAGGCATCAAGTAAACCATGAGTCGAATAACCAATTAAAGCGGCCAAAAAAGTGTAATACCATTGCTTTCTAAAGGGTTTAAAAAGGATAAGAACAAGAGTAACTAAAAACGCGCCTACAGGAATAAAACTTAAAGAATGAGTAAAATGACGATGATATAAAAGTATCAGCATGGGATCTTGTTGAGAACGAATAAAGACATCCAGATCTGGAGCCATTGCGGCCAAGGCACCGACTAGCCATGCATTTTTTTTATCCCTTTTCATCAATAGCAGCTGCGCCGTTGCAGCTCCTAATGCGCCATGAGTTATTGGATCCATAATTTATATTCGCTGCACGGTGACTTGTGAAGGGGCCGCATCTATTCCTTCCTGATCAAAACGTTTTTTGGTCATTTCTTGTAAGTTATCCCTTGCAAGAGAAATCTCATTAGTATTTGCCCAAACCATGAATTTGAGTTCAATAGCCGAATTAGCAAAGTTATTGACGATTACTTTTGGCTCGGGATCTTTTAAAACTTGTTCACAGTTAAAAGCTATATCCATAAGGAGCGATTTAACTAAAACGATATCGCAGCTGTAGGCAATGGAAATGATTAAATCAAGTCGACGCGTTGAGAAGTAACTCAGGTTGGTAATTTCGGATTTAATCATTGCTTCATTGGGTATGCGTACCAATTTGTTATCTTGCGTTTTTAATTTGGTAGAAAGTAAGTCAATTGAATCTACAACTCCACTAATTCCTTTTACTTCAACCGTATCGCCTACTTTAAAAGGGTGTTCAAAAAGTAAAAAAATCCCGCTAATCAGGTTTGAAATAGCTGTTTGCGAGGCAAAACTGATTGCAACTGTGAAAACTCCGGCAGCGCCTAACAAGACACTCAGTTTAAAACCGAGATGTTGTAAACTGGTTACAGTAAAAACAATAAAAATCGAATAAAAGATGGAGCGTTTAATCAACATGGTGTGATGGGGTGTAAAACGCTTAATTAAAGAACGCTCAATAATATTGCTCAATCGCTTGGCGACAAAAAAGCCAATCGCTAGAAGAAAGAGGGCATATATTGCATTTATTGCTCGTTCAGGGTGCAGAAAATAATTGTAATCCATTTTTTTCCTTTCAATTTAAGCGTTTTCATCAACCTTATCACTGCGTTGATGAAGAAAATCACTAAGTGCTAGCAAGTTAGAGGCTTTGGAGCCTAGGGGTAGCAATGCTTCTTTTGCTGCCCAAAATTGCTGATTGATTAGTGCCAACAATTGTTGTTGTGGATAAAGGCTAGCAAAAGTTACTTTTTTGTTGGCAAGATCAGAGGCTCGGCCTTTTCCAAGAATATCGGAATTGGCGTAGTGATCCAAATAATCATCTTGCATTTGGAAAACAAGGCCAAGGTAGGAGGCAAAAGTTCTCAAAGCCTCGAAGATTTCTGTAGGGGGATTGCTTGTTGCTAGCACCATTTCAATGCAGGCAGAGATCAATTTTCCTGTTTTTAGACTATGGATTCTACGAAGTTGTGATTCGTCAATTTCAGGTTTCGCCAGTTCAGAAAGATCCAGACTTTGGCCGCTTACCATGCCAAAAGTGCCGCTCGCTTTTACTAATTCCTTAACCACTACGAGAATTTGTTCCGAAGTTAAGGTTGCCGGTAAGTAGTTTAATAAAATTTCTATTGCTAAAGCTTGCATGCCATCGCCTGCCAAAATAGCTGTTGCCTCATCAAAAGCCTTGTGACAACTCAGTTTACCGCGGCGAAAATCATCATTATCCATGGCTGGCAAATCATCATGAATCAATGAATAGCAATGCGTGATTTCTATAGCTGCAGCAAGATAATCTAGCGTCTTAGGATTAACTTCCAAAACCTCACCGGTTAAGTAAACCAAAGAGGGCCGCAGCCGCTTTCCTCCCGGGAATAATGAATAGACTATTGCCTCTTTTATTCGCTGTGCCGGGATTGAGGCTTCTGAAATCAAGCGCTCTAAAAGGATTTCATGATGATTTAAATATTGACTGAGAACTGGGTTAATCATTTAAAGCTTCACCACTTTCCGAGCTTGAAGCAACCAGTTTTTCAATTTTTTGTTCGGCGTGATTTAACACTTCCTGGCAGGATCGGGCCAAGGTGATTCCTTTTTCAAATTGTTTTAAGGAGTCCTCTAGCGATAACTCACCTTTTTCCAATTGCATGACGATTTCTTCAAGTTCTGTCATTGATTTTTCAAAATGAATGGGTTTGGTCATCAGAGGCGTCCTATATTATGAATTGCCAAAGTATACTGGCTAATAAAAAGATTGTCTTGAGTAAATTAGCTCGGATATTTAAGCCAAACTGGCATCACTTTGTTTAGATAAACCATGAATTTCCACAGACCCACCTGCGGTTCAATAGATCCAAAGGGATCAGCTTTGAGTTCCGGGTAGGCGATGCCAAGTCCAAACAGGCCTGGGCCGATTATTCCAACATGCGGATTGTAGTTAGCACTTTCATAATTTCCTATGACGATATTTTTCCTATTTTCAAATCCGACCGCATAAATAACCTGGTCACATTCGGGTAAAAAACGGGCAATATTAGGTTCGGTTGTATTATAACGAAACAGATTTACCGGCAAGACTCCATCAATATGTTCCCTCGCCCAATCTGCTGTTTTACCTTTTAATCCACTATTATCAAATAGAATCCAGTTATCCATTTGAACTGCATAACGGCAGGGTGAGCGGTAGAAATTGATTATCTTTCTGACACCTAAATCGACTAGATATTGTACAATGATAATTGCAGAGTGAGAGGAACCAAAGACTGCATAAGTTTTATTTTTATCCACATAAGAGGATAAACGTTCTTTATTAATTGCTAAATCAAAGGGAATCACATCAACACCCGGATAATTCAGGCTAGAAGGCAAAGCACCGATTGCAAGGATTACATTTTTAGCTTTATGAAGGTTTAAATCCGTTTCCAGTGACCATAAGCGCTCTGATAAATCCATGCTGTGAACAACTGTAGTGTCGGTTTCTACCTGTTTTTGAAGTTGCTCTGAAACCCAAAGCAAAGGATCAACAATTTCAGTCAAAGTGCAGGTAGCTTCTGGATCTAATTGATTTAAGCGAAATTCAATTGGGGCTTTTTTGTAATTAAAGGAGTCAATTTCATTTAAAAAATCAAGAAAGCGCTGCACTGTTGTATTGGATGAAACATTCCGCCATAGCTGTCCTAAATCTCCAACTTTAAAATAAGGATCTAGCCAAAGAATATCCTTGCCGGGAATCCCTTGATCCAGTAACTTCCCAACAGCAGCAATACCAGCTGGCCCCGCTCCGACTACAGCCCATTGGTAGTTTTTTTTCATTCTAAATACTCAAAATAAAGGTGCAGATACTCTATAGCTTGAGGTGTCTTTTCTCAAGGGTTCCGTTGACAAGTTTAGGGCTTCAACCTAAGCTCAATTTTTTGTAAAAATCGAGTAACAATGAAAACCAAAACCCGCTTTATTTGTAATCAATGTGCCGCCGTATTCTCCCAATGGGCAGGTCAATGTACTCAATGTGGTTCCTGGAATGCTATTTCGGAAGAAAACACGATATCGGCCGGCCGGACAGCTCGAATGGGACATTATGCAAATCAGCGTTCACTTGTTACAGCAATTGATGATGTGGTCATCGATCATGAAATTCGGATGGATTGTGGCTTATCCGAGTTAAATCGTGTTTTAGGCGGCGGCTTAGTGGATGGTTCTGTCGTTTTGATTGGTGGTGATCCGGGAATTGGTAAATCGACTTTACTTCTTCAAACCTTAGCGTCTTTATCACAAACCCAAAAAGTACTTTACGTCACTGGTGAAGAATCGTTGCAGCAGGTAGCAATGCGTGCCAAACGCTTGCAGCTACCGACTGCGAATCTTCGTTTGTTAGCTGAAACGCAGGTTGAAGCCATTATTGCTCACGCTCAAAAAGAAACTCCAAGGGTTATAGTTATCGATTCTGTGCAAACGATATTCACTGAATCAATCAGCTCGGCGCCGGGTGGTGTTTCTCAAGTTCGAGAATCAGCGGCACAACTGGTGCGTTTCGCCAAAATGACGCAGACTGCAGTCTTTCTTGTCGGCCACGTAACAAAGGAAGGTGCTTTGGCAGGACCCAGAGTGTTGGAGCATATGGTTGATAGTGTTTTGTATTTTGAAGGGCAAAGCGATAATCGTTTTCGAGTCATTCGCGCCATTAAAAACCGTTTTGGAGCGGTCAATGAACTTGGGGTTTTTGCAATGACTGATCGGGGTTTGAAGGAAGTCGCCAATCCCTCTGCTATTTTTCTTTCCCGCCAACCTGAAGCAACTCCAGGCTCTGCTGTAATGGTGACTTGGGAAGGTTCACGACCCATGTTGGTTGAAGTTCAGGCATTAGTGGATGAATCGCATGGCCAGCAGGCCAAACGGGTTACAGCAGGACTTGAACCTAACCGCCTGGCTATTTTACTGGCAGTTCTCCATCGTCATGGCGGAGTTGCAACCTATGATCAGGATGTGTTTATCAACGTGGTTGGCGGGGTAAAAGTAACTGAAACAGGCAGTGATTTAGCTTTATTAGCTGCTGTGGTATCAAGCCTTCGCAATCGAGTTTTTGACAGGGAAACTATTATCTTTGGCGAAATTGGTCTAGCTGGTGAAATAAGGCCTGTACAAAGTGGTCAAGAGCGTCTTCGGGAAGCTGCCAAACACGGTTTTAAAAGGGCTATTGTGCCCTTTGCCAATGCTCCAAAGCATGCACTGGATATAGAGGTTACTGCAGTGAAGCATTTGCAGGACGTTTTGGAAAGGGTTTAGTCTTTTAAATATAAGCTGCAACTGCACCCATTAAGGCAAAACCGATTATAACAAAAGAAAAATCACCTAAATTACAGCAGCGCTCAACCATTACGCAGCGCTCCAATCCATGCAAAGTTCCTAAATAAAGGAAGGTGCCTGCAGAAGCCGCTATCAAAATGGGATCAAAAAGGGAATTCGTTTCAACACCATAGCCAAAAAACCAACCAATAAAGATACCAAGCGGAGTCATCAGACTAAAACTAAAGAAAAAGCAGAGACTTTGAAAACGGGTTAAAGAACTTTTATTAAGTTGAACCGCAATCGCAAAACTTTCAGCCCACTTATGAGTAATAATGGCCAGAAACAGCATGATTATCACAGAATTATTATGATTTAAACCTAAAGCAGTTCCTAACATGATGGAATGAATAGAAAGCATAGCCCAGGCGAGAATAGCAAAGGCAGGATGTGAAGCATTGTGGTGATGATAAAGCTCTTTTCCGAGGTGTTCAAACCAGAGGAAGAATAAAAAAACTGCACCGGTAATAATAAAAGCCCAAGGATAATGGTAATGTTTTTCAACAAAAAGGCTATTTGCTTCTGGAAGCATATGTAAGAGTGCAGCACCCAGAAAAACGCCTGTGGCTAAGGTCTCACCGATTGGAAAATCATGATGTTCTTCTGTTTCAACCCGTTTTTTGAAAGGATACCAACCGCCAATCAAAATGATTGCAAAGGTTATAATTGCGAAAATCAATTTTAAAGTGGCCTCGGCCATAATGCTCCTCAGTACTCAAAAGAATTATAAAACTAAAAATTAATGCTTTGGCCTAACCTCAAGATAATGAATAATATTTTCACAGACTGCTTTTAGCAAGCGTTTTCTTGCAGCCTCAGTTGCCCAAGCAAGATGTGGCGTAATAAAACAATTGTTTAGCCCTAAAAGAGGATTATTTTCCTTTGGGGGTTCTTGTGTCAGGGCATCAAGGTAAGCTGCTTTTATTTGGTTTTTATTTAAAGCAAAAGCCAAATCGTCCTCAGCAATCAAGCCGCCACGACTTGTATTAATAAGAATCGAGCTGGCTTTCATCTGTTTTAGGGAATCGCTATTAATTAATTTGTCTGTCAAATTATTTAAGGGGCAGTGCAAACTTAAGACATCCGATTGCATAAAAAGGTCTGCTAATGAAACTGAACAAGCTAAATCCGAGCTGAAACCTTGCGGTTTATAGGCAATTATTTTCATACCCAGCGCTTTAGCAATAATAGCTACTTTTTGAGCAATTTGCCCAAAGCCCACTAGGCCTAAAGTTAGTCCAGAAAGCTCGGTTAAAGGATGAAGCCAATAGGAAAAATGGGGTTGCGCCTGCCACTCACCGCGTTGAACGGATCGATTATGAAAGTCAACAGGATTGCAAAAGTTCAATAAAAGAGCGATTACATGCTGGGCTACGCTATCAGTCGCATAATTGGGTACATTTTTAACAATAATACCTCGCTTTTCAGCCGCTATTAAATCAATGTTATCAATCCCTGTAGCAGTTTCCCCGATGAAGCGAAGTTTAGGTAAATGTTTAAAATGGCTTTCATTCAATTTAACTTTGTTGACCAAAATAATCTCAGCATCCCAAGCACGTTCCGCAATCAATTCATCAGCGGTTATGTCGAAGAGTTGCACATCCCCCAATTCGAATAAACTTTCCAAATTTAACCCATCATTGATTAGTGGTTTTGCATCGAGATAGATGATTTTAGGTCTCATGGGGATTGGATCCTTGTTCATTAAAGAATCGTACCTGGCAACAAATTTGGTTGGTTTTTAAATCCGCGTCAATTCGTTTTTTCAGCACTTCCCATTGATTAAATTGTGTTGAAAAGCACAAGTCGATAATTTGTTCACCATCAAGATAATGTAGAGTCCAGCCTGATAGTTCCGGAAAATCGCTTTTTAAGGGCAGAATAAAATTAGTTTCCAGAGTGTGCCGATTGGGTAAGTGTACCGATGGGCAACATATTTCATCATCTTCAGGATCCACATGCACGGTGACATCTTTTATCGCTGCCAATTGATCTAAAAGAGCACGATGAACATGTTGAGCAATGTAGTGACCTTCCGACACAGATATAAAGGGAGAAACGATAATATGCACATCGATTAATATATCACCGCCCATTGAGCGACTTCTTAATTGATGTACTTTTTGTACACCGTCGATTGATTTTATAATGGTTTCAATCTTCTCAAACATCGCCGGCTCCACGGCCGTATCAACTAATTCTTTAACAGAAGACCAACCATAATTTACCCCCATTTTGATAATCATTAAGCCCACTATAATGGCAGCAAGGGCATCTAAATAGGTAAATCCAAAGATAGAACCAAGCAATCCAAAAGTAACAACAATTGAAGAGGCGGCATCTGAGCGATGATGCCAAGCGTTTGCAACGATTAAAGAAGATTGGATGTGTTTGCCTATTTTTAGCGTGTAATGAAACAAGGCCTCATTAGCGCCTATGGATATCAAGGCAATAATGAGAGCAAAATTACCAGGTTTTGTGATATGACCATTGATTAACTCATCAAGTGAATCCCAGGCAATGCCTGCGCCCGCTAGAACAAGCAACAAAGCTAGTAAGAGGGTAGCTGCGGTTTCTATGCGCTGGTGGCCATAGGGGTGGGAAATATCTGCATCCTGACTGCCGTATTTTGAAGCAAAGACCACCATAATGTCGGTGAGCAAGTCTGAAAACGAATGGACACCATCTGCAATCAAAGCATGTGAATGGAAAATAATTCCGCCTATGATTTTTATTGTTCCTAAAAAGGCATTTTTTAGAGCGCCAATTAAGGTTGTTTTTTTAGCAAGTTTATAACGTTCCTGTTGATTCATCCCTTGTCCTTGACTATTTGCAAAGTGATAATAATTTCACCATCAGACTCTTTTTGTTCAATAAGTTTATGACCATTAATGCGGCACCAGCATGGTAAATCAAGCATAGTGCCCGGATCCGTGGCGATGATTGTCAACATATCGCCGTCTTGCAATTGCTTCGTAAAATTCTGGGCCTTTATAACCGGCATTGGGCATAATAATCGGCGTGCATCGAGTTCATAATCAGCCATGATTTATAAATACCACTCTTGCTTGACCTCTTCAGCAGGCATGGGAATTACGCTTAATTCTTCTGAGCGGCCATCCAGATGATGAAGATTAATGCTTACCTCTGCTTCTTTGTTGCCTGAGCAAAAACGGCCAGCAATTTTTGCGCAAGTTAGCAAATCATCTGCGCCAGGTTCACCTTCGATTAGAATGATAGGTCCGCGATGCTTAGCCGCTTGCATATGAATAAATTGTTTGCGATAGCCAGTTAAAAAATTAGATTCAGCTTCGTCACGAGCAATGATCATTTTATAATGCGGTGCCAGACGCAGATGGCGGCCCGCTTTCAATAGAATAATATCTTCAAGGTCATAATGTCGGGAATTGCGATTTTTCCACATGTCCTGTAAACGGCGCGTATAATTTTCGTCCGTTAATACACAGCATCCACCAGCTGGTTGTGCAAATTCATCAATATTCATTGAAGTTGCAAGGCCCAGTTGAGGCTTACGGCTTCGGCCTGAAAAGTCATGCAAAAGCTCTCTTTTCACCCAGCCTTCGCGCTCCGGCAAGGTTTCGGGCAAAAGTTTAGCGCAAAGCGGACGCAGCAAGCGATCTTCTGCACCGGATTCATTGGCAATAATCGGCATAGTTCGCGAAAGCTGCGATTTGGGACGTTGACCAATGACTTCACCGGTAATTATAAAGTCGAAGTCATTTTCTAGCATCCATTGATGAGCTTGTTGCACCATGAAAATTTTACAATCCAGACAGGGATTCACATTTCTACCAAAACCATGTCTTGGTTTCAGTAAAATGGCTTTATAAGGTTCAACAATGTCAATGATATGGAGTTGAATACCCAGTTGTTCAGCAACCCACAAGGCGTCATTTCGTAAGGGCTTTGCTGAATCTTTTCGATTTCGAATGGCAGAGGTATGGCCAGAATGGCAAAAACCGGTATAAAAATTAATTCCTTCAACATGAATTCCCTGGGCTTGAACAACTTTTACAGCAAGCATAGAATCGAGACCGCCCGAAATTAGGGCGACTGCTTTAGGGTTTCTTAACGACATGGGATGACCTGATAACAAAATGGTCAGTATACTACCCTATTTTAAGTGGTCTTTCTATTAGTCTAAATCTTAGCCAGAAAGTTATTCTGCCGGCGTTCTCCATCAAAAGCTTAAGTTTCAGGTATGAACTATACTTTTTATACACTTGGAGCTTATATGATTCACTCTTTTCTATATCAGGATGGAAGTATAAACAAGGATGCTCTTGAAAATTTTTTACGCAATAACGATATAAATATGACTTATGAAAGTCCTGAAGGGTTAGAAAGCCAAACCCTTCTATTAGAAACGGTCAGCAGCCCCGAACTAACCACGCAGGTAAAGCTTAATTTAATTTCTTATTTACTTCAAAAAGGTGCAGAAATAAACAATAGAGAATTGAAAAAGGGGTTATTAGGGATTGCCCTTGCCACTAACAATCTCGAGCTTGCGGATTTTCTCTTGAAAAAAGGTGCTGATACCAAGGATAAGGATCTGCAAGATATTGCAGCCCATACTAAAAATGAAGCAACAATCCTCTGGGTTTCAAGAAATACTATTCCTGAATCCAAAAATGATGAATTTAATCAATTTTTCGAAAAAGTGAAGACTCAGATAGCTATTAATAACGCCAGTGGCGATGAGATTTTAAATAAGCTTAAGAAAGAAAGAATCATGAGAAAATTTGAAAAATTAGGAAATATTGGTGTGGAGGAGATGACCTTAATTTTAGCCGCAAAAATGAGTAAGAAAGAAACAAAAAATTCTATATTTATTTGTTTAAGTCATGATCTTAATCTTTTACAAAAGGAAATCAAAAACCTGCTCGAAAATGAAACTAAAGAAAAAATCATCAAATTCCAAATTATCTATTATCAAGGTGTCCATGCCTGTTGCGGCGAATTTAAAATTGATAAAACAGGGGAGTTTCCTGTCGTCAATTACTTACATTTTGATTCGTTGCCAGAAGAAACGCCTTTTCACGAGGTTGTAACACTGGATTTTGTAAAAGAGATTTCTCCATTGGCAAACATTAAAGTTTATGATTCTGAAGTTAAGCTGCAGAAGGGGAGAGGTTGTACTTATATGTCAATTGAGACGGCAAGGATGTTATCCACACCCACTGATCAGGATTATGCTGTTAATTTGATGGAGTATATGAAGCAAAAGGGTAAGCGAAAAAATGCTCCAAAAACTATATTCAAAAGTTACTCGGATAAAATTAATTACACTACTTCCACAATGCTTCCGGCACGTTTTTTAAGATCATTGCAATATACTAAAGATGATGAAAACAAAGAGAATGAATCAATTGTTAATCAAAGTCTTGAGAGCTTTATTTTTAAAACAAATGAAAAGAAGACAATAGTTAATAAAAAGGGAGAGACAGCAGAAGACTCGATTAAAAAAGATCTGCTAGTGAACAAGGGATTAATGACCTCTTTTAATTTAAGAACCGAAAGAAAAATGAAACAGTATAAGGCGAATGTGAACGATTTTATAAGTAAGAGAAATATTCTGGATCCCGAATTTGCTAATCAGGTTAATCAATATAGAGCTGCAGGTTTGAAATTATTCTGCGAAGAAAGAATGGTTCCTCAAAAAGAGAAAACCTTCAAACTTTAAATAATTTAGGTAATTAGATAAGATTCAAATTCACCCAACCAGCGTTTTGCAATTTTAGATGCAAGGTCGGGTTTTTGATTAATTAAATCCTTGGCTAATGAAGCAACCTTGGGCAACAGTTCTTTATCGCGCTCTAAATTGGCTATTTTAAACTGTTGATATCCTGTTTGCCTTGTTCCAAGTAATTCTCCAGAGCCCCTTAACTGCAAATCTTTTTCAGCAATTATAAAACCGTCAGTGGTTGCCCGAATGGCTTTAAGACGCTCGGCGCCATTTTGAGATAAGGGGGATTGATAAAGTAAAATGCAATGGGATTGCACAGAGCCTCGACCAACCCTGCCGCGTAATTGGTGTAGTTGAGATAAACCTAAACGTTCTGAATTCTCAATAATCATCAAACTGGCATTAGGAACGTCAACGCCCACTTCGATAACGGTCGTTGCTACCAATAAATTAATTTTGCCTTGTTTGAATTCAGCCATAATCGCGTCTTTTTCCGAAGCTTTCATTCGACCATGAATCAGCCCAACTCGAATTTGCGGCAAGCATTCTTGTAGGTTTTCTGCTGTTGCGGTAGCTGCCATACACTGTAATTTTTCAGATTCTTCAATTAGGGTGCAAACCCAATAGACTTGCCGACCATTGGCTATCGCTGCTTGCAATCGTTCGATAATAAAATCTCTTTTTTCTTGATTAACAATCGAAGTGTGAACCGGCGTTCGTCCTGGTGGCAATTCGTCAATAATGGAAATATCTAAATGAGCAAATTGAGTCATTGCTAAAGTGCGCGGAATAGGCGTTGCGGTCATTAATAATTGATGAGGTATTAGTCCAGCTTTTTGCCCTTTTTGTTGTAAATCCAAACGCTGTTCAACGCCGAAACGATGTTGTTCATCAATTATAACTAGACCTAATTTGGCAAAATTTACTGACTCTTGAAACAAGGCATGGGTACCAATTAATAATTGGCAGTCATTATTGATAAGCGCTGCCAAGGTTTCACGACGCTCTGAGGTTTTCATTTTTCCATTAAGCCGACGGCAGTTTATACCCAAAGGACTTAGCCACCGTTCAATTGTGAGTGCATGCTGCACAGAAAGTAATTCTGTAGGTGCCATAAAAGCGACTTGGAAACCAGCCGCAATGGCTTGAAGGGCTGCTAAAACAGCGACAACCGTTTTTCCTGAACCGACATCACCTTGAACGAGACGCAGCATTGGTTTTGATGAAGATAAATCCTTGGCAACTTCCTCGCTAACCCGAAACTGAGCTGAAGTGAGAACAAAACTCAATTGCTGTAAAAACCGGTTTTTCAATTCTTGCTCAACTGTTAAAACAGGCGCATTGAGGTTTGAGCGATGCTGTCTGGCAAATTGCATACTCAAACGTTGTGCTAATAATTCATCAAAAACTAATCTTTGCAAGGCGGGATGCGAACCTTCTTCCAAAGTTTGAATGGATGTATCAGGCTCTGGATTATGCAATAAATTAAGCGAATGGGACAAAGAATGAAAACGATGTTTTTTTAAAAGTTCAGGGCTCATCCATTCCAGCTCATGGATTGCTTCTCCACAATGTTCCAATGCAAGTTTTACCAGTTGCCTCAGTCGTTTTTGGGTTAAACCTTGTGTTGAAGGATAAACAGGAGTAAGCGTTTCCTCCACCTGACAATTTTCTTCATCAGTTAATAACTGATATTCAGGATGTACCATTTCCAAGCTATTTGCGAATTCCTTTACCTCGCCAAAAGCACGGATCATTTTGCTTTCATTAAGCGCTTTTATTTGCTGTTTGTTAAAGTGAAAAAAACGAAGTTTTAAAATCGCGGTCTTATCTTCAACATAACAATAGAGCATCATGCGTTTGCCGTATTTAATTTCAGTTTTACAAACTTTACCGGCAATGACGCTCCAATCATTAGCTCGCAAATCACCAAGTGCTGTGATTCTTGTTCGGTCTTGATAGCGGAATGGTAAATGGAAAAGCAAATCAGCAAGGGTATTGATACCACATTTACCGAGTTTTGCGCCTAGAGTTGGCCCAACGCCGCTTAAGATTTCGCAAGATTGATAGAGCACGATAGATTTCGGCAGAAAAAAACTGATAATAGCAGGAAAATAAGTTAGAGTTTAGAGGATTGTACTTGGTTAACCCAAACGTTTTGAGAAAAATCAGGAGTTTTTTTAATGAATCGTACCCTTACCTTTACGGCAGGATTAATTTCGGTATGGATTATTGGTTATTTACTTATTATGGGACGCAGTTTATTAATTCCGATAGTTATAGCAATCTTTTTCTGGCATTTATTAAATACAGTTAAAGACGGCATAAAATCAATACCTTATTTGAAAGAGCATTTGCCTGATTGGGTTTCAATGGTTCTGGCTTTACTGGTTGTTGCAGGATTAATTAAAATTCTTATTGATATTATTTCCAACAATGTCAGCGATGTAATTGCTGCAGCACCTCGTTATCAGGAAAATTTAACCAATATTTTTAATATGATTGATAAGCGTTTTCATATCCGCTCCTTTGTGTCTGCTGACAATTTTGTTAAAAATTTAAGCGTTCAAAATATTTTGGTCAATATCTACGGCGTCTTTAGCACAATCACTAGTTCTGCTGTTTTAATTGCTTTATATGTCTGTTTTTTATTTGTCGAACAGCATTATTTCAGACAAAAGCTGGTAGCTCTTTTTCCAGACAAAAAACCTCGACAATTAGTTAATAACATTTCAAATCATATTATAAAGGACACACAAACTTACCTTGGTTTAAAAACGCTAATGAGTCTTTTCACGGCTACAACCAGCTGGATTATAATGAAATCGGTTGGCTTGGATTTTGCTGAGTTCTGGGGACTTTTAATTTTCTTCCTCAATTTTATTCCCAATATCGGCGCCATGATTGCGACTGCTTTTCCGGCCTTAATTGCGTTGGTGCAATTTGATAGTTGGTTCCCTTTTATAATGGTTACTTCAGGCATAGTAGCCATTCAATTTATAGTGGGGAATTTTGTTGAGCCGCGCTTTCTTGGCAAATCCCTAAATTTAAGCGGCCTGGTTATTCTCTTTGCCTTAGCCTTATGGGGAGCAGTTTGGGGCGTTTTGGGAATGTTCCTTTCCGTACCCATCACGGTCATGATGATGATTGTATTTGCTCATTTTGAATCCACTCGGCCTATTGCAATTATGCTCTCTCAGGATGGACAAATTAAAAAACTTTATGATGTGATAAAAAAGTAAAACTTAAGGAAGATCAAAATGCCGCAGTCTAAAGAAGCTAATCATCTCATTAACGAGCCGAGCCCTTATTTACAGCAGCATGCTCATAATCCCGTTCATTGGTATTCCTGGGGAAAATTGGCCGTTGACAAGTCTATAAAAGAAAATAAACCCATCTTGCTCTCCATCGGCTATGCCGCCTGTCATTGGTGTCATGTTATGGCGCATGAATCCTTTGAAGATCTAGAAACTGCAAAAATAATGAATGAGCTTTTCGTTAATATTAAAGTTGACAAAGAAGAACGTCCTGATTTAGATAAAATCTACCAAACTGCCCATTATCTTTTAACCCAGCAAAGCGGAGGCTGGCCTTTAACGATTTTTTTAACGCCAGAGCTAATCCCTTTTTTTAGCGGCACTTATTTTCCTAAAGAGGAACATCCTCAATTACCGGCTTTTAAAAGGGTCTTGGAACTTATAGCTGATTTTTATCACACTCAACCTGAAAAAATTAAACATCAGTCTCAGCAAATCAGTCAGATATTAAGTCAGCAAGCGGATAAAGAGCATAATCATCAATTTACCGTTGAGCCGCTTCAATTAGGTCTTAAAACTTTGAAGCAGCATTATGATGTCCTAAATGGGGGATTTGGTCATGCTCCAAAGTTCCCTCAGGCCAGCCGAATTGATTATTTATTGAATAATAATTCTCCACTCGCCATTGAAACATTAATGCATATCGGAAGGGGGGGAATCTATGATCAATTGGCAGGCGGATTTTACCGATACTCAGTTGACGAACATTGGAATATCCCGCATTTCGAAAAAATGCTCTACGATAATGGTCAACTATTGACACTTTATGCCCAGGCTACCAAGCAAGATCCCGCGCCTTTTTTCCAAGAGATTGCACGGCAGACAGCGGATTGGGTGTTAGGCGATTTACAAGCTCCAGAAGGCGGATTTTATTCAAGTTATGACGCGGATTCTGAGGGAGTAGAGGGAAAATTTTACCGATGGAAACCTGAAGAGGTGCGCAATCTTTTAACAAAAGACGAATATGAGCTGATACGTCTTCATTTTGGTCTTGATAAGGCACCTAATTTTGATGATTTTTGGCATTTCTATGTAGAAAAATCGCTTGTTGAAGTTTCAAAATCCTTAAAGATCAGTTTAAATCAAGCCAAAAAACTTCTTACATCAGCCAAAGAAAAACTTCTAACCGAACGCAGTAAACGCATCAAACCGTTTCGTGATGAAAAAATCCTGACCGCCTGGAACGGTTTGATGGTGAAAGGTTTACTTTTAGCGGGAGATCAGTTGAATGAACTGGCCTATATTTCAGCAGGTCAAAAAACACTGGATTTCATTCAACAAAAGTTATGGCAAAAAGGGGCTTTATTGGCTTCCTATAAAGATGGCAAGGCCTATCTTGCTGCCTATCTTGATGATTATGCCTATCTACTTGATGCGTTAATTACCTCACTGCAAGTTTCGTGGAATTCAGAACATTTAGAATTTGCGATAAAATTAGCCGATGTGGTTTTAAACTCTTTTGCTGATGAAAAAGGCGGCTTCTTTTTTACTGCTAAAAATCACGAAAAATTACTCTATCGCCCCAAAGCCATGATGGATGAGGCAATTCCCTCTGGAAATGGCGTGCTGTTGCAAGTGTTTCTGGTTCTTGGTCATTTATTAGGAGAGAAACGCTATCTTGATGCGGCAGAAAAAATTCTGCAAGAAGTGTGGCCAATGCTTATGCAATATCCGGCCGAACATTGTTCTTTATTATCAGGCTTACAAGCCTACTTAAAGCCTTCTCAAATGATTGTGATTCGTGGTGATAAAAATGAAATCAAGGCATGGAAGGATGAAGCGCAATCCAATAACAATATAGTTTTTGCAATTCCCGATACTGCTAAAAATCTTCCCGAAGCACTAGCCTTAAAAAAACCTCAAGATAAAGCCTGTGCTTATTTTTGCCGTGGTTTTAATTGCGAAGCTGTGGTTACCAGCCAAGCTGATTTTACAGCTCGACTTCAGCCAAAAAAGCCAAATTGATTAATTTATAGACATTGGGTAAAAATATAAATATAATAGGCCGAAATTTATTCAATTAAATAGGTTTGTCTATGAAAATAGCCCGCTATACATTATATGCTGCAATGTTTTTCCTATTTATAAACTCAGCCGCAGCCCATTCAATTTTAAAACTCAATCAGGGCGATATTTCACCTTCAAGCACCTTAACAATTTATCTGGAACCAATAATTGTTGATGTTGGTTATTCTGTGATTTGCAATATCACCAATCCCTCCCAAGTAGGAATACCCTTTAACGCAGGCTCCAGCATTTATCCTGAATTTGGATGGATGACCCTGAATGGAGATCATATGCAGTCGCAGAAAATTTTAAAACCTGGGAAAAATACCTTTTTTATCAAAGCAGTTAGTAAAATAAAAAGACAATATGATATACAAACGCCCAATATCATCTTTACTAATGTTGATAAGCAACATTTAGTTACTGTGAATGATTGCACAGCAGAAGCTATTGCCTGGCTTTAGAAGTAATTTTTTAACAGAGTGTACAATAATGAAAAAAGAAATGACTGCAATTGGTTCTGCAATACTTTTGGGTTTATTAATTAATTCATCAGTCCTTGCCTCCTCGACTATAACCTTGAAGGGTGGAAATATTCCTCCTGCTCAAAGACTGAAAATTCCTTTGAATGTGTTGGTTCCTAATATTTACTATGAATTAACTTGTAAAATTATTAATCCTAATACAGATAAGGTGATTATAGCGACCTCTAGTGATGATACCCTTGGTGGTTTTGGCTATAGAGGTAAGTTAAATGGTCAAGATTTTCTTCATCAAGCCTCATTAAATCCAGAAGAAAATACACTGTATTTGTATACTATCACCAGTTTTTCACCCCATTTGATATTGATCAATGCAGACCAGGAAGAATCTATTTTTGTAGAAAGCTGTTTAGCGGTTGCTTTAAAGGGGCCTTAACTGGATAACAAAAGATAAGAGGTAATTAAGAATGAGATTAACAATTAAAATGACCATTGGTCTTTTGCTCGGTTTTTTTCTAATACAATCTTCTTTTGCAGAAGATTCGATAAATTTAACAGGTGGTACTCTGGCTCCAGCTAGCAAATTTACGCTTAGTTTTGATCAATTGGAGAATCGTGTTTCCTATAACGTTAATTGTAAAATTGTAAACAATTCTAATGAAGAAATTATAATGGGCTTCAATAGTGAACACGAATATCCTTGGAAAACCTTAAATTCCAATTCAATACATAATCAAGGCGTCATCAATCCAGGGGAAAATATCCTGGCAATTGAATATGTTTTTAAGGGAAGAAATATTTTTCTCATTAACGCAGATCAGGATCTCCCCTTAATTATTGAAAATTGCACAGCAACAGCTAGAGAGGATGGGGCAATCTAGCAAATCTTTCATTAAAGAGCCTCCAAAGCCCTGTACCAAAAAAACTGCTAAACTTTGATAACCGAGACTAAAAGGATTTACACGTGAAAAGAGTATTAATTACAGGCGCAAACCGTGGCTTGGGGCTTGAGTTTACAAGACAGCTCGCAGAACTTAATTTGGATATTATCGCAGCCTGCCGTGAGCCTCTGGAAGCTTCTTTCTTAAGGCAATTAGCTATAACGTATCCAAAGATATCAATTATCGATCTGGATGTGAGCAATGATAACAGTATTGATAACCTTGCAGACCTAATGAGTGATATTTCTCTCGATTGGCTAATCAATAATGCTGGTACTACCGGCGAGCAAGGAGTAACAGTCGGTAATATTGAGCGAGCCAATTTTTTAAAAGTAATGGATACTAATTGCTTTGGTCCTTTAAAGGTAAGTGAAGCCCTTTTGCCCAGTCTGCAAAAGGGAGAGGATAAGTTAATTGTCTCAATTAGCTCAATCATGGGATCTATTTCAACGAATCTTTTTGGACGCTCTTATGCCTACCGAGCCAGCAAGGCAGCCTTAAACTGTGTCATGCATTCTCTTGCAATCGATGTTGCTGATAGAGGAATTAAAGTCATGTTGCTTCATCCAGGTTGGGTAAGGACCGATTTGGGCGGGCCTGATGCTCCCATTGACCCGGAAGATAGCGTAAGAGGAATGCTTCAAGTGATTGAAGCCAACAAAGCTAATTGTTATGCTGACACCATGTATGATTACCAAGGGCAAATGTTGCCTTGGTAGGCTCAGCTGGGCAGGGATCGCTTTATACATTGGTCGGTTCCTGCAAATTCTTTTAGTAAAATGCGGGTAGCTGAGACAATAATGTCTTCGCGCTTCACCGCCTCTTTTTTATCATTGGTATAATAAATTGCAACAACTATAGGCTTGCATTTCGGTGCCCAAATTAAACCGATATCGTTTGTTGTTCCATGAAAGAAACCTGAACCCGTTTTATCTCCAACAATCCAACCTTTTGGAACAGCCGCACGAATTCGATGTTTTCCTGTCCTATTATTGATTAGCCAAGTTTGTAGAAGCTTTTGTTGAGGAAGACCTAAAATTTTTCCTAAAGCGAGCTTTTCAAAGGTTTTAGCCATCGCTGAAGGAGTAGTTGAATCGGTCAAATCCTTCGGCCCAGACATAGCTTCCTCAGGCCAGCCGTGATCAAGTCTAAATCCTTCATCGCCGATAGACCTGGCAAAATTAGTAATCCCCTTCGGGCCGCCTATTTTTGCTGCTAGAAGATTCATCGCAGTATTATCGCTATAACTAATTGACGCAGCTGCTAATTCCGCAATGGTCATGCCTTCGCGAAGATGCTTTTTTGTAATGGGTGTCCAGTTAGTCAAGTCTTTTTTGCTATAGGTTATTCTTTGGTTTAAAAAAGTTTTATCGGTCATGCTTTTTTTCAAAATGGCAGAAACGCCAATAACTTTAGCTGTGCAACCCACTGGAAAACGCTCATTAGCACGATATTTTATTGTCATGCCATTTCCAGTGTTGATTGCACTTATACCAATTCGTCCTCCTGAAGAATTTTCAAGGTCAACAAATTGTTTTTGTAAGGAGTCAGCGAATGAAGTAAGAGGTGAACTTGCCAAGGTAAACGCGAGCAATGTTATTTTTAGTATTTGTTTAGAATGTTTCATATATTTTCCTGTTTTTAAACTAATTCAGAGGAGGTAATCTACCTGTTTCGATAATTATCGCATAGTGCTAAATTAATAAACAATGGTTTGTAATTGGCAAACAGCTTGCCTAACCTGGAATGCTTTGAATCATTGGTCTATGTTGCTCAAAGAGCATTTTCGACGCTTTAACAAACCAAGAGTCTACAAAAGTGTTCTTATTGAAACAATTAAAATTCGAAACCGATTTCTGTCGATTTATTTTCACCTGCCCGGCAAAGCTCCTATTTAGCAGCTAAAAGAAGCGCTTTCAAAGGGTTCGATGAATTATTTATTTTTTATTGAGAATCAAAGAAGACCTGGAGTATCGAAGTTCGGCCTTTGCAAAAAATATGAAAAAGCGCATAATACCCCCTTTTTTGGCAATTGAAAAAGACATATGAAACACAGTGTCGAAAAATTACTCGAACAGGCCCTTGAAGGTCTTAAGCAGTCTTCTCTCGGCAATGGAGAGTTGGTTGAAATTAGAGTCGATCGAATAAATGATGTGAATCGGGGTGATTTTTCGACCAACCTAGCTTTGATGCTTGCCAAGCCGTTCAATCTTCCAGCACTTCGAATAGCTGAGCTAATTGTTAATAACATTCCTGCTCATGCTGCGGTAGATCGAGTTGAAATCGCTGAGCCTGGTTTTATTAATTTCTTTATTAATGAAAAGGTAGAGGCTCAGGTTATCGCAGAGGTTTTGCAGAAAGGCGAGCTTTTTGGTCCTGGAAAGTTTGATAAAGACCCATTGAATTCTACATCCAATCTTGAATTGGATAATACTGTTCAATATGCTCATGCTCGGATTAGTTCAGTTCTAAGACAGCTAAAAGAGCAAGGTCTAAATTGGGATGAAGAAAAAGGGTTAGCAAATATAAACCTTTTAGTTGAACCACAGGAAAAAGCCTTGATCAAACTTGTTAGTAGTTATCCTGGAGTAATTAAAGCAACATCAGCTTCTAATCAGCTTGCTAAATATTTAAAGGAATTAGCGACTGGCTTGCACAGTTATTACAATGCAGTACAATTGCTTCCTGAACAAGAAAGCTTAAGATCCGCTCGTTTATGTTTATCAAAGGCTATACGCCAAGTATTACGAAACGGTTTGCAATTAATCGGTGTATTAACTCCTGAGAGCATGTGATGGCAAAGGATTACGGAACAAGAAGGCCTGCGGTGCGTAGAAAGAATTCGCCAAAACAACTATTCTGGCTCCTGGCTTCATTTTTATGCGGCTATCTGGCAGCAACTGTGTTTGATTTCACCAGCTTAAGTTCGTGGGTTAATAACAATATTTTATCGAAACAAAATTTAGTAAAACCGCAAGCCCAAGTCGCTCTAAAACAGCCAGACTTACCAAAACCCAAATTTGAGTTTTATACCCTTTTAGCCAAAGATCGTAGAGGAGCAGTTCCCGCTCCGATTGCCAAACCCCAGCCTGAACCACTTCAGATTAAACCGCAAACAGCACAGCCTATATCAGTTGCAGCAAAACCAGCTCCTGCTGCTACGTCTGGTAAGTCTCCTGTTGTGGTTGTAGGCAATGCCGTAGCACAAGGTGGTGGAACTAGAGACTCCTATCTTATACAGCTTGCTGCTTTTAAAAACAGGCAAGATGCTGAACATATGAAAGCAGCCTTAACCTTAAAAGGTTTTGATGTGAATATTGTTGCCACTTCGCCTCAACAGGGTGGGTGGTTTAGAGTAATTGCCGGTCCCTATAGTTCACGTGCAGTTGCTGAAAAAACGCAGATTAGTTTGGCACAAAATGAACGCATCAAAGGCATGATTCGGAGAATGGAAGGTTAAAGAAAGTTTCTTCAAGTTTGAAAAATAAATTTTGGGAGGTTGAGTCTAAATCCACTCCATTTTGATAACTTAAACCAATCTTTAAAATGTTTATCAAGATACGACGTATTAAAGTATCCACATGTATGTCCTTAGTTAAAATCATTAGTCTGTTTGGAATTTTAGATATTGTTCCATCCATTATCTAGCTTCTTTTAGTATTAAAAAGTTTTCTATTTACTAATAGATAAAAAGCAGTGAGGGACCAAACGCCACCTTCACATCTAATAGTTGTTAATCGCTACATTATTGGAACTTTTGTGCCTTGATGAAATAGCATTTTCCACTCATTACCGTAGTGTTTCCAAACTGAAGATCTTAGTGTAACTGCATCCTCTTCTATTGTTTTATAGTTTGCCAAAATGACTTCCTTGGATAATTCCTTAATCTCAAAGTCAATCATTTTAAAATTTCTGAATTTTTCATTGGGATCGATACAATCTTGTTTATTGTAGATTTTCCCTGAGCTGCCAAACTCAACAAAATCATCTGCAATTAATTTATTCAATTGTTCAAATGATTTTCTGACTGAGGAATCTAATAGAGATTGCTCTAATTGTAGAATCAGCTTTTCTAAAGTGCTGCTTTGTTCCGAAATCATCCATAATTCGTTTTTATCTGGCTGTTGGTTAATTTTCTTAAACCCTGCTTTTTCATAGGATCGAATAGCTGCAAGATTGGTGATTTCTGGAGTAACCAATATATGGGTGTAACAATTAGATGCTGTTTTTAAAAATTGGAGGATGGCTCCATTGTCTAACTTATAGCCTTTGACATAGTTTATATATTTTTCATGAATTAAATCAGGAGTCCATTGAATCTTCGGATCCCACCATGCTTTAACATGAGACGCTTGGAGCCATTTAAGAAGGAGAGAGAAATCAGCCTCTGAAAGGGGTTTAAAACTTAAATTCATAGGTTAGCCTTTTATTAGAACTTTTTATCTTATTGAATCAACCTATAAGGAATAAATAAATTCTCTTAAAATATTGGCAAATTGATTGGGTCTGTCAGCATAGTGATCTTTTAAAGCATCTATATCAACGCATTGCATGAAACGATAAAAAACGACAGCTGAATAAATGGGCCATAATTTTTTTGCTAATATAAACGCCCTTAGCAATTCTTTTTTTGTCCCCAAATTTAGCCAATTCTTAATACAAGCATCTTGAAGTTTAAAGTAGATACTTGATGATTCTTGTATATTATGATGAATAATAGCTTGGCGAAGAAAATTATGTAATGAAAAAAAAGGATGTGTGATAACTATTTCACCTAAATCAATATAGGTTAATTGGTTTGTTTGGGGATCAAGGAGAATATTGTTGGTGTTAAAATCGGGTTGAACAATCGTTTCAGGTATTTGGTATTGGGATAATAATTCGAAATCTTCTGATAGTTGTGAACCTAAGTTCTGGCAACATTTTTATCTCATTTTCCGTAATGCCTTCTTGTTCCAAAAAATCGACTTGACTGACAATCTCATTATACTGACTGTGCAGTGTGTTCATGCGCCAATCCGGTATCGCTAGTTTAAGAAGTGGAGTGAGATTATTTTCAATAGCTCTTTGGATTGAAGTAAAACGTATAATTGATTGACACAATAGATCGGGTTGAAACCTGGCTTTTAGAAATAGGCGTAGGGATATTCCCGCATCCTCCATTAGAAAACAATGTAAATCATTATTGATTGCAATTACGCTAGGTACACTGGCATGAAATTGATCTGCTAATACTTGTATAATTCTTGCCTCTTTAGATATTAGTATTGCAGGCTGTTTTAAGTAAATATTCCCTTTTGACGATGAAAATAAAATTAGAGTAGACCAAGGCGTCTCAATCAGTTTGATAAATATCATAAATATCTTCCTATTTCCTTAATTGGTGTTTTCCCCTTTTTTTTTTGGTATTCCATAGCCTTAATATTACCTATTTCTTTCTGTTAACGTTCGCTTAATGTTCAATCTGTATAATATTGCTAATGGTGCTAATTACAATAAGTTATATTGAATTAAATAACTTAACTGTCTAATTTTAATAGTTTTTTATAAAATTTGTTCTGGGGGTAAGGTAAATGTCTAAAACTAAGACTGAAAAAGAAATTAATAATTCTAAGAAGGATAAATCAGCCTCAAGCCTATTTGGAAATATTCTCCCAGGTAGAAAAAAACATTCCAAAGATGAAATACCTGAAGAACCCATCGCAGCTAAAGAAATGAAATTAAAGCCAGAAGCTTCTAAAATTTCTAAATCAAGCGCTAAGAAAGAAGATAATAAATCATTATCTTCTAACAAAAACAAAGATAAATCTTCATCGAGTAAAAAACCTTCTAAAGATAAAAAAATAAAAGAACCCATCTCAGCTAAAGAAAAGAAACCTGACCTCAATCCAACTTTAGCAACCAGTCCAGACAAAAAAGAAAAAAAATCAATTATTAAAACTGGTATAGAAAAAGCTTCTGAATTAAAAGATAAGGGAGTTGTATTAGCAACAGCAGTAAAAACCTCTACACAGGACACATTAGTTGGGGTCGGCAAAAAGGTAGATAATCTGGCTCAAGGTTCTATGGAAGGACTTAAAAAGGTGGGTACTTTTGTATTTCAATCTGCTAAGCAGACAGTATCATTTGTTAAAGAAGCTAGTGGATTTGTATTTACCATTTCAGAAAAAGACATAACAGCTAATTCTGAGCAAGAAGCAAAAAGCTCAGACTATATACTCATACTCTCCATGAAAGAAGAATTATCTGAGCTTAAAATCAATACCTTGCATCTTACAATGCATGAAAATGGTTTGGAATACGACACCTTGCATCCAAAAGAGCAAATTGCAGTAAAAGGCTTCATATATAATGATCAACTCGGGTATAAAGTTAATAAAAATACAACTATTGAGGATTTAACTAGTCCTGAAAACATTCATGCGTTCTTTAATATATATGGCTTTATTTGTAAGGAAGGGCATTTTTATAAGCACACATCGCTAGAAGAGACCGTTGAAGAGCGAGCAGTTTCTGACCCAGAAATATTGGTAGAACGTGACGCTGTAAACGCGATTTTAAAAGCAGATTACCTTTCTAAAAAAAATCAAGAATCGGTTAGCTCTGATGATCTTTCAGATTGTCCGAAAGACTTACCGCCAGAGTATAAGGAAGAACCTGTTAGCACTGATGATCTTTCAGATTGTCCGAAGGACTTACCGCCCGAGTATAAAGAAGAACCTGTTAGCATTGATGATCTTTCAGATTGCCCGAAAGACTTACCACCAGAGTATAAAGAAGTATCTGATAACTCATCAGAAAACTTAAAACCACAAGAAACCATTCAGTTAATCAAAGTGGAACACATTGAATCTACTCCTGTTCTAGGGTTACAAGATATTGGATTCCGTGATCAGAAATTATCACTCGTTTCTAATATCGATAAATTAATAAAAAGAGAAAAAATATCAATACAAAAGATAAATCCAGTTCAAAAAGCTACACAGGAATCAACTTTGGGACAAATAGAGGCTGAAGATGATTTAGAAGCAAAAGGCAACCACACCGTTTCAGTTCAACAAGAGCCGGACAGTGCGCAACCCGTTATAGTTCAATTAGAGCCGGAGATTGAGCAATCCGTTTCAGTTCAATCAGAGCCTGAGATTGAGCTCACTGTTTTAGTTCAACAAGAGCTAAAGAGCGAGCAAACCGTTTTAGTTCAATCAGAGCCTGAGATTGAGCTCACTGTTTTAGTTCAACCAGAGCTAAAGAGAGAGCAACCCGTTTCAGTTCAATCAGAGCCTGAGATTGAGCACACGGTTTTAGTTCAATCAGAGCTGAAGAGTGAGCACCCTGTTTTAGTTCAATCAGAGTCGGAGAATGACAACTCTGTTTTAGTTCAACCAGAGGCGATGGGCGAGCAACCTGTTTCAGTTCAATTAGAGTCGGAGAGTGGACACACTGTTTTAGTTCAATCAGAGCCGATGGAGGAGCAACCTGTTTTAGATCGACCAGAGCCGGAGAGTGAACACACAGTTTCAGTTCAATCAGAGCCGAAGGGCGAGAAATCCATATTGATTCAACCAGAGCCAAATAGTGAACACATTGCTAAGGATGAAGCTAAAATAGTGAAACAACTAATGCCCATTCAGCAAAGGTATGAATTTTATTCTAATTCACCTAATGTTGGGAGAGAACATCATTTTTTGATTGCAGGTAGCGATAAAAAGTTCATTGGGATAAAAGAAGAATTTAAACATTTACAAGCCGATCACCTTAAATCCAAAATTTTAGAAGATTTTAAAACTCAGATAGAAGGTGTTTCTGATCAGGGATTCGAACGATTAAAAGCAACTTTACTTGCCAGAAATAATCCTGAAACTAAAGTATTAAGAGAAACTCAGCGTCTTGGCTTAACTATATTTGGTATATTTGGATATGAAACATCATCAATGGAAGCACTAAAAGGTATGCTTGCGGAGCGAGAAGGCTTAATTGTTAACAATGATAAAAAAGAAGCAAATAAAAGGTAATTTAATACAGGGTGAAGGTTTTCGAAGTTTTTTTTGCCAAATGCAATTTTCAGAAACCTTGTAACCTTCACTAATTTCTTGAGTAGAATTACTGAAAATTTAATATGAAATACAGTATAAAGTTATAATCCATGAAGCTTAGGATGCTGCTGATAGATAAGAAAAAGCTATTCTTTTGGAAGAAAAAAAGAGCAGATTGACCAAGATAGTAAATAAATTTTTGGCAGATCCTCAAAGTGTGTTTGATTCAATTGCCAACAAGAAAATTAGAACGTATTTTCTAATGTGATGAAAACAAAGAGTGCAAATAACATTCCCTAATTAAGATATGTTTAAACTACTAGACCTTGATCAATTGCGCAGAATTTAAAATGAGTTCCTCCTCAATTAAATTACACTGAGAGGATGTTTTTAAGTTTTTGCTAAAATTGAGACCTGAACTATAGGTCTCAGATTCCGTTACATCAGAATCTAAAGGTTGCCGACCTTTGAATTCCCTTTTCAACTCTAAATCCGATTTCTCTTCTAATGGAGTAGAACTATAGTTTTCTGCTACAAAATAAGAGGCAACTAATATTGTAAATAAACTGAAGAGTGTCATCGCTCCGATTGTGCAAATGCTAGATATTGCAGCTACAGTTCCAGCGGTAAAAACCAATGCAGGCAAGGCCAGTCCGCCTGTTGCAATGGTAGATATCAAAATACCGCACACTAACAAAGAGCTTGCTGCAATGAGCAAAGCGATTGATAAATCAGAAGCCAAAAGCTTTTTAGGCCATGAAGCACTTTTATCCATTTCTATATCAACTTCTAATTGGGTTCGGTAAGAATTGAATAAAACAAAGAGGGTTGTTGAAAGCATAATAGTCAAAGGTATAAAAGGAGAAACGGCAATTCCTGCTATTGAAAAGCTAATAATAAAGGCTATAAAAGCAGTTGTGCTAAAGGCTAAAATCCCTTTGTTTTGTAAAACAATTTTTTGTAAAAAATGATTGATTTTATTGTGGCTGAATAAATAATCAACAGAGCCATTTAAGCAAATATCGGTAAAAAACGCTGCCTTATCATCCGAATTCATTGCACAGGAAATCCCTCCTTTTTCAGAGACTATTCGGGAGCAGGGCGCGTCATTTAAACCATCACCTACAAATCTTAACCCTTCAGGAGCAGTCCCCATTAATTCTTTAAGAAAGGTCTCTTTATTTTCAGGGGTTTGTTCGGCATGAATTGCCTCTGCATCGAAAATTCCGTCGATTTGTTTATTGAAACCCAAAGCAGCAGTTCGGCTATCGCCTGTGAGCATAATAATTTTTTTCCCTTCAGTTTTTAGTCGTGTAAGAGCTGCAATTATGCCAGGACGCACCGCATGTTTAATGTAAATTACACCTTGATAAACATTAGACTCAGCAACATAAACGGGTGAAAAGCCTTGTTCGATTTTAGAATTGTTCAGAATAGGTAGTTTAATTCCCGAATCTTTCAAAAAAGCAGCATTGCCAAGATGAATTTGTTTCCCTTGAACCAGTGCTGTCAAGCCACGGTTATCTGGATCGATTAAGCTGTTTTCGACTTCATTAATGATAATGTTTGAAGGCTTTCGGGATCCATAATATTTCATCAGGGCTTTAGCTATGGGGTGTTCAGCACCTTGTTCTTTTTCCAACAGATAAATTCGCTCCCACAAAGAATCAGAGATGATATCGGTGGATTCCACTGAGGAATCACCGGTCGTCAGCGTGCCTGTTTTATCAAATACAACAGTATGAATTTCGTCATTACGTTCAGTAATTTCTTCATCCCTTAATTGAATTCCTTTTTTCGATCGATGATAGATGCTGATTAGGCCAGGTAGTTGCAAGGCAATGGCAATGGTGCAAAAACAAACAGAAAAAATGATGCCCATTAAGTTCTGAAATAAAAGAGGAACGGTGAATACGCCTAAAGCCAGTGGAAAGACAATGGCAGTTATAATCCCTATAACAATCAATGCAGCATAAATATAGGTGAATTTTGATTTAGCTTCTTTAGCCGGTTTGTTTGCTGCGCGGTTAGCAGGAAACAGTAAACGAGTCACAGTAGAATTATAGGTATTTTTAGTGGCATAAACTTTAACGTTTTGACCAAAATTTATTGCACCGGCTGGAATTTTATCTAAGTATTTTTTTGCTTGCCTAGGCTCACCCGTGATCAGTGAACTATCAACAATCGTATGTTCTTCAATCAAAATGCAGTCAACTGGAAAGCACTCTCCGCGTTTAATTTGAATTACACTTCCCTCTTGCAAGGAATTTTTCTTTTCGTCAACGAGGTCAGTCTCAGATAAAAGTGCCATTATTGATTTTTTAATTTCTCTAATTTTATCAGGGCACTCTTCAATCAACGCCTTAGATTCAAGATCATTAAGACCCGCTATCCATTGCGAAAGGTTAGCTGATTGCTCTTTGCTCAATTCGTAGCAAGCATAATGCTTCGACATTTCAGGGAAAAGGCTTTTAATACCTTGCAAATTCATTTTTCTGGATTTATCTAAAATGAGCCGTTTAATTTCATCCATGCCATTTATAAAAGTGATTAACATCACCGGCATAAGAAAGCTCATAAATACCATGGTAAAGCTTGAAGCCAAGGGCATTGCGATGACATGAAAGAGTGTGTGCGCCAGCGATAAAAACCAGCCAAGGGTGACAGTGGTGGTCATGTTCGCAAAATTTTTATTACGTAAATTTCGGTAGAAGCTAATCAGATATTCTCTAGCTGTAAAGGCAGTAGTTATAAAAGAGATAGCCGTTAAAATAATGGTCAAGGGAATTGAAGGGGGAAAAACAATTGACAGAGCAATTATTAAAACCATAGCAATAACATTTATTATAATGTTTATCCAGTGTGTTCGGTTTGAAGCTTCTTTTTGTTTCTCTTCCTCTAAATCAACGAGTTGGAAAGTCGATGCAGCACCTGTGTATTCATCAGGTATAGTTAGACATTGTTTGAATTCAGTACTCATTTCAGCAAAACAATTTTCGGATAACTGAAACGCTTCATTTTCGCTTTCGATAATTAACTTTAATCGGTGGATGCCTAAGCCATGAGGTTGAGGATCGATAATTAAATGCGCATCTTCAGGCAAGCGTTGTTTTTTTTTAAAATCCTCAAAACTTTCTTCAAGAAGGAAACGTATCATCGTTCCACAGCCGCTAAAACACATAATGCCTGAAAGGAGAAAAGAGTCCTGGAAAATTATTTGTTTTGCCATTAGAGTCCATTTTTAAATATTTTGAGCAATTTTAAAGAGGTTCGTGCGGAATTGCTACACAAAGATTAGCGAATTATCTGTTAATCGTCACCTGAATATTAGCGGCATTTTTTATTGCATGAGGTTTAGATACTGAAACGCTGAGTTGCGCAATTTTAAATTCTGTTTTAATCAAATGAGCTATCTGGTTTGCAACAGTTTCAATTAATTGAAAGGCGTTCGATTCGACAAAATGGGTAACCTGCTGGCAGAGCTTTTCATAATCAAAGGTATCAGATAAAACATCATTGCATTCGCTAAAATCAGAAGGGATTGTGATATCTATCAGAAGGCGCTGTTCTATTTGTTGTTCCCAGGCATGAACACCAATTCGTGTTGTTACCGATAAACCTTTAATTTGTAAAGAGTCCAAGATTGACCGCGCTTTTAAGGAAATTTCGAGTTAGGATAACAATCGTTTTTTTAGAGATCAAGAAATACCAGCGCCTCTTTCTGTCTGATAAATTAATGAGACTATAAAGCTGGATGATGATAAACTCGACGCTTTTCTTTCTTCCAGAATCCTCATGAGTATTATAAGCGAATCTTTATTTCTCCGTGCTTTACATCGAAAACCTGTCCCGCGAACCCCAGTATGGTTTATGCGTCAGGCTGGCCGTTATTTACCAGAATATCGCCAAGTTCGTGCAAAGGCTGGTGATTTTCTAAGTCTTTGTAAAAATCCGGAACTCGCCTGTGAAGTCGCTATGCAACCGCTAAGGCGATACGCTCTCGATGCGGCCATTTTATTTTCAGATATCCTAACAATCCCCGATGCAATGGGCTTAGGTCTTTATTTTGTAGAAGGAGAGGGACCTTGTTTTTCCAATCCCATTCGCGATATTAAAACTATCGAAGCACTTCAAATTCCGAATCCCAAAGAGGAACTAGCCTATGTCATGAATGCAATGAGCTTGATTCGACGTGAAATGCCAGAGCACCTGCCTTTGATAGGTTTTTCAGGCAGTCCCTGGACTTTGGCTTGTTATATGGTTGAAGGCCGTTCAAGTAGGGAATTTAAAAAGATTTTGCACCTGCTTTACACCCAGCCTGAAGCGACTCATTTGCTTTTAGAAAAACTCGCAAAGACAGTCAGCCTTTATCTTGATGAACAAGTAAAATCCGGCGCTAACGCTTTAATGATTTTTGACACTTGGGGAGGAATTTTAACCACCCGGTCTTATCAAGATTTTTCATTGAATTACATGGCTAAAATTGTAAATGATTTAAAAACAAAACATCCGCAGATTCCTGTTATTTTGTTCACAAAAGGTGGCGGGCAATGGCTTCACCAAATGGCAGAAACCGGCTGCGATACGCTTGGATTGGATTGGACTTGTGATTTAGGTTCTGCACGTGCTCAGGTGGGAAATAAAGTAAGCTTGCAAGGTAATCTTGATCCTTCGGTTTTATTAAGCAATGTAGATTGTGTAAAAAGCAAGGTTAAAGAAGTACTAGTGTCTTATGGCTATGGCAGTGGTCATGTATTCAATCTAGGTCATGGCATCACACCAGATGTTCCTCCTGACCATGTTGCCGCAATGATTGATGCGGTTCATGAATTCAGTCCTGCCTTTCATAGTGATTGCCATGATAATAACGAGTGATTTTAAGCCAGCTTGGTGGTTACCAAACGCCCATATACAAACACTTTATCCAACTTTTGCGCGCAGAATTAAATCTCCGGCAGATAAAATGGAGCGAATCGAATTAGCGGATGGCGATTTTATAGATTTAGCCTGGGCGATAAACGGTTTAGCCGATAAAACTCCCTTAGTCGTGTTTTTACATGGTTTAGGCGGTTCGATGGATTCATCTTATGCGGCTGGCATGATGCACGCCTTCAATCGCTGTGGCTGGCGCTCAGTCTTAATGCATTTTAGAGGAGCAAGTAAAGAACCTAATCGGTTGGCAAGGGCCTATCATTCAGGAGACACTGCTGATCTCGATCACCTGCTTAAAATTCTGTCAAAAAGAGAACCTCAGACTAAAAAAGCAGTAGTTGGAGTTTCGCTGGGAGGAAATGTTCTGCTTAAATGGCTAGGCGAAAAAGGCTCGCAGTCCCTTATAGATGCAGCTGTGGCTGTTTCAGTTCCTTTCCAATTGAGAATGGTTGCAAATCGAATAAGCACTGGTTTTTCTCGTGTTTATCAGGGTTATCTATTACGCCGTTTAAGACAAGTATTTGAACAGAAAAAAACCTGCTTTACTGATGAAAATATGCCTCAGGTACTTAAGGACGTATATAAATGGCAATGTTTTTGGACTTTTGACGAAAATGTAACAGCTCCCTTGCATGGTTTCCGTGATGTTCATCATTATTATCGAGAGTCAAGTTCTCTGAATTATCTTGCCAAGATAAAAACGTCTACTTTAATTATCCATGCTAAAGATGATCCCTTTATGACTCCTGACATAGTTCCAAATGAAAATCAATTATCAAAGGATGTACTATTGGAATTGAGTGAAAAGGGAGGCCACGCGGCTTTTATTTCCGGCAGATTACCTGCCAAACCTGTTTACTGGTTAGAACAAAGAATTCCAGACTATCTCAAACAGGTTTTCGCAGAAGACTAATTTTTGATCGAAGGTTTTGCGTCTTTATCAAAAGAATTAAAATGCCTGCTCAATTGTATAGCCATTTCCAGTGATTGTTCATAATTTAATCGTGGATCAACCAGACTTCGATAAGCGCGTTTCAAATCTTCTTCATTTAAACCCCGCGCGCCGCCAATGCATTCAGTAACGTTATCGCCAGTTAATTCAAAGTGCACACCACCCAAATAACTGGACGTTTCGCGATGAATTTTCACAGCCTGTTTTAATTCAAAGAGGATGTTATCGAAATGCCTTGTTTTTATGCCATCAGCAGTGGTTTCAGTATTGCCATGCATAGGATCGCAAGACCAGGTTACTGGACATTTAGTCTCTTGGACGGCTTCAATAAGAGGTGGAAGTAATTTATCAATATCTTTCGCGCCCAATCTTGTTATCAGCATAAGCCGACCCTCTTCACAATTTGGATTAAGCGTTTCAACGAGTTCTTGCAGCCATTCCTTTGTTGCGCTGGGTCCAACTTTCACGCCAATTGGATTTTGAATGCCACGTAAAAATTCCAGATGAGCGCTGCCTATTTTAGCAGTGCGCATACCAATCCAGGGTAAATGGGTCGATAAGTTATACCAAAGCCCATCATGCAGATGTCTGGTTAAGGCTTGTTCATAATGAAGGTGTAAAGCTTCATGGGAAGTATAAAAATCAACCTTATTCAAATTACTTGAACGGTAACCTGCAATCGCTTCCATGAAGTCCAACGATTCCGTTAGGGAACGCACAATCTCATGGTATTGCTCGGCTTTAGGAGAATGCTCAACAAAACGTAAATCCCAACGCTGCGGATAATTTAAATTAGCAAAGCCCCCATCGAGCAGAGCACGAATAAAATTAAGCGTCATAGCAGCGCAACTATAGCCTTGTAGCATAAGTTTGGGATTGGGGGTGCGGGAGGCTTTATCAAATTGTTGGGAATTAACCAAATCACCGCGATAACTTGGTAAGGTCACACCATCAACTGTTTCCATGTCCGACGATCTGGGTTTTGCGTACTGGCCAGCAATCCGGCCAATTCGGATTATAGGTTTTCTTAAACCGTGGATTAAAATAAGACTCATTTGTAAAAGAATTTTTAGCTTGTTGGAAATAATATCCGAACGACAATCATTAAAAGACTCCGCACAGTCACCGCCTTGCAAGATAAAGGCTTCACCACGACCGGCTTTAGCGATTTCAGACTTCAAGTTTTTCACTTCGCCGCTTGTTACTAAAGGAGGGAGTTGATTCAATTGCTCAACTACGCGCAGCAACTGATTTTCATCTGGATATTTTGCAGCCTGCTCATAAGAAAAATTCTGCCAGGATACATCAGACCACTCTTTCATAAAAAAACCTCATAATTATCAATAGACCGAGTATGCGATGGATACACAGATGGTGCAAGTCATACAAAAATTATCGAAAATAGACTTGAATTTTTTATTCTAGTCCCCAATTTAAGTCCACTATCGTATTTTGGAGATACCCATGAGTAAAAAAGATAAAGACAAGGCAAAGGATTGGCTTAAATTTAAAGAAGAAAATGAATCCAAACCGGTTGAGTCAATTGAAGAAGAGGAAACTGGGGAAGGCGATGGCGAAAGTGGAGAAGCGGCTTTAGAGCATCCCGGATATAAAGCCTTAGAGGAAAAATTGACGCTAGCTGAACAAAAAGCGAATGAAAATTGGGAAAAAGCAGTAAGGGCAATGGCCGAAGTGGATAATATTCGTCGCCGTGCCGAACGTGATATTGCGAATGCGCATCGTTATGGTCAGGAAAAATCAATTCAATCCTTATTGCCAGTAATTGATAGCCTCGAGCAGGCGATTCAGCTCACTGAAGGTAAAGATGCAAATATGCGTGAAGGTCTGGAGCTAACCTTAAAGTTATTTCTTGATGCAATGAAAAAAATGGATGTTGAACAGATTAATCCAGAAGGCGAACAATTTGACCCCCATGAGCATGAGGCAATGTCAATGTTGGAAGCTCCTGGAGTTGAACCTCACACCATAATCACGGTTTTTCAAAAAGGTTATAAATTAAATGACAGGATAATTCGTCCTGCACGAGTGATTGTCGCTAAATAAGGTTGAAATTAATAAATATCACCCCATATGGGTACTATTACATAATAGATCTGGAGTAAGAGAAAAATGGCAAAGATTATCGGTATAGACTTAGGAACAACGAATTCCTGCGTTGCAGTGATGGAAGGCGATAAGCCTCGTGTTATTGAAAATAGCGAAGGGCTACGTACTACTCCTTCCATTGTTGCTTACACCAAAGATGGCGAAGTTCTGGTTGGACAAGCAGCTAAACGCCAGGCAGTTACTAACCCAGACAACACATTATACGCAGTCAAGCGCCTCATTGGACGCCGTTTTGATGATGCTATCGTGCAAAAAGATATCAAAATGGTTCCTTATAAAATTGTTAAAGCAGATAACGGCGATGCTTGGGTTCGAGTGAATGGTAAAGATATCGCGCCACCACAAATTTCTGCAGAAGTTTTGCGGAAAATGAAAAAAACTGCCGAAGATTATTTGGGAGAAACCGTCACAGAAGCAGTCATTACTGTGCCTGCCTACTTTAACGATTCCCAGCGTCAAGCAACGAAAGACGCCGGACGAATTGCTGGCTTGGAAGTCAAACGTATCATCAACGAACCTACAGCAGCAGCGCTTGCCTATGGTATGGATAAAAAACGCGGTGATTCGGTCATCGCAGTTTATGACCTTGGTGGCGGTACTTTTGATATTTCAATCATAGAAATTGCCGAAGTAGAAGGCGAGCATCAATTTGAGGTACTTGCTACTAACGGCGATACCTTCCTCGGTGGGGAAGATTTTGACTTAGCGCTTATTGAATATTTGGCTGCCGAATTCAAAAAAGATTCGGGTATAGATTTACATAACGATCCCTTGGCTTTACAGCGTTTAAAAGAAGCTGCTGAAAAGGCTAAAATCGAATTATCTACGGCTCAACAAACCGACGTTAACCTTCCCTATATTACTGCTGACGCCTCAGGTCCTAAGCACTTAAATATCAAGTTAACACGGGCAAAACTGGAATCTTTGGTTGAGAAATTGGTAGAGCGTACAATTGAGCCTTGCAAAATTGCACTTAAAGATGCGGGTCTTAATATTTCTCAAATTAATGACGTTATTCTTGTCGGTGGTCAAACAAGAATGCCGATGGTTCAAAAAACTGTACAGGATTTCTTCGGAAAAGAACCTCGAAAGGACGTAAACCCTGATGAAGCCGTCGCGGTAGGTGCTGCAATTCAAGCTGCTGTATTATCAGGTGATGTCAAAGACATTTTATTGTTGGACGTAACCCCGCTTTCCTTAGGTATTGAAACCTTAGGCGGAGTAATGACCAAGCTAATTGAAAAAAATACGACTATTCCAACAAAGGCCAATCAGGTTTTCTCCACTGCTGATGATAGGCAAACTGCTGTAACCGTCCATGTTTTACAAGGTGAACGCGATCAAGCTTCGGCAAATAAATCCTTGGGTCGTTTCGATTTAACCGATATACCAGCAGCTCCACGCGGTGTTCCTCAAATTGAAGTAACCTTTGATATTGATGCCAACGGTATTTTAAATGTTTCAGCCAAAGATAAGGCAACTAATAAGGCTCAATCAATTGTCATTAAAGCCTCAAGCGGTTTAAGTGATGCTGAAGTCGATGCTATGGTCAAAGATGCGCAGTCTCATGCTGATGAAGATAAAAAATTCAAAGAAATGGCAGATCTCCGTAATCAATCTGACAGCCTCATTCATAACTCAGAAAAATCCTTAAAAGATTTGGAAAGTGAACTAAGTGAAGATGAGAAAAAAGGCATTGAAACTGCAATTTCTGAATTAAAAGAGGCAATTAAAGGGAATGATAAGGCCTTAATCGAAGATAAATTAAAAACTTTGACTGATGCTTCCGGGAAAATGGCTGAACGTGTTTATGCAAAAAAATCAGCTGAAGGCCAACCTGCTCAAGAAAATGCGGGTCAGGAGCATGCTCAAGAATCAACAAAACCCGAAGAAGGGGTTGTTGATGCTGAATTTGAAGAAGTAAAAGACGAAGATAAAGGCGATAAGAAGTAAGGAAATTTTTTGGCTCTTGTTTCGACTCAAGTTAATTAATGAGATGAGGAAGAGCCAGCCTCCATCAAAGGCTGGAATCTATTTTACTATGGCTTTAAGCTACGCGAGCTCTGGATCCCGTCAGTGAGGAATGACAAATTTACGCTTTTTTTTCTTAAGATATAAATAAAAAATTCCTAAAACATAAATTTGATTTTTTTGTTATAATAGGCTTAATCACAATGCTTAAAATTTAACCGTTGTGTTGCAAATGATTGCTGTCTAAGACTTAGATAAATTGGCAGTCAAGATGGGGAGTACTTGGTACTTCGTTTTATTCAGGCTATGAGCAATGATCTGGCCTCTAATTTTTTGGTGTCTGAGTTATGGAACAGAAGGATTATTATGAAATTCTTGGCGTCAGTCGAAGTGCCGACGATGCTGAAATTAAAAAAGCTTATCGTAAGTTAGCGATGAAATATCATCCAGACCGTAACTCAAACGACAAAGAAGCCGAAGAAAAATTCAAAGAAATTCAAAAAGCCTACGGTGTTTTATCCGACCAGCAAAAAAAAGCCTCCTATGATCGTTTTGGTCATGCCGGCGTTGATGCCTCAATGGGCGGTGGGCCGGGAGGCTTTGGCGGTTTCGGTGATGTCTTTGAAGATATCTTTGAAAATATTTTTTCTGGCGGCAGAGGTCAGGGGCGACAGTCCCGTGGCCAACGAGGCTCTGATTTACAATATAATGTCACGCTAACCCTTGAAGAAGCAGCAGTTGGTAAGCAAATTGAGATAACTGTTCCTAGGCAAGCTAATTGTCAAACCTGTGCTGGTTCTGGAGCCAAAAAAGGTTCAACACCTAAAACCTGCGAAACCTGTAATGGCGTTGGTCAAGTTCGAATCCAGCAAGGTTTTTTCTCAATTCAGCAAACTTGCCCTTCTTGCCATGGTGATGGGAAAGTAGTTACTGATCCCTGTAATAATTGTCACGGCCAGGGAAGAGTTCGAGAAAGCAAAAAATTAACTGTGAAAATTCCACCTGGAGTTGATAACGGTGATCGAGTTCGTCTGAGCGGCGAAGGCGAAGCTGGAATACATGGCGGCGGCGCTGGTGATTTGTATGTTCAGGTGAATATTAAAGCGCATGCAATTTTTGAACGTCATGAAAGTGATCTCTATTGTGAAGTTCCTATCAGCTTCGCAACGGCTGCACTTGGCGGTTCCATTGAAGTTCCTACCTTGGAAGGTCGAGTAACCTTAAAAATTCCCGCTGAAACCCAAACCGGAAAAACACTTCGTTTGCGCGGAAAGGGTATGAAATCAGTACGTGGTCATGCTACTGGTGATTTGCTTTGTCGCGTTGTGGTGGAAACGCCAGTTAACCTATCGCGTGAGCAAAAAGATATCTTTACGCAACTACAAGATTCATTGGATAAAAGCACGAGTCATTCACCCCGATCAAGTTCCTGGTTTGACGGTGTAAAAAAATTCTTTGAAGACATGAAATTTTAAACTGACTAAGATACAATCGCTTAGATTTACCCCTGGACTCTGCGTGTAAGTATTCTTTGTTGTGTACTAAAACTACTCTGCACTCCGTTTAAACTAGAGAAAAAGAGCATTTATGGTTAATAAACCCGCAATATTAGTTCTTGCTGATGGCACAGTTATGCATGGAATCTCTGTGGGTGCCAGCGGTCATTGTGTGGGAGAGCTGGTTTTTAATACAGCCATGACCGGTTATCAGGAAATGCTAACTGATCCCTCCTACGCCAAGCAAATTATCACTCTCACCACTGCCCATGTAGGCAATACGGGTTGCAACCCTGAGGACATGGAGTCTTCACGCGTTTGGGCTGCCGGACTTGTTATGCGAGACTGCGCAATGACTGCTTCAAACTACCGGGCCACCCAATCATTACCGGAGTGGTTAAAAAAGAATGGACTAGTCGCTATCGCAGGAATTGACACCCGCGAATTAACAATCCGTTTGCGAGAACTGGGCGCAACAGCGGCTTGTATCAGTACCAATGTCAAACAGCCTGAGTTAGCCTTGGCTAATGCCCGCGCTTTTGAAGGTTTAGAGGGTTTGGATTTAGCCTGCGAGGTATCCAGACAGACAACTGAGCGCTGGCATGAAGGACGCGGAGAATGGGGACCGGCTTCCAAACCTTCCAAGTACCATGTTGTAGCCTATGATTTTGGCGTGAAAAATACAATTTTAAAGATCCTTTATGATAAGGGTTGCCACGTCACTCTAGTCCCAGCTAAAACTTCAGCAGAAGAAGCTCTGACTTTGAACCCGGACGGCATCTTTTTGTCGAATGGCCCTGGAGATCCAGATGCTTGTGACTATGCTATTCAGGCCACCAGGACTTTCTTAGAGAATAATGTACCGTTGTTTGGAATCTGTCTGGGTTTTCAAATCCTTGGACTAGCCAGTGGGGCTAAATCTTTGAAAATGAAATTTGGTCATCATGGTGCAAATCATCCGGTTGTTGAAGTCAATGAACCAAAAAGAGTTCTCATAACGAGTCAGAATCACGGTTTTACCATAGACGAGACGACCTTGCCTGAATACCTGGAGGTCACTCATCGCTCATTATTCGATCAGAGTTTGCAAGGTATCAGATATAAAAATAAACCAGCTCTAGGGTTTCAGGGGCATCCTGAAGCCAGCCCAGGCCCTCATGATATAGAATCAATTTTCGATGAATTTATTAACTATATGAAGGATCAGCGCCTCAAGCAAAGCAATATGTGATTTAGAACGAGTGGAAAAATTGGCTGAAACAACAGGTTTTAAATAAAAAAAACAACTTTAAAAGAGGGAAATAAAGGTGAATGATTTTCATGTTTTTACTTCAGAATCTGTTTCTGAAGGTCATCCTGATAAAATAGCCGATCAAATTTCAGATGCTATTTTGGATGCTATTTTAGCAGAAGACCCCAAAGCCCGTGTCGCTTGCGAAACCTTTGTAAAAACCGGCATGGTTATGGTGGGTGGGGAGATCACAACTTCTGCTTGGGTTGACGTAGAAGAAATTACCCGCGAAGTCATTAAAGACATCGGCTACAACAGCTCTGAAATGGGCTTTGATTGGGCATCTTGCGCAGTATTATCTGCAATCGGCAAACAGTCACCCGACATTGCCCGAGGTGTAGATAACAAAGAAACCAATATTCTTGGAGCCGGTGATCAGGGTCTAATGTTTGGCTACGCTAGCCGTGAAACCGATGTTTTCATGCCAGCGCCGATTGCCTATTCGCACCGTTTGATGCAAAAGCAAGCTGAATTAAGAAAAAATAAAACATTGCCTTGGCTACGTCCCGATGGAAAATGTCAGCTTACTCTTAGATATGAAAATGGCCTGCCTGTTGGAATAGACACAGTGGTCTTCTCAACTCAACATGATCCCGAAATTAATCATAAAGATTTAACTGAAGCGGTTAGAGAAGAAATTTTAAAACCAGTTTTGCCGGAAAAATGGCTTTCTTCTGCGACACGATATTTTATCAACCCAACTGGTCGTTTTGTTGTTGGTGGACCTTTAGGAGATTGTGGCTTAACTGGACGCAAAATAATCGTTGATACCTATGGCGGAATGGCACGTCACGGTGGCGGTTGCTTTTCTGGTAAAGATCCTTCCAAAGTCGACCGTTCAGGAGCCTATGCTGCACGTTATGTAGCTAAGAATTTAGTTGCCGCAGGCATTGTCGACAAATGTGAAATCCAGGTTTCTTACGCGATTGGTGTAGCTGAGCCCACTTCTATTAGTATTGATACCTTTGGAACTGGCAAACTGCCCACTAATGTAATTATCGATTTAATTAACACGCATTTTGATCTAACCCCTCAAGGAATTATTGATCATCTCGATCTATTACGACCAATTTATCGCCAAACGGCTACTTACGGTCATTATGGTCGTGAAGATTTACCATGGGAAAAATTGGACAAGGTAGCAATTTTAGCGAAGGCGCTTTAAAAAGAGGATATTTAAATGAATGTTGTGGATTCTGTTGTAACAAGTCAAAAGCAAAGACAAGACTGTAAAGTTGCCGATATGTCCCTTGCCCAATGGGGGCGAAAAGAAATTGCAATTGCTGAAACTGAAATGCCAGGTCTTATGGCCTTACGCGAGGAATTTGGTGCGCAAAAACCTTTAAAAGGGGCGCGAATAGCGGGTTGTCTTCATATGACAATTCAAACGGCAGTACTTATTGAAACCTTATTAGCCTTAGGTGCTGAGGTAAGATGGTCTTCCTGCAATATTTTTTCAACTCAAGATCATGCTGCCGCTGCTATCGCCGCCGCTGGCATTCCGGTTTTTGCCTGGAAGGGTGAAAGTGAAGAAGAATACTGGTGGTGTGTTGAGCAAACTATACGAGGTCCTAATGGCTGGTCACCGAATTTACTGCTCGATGATGGCGGTGATTTGACCCAGATGATTCATGAAAAATACCCGGCAATGCTAGAAGAAATCAAAGGCGTTTCCGAGGAAACAACAACAGGCGTAGCAAGACTTTATGAAATGGCAAAAAAAGGGACTTTAAAAGTACCGGCCATAAATGTAAATGATGCGGTTACCAAATCCAAATTCGATAATTTATACGGCTGCCGTGAATCCTTACTTGATGGCTTAAAGCGCGCAACTGATGTCATGATTGCAGGCAAGGTAGCACTAATTCTAGGCTATGGGGATGTAGGCAAAGGCTGCGCTCAAGCCCTTCGTGGTCAGGGTGCAACAGTTTGGATTAGTGAAATTGATCCGATTTGTGCTCTGCAAGCTGCAATGGAAGGTTATAGGGTAGTTACTCTGGATGATGTAGCCGAGCAAGTCGATATCCTGGTCACTGCAACAGGCAATTATCATGTTGTACGCCAAGAGCATATGTTACGTATGCGCAATCAAGCTATTTTATGCAATATTGGCCATTTCGATTCTGAAATAGATATTCAGAGTTTAAAAAAATACGAATGGGACAATATTAAACCTCAGGTAGACCATGTTATTTTTCCTGATGGCAAGCGCATTATTATTTTGGCTGAAGGCCGTTTAGTAAACTTGGGCTGCGCAACCGGTCATCCAAGTTTCGTTATGTCTGCCTCCTTTACCAATCAGGTTTTAGCGCAAATTGAATTATTTCAAAATGCCCAGAGTTACGATAATCAGGTTTATGTTTTACCCAAACATCTGGATGAAAAAGTAGCTCGCCTGCATCTGGCTCGTATTGGTGCGAAATTAACAGTGTTAAGCAAAGAGCAGGCAGATTACATAGGCGTTGAAATTAAAGGACCTTATAAGCCAGAACATTATCGTTATTAATTTCTGCTGATCTAGGTTGTCATTGCGAGCATAGACATTGTGCTTGCAGTGACAGTCTCATTAGCTTTTACTAATAATATAGGCGGTCCGCTAAAGAGGAGTGGTATGCAATATCGGGCGAAACTAATTGGCTTAGTATTCTTACTCTTCGCTCATAACGGATTTGCTCATAATGATGCAACGATTCGGATCATCGTCAAATATAAATCTAAAATAATAAAAGCAGCGATTGAACAGACTATTAATCTACCTTTAAAAAGCTTAGAACCAATGGCTGGCTCTGCCTATGTTTTAACTTTTGATAAAAAAATAGCAGACACTGAAATTAAACAAGATCTTACCGCTACTATTCTAGCTAAGCTGCGTAAGAATTCTAATGTACTCTATGCACTAGAAGACCGAAAAGGCTATTTTAAACCCTTACCTCAATTAAATACCGATGATGGTGTCAATCTCCTTTCTCATGAATCACAATGGAATGAATTTTCAGCACCAGCAGGAATCATGCTGGAATCGGCTGCCAATTTAAAAGATGGTGCTTGGGCTTTAAGCACTGGGGAATCAGAAAAACCCATAGTTGTGGCTGTTCTCGATACGGGAATTTCACCAAACCCTGCTTTGATTGATAATTTGGTCAAGGATAAAAACAATCAAATTTTTGGATGGAATTTCTCAGCCAATAATTCCGACCTGGTTGATGAAACACATAGTTATCACGGTACACATGTTGCTGGCATAATCGCAGGATACGGGGAAATCATGCGGGGAGTCGGTGAACATTTAAAAATATTAGCTCTAAAAATCCCAAATTCTGAAGGTCTTTTCTACGAAAGCCAGGTTATAAATGCCTTATACTGGTCAGTAGGAGGTGAGGTACCAGGGATTCCAACAAATATTCATCCTGCCAAGGTCTTAAACATGAGCTTTGGGATTGATGAAACTAAATCAAGCGAAATGGATCACTGTGATTTGGCTCTACAAGAGGCACTTAATTTTGTACGCAAAAAAGGAGCCGTGATCATCGCTGCTGCAGGTAATGAAAATCACTGGGAAAATTATTCAGCCCCGGCTGTATGTAATGAAGTTATCAAAGTGGCTGCAACAGGACCCGGTGGTCTTCGCGCTAATTATTCGAATTACGGTCCAAGCATAAGTTTTGCCGCTCCAGGAGGCGATCAGTTTTATAACAGAGAAGGCGGAATTCTTTCAACAGTGAATCCAGGGGGCGGCTATAGAAAATCAGGATATGATTTTTATCAGGGCACTTCAATGGCCTCTCCACATGCAGCTGGCGTTGCTGCTTTACTCTATGCGCTTAATAGTTTTATTAAGCCTGACCAAGTCGAACAATTACTCTATGCCACAGCTCATCCCTTTTCTTTTAGCCAAAATTCTAATAACTCCTGTTTAGGTTATAAATCTTGTGGAAGTGGAATTTTAGATGCCAACAACGCTGTAAAAGCAACATTGGCAGACTATGATGAAATTATCACGATGCCGACTACAACTGATTTTATTAATAAAAATTCACGAAACAAAAAGCAATGGTCAAAAATTAAAAGCCAATCAAACTTGCCTAAACATCAACTAAGCCAGACTAAAGAAGGGATAATAATCGCTAACTATGAAAAAGTGGCCTATATATTTGATGATAAAAGTTTTAAATATTGTCAATTGATAGGAGCATTAGGCATTGGATGCTACCGCTAAATATTAAGTAATAATCCTTTGATAGGGTGAAGACTTAGGCTAGATGAGAAATTGTAAAAGAGATTTGATTAACCGATTCATCTTGTCCCCTTGCCTTTGGCATGGATTATGGATTTTATCTTTTGGGGTATTACGGATAAGCCGATACCTGGGAGAGGGGCAATCGTTTATTTTCCAGCCCTGTCTTTTATCTGATCATCTTGCTAATTATTTTAAGCTCACCATCATTTAACTCACCTTTATATTTATCCAGAATTGTTTGATCAGCGCCAAATAATTTAACCGAGGCTAAGGCTTCCGCAGCCGAAACTTTTTCGAGCTTTGAGTATCCAAAATTTGCTGTAAAGCAAAAGAAATTATAAGAGGTTTTATACATGGATTCTTGTTTTCTTTTAGGAATGTAGTCCAATAGCTTGATTTTTCCTTTGATATCTTCATTTAAGTTACTTTGATCAATTGCTACCGGAAGTGTTGTTTTTGCCCCAGCTTTTAGAAGTAATTCTACAATTTGATTATTGCCATTTTTTGCAGCTAGATTAATAGGCGCTTTATTATCCTTAGCTAAAGGATTGAGCTCTGCATCCTGGCTAATTAAATACCTTACAATATCTTCCCGACCCTCTGATGCGGCCCAATGTAAAGGGGTATGGCCATTTCTATCAACGTGGTTGATTAGCTTGAAATCATTTTTAATTAGCGCTTGAACCAGATCCAATCGATTATATTGAATAGCAAGGTAAATGGGCTGGACCAAAGAGCTTATAGGTGTAGTAGTAACCGCACCTGCTTTAGCAAGAGAGTTAACCACATCAACATACTTTTTTTCTGTGGCCCAATAGAGAGCAGATTTTCCATGATCTTTATGTTTTGGGAAATAGGAAACAGCATTTACATTTGCACCTTTAGAAATTAAATAGTCAACTATTTCCTTATGGCCTTGCGCTGAAGCCAGAAGAATTGGGGTTTCTCGAAAGGCATTTTCTTGTTCAAGCAAATTAAGATCGTGCTCAATAAATGTCTTCACTAAATTATAGTTACCTTCTCTAGCAGCGATATGTACAGGCTGATCTTTCTGAGGCTTAATATATGTAGTAGGAATTGCACCTGCATTTAACAAGGATTTCACGATATTAGAATTTAGTTGTTCAGTAGCCAAATAAAGTGCGGATTTGCCGTTTAAATTTAAAGCATTTACATTGGATTTATTAGCAAGTAAATAATCTACTACCGTCTCATGACCATAGCTCGCAGCTATATGTAATGGATTTTCGCCCTCTGCATCAGTTTCATCTATCAACTTTGGATTATTTTCGAGAAGGGCAATTACAACCTCTAATTTCCCTTCTTTTGCAGCGATATGAATGGGTTGAGATTTTAATTCACCTAAGGCAGTTGTGATATTTGCGCCAGCTTTTGCAAGAGAATCAACGATTTCGGAATGCCCACTTTCAGTTGCCCAATAAACTGGAGTTTTTCCGTTATTCTTACTCTTTTCAGCGATCGAAATTACATCAAGATTTGCGTTTTTAAGAATGAAATAATCAACAACATCCTTCTGACCTTTTGCAGCTGCCCAAAGAAGAGGGGTTTGACCAAAAAAGTCTTTCTGTTCGATCAATTTAGGATTGTAGTCAATTAGTGTTTTCACTAAATCCAAATTCCCCTTTTTTGAAGCGATATGAATTGGATGGTCTAAATTGTCTGGAGCATTAATTATTGCGCCGGCTTTAAGAAGTGATTTAACAATTTGACAATAGTTTTTTTCAGTAGCCTGATATAAAGGACTTTTTCCAGTGTGTTCTATCATAGGTGAGGTGGAAAAAACATTTACGTTAGCCCCTTTGCTAATTAAATAATCCACAATGTCTGTTTGACCACTTAATGCAGCCCAATATAAGGGAGTTTGGCCATAAGCATCGGTTTGTTCGAGCAAAAGTGGACGGTTATCGATAAGCGCTTTTACCACATCCAAGTAGCCTAATTTGGCTGCTATATGAATGGGTTGAAGCTTAATAAGTCCTAGAGCTGTGGTGGTACTTGCGCCAGATTTGGCTAGTAAGTTTACAATTTTATGATGACCATTTAATGTAGCCCAATAAAGAGCGGTTCTTCCATTGAATATATGTTCCTGAGGTACAAAGGTTGCGTAATATTTTTTTGCATTTTTAGAAATTAAGAATTCTACAAGCTCAAAATGCCCTTCCGATGCTGCCCAAAGTAGGGGAGTTTGGTTATAGATATCTGTTTGATTTAGCAAGCCAGGATTTTTCTTAATCATTGTTTTTACCAGATCGGTTAACCCTAATTTTGCAGCAAGATGGATGGGGTTGCAGCTGTTGGTTTCTCCATAGATCTCATCGAGCTGAGAACCTTCTCCTAATAGTATTGATAATTGTTCTGAACTTTGACGTAAAATAATTGCCCAATAAAGAATAGTTCGGTTTAATTTATCTTTTTTAGAGGTGTCCAGGGTATATTTGGACTTCGCAAAATATCCTTGCGCAACCTGATAAAAATGATCCAAAATTTTCTGATAATTATTTTTGGTTACTAAGTCTAGAAGAGAAACGCCATCGCTGTCTTTAGCGTCCAGTATTTCCAGGTTTAAATTTTCTATTTTTTTTAAAGATTCAAAATCATTCTCTTTAACTATTGAAAATATCTTTTTGGTGGAATTGGGTAAACCTTTGTAAGTTTTGTCATAGCAATAACTAAATTCAGCATACCAATTGAGGGTAATTTCTTTTTCAATCTCTTTGTAAATTTCAGGAAAATGGCGCTTGAATTTATTTTCCCAAAAAGAATTTATTTTTTTATCGATGGGAATTACTCTAGAGCTAATAGGGCTGAAATTTTTATCAGCAAGTGCCATATTTCTTAAGGCACCCGGACTTAAATAAGAAAAAATTTCGAGTAATAATTCCACCGGTAGACTATTAAGCATTACCTTTGCCTTTTCATAAGAGAACCAAGATTATTTTATATGATTAGAATTAAGGTAATATTAAGAATCAAAAAATGACTAGGCAATTTTCACCACGGGATTAGCACTCAAAGATATTTCATCATCATTCCCTTGAATCAAGGTCTTACGCCTGGAAATTAACAAATATGCAAAAGGAACTACATAGAGAGAAAAAACGGTGCCGAAAGTCATTCCACAGCTAATAACCAATCCAAGTTGTCGCCGGCTTTCGCCTCCTGCGCCAGTGGCCATAGCTAGGGGAAGAGCCCCTAAAACCATTGCTAACGTGGTCATTAAAATTGGCCTTAAGCGAATTCGAGCACTTTCTATGACCGCCTCGCGTCGGCTCTTGCCTAGTCGTAGCTGTTTATTGGCAAACTCGGTAATCATGATGCCATGTTTGGTTATCAATCCTATTAAAGTCACCATTCCAATATTGGTGTAAATTGATAAATTTTCGCCAAATATATAAAGGGCAGACACGGCTCCAACCAGGCATAAGGGAACCGAAAAGAGCACAATCAGCGGATCGGTAAAGGATTCAAATTGTGCAGCCAAAACTAGATAAATAAAAAGCAGGGCAAGTAAAAAGGCATAAAGACTACTGTTGGATGATTCAATGTAATCTTTCACTGAGCCTATAAACCGATATTGAACATCTTCAGGAAGTTTTTCCTTCATCAGCTTTTTAACATCTTTAATGACTTCATTAATATGAGTTCCAGGGGACAATTCTGCGGTTATATTGGCCGAACGTAGACGGTTTAAATGGGGAAGGCTGTCAGGTCCAATCGTATTGTTGATTTTAATGAGGGTAGAGAGGGGAATCATGCGCCCGCGTCCACTTTTTACATATAGCTTATTTAAGACGGAAACATCCCGGCGCTCTGATTGCTGTAATTGCAAAACCACTTTATAGGATTGACCATCGTAATTGAAGTTAACCGGATTAGAGCCGCCCAGCATAGTTGAAAGAAGTTCGGCAACATCAGCTAGGTTAACGTGTAAATCTGCGGCAAGCTGCCTATCAATCTCAATGTCGATTTGCTCGCTATCAAGAGCCAGATTGTTTTTTACATGCCTGAGCCTTTGATCATCAGATAAAGCTTTAATCACTTCGCTGCTAATTTCATTTAACTTTGAATAAGTGCTTGACCCAAGGAGTGATAAACTGAATTGGGAGTTATTACTACCCCGGTGTCCTAAAGGATTAGGGCTGACAGGAAAAACATTTACACCGGTAATTTTCTGCATTTTTTCAGAAAGCTCATTTGAAATTTGCTTTTGTGAACGCTTTCGTTCGTTCCAGGGAATTAATTTGAGCAGGGTAAAAGCAGAGGAGGGTTTAACTGAAGTTAAATAGGCAGCTTTCTCTGGAATGGTTTCATAAATTGCTTCAAGTTCGCGGCTGTATTTATCGGTATAAGCTGTACTCGAATTGGTTGGGGATGAAATTGGTCCAATTATGTAAGATTGATCTTCAATCGGAGCAAGTTCAGCCCCTAAATGCATGTAGCAAAAAAGGCCAAGTAAGCAAAAAAACGATAGATATTTGATTAAACGCCTGGGTTGGCTAAGAGCAAAATCCAGGCTTTCCTGATAACGAGTGCTTAGTCTTCCAAAATGTTTATCCAGCCACAGACTATAACGCCCCTCCTCATGTTTCAACAATTTCGAACACATCATGGGTGTTAAACTTAAGGCTATTAGACCTGAAATAATGACAGAAAGCGCAAGCGTGGTTCCAAATTGTAAAAATAGTTTTCCTGTAAAACCGGAGACAAAACCCATTGGCGCATAAACAGCAGCTAGCGTAATTGTCATGGCCATTATGACAAAAATTATTTCGTTAGAACCTTTAATTGCTGCTTGTTTGGCATTCAAGCCGGATTGCATGTGGCGATGACAATTTTCTAAAACAACTATCGCATCATCAACAACCAGTCCAATAGCTAAAACCATTGCCAAAAGGGTGAGCGTATTGAGTTCAAAACCTAAATAATACATTGGCCAAAAGGCACTAATTAAGCAAATGGGTATGGTGATTATGGGAATGAGGGTGGCTCGAAGCGTTCCAAGAAAGAGAAAAACAACTAAACCTACAAAGAAGACAGCTTCTATAAAGGTTTTATAAACTTCATGAATGGATTGTTTAATGTAATGGGTTGAGTCAAAAACCACTTGAATATTAAATCCTGGCGGCAAATTAGGCCGTAGTGAGCTGATTATTTTTTTTACAGCAGCGGCAACTTCAACCGGGTTTGCTGTAGATTGGGCAAGTATTGCTAAACCAACTGCCGGCTTGCCATTAATTCTTAATAGATTATCTTCATTTTCGCTGGCTACACTTACCCTTGCCACTTCTGCTAACCGTATAAGTTGATTATTTTGGTGCGAAATCACCAGATCGGCAAAGTGTTTGGCCTCTTGCAAACGGGCATGTGTGACAACGGTATAATAACGGTTGGCGCTTTTAATCTGGCCGCTTGGAACATCAATGTTTTGTTGTATAAGTGCATTTTTTATTTGCGCAACTGTAACTTGATGTGCGGCCATTCGCACCGGATCGAGAGCAATCTTAACCGCGTAATCTCGCCCGCCGTGGAAGGTAACTTCGCCGACCCCTTTGATTTCCTGCAAAATAGGCTTGATATTACGAGTTACATAATCCGTTATTTCCAAGGGTGTTTTTGATTTATCGCTAAAACCGATAACGGCGACAGGATTTGCATCCGCATCATTTTTACTCACGGTGGGCGGATGGATGTCTTTTGGAAGCTTACCCTGGACGGCAGAAAGCTTATTGCGAATGTCGCTTAACGCTTCGTTGACTTCAACGCCTAACTGAAAATCGATATTAATACGACTTTTGCCAAGAAGGCTGGTTGAACGCAGCGAATCGATGCCTGAAATCCCTGAAATTGCATTTTCTATAGGAATGGTGATCTCTTTTTCAACTAATTCAGGACTTGCACCATCAAAATCGGTGGAAATGTGAATAACAGGTTTATCAATGTTAGGTAAATGACGAAGCGGCAATTTCTCAAAGTTAATCAAACCGGCTATCACCAGGATGAGAGTGAAAACGAGGGTAAACACAGGTCGCTGGATAAATCGTTCTGGAAATTTCACTTATCATCTACCCTGAATGTACATTAATTACTCGACTGCCTTCTTTTAACTTGTGTTGGCCGCGAATGATGACGGTATCGCTCGGCTTTAAACCACTACAAATTTCCGTCATTGAAGCATGGTGTGCACCAGTTTCAACTTTAATCGCTACTGCCTTTTTTCCGCGTAAAACAAAAATTTTCTGACCATTAATAGTAGGAATTAAACTTTCCTCTGGTACAAGAAGGCGCATCCTTCTGTCACCAAATTGATGGCTAACTCTTACAAACAAACCGGCAGATAATAATCGTTCCTGATTATTTATTAAGGCTTCCACTGCAATAGTCCTGGTTTCTTTATCAACAGCTGGATCAATATAATTAATCACGCCTACATAAGTTCTATTGGGAAAGGCATCTGAACGCACTTTAACGGTTTGTCCAAGTTGCAACTTGGATGAATATCGTTCAGGTAAGTGGTATTCGACTCGAAGTTTTTGATTAGCAACCAATCGAACCAGTGGTTGTCCTATTCTTACATATTGTCCGACGCTTACTTGCTTTGAGCCTAAGGTTCCAGAAAAAGGCGCGCGCAGGCTTAATTTTTCCAGTTGTGCTTTTTTTACCTTCACCGTATTCTGGTTTTCTTGTAGATCTGCCGACGTTTTATCCAAGGCTTGCTCGGAAGCAACACTTCTTTTTGCTAATTCTTTGGTGCGCTTATAATTAGTTTCACTCAAAAGTAAATTTGCTTCAGCGCTTGCAAGCTGGCTTTTTAAAACGGTGTCATCCAATTGAATTAATAGAGTACCTTTTTTAACCCAGGCTCCGGGCGTAAAGTAGATTCCCGCAATTTGCCCTGCTAATTCAGAACTGATATCGATATTATCCATACTGGCCAAACTTCCTATAGTTTGGAAATGTTCAGATAAAATTTTTTCAGTCACAGGAGCAGTTTCGACTACAATTGCTTTCGGTTCGCTTGATTTAGACTTGGTTTTTTGATGAGAGATATATAAATAACTAGTAAACACAAAGATCAATGGGATTATTAAAAAGGCGATTAAGCGATATTTCATTCAAAAGAGGCCTTGAGAAAGTAACGGTAGATTATAAATCAGCTTGAGCGAAAATTCAAAATTTGGGTTATTAAGAATTCAGTCTACATATTGATGAAAAAAGACTGACTAAGAGGTAATAAACTCTCCCAACCAAAGTGGTGGGAGAGATTGGGGCTTCACTAATCAATCTTATCTACTGCTAGCCAACCCGTTAAAACCTCGATAACCTTGCGGGCTTGATCCTCACTGGATATATTGAATTTGGATTTTTGCCAATATTGATTGTTACGTTTTTGATATCGTCTTATGGAATATTTTACAGGACCATAGACCTGTTTTACTTTATCCCAATCCTGATACCGGAACATGATAGTTGTCCATGCCCCTTTTGATAAAACATGTTTGCCTAGCTCCTTTGTGGTTTCTACACCTTCATCACTAAAGGCAATGGTAATTTCATCAATTGATTCACTCATTTACTTATCTCAGTCTAATAAATTATTCGATGGATTGTAGTTTGCCATTAACAAAAGTCAAGGTAATTGGCGACTGATATTCCCCAGGTTGGTAAATCAATACTAAAGTTTTGGAGTTAGATTGTAAGGGTTGATTAATAAAAGTATTGTTTACAATTGATGGATTCCCGCAGGCTCCATAAACCTTGGATACCGGATCACCTGCCTGAATACTAACTCCTCCACAAATTGAAAAGGCATTCGTGCCTGAACCATTTATGTTCACTGATCTAACCCGATTATCCACCACGTCAACCTGTAATTGGGCCCCATGGTTAATTCCTGTGTTGATAGCATAGACGCCATAAAATACTTTATCGCTTCCCATATTATTGTAGGTTAGCTGTTGAACCTGAACTTTTTGCATTACCGGTCGATTGGATTCTTGTTTTGATATAGGTTGCCCACAGGCACCGACAACCTGCTCTGGCGTCATACCAAGATTTATATAACCATGATTTTGTGCACAATAAAAAGATTGGGCATCAGCCATTGCATTGAAGCATAAGGAAAATAATCCTAAAGCCAGCGCTATTCGCATCCTCATGGGCTATCCAATTAGAGACTTATTCCAAAAGTATAGCCGTATCCAATAATTTTGCTTTTAAGCCTTCCTTGGCTTTAAATTTAAATGAGCCGAACCGGTAAAGAAGCAGTCATGAAAAGCGTAATGACCTTTAAAAGGATTAAAATCACAAAGGGCGAAAAATCAAAACCGGAAATATTTGGAATTATGTTGCGTCCATAGGCCAAAATGGGATCGGTAATTTTTCTAATCACTTCTTCAAGCGGATGATTCCAGTTGGGTCTTATCCAACTCATAATGACGCGAATTAAAATCAGGTAAAAAAGTAAATTACAAGGTTGAACTACTAAATCGGTAATAACAAATAAAATCAGATAGCCTAAGGGCAGTATAGTTTTGTAAAGTAAAAATCCCAGGATTAGGTATTTAATGAATTCAACAATGATAATAAGCGTTAAGCCAGGCCAATCATAACGAGAAGGTTTTCTGCCTCTTTCATGGAACAAATTGGCAATTGGTCTGATTAAAGGATCTACAAAAGGATTAATAACCTGAGAAATTGGGTGTAAAGAACTAATTTTGAAATAACGTAAAAATACCCTTGCCCATAGCAAAAACAAAATCAAACTAAAAAATAGGGTTACTAAAAAATGACCAACAACAATAAAACCTGACATTTTTGCCTCTCAAATTCAAATAGAATTACTTAAGCTCAGTTCTTTGGCACGTTCCTGAGCAGCCTTCATTGCTGCATAAAGCAGCTCTGTAAATCCTTGTTCCTCGAGTATAGCTATCGCCGCTGCTGTTGTACCAGCAGGAGAGGTTACTTTTTTGCGTAATTCATTGATTGGGAATTGCGAGTGAATTGCCATTTCCACTGCACCTGCTGTTGTTTGTAATGCAAATTTTTTGGCTAGATCCTGATTAAGGCCTAATTTTTTGGCAGCTTCAATCATAGCTTCTAAAAAGAGAAATACATAGGCGGGGCCGCTTCCTGACAATGCGGTAAAGGAATCGATGTCATTTTCATTATCAATCCAGGAAATAATTCCCGCACTAAGAAATAATTCTTGAGCCCAGCGTTTTTGCTGTTCATTTACATGGCGGTTAGCAATTAAAGGTGTTGCGCCTTTTCCAACCATCACCGGAATATTAGGCATTGAGCGAACAATAGCTTGGCCTTCGTTGCAATGTTTTTCAAGCCAATCTAGCTTTAAACCAGCAGCAACTGAAATTAGCAAACAACTTCCGGGTAGTTTTGACTTTATTTCAGTCAACACCTCTGCCATTTTTGCAGGTTTAACGGCTAGAATGATTAGATCGGCTTTTATGATTCCCTTTAAATTATCTGGCTCAGTGATTATTCCATCATCTCTCGTTCCATGTTTAAGGGAAGGAGATGTGACTGTAATTTGATAGTTTTTATCAAGATTGCAGAGTCTTTGAGCAATTGCTTGTGCCATATTACCAAAGCCGATAAAACAAATGTTCATTTAATTCACCTATTTGCTTTGCCTTTCGCCAAAAATAGCTGTTCCAATTCGCACAATTGTCGAGCCTGCACGAATTGCTGCGATCAAATCTTCACTCATACCCATTGAAAGGGTATCCATTGATAGATTGAGTTCTTTATTAAGTTTGCTTAATAATTTGGGCAAACGAGCGAGGCTTTCATATTGGTCTTCTTCCTTTGTCAAAGGTTTGGGGATTGCCATCAATCCTCGTAAGCGTAATGAGGGCAACTGATTAACATGAAAAGCAAGTTGCTTAAGTTCCTGTGGCAATATACCCGATTTGCTCTCTTCAATATCCAGGTTAACTTGTAGACATACGTTCAAAGGCGGCATGTTAACTGGACGATATTTAGCAAGATCGTTTGCAATTTTCTCTCGACTCAAACTATGAACCCAAGCGAAATTTTGAGCAATTCCCTGGGCTTTATTGCTTTGAATGGGGCCAATAAAATGCCATTGAATATTGGGAATTTTCAATTCCTGAATTTTTGCTAACGCTTCTTGAAAATAACTTTCGCCAAAATCTCTAACCTTAGCTGCATAAGCTTCACGAATGGCAGTGATTGACTGTCCTTTAGAGACAGCCAAAAGCTGAATGTCTGCTGGGGAGCGTTGACAAGCTACACAGGTTTGGGCGATTAACAGCCTGATTTTTTCCAGGTTGTAATCGATTGTCATAGCAATCTTTGAAAATCAGGCATTTTTTTGCATTTCAATTAATTGACAAATTCCGCCTTCAGCCAAAGCAAGCATGCTATTTAATTGATCGCGAGTGAAGCATTTATCTTCTGCAGTACCTTGAATTTCAATAAAATGGCCCTCTTCATTCATAACTACATTCATATCGGTCTCAGCTAATACATCTTCGGCATAATCGAGATCAAGCACGGGTTGCCCACGATAGATGCCAACAGATACAGCTCCAACATAATTGAAAATGGGTGCTTTACGAATTTTTTCTCGAGAAACCATCCAGTTCAGTGCATCTTTCATCGCTACAGCAGCGCCTGTGATTGCAGCAGTACGAGTGCCGCCATCTGCTTGAATCACATCGCAATCGATAGTCATGGTAACTTCGCCTAGGGCTTTTAAATCAATACAAGTACGCAGTGAACGCCCGATAAGGCGTTGAATCTCAAGGGTTCTTCCACCTTGCCTGCCTTTACTGGCTTCTCGTTCGGAACGGCTGTGAGTGGCGCGCGGCAGCATTCCGTATTCAGCAGTAATCCAGCCTTGATTTTTTCCCTTAAGAAACCTGGGTACTCCATCAATCACAGAGGCGTTACATAAAACACGAGTCTGGCCGAATTCCACTAAAACTGAACCCTCAGCATGATTAGTAAAATTGCGAGTGATTTTTATAGGTCGTAATTGATTTGGTTCACGATTTGAGGGGCGCATAAACTTTTCCTTGAAAATAAAACGGGGGAGTATAAACCTTTCAATGAGACTATGCACCTTTGCAAGCTAGTTCTGTATCTTTATGCAATATAGGCATTTGTACAAATATAGGTTATAGTCGCCCCACCATGGATTAGTTAGTACTTTTATGACGCAAAGCATGACGGCATTTGCCCGTATTCAGAAACAATTTGAGAGTGGAATTTTTTGCTGGGAAATCAGATCGGTTAACCATCGTTACCTTGATGTTTCTTTTCGCTTGCCAGAAGCATTTCGGTTTTTAGAAACCTCACTGAGACTTATTATGCGAGGTAAGTTAAGCCGTGGAAAATTGGAATGTCAGCTTAAATTTCAAGATTTAACTACCGAAAATCAGCCAATAGCGATAAATGCAGGTCTGGTCGCTGGTTTGATCAAAGCAGGTAATCAATTAGCAGAGTCCAAACAAATAGCAAATGATTTAACCCTGACTGCAATTCTTAACTGGCCTGGTGTCGTTCAAATTACGCAACCAGAAGTTGAATCCCAGGCTAAACAAGCTGAACAATTATTTAAGGATGCCCTGGATGAGTTAGTGCTTGTTAGAAAAACAGAGGGACAAGCGCTTCAAATTCATATAAATAATCGTCTCGAAAAATTAGACGCAGAAATACGAAAGGCGAAATCTCTGACATCAAATTTTACACAACAAGCAAAAGACAAGTTGATGACTCGTTTAACCGCCCTGGAATCAGAAGTTGAAAATACCCGAATTGAGCAGGAAATTGCCGTGATGTTGATTCGAATGGATGTAAGCGAAGAACTTGATAGATTGCAAAGCCATTTAATTGAAGTCGCTAAAAATTTGCAGAGTCAGGAAGCCTCGGGCCGACGTCTCGATTTTTTAATGCAGGAATTAAATCGAGAAGCAAATACCCTAAGCTCAAAATCAGATTCGGTTGCATTAACTCAAAGTGCTGTTGAAATGAAAGTGCTAATAGAACAAATGCGTGAACAAATTCAAAATATAGAGTGAAAAATTATGGTTGACTGTTATCCAGGTAATTTAATAATAGTTGCCGCTCCTTCAGGTGGGGGTAAAACCAGTTTAGTTAAACAATTGATTACTATGTTGGATAATATTGAAATATCCATATCGCATACTACTCGAATGATACGTCCTGGTGAAAAAGAGGCTTTTGATTATTTTTTTGTAGAACAGCCGAAATTTGAGGAAATGATAAAGGCAAATGCTTTTATTGAATATGCCCAGGTATTTAACCATTATTATGGAACTTCTGTGGCTCAAATCAATTCTCGCCTGCAAGCAGGTATTGATGTTGTTTTAGATATTGATTGGCAAGGGGCACAACAGATCAGGCAAATTTTTCCAGATTCAGTATCCATATTTATTTTGCCTCCTTCTCTCGATATTCTGGAGCAACGGCTTTTCGACAGGCGACAGGATAATCATGATGTTATTGATACACGCATGCAAAGAGCACAGGATGAGTTGAGTCATTTTTCAGAATTCGATTATTTGATTATTAATGACGATTTCACTAAAGCGGCCAAGGAAATAAAAGCAATAGTGATCGCAAATCGTCTACGTATGGCGCGGCAAAAGAGCTTGCAGCGGAAATTACTTTCATTCCTGCTTGCGTCGCAGTAAAATAGAATATTTTTGACAAGGGACTGTTGACATTTCGCATGGCTTGGGTACAGCATGTAGAATTGTTAACATCTCTTCAATTGGTGTAATTTGGAGGTTTATTATGGCTCGTGTGACTGTTGAAGATTGTTTAGAACATGTGGAGAACCGCTTTGAATTAGTAATGGTTGCTACCAAACGTGCACGAGCTATCGCTGTGCGAGGCGAACAGCCTTTAGTAGAGTGGGAAAATGATAAACCGACAGTGGTTGCTCTTCGAGAGATTGCAGCAGGTTTAATTTCAAGAGACATCATCAAAGAAGATTAAATTAAAGCTCTTTGAGCGAATATCTGTGTTCGACATCATGAAGGATAGATAGTCAGCCGACGATTTCGAAAGAATAGCTTGGAGCTCTTTGCTTAAACAAGGTTGATTTTCTTGATTTAAGCATCGAGACTTATTAGGGTCTATGGTTAAAATGAGGGCTTAAGCCTAAGTGAAGGTCGTTGAATGTAAAGGGGTCGATTGCGTGAGCTACTTTAAGGAGTTAGACGAAGAGCTTAAATGCTACCTTGAGCAACCGCTTATTGAAAAATGTTATCAGGCTTATACGGTGGCTGAAAAAGCACATCATGGCCAGATGCGTCGTTCAGGCGAGCCTTATATCACCCATCCTGTTGCTGCAGCTTTAATTCTGGCGCGAATGCGTCTGGATTATCAAACTATTATGGCAACCTTACTTCACGATGTTGTCGAAGATACCTCAATTTCAAAAGAAGATCTGACCTCACAATTTGGAGAAGATGTCACTGCCTTAGTTGATGGAGTGACTAAATTAACCAAAATCAAATTTGAATCACGAGCAGAAGCCCAGGCAGAAAATTTCCGTAAAATGGTCCTGGCAATGGTAAAAGACATTCGTGTCATCATTGTCAAACTCGCAGATAGATACCACAACATGCGTACCCTAGGCTCAATGCCCTCGGTTAAAAGACGACGCATTGCTATTGAAACCCTGGAAATTTACGCGCCAATCGCCAATCGTCTCGGTATGCATGTAATTTACACAGGCCTTGAAGATTTAGGATTTCAAGCCCTCTATCCAATGCGTTATAGGGCCATAAAATCAGCTGTTGAGAAATCACGAGGTAATCGCCGTGAACTGACTCAAAAAATTGAACAGGATTTAGAAGCTGCGCTGCATCAACTCAATATTCCTTATGAACATGTGTTTGGCCGTCAAAAACATCTATATTCTATTTATCGCAAAATGCGTTTGAAGAAGGCTTCTTTTACTGAAATAACCGATGTTTTTGCCTTTCGCGTAATTACAGAGGATATCGATTCTTGTTACCGCGTTTTAGGCGCACTGCACCGAACGTATAAACCTGTGCCACAGCGTTTCAAAGATTACATCGGCATACCAAAAGCGAATGGCTATCAATCCCTTCATACCACCTTATTTGGTCCTTTTGGCGTGCCGCTTGAGGTGCAAATCCGTACTCGTGATATGGATAAGGTTGCGGAAAACGGGGTGGCTGCACATTGGATTTATAAATCTTCGGGTTTGGAAGTGAACGAAGCCCAGCTTAGAGCTCGCGAATGGGTACAGCGCCTGCTTGAAATGCAACGTAGTACCGGCAGTTCATTAGAATTTATCGAAAATGTTAAAATTGACCTCTTTCCAGATGAGGTTTATGTATTTACACCCAAAGGTCATATTATGGAACTACCGAAGGGAGCGACTCCAGTTGATTTCGCTTACACCGTGCATTCTGGTGTTGGCAATTCCTGCGTTGCTGCCAAGGTAAATCGGCGGCTTGTTCCTTTAAGCATTCCGCTTACGAATGGTCAAACAGTCGAGATCATAACTGCTCCAGGCGCTCACCCAAATCCAGCCTGGTTAAATTTTGTTGTAACTGGAAAGGCACGCTCCAATATTCGTCATTTTTTGAAAAGCCAGCAACATGCTGAATCCATTGTTTTAGGGAAGCGTTTGCTCGAGCAAGCTTTAACTGAGTTGGCTAGTGATTACGCCAAAATTCCCCCTGAAACATTGCAGGCTCTACTTCATGATTTAAATTTCAAATCCTCCGATGAAATACTTTATGCTCTTGGAATTGGCAACCAAATGCCCATGGTTATTGCTAAACGTTTGGTAATGAGTACTGATAGCAGTGGCGGTGAAATGGAAAGATCGGAAAAAAGTCGTCCATTATCTATCAAAGGTACGGAAGGGATGGTGGTGCACTTCGCCGATTGTTGTCAGCCTATTCCAGGTGATAATATTGTTGGCCGTTTTCAGCAGGGACAAGGTATTATCGTTCACGCCAGTGATTGCCAAAATATAAATCAGGTACGTGGCCATCCCAAGCAATTGATTTCGCTTCGATGGGATGATCAGGTTGAGGGTGAATATTGGGTTGATATCACTGTTGAAGTAGCCAATCAACGCGGTGTTCTAGCAGCGCTAGCTACTTCAATTTCAGAGACTGATTCCAATATTGGCAATATCAATGTCGATCCAAGGGATGGACGCCATAATGCAGTGACTTTTTCTATCAGCGTGCGTGACAGATCTCATCTGGCTAGAGTGATGCGTCGCTTACGTACCAACAAAGTTGTTATGCGCCTTTATCGTAAAAAGCAGGGAGATTAATGAATGCAAACTATCCACACTGAACTGGCACCAGCCACTATTGGTACCTATAGTCAGGCTTTACGCTGTAATGACACTGTTTATCTATCCGGACAGATTCCGCTAGATCCATCCACCATGCAGCTTTGCTCGGATGAAATCCGCATGCAAATTAACCAGGTCTTCGATAATTTATCTGCAGTGTGTGAAGCGGCTGGCGGTAGTTTAGCTAATCTTGCGAAAATAACAGTCTATCTTACCGACTTAAATCATTTTCCATTGGTCAATGAAGCAATGACTCGCTATTTCACTGAACCCTATCCAGCCAGAGCTGCAATAGGTGTATCTGCATTACCTCGTGGTGCTCAGGTAGAAGTTGACGGAATAATGGTATTGTGAGTGATTCACAATACAACAAGGCTGGGCGTTCAATGTTTATTATCGCCTGGCTAATTGTATTTGTTTTGATGTTTTTGTTTTTTAAATATTACACCAGCGAAAAAAGTTCTTATCAAATAAATCAGGGTGTAGTGACGATAAAACCTGATGATAGAGGTCATTATTTTATAAAGGGAAGTATTAATAACTATCCCGTTGAATTTTTAATTGATACTGGCGCAAGCTTGGTTGCGGTTCCTGAAAAGTTGGCAACTCAATTAAAATTGCAGGGACGTTATATGGTGACCTTAAAAACGGCTAGCGGAGAGGTTACTGGATCCTTAACCCGTATCAATCAATTAACTTTTGCCAATTTTAATTTAAATGATGTAAGGGCAGTGATAGTTCCAGGTGCAAGTGAGGATACAATTTTATTGGGTATGAATGTGCTCTCGAAATTCAATTTGTCTCAGCAAAATAAGCAACTAGTTATAAAAAAAGATTAATTTAAAATGAATTAATTCAGTAACAGCTGTCAAGAACTTGGTCAAATGATAAATTTTGGGTTAGCATAAACCCTTTATTAAGAAGTTTGAAAATGAATAGGTCAGTATGAGTATAATTTCCCTCCAAAATTTATCCCTAAACCTTGCAGGTAATTGCTTGCTTGACAAGGTTAGTTGGCAAATCCAACCGCAAGACCGTATAGCATTAGTGGGTCGAAACGGTGCTGGCAAATCAACCTTATTGCGCCTCTTGCAAGGTGAACTAGTGCCTGATAGCGGCCAGGTTCAAAGTATAAATGGTTTAAAAATTGCTGGTTTAATGCAAGAAGTTCCTTTAGATGCCAATAAAGAATCTGTCTATCATTTTTTAGTGAAAAGCCTAGGAGAAACTGGCGAAGTGATGTCTCGCTTTCACCAATTATCTCAGGAGGGCGACGATCTTAATGCCTTAGCACGCTGCCAGGTACAAATGGATAATTTGCACGCCTGGGATTTATTGCCACGCGTTGAAATGATGGCAAGCCGCCTCGGCCTTGATTCCAATGCCGAGATGAGCAGCTTATCTGGCGGGATGAAGCGTCGGGCCCTTTTAGCAGCAGCCCTTATTGCAGCACCAGATCTACTATTGCTGGATGAGCCAACCAACCATTTAGACGTGAATTCAATCGAATGGCTAGAATCCTACCTTAAAACGTATACAGGTTCGCTTCTGCTAGTTACCCATGATCGGGAATTTCTAGGGCAGGTTGCCAGCCGTATTGTCGAAATTGATCGCGGTAAACTCTATTCACACGATTGCAATTATGAAACCTACCTTGATCGACGCGAAGCCATGCGTATGAGTGAATCAAAACAAAATGACCTCTTTGATAAACGCTTGGCAGAAGAAGAAGTCTGGATTCGCACCGGTGTTAAAGCGCGCCGAACACGTAATGAAGGACGCGTGAGGGCGCTTAAAGCTCTGCGTGAGCAATATAAAGCCAGACGGGAGCAATTAGGAAAAGCACAGTCCCTTAGCCTGGATGTTTCACGTTCAGGCTCGGTCGTTATTGAAGCAAAAAAACTTAATTATTCTATTGAAAACCGACAATTAATAAAGGATTTTTCCTACCTTCTAACTCGTGGCGACAAAGTGGGTATCATCGGTCCTAACGGCTGCGGTAAAACAACCTTGGTGCGGTTGTTATTAGGGGAGTTAACACCTGATTCCGGGTCGGTAAAGCATGGAACTTCACTCGAAGTTGCTTATTTTGATCAATTGCGGCGTCAATTGGATGAAGAGCAAACGGTCATGGCCAATGTGGGCGATGGCGCAGATTATGTCACTATTAATGGTAAGCAAAAACATGTGGCTTCCTATCTGCGTGATTTTCTATTTCCCCCTGAGCGTTTTAATCAGGCTGTTTCAACCTTGTCAGGCGGCGAACGAAATCGTTTATTACTTGCGAAATTATTGGCTAAACCAGTAAATTTGCTAGTAATGGATGAACCAACCAATGATCTGGATATAGAAACTCTAGAACTACTCGAAACTCTATTAATGGAATACACCGGTACTTTAATTTTAATAAGTCATGATAGGGCATTTATCAATCAGGTGGTGACTTCTGTACTGGTATATGAAGAAGATGGACTTATTAATGAATTCATAGGCGGCTATGATGATTATCGAGTTCAAAAAAAGCAGGAGCGCGATCAATCAGCAGCCCTTGCTAAATCAACAAAACGTGGCAGCGCCTCTGGAAAATTAAGCTTTAATGAACAGCGTGAGCTTTCACAACTCCCAAAAAAAATTGAATTATTGGAAAAGAAAATTGCATCTCAACAATCTGAAATGACTGCCCCCGATTTTTATCAGCAAAAGGCTGAGGTCATTAGTGACCATAATCAGGAACTGGCGGCAGATGAAAAAGAGCTTGCAACTCTTTATGCCCGGTGGGAAGCCTTAGAAGAACGAGGATAATAAATGGATCAAATGCTTACTATAGCTTTAGTTGTTTTTGGCTGTGCCATTATGGTTTTTTTCTCTAAAGAATTTGGTAATTTCATTAAGAAGCTTCTTTCTATACCTGGCATGAAACTTCTTTTACCATTAATTTTTGTCAGTTTTTTTATAATTTACTTCAAACTTGAAGTGCTTTGGTTTTTGGCAAAGTTTCAAACCATTTTATTTACCTTAACGCAAAGCCTTGCATCACTATTTCCTTTCCAAACTATGGCCTACGCTTTGGCAACTATTTTAGTGTTAATCAGCATCACGGTTTTACCTGTTTTAGCTATTAATCTTTGGCATAAACGAAAAACTTATCATTCTTTTGAGTATATAAGTTTGACTATGACCGTTATCTGGTTATTCGTAGCAGTACTACTAACTTTTGGCTTATCTTGATTAGGTTTTATACAAAATCTACGTTATTAAGCTCATTAAAAGCAAAAGTTCTGCTGTTAAGGTTGGCTTAAGGAATAAAGTTTAAACTTAAATATAATTGATCTGCAGTATTTGGAGTAACCGATGGCGTATATTAATGAAGCATTAAAAATTCTCTTAAGCAATAACTCTCCTTTAGATAATCATAAGGATCAAAATGCAGCCATTGCTGCTTTAAATGCTATCCTTGATGCGGGGGCTGTTAACAGTCCCGAATCCACTTCAAAATTTCGACAAGCTGTAAGGGATCAACATAGCTTTTGGAACCCTCTCCTACAAGGTTTCAATGGTTTAAATAATCCGCCAATCTCGGGCAATGAGGATCCAGCAGATAACAATGATTTTCTGGCTTTCAATGGCCATATTACTGAGAATAACAATTTTGCTCAGCTTACACGTCTGGCTGCCTATAAGAGCGCTCAGCTAAGCTTGAAAAAAGCTAACGGCAATCAACTTCAAGAAATAATTAAACAAAATATGGCTGGTGCTGACAATCAAAAGGCATTCAGAGAAAAATTCTTTAATAATGATGGTCAGAGTGTTTTTGCAGGCACAAGTTTAACAGTAAAAAATTGGGATCCCGTTCAAAACACTAGCCTTCCCAATGAATGGCTCCCCTTTCTCAAACAAACCGCCCAACAAGAATTTTTACTTAGAAAAATTGCTCAAAGCACTAATCTAACGAAATTAAATGCTTTACTGATTCATCAGAATCAAGACGAATTTACAAGAGCGGTGAGAGATTTGTTTGGCCTACCAGCTGTTGGAAATGCACAACCTATTACTGATGAGATGGTAAGTGATGAAGTCCTTGTTCCGCAAGTCCGGCATCAAGTTGCTAAAAAATCGCTTTCGTTAATTATACAAGACCCTAATCATCTTTCCGATGAATCCGTTTTAGTTCTTAGCTTGGATTTACTTAACACAATTGATTCTCAGGAATTTTTAACTAGCTTAGAACTATTAGGTGACGAGGCTACTACGTCGGCAAATGCGTTAGGTGATGCTCATCCAAACGAATACATGAATGAGATAAAAGGCTCACTGGGAACAAGGTTTATCGCGCTTAAAGCTTCTGAACTCAAAATTGCGGATAAAGATTTATTGGTGAATGTAGCCAGTTCAACAGAATTAAATATAACCCAAGAATTGTTAAATACGCATCCTCAACTACAGGGAAATGGGCCAGATCCTTATACAAAGCATGCAGTAACAAGCAGCTCACTTCCTAATATACGCCAAGCTTATGCGACTCAAGCGCTTAAACTGCAAATCGCTCAAAGCGCTGATCTTGATGCACTTGATTCTTTAATAAAAATAACCGATGTCAGCGCGCTTCGAAAAGTGTTTTCTGAACATGATTCTTTAGAATTCAAAGATAAAGCTAAATTTGGTGAAGCGTTTACTGCAACAACAGATTTAAACGCAATTATTGCAGTGGCTCATATTCGAAAAAACCTCTTTTTTTCAAACAATAGTCAGCAATTAAAAAATCTGGTTATTGCTGGCAATTTTAAAACCTCTTACCACACCAATTTCTCAGCAGGCATTAAACCAGAAACACAAAATGCGATTAATGCTTATTTTTCAAATCCAGATAATGTTACAAATGCCCGTGAGCAGGCTTTAGTCACTTTTGCTGGCACAGAACTATCTTTGCAAAATAATGATTCGACTATAATGCGATTTATTAATGCGGCAACGGCTGAAGAAGTCCGTGCTAGTATTGAAATTTTATTGGGTTCAAATGCAGCTTCTAACCTCATTGTGGGTAAGCCTATAGATGCTGGAGTTTCTAAAGAACTGCGCAGGTTTGCAGCAATTGAAAAAATTATTTTTGATTCCAAAGTACCTAATCAGGATCTATCTCTGGCATCAGGCAATGTTGCCTATCAAGCGTTAATTTCGGATATAAATAACTTTACATTTGCACCGCCTACAAATGCGAATGTGCAAGCTCTTGTGTCATCAGCAGATTTTCCGCTTTCAGAAAAATTTAATATTGAAATCCATTTAGTTGAGTCTTTAATCCGGAATTATCCTTTAGATAGGATACCGCCTTATAGACCGCCAGCCTCTGATAAATTAACTGAGCTTGCAAAAGCGTCTAATTTGACTGATTTTAATAAAAAATTGAATGATAATTTTGAAGTCGGTAATACGGCTTGGGCTAGTGAATCCTCAATGGAATCAGTGCAAAAAGCAGCTTGCGCTCGCTTAATTGAGCTTAATCAAAATAATGCTTTGAAATTCACAAGCCCAGAGCATCCACTCGCTAGCCGCGCATACCCAAATCTAATCAAATTAATAACTAACTTACCCTTGGCAAAACAACAGGCTTTATTGGATAACCCACTAGCACTTACAGCTCTAGCAGCAGTTGAGAACAAATTTAGAGCTAATACACCTGAATTTCTCGCTAAAGCTGCCGAAAATAAAAATGAAATCGATAGAATACTAGGTGATAAAAACTTAGTGGATGTGGAAATAATTACAGCAGCTATTAATGAAAGTGAAAATCTCAATCGTATCGCCAAAATCGTCAACCCAAGGATTATTTCCGTATTAGCTCAAATTTCTCCGCCAGTTACATTAACTACTGAGAATGTGGAAGCAATCAATCGATTACTCCTGGTTAATCCATACAGGGAGCTTGAGTCAATCAACAGCAGAAATTATCAGGGTATAATTCAGGAAATTGCCCGTAACCAAGCTGTTAATGTCCAAAATAACATTTATCAGGCCTTTGGCTTGCAAAATAATGGAGATGTGGCTGCGCAAAATAAAATAAATTATATATCTACTCAACACAAAGCCAATCAGCATTTGGTAAATGTTTACAACCGTCCAGTAACTAAGCCTGCTGAAAAGGTTGTTATCTTACATTTAATGACATTAGATAAAGGTAATTTTCTTACTGAAACCCATATTACTAATCTACTAGCTGATATAAAAACTTCAAAGACCTTGGAAGAATTTATAAAATTAATGAAAGGGCCTCCTGAAAGAGCTTATATTTCCGGTCCAAACCCTCCATTTCAACCAGCATTGGAACAACAATTAACCCCGCAACTTTATGAACGCTTAAAGATTGACTCCAGAAAAAAAACTTTCGTTAATCCAGACACCTATCTCGAGGAGCTTAATACTCAACAAGATGAACTCGATAAGCTGGAAGAGAAATTTTCAGAAACACAATTAGGTTTCTTCGACTCACGCAAATTAGACAGATTAACTAAAATTACTCCATTCTATTGGTTTAACCCAGCTTTTCAGTCATCTGCAAAAAAACATGCATCACAACTCGGGGAAGAGCTTAAAGACCTTTCACTGCTTTGCGATCGCCATATCATTCATTTAAATAACCAGCTTCACGCGTTGCAAATTCAATTAGATAGCCTCCCCGAGTCTGGGTCTATTCCTGCAAGTAATGAGGATATGAAGAACGCAATAGCTGATCGAAAAGAAGATTTGGGTATTCTCAAAAGCGATATTTCCGAAGAGCTCAAGCGATACAGCGCCATGCAAGAACTCTTTAAAGGGAAGGATAAAATCGAACCAGGTGACCATCCTCTTTCAAAAGATGGATTATTGAAGATAATTGACCAAGCAAAAGCTGGCAAAAGCGATGTTAGTCTTAATTTTACCAACACCTATTCTGAAGATTATGATATTGGTGAAAAAGCTAAGCATTTCGAGCAAGGATGGACAAGTAAATCCCATCCAAATTCAATGATAAATGCACACAGTTTGGCAGCTGTAGGTACAGACAATTATCTTTTCAAAGAGATTGAAGCTATTCCTGCTGGTAAATTTAGAGAACATAGCCTTAGCGTGATTGCCGGTGGAAGAGAAGATAAAGGTTCTTATATTGAAGAACATTCTTCAACAAATATTGCCCCCATTGTACAAAAAGATGGAACAATAGATTATCCACCCTCTGTAATACTTACAGCCAATAAAATTATGGGAACGCCAGAAGGAAAAGTAGTTCAGGCAATGCAAATGGCGATTGATTTGGTTAAAAAATTAAACGCACCCCCCACCTCTGATAAACCTCTCTTGGTTTTAGGTTCAAATGATCCAGTTTTTGCCGGTTATTTATGGACTGCTTTGATGGTCATTGGTGAAGATAAAAGTCTTAAATTTGGGAAGGACGCAATTAAAGTCGTTTCGGCTCACTTTGACCCGGAATCTGAATTAAGATTGGGAGGGCTAATGTGGTCTGGAAGCTCACTCTATGAGACTCAATTCAAAAAACATCCCAATATTGCGATGATGTTAGAGGGAATAAAAGATATAAACCAGAAAAAATTTGGTGATATAAAAAATATTGAGCAAGCAGCAAAAGATACAAAAAGTTTGACAACCTCTATGAAAGACAGGATGTTTAAAATAATCGATGAAGATAACAAGAAGCATCAGGAGTCAAGCAGGCCGACTTTGGGCTCTGGACCTGGAAAATAATTCTAAAATATAGGGACATTATGAATAAGAATAATTTGCCAATAGGTGTATTTGATTCGGGTATGGGTGGTTTAACGGTATTACGTGCCTTAAAAACCACCTTACCCAATGAATCCTTTATTTATCTGGGAGATACAGCACGTTTGCCCTACGGTACAAAAAGTCCAGATACTATTCAACTCTATGCTATACAAATGACACGACTTCTAGTTGAACGCCAAATTAAAGCTTTAGTCATAGCCTGTAACACAGCAACAACCGCAGCTTTACCTCATTTACAAGCAATGCTTCCTGATATTCCGGTGATAGGAGTTGTTATTCCCGGTGCTTCTGCAGTTATAAAAGCGACAAAAAATCAGCGAGTTATTGTATTAGCTACCGAAACTACTATTGCCTCCAATGCCTACCAACAATTAATTTCTGAATCCTTACCACAGGCTCAAATAAGCGCGCGCGCTTGCTCAGTGTTGGTTGCTTTGGCAGAAGAAGGAATGATTGCAAATGCTGTAACAATTGAAGCTTTAAAACATTATTTATCTGATTTTAGAGATGAAGATACACTTCTTTTAGGATGCACTCACTTTCCCGTTTTTAAATCGCTATTGGTTACACTTCTACCCAAAGAGGTCGCCATTGTAGATTCGGCAGAAGCGACTGCAAAAACTTTACATGAAGTATTAACAGAAGCCAATCTACTCACGACTAAAAATGAATCGAAAATTAATTATCTGGTAACGGACTCGATTAGACGGTTTCAAGCGGTGGGCGAGATTTTTTTAGGACAACCTCTGCATACTGAGGAAATTGAATTGGTCGATATCAAACCAAGCTAGTCAACGTCAACGTTGACCTCGATTTGTTTATCGAGGGCAGATTGATAACGAGCTTGCATTTCAACATCAATATAACGGTCGGTAGTAGCGCTGGAGCTATGACCTGCATCATCACGCACATGTTCGCGCGGTCGACTTTTAACATCCTCCGAAATACCGGTATGCCTTAGCCAATGTACTGTAGCTGTCGATAAATTATCAGCCTCTTCACTATAACCTTGTTGCCTTAATAATTCGGCACCTTTATCAAAACAAAGCTGAACAATACGACGAATATGTCTTGTATCGCTCATTGGACCAGAGCCCTTAATTTTAGGTATGAGAGGTGAGTTATCCGAAGGAGCAGGTAAAGGAGATAGACCTAAAAACTGTCGCCAGCGGATTAAACTGGCAAGCATGGCTTCGCTAACAGCAATCTGTCGTTCTTTATTTCCTTTGCCGACCGTTGTAAACCACCAATAGCCATTTGAATCTTTGGCGAAATTGTTCATGGTTGGTATCCAGCGCTCAGAGGCGGAGAGTTCAGAAATTCGCAAATACATTCCATAAAGCAAGCTAAGAATAAAGCGAGTTCTTTCATGTTGCTCTGGGGATTCCGCTGCAAGTTTTTCCGTAACATCCAAAACGGCCTGCCATTGTTTTAAACTCAAACGTCTTATTGGCGAATGGTGTTGCATTTTTCTTATAAACTTGGATTTTTGACGGATTAAAGCTACCGGGTTGGAGAAAAGATATTCTTCAGCGATTAGGAAATTAAAAAAAGTACTTAAAATAGCAAATATTTCATGAGTTGTTCCTTGCGATAAGCTAAATTTTTCTATGGAAGCTACTGCTCCTTGCTTTTTAGCCGACTTTGAGACAGTAGCAACAAAAGGGCGCCATTCTTCATTGGGTACGCGGCATCCTTCTTTTTCAATAAAGCGAGGCACCTTTTTATTGCTGATCCATCCTGAGGGAGGGTTTTGACAGAAACGGACAAAAAGTTCGATGTCTTCTCTTTTAAGTTCAGGAAGTTTCTTTCTAATTATTAGCCAACACCATTGTAATAAACGCTCCGTTTCTCGGCGGTAGCTGTTAAACGTACCTTCGCTGCCAGTATAACTCTTAAGAAAATTAAGGCTATGCATGAAGTCTTTTTGGAGATCTGGGGAGGGTAAAACCGCATTTTCAGAGTTTTTATGAAAATGAGCCAGACTATCAAAGAGCGGTAAAAGCTTTATTTTCATAGTTATAATTAGTGAGTAATTAAGCGTGGATATTAGCTTAAATACCTAGGCTATTCCATTGAAAACAAAAACCAGTGATAAATCACAAATAAATATTGAAAGGAGTTATTGACCTCGTTCGTGGCTACGAGTATCATTTGCGCTCTGTCCTTGGGACGGGTTATAACGGGGTGTAGCGCAGTCTGGTAGCGCGCCTGCTTTGGGAGCAGGATGTCGGGAGTTCGAATCTCTCCACCCCGACCAGTTTTTTTTATGCGCCCGTAGCTCATCTGGATAGAGCATCGGCCTTCTAAGCCGAGGGTAGCAGGTTCGAATCCTGCCGGGCGTGCCAGCCTTAGAGCAGAATTTCTGATTGTTTATAGAAGAATATATGGTGAGCGTAGCTCAGTTGGTAGAGCCCCGGGTTGTGATCCCGGTTGTCGTGGGTTCGAGTCCCATCGTTCACCCCAGATCCCCGAAAAAAATTAGGTTTATCTAAAGATTAATTCAAGTCTTTACAATAAAGCCATACTGTTTGATAATTCCACCCTGTTTGCGAAAGTGGCGGAACTGGTAGACGCGCTGGATTTAGGTTCCAGTAGGGTAACCTGTGAGAGTTCGAGTCTCTCCTTTCGCACCAATTATTAAAATATCCGAGAGGTGACTAGATGCAAGTTTCTGTTGAGACCTTGAAAGGTTTGGAACGCAAAGTAACAGTTTCGGTGCCAACCGAAAAAGTAGAGGAAGAAGTGAGCCTTCGTCTCCGCAATCTTGCTCGCAAAGTTAAAATTGATGGGTTCCGTCCAGGTAAAGTACCTTTACACGAAGTAAAAAACCGATATTCCCACTCTGTTCGTGAAGAAGTCGCTAGAGAAATGGTGCAATCAACCCTATACGAAGCCTTGCAAAAAAATAATTTAATACCTGCAGGTTCCCCTACTGTTGAGCCAGAACAAGTTGAATCAGGTAAAGATTTTGTATACTCAGCTACTTTTGAAATATTTCCCAAAGTAGACATTGTTGAGTTAGACAATGCAGAAATTGAAGTAATTCGTGCTGAAGTTAAAGATAAAGATGTTAAAGAAATGCTGGAAAAGCTACGCGAACAAAATAAAGAATGGTCGGAAGTTTCCCGTGAAGCTGCTAAAGACGACAAAGTCTTCATCGACTTTGAAGGCTTTATTGGTGATAAGCCTTTTGAAGGTGGTAAGGCTGAAGGCTACGAAATAGTTCTTGGGTCTGGATCAATGATTCCTGGTTTTGAAGATGGAATTATCGGCGCTAAAATAGGTCAACCATTCGAAGTTAAAGTAAATTTTCCGGCCGATTATAATCATCCGGAGTTAGCAGGTAAAGAGGCAACGTTCAAGATTACACTGCATAAAGTGATGGAAGGTGTACTTCCGCCATTAGATGAAGCCTTCGCTGAAAAATTTAACCTTAAAGAAGGTGGAATTGAGGCTTTGTCAAAAGATATTAAAGATAACATGATTCGTGAGCTTGAGCGTCGCGTGTCATCAACTAATCGTGAAAAGATTTTCAATAAATTAATGGAAGTTAACGAATTCGATTTACCAATGTCACTTGTTGACCAAGAAATCGAAAACTTAAAGCATGATATGTATCACCGTCTTTTTGGGAATGAGCATTCCGATAATGAAAAAATTCCCGATTTCCCCCGTAATTTATTTGAAGAACAGGCAAAGAAACGCGTTCATCTCGGACTTCTATTTTCAGAATATGTTAAAAAACATGAGATTGTTGCAGATAATGCTCGAGTTGACGCCATGATTGAAAAATTCGCTTCTGCTTATGAAAGTCCTGATGAGCTTCGTGACTGGTATCATGGATCCAAGGAACGCTTAGCAGAAGTTGAAGCTTTAGTAATGGAAGAGATGGTTGCCGAAAAAATTAGTGAGAATGCTAAAATTATTGAGAAAGCCCAAAAATATAATGAAGTTATGAATCCATCTCAGGATATCAAGGCTAAAGGAGAATAAGATGGGCTATTCAAAACACATAATAAAAAGTGCTAGTGGTTTGGTACCAATGGTGGTTGAGCAGACCTCAAGGGGCGAGCGTTCTTATGATATCTATTCTAGACTTTTAAAAGATCGCATTATTTTTCTTTTGGGCGAAGTTGAAGATCATATGGCGAACCTTGTTGTTGCCCAATTGCTTTTTTTAGAATCAGAGAATCCGGAAAAAGAAATTTCATTGTATATAAATTCACCAGGCGGTGTGGTAACAGCCGGACTAGCTATTTATGATACGATGCAATTTATTAAACCGGATGTCAGCACACTATGTATAGGACAGGCCGCAAGCGCTGCAGCTCTCTTACTATGCGCTGGTGCAGATGGAAAGCGCTTTTGCCTGCCAAATTCCAGAGTTATGATTCATCAACCTCTGGGCGGTTATAGAGGTCAGGCCACTGATATTGAGATACATGCGCGTGAAACTTTGGCAGTTCGTGAACGTTTGAATAGCATTATGGCCAAACATACTAAAAAAACGCCCGATGAAATTATGCGTGATACTGAGCGCGATAATTTTATGAGTGCATCACAAGCTTGTGATTACGGTTTAATTGACAAGGTTCTTTATGACCGTGAAGCTATAGCCACTGATTAGCAATTATTCTGCCAGTTTGTCCTTTTAAGGATAAACTGGCATTTTTACTGGCGTTATTTTTGTGATTGTCTAAAATTTTACTAGATTACTTCGATGTATAAGTAACAGTAAGAAAGGGGTTTGTAGATGAGTAAAACCGGTAACGGCGATGGTGATAAGATTTTGTATTGTTCTTTTTGTGGAAAAAGCCAGCATGAAGTAAAAAAATTGATAGCTGGTCCTTCAGTTTTCGTTTGCGATGAATGTGTTGAACTCTGTAACGATATCATACGTGAAGAGACACAAGAAGTTCCCGAGGAAACTGAAACTAAGTTGCCTACGCCTAAAGAAATTTCAAGTTTTTTAGATGAGTACGTGATTGGACAACCTCATGCTAAAAAAGTTCTGTCTGTTGCTGTTTATAATCATTACAAACGTTTATCCCATAAAACTGAAGACGGTATTGAATTAGGCAAATCTAATATTCTCCTTATTGGGCCTACTGGTTCCGGAAAAACCTTACTTGCTCAAACCCTTGCAAGATTACTCAATGTGCCTTTTACCCTTGCTGATGCTACTACACTCACAGAGGCCGGCTATGTGGGTGAGGATGTTGAAAACATTATTCAAAAACTTTTGCAAAAATGTGATTATGATGTGGACAAGGCTCAGCAAGGAATTGTTTATATTGATGAAATCGACAAAATTTCAAGAAAATCAGATAATCCATCCATTACTAGAGATGTTTCTGGTGAAGGTGTGCAACAAGCCTTGCTAAAATTGATAGAGGGCACGATTGCTTCTGTACCACCACAAGGCGGGCGCAAGCATCCTCAACAAGAATTTCTTCAAGTAGATACCTCAAATATTCTATTTATTTGCGGTGGTGCTTTCGCTGGTTTGGATAAAGTAATTCGTGAAAGAAGTGATAAATCAGGTATTGGTTTTTCAGCTCAGTTAAAAAACCAAAAAAATCCGAAAGATCTTGAAAAAATTCTCGAAAGTCTTGAGTCTGAGGATTTAGTAAAATATGGCCTTATTCCTGAATTCGTCGGAAGGTTGCCTGTTGTTACGACTCTAAACGAATTAAATGAAGAAGCGATGGTTGATATTCTTACCCGCCCAAAAAATGCACTAACGAAACAATTCCATGCTTTATTCAAGATGGAAAACGTAGAGTTAGAGTTTAAAGATGAGGCATTAAAGGTTATAGCTAAAAAAGCCTTAGAAAGAAAAATAGGTGCTCGGGGTCTCCGTGCCATACTTGAAAATATTCTTTTAGACACCATGTATGAATTACCTTCATTAGAAGGCATTAAAAAAGTAGTTATCGATGAAACGGTTATCAATAACTCTGGACAACCAATCCTTATTTTTGAGGACGAGGAAAGTAAACAATCTGCTGCAGGTGGGAGAGAATAATCACTAAGTCTTTCCGATAATTCCAAGCAGATGAGATTGATAGGAAGAATTAGCCTAAGGCAGCTATACTGAGCTTGGGGTTCTTTAGTTTTAACCCGGTAGTACAGCTCAAGTTTTGTATGCTTCCACAAATAAGTAAACAAAACTCCAAATGGCTGTGTTTATTTCTCTAAGATTATCGTTTGAATAAGGGCTCATTATGTCTAGCGAAAGCGAAAATGAAATCATGCCGTCTGAATCTGAAAATGGAGAGTTGTCACCGTTACCCGTTTTACCTCTGCGGGATGTAGTTGTTTATCCACATATGGTTATTCCTTTATTTGTTGGACGAGATAAATCCATAAAGGCTCTAGAAGCCTCTATGGTTGACAATAAACGTATTTTTCTAGTAGCTCAGCGCAAATCGTCTAACGATGATCCGACTCCCACAGATGTCTATAATATAGGTACAGTCTCTAGCGTATTACAATTATTAAAGCTTCCTGATGGCACGGTAAAAGTGCTTGTCGAAGGAGAGCAACGAGCAAAAGCCACGTCTTACAATCTTGACAATGGTTTTTTAGAAGCCACTTTAGAGCCTATTGAAGAAGTTAATAATCTTTTAAAAGAGCAAGAGATAGATATTTTAATGCGCTCTTTAATGTCTCAATTTGAGCAATATATAAAACTTAATAAAAAAATTCCTCCCGAGGTGCTAAGTTCTTTAGCCAGTATTGAAGAGCCGGGTCGACTTGCGGATACTATAGCTGCTCACCTAAGCTTGAAAGTCGAAGATAAACAGGACTTACTTGAAACCATTGATGTTGGGACCCGCTTAGAACGCTTAATGGCTGCCATCGAAGGTGAGATAGACTTGCTTCATGTGGAGAAGCGAGTTAGAGGTCGCGTTAAACGGCAAATGGAAAAAAGCCAGAGAGAATATTATCTCAATGAACAAATTAAAGCGATACAAAAAGAATTAGGTGAAATGGGAGAAGAAGGTAACGAAATTGAACAACTTGAAGCTTCCATCAATAAAGCAGGCATGCCTAAAGAAGCCAAAGAAAAATCGCTTGCCGAATTACACAAATTAAAAATGATGTCTCCAATGTCTGCTGAGGCTACAGTTATAAGAAATTATTTGGACTGGATGCTCACGGTACCTTGGAAAAGAAAGAATAAAATTCAGTTTGATCTTAAAAAAGCCGAGAAACTTCTTGATAAAGAACATTATGGTCTAGAAAAAGTTAAAGAACGTATAATCGAATATCTAGCTGTCCAGCAACGAGTTAAACGTCTTAAAGGTGCCATTTTGTGCTTGGTTGGTCCTCCAGGTGTGGGAAAAACCTCTTTAGGACAATCTATTGCAAACGCTACCGGAAGAACTTTCATTCGAATTGCCTTGGGGGGCGTTCGCGATGAGGCCGAAATACGAGGTCATCGCCGCACTTATATTGGTTCCATGCCGGGTAAAATTATCCAAAAATTGTGCAAGGCGGGCGTAAAAAATCCACTTATTATGCTCGATGAAGTTGATAAAATGGCTATGGATTTCCGTGGTGATCCAGCATCTGCTTTGCTTGAAGTCCTAGATCCCGAACAAAATCATACGTTTAATGACCATTATCTAGAAGTTGATTATGATTTAAGCGATGTTATGTTTATTGCTACAGCAAACTCTTTGGAAATACCGGCACCATTGCTTGATAGGATGGAAATAATTAGGCTGGCAGGTTATACAGAAGATGAAAAAATCAACATTGCTGAGAGCTATTTAGTTAATAAGCAATTAGTTTTGAATGGTTTACGGCCAGAAGAAATAAATATTGCGGAGTCAGCAATACGAGAAATTGTTCGTCACTATACTAGAGAGGCTGGTGTACGTAATTTGGAACGTGATATAGCCTCAATTTGCCGTAAAGTGGTTAAAGAAATACTTACCGGCAAAAAAGTAAAAAAAGTAACTTTATCGCGAGCTAATATTGAAAAATATTTAGGTGTTAAAAAATACCGTTATGGCCTTGCTGAAGAATTTGATCAGGTTGGACAGGTTACAGGCCTTGCATGGACAAGCGTTGGTGGCGAATTGCTTACTATTGAAGCCTCTATGATGAATGGAAAAGGCAAAACAACTCATACTGGTCAGCTTGGAGAGGTAATGCAAGAATCCATTCAAGCCGCAATGACAGTGGTTAGAAGCCGTGCTAAAACCTTTGATATAAGTAGTGATTTCTATGAAAAAAATGATTTTCATATTCATGTTCCGGAAGGAGCAACTCCGAAAGACGGCCCAAGTGCTGGTATTGGAATGTGTACCGCTCTCGTATCTGTTGTTACTCAAATTCCAGTTCGAGCTGATGTGGCAATGACTGGGGAAATAACCTTACGTGGCCAGGTTCTTCCTATAGGCGGTTTAAAGGAAAAGCTTTTGGCTGCTCATCGAGGCGGAATTAAACACGTTATTATTCCTGAAGATAACCGAAAGGATCTTGATGAGATTCCAGATAACGTTCTGAAAAAGCTAACCATTCATCCTGTAAAAACCATTGAAGAAGTTCTGGCTCTCGCTTTACAACGAAATCCTGTTGTCAATGCCACAGAGTCAGGTTCCAAGATAGCAACCACCAAAAGTTCTAAAAAAAATAAAAATAAAGATTTACATGCCCACTAATCCGGGGTATATTTCACTCCGTTGCCCGCTACTGGCGGGCGATGCAAGGATGTGACTACTTAACCGGGTATAAGATTTCATATTAAATCAACCCCGTGTAAAGGAAGAATAACTGATAGGGGAAAAGATGAATAAGAGTGAATTGATTGATGCTATTGCAAGTGGTTCAGGTGTAACTAAAGCAGACGCTAGTCGAGTTCTTGATACTTTTATGATTACAGTAACTGATGCATTGAAAAGTGGGGATCAAGTTGTACTGCCTGGATTCGGTTCTTTCTCAACAGGTAACCGCTCTGCACGCACTGGTAGAAATCCACAAACAGGGGCTGCGATACAAATTAAAGCTTCAAGAGTTGCCAAATTTAAAGCGGGTAAGTCTTTAAAAGAAGCGGTGCAAGACGCTTAGTTTTTGGGGTGCTTAGCTCAGCTGGGAGAGCATCGCCCTTACAAGGCGAGGGTCGCAGGTTCGATCCCTGCAGCACCCACCAAGAATTGGAGTGGTAGTT
>JACCVV010000003.1 GCA_013697955.1 Tatlockia sp. | reverse complement strand
AGCGCTAGTCCAATTAAAGCCAATGAAGACAATTGTTACCTGCGACAAATTTGTTATCAACATGATCATTTGAAATTAATTATGTACAATAAAGGGGGTTAGGGAGCAACGGAACAGCCAACCCATTAAAGAAATAAAAGCTATTAAACAGATATTTAATTCATTCAAATAATTAAAAATTTTATAAAAGTCTGCCTCAACCAGTCAGATTTTAACTCAAATGAGTAAATTTACATCTAATCCAACGCTTAAGTGGGTTGGCTGTTCCGTTGCTCCCGAAGGGCCAGATAGAAGAAGCCCCCGAATAACCGGCAAGATACATGCAAATTCCTATCATATGGGTTTATCTCTTATGGTATTTCCCTATCAAAATACAAAAACCTACCCTCGTGATAGTAAAAATAAAACATTTCTCTAAATTTTAAGGCCTATCATAAGGGTGTACCTTAATGATAGGCCTGATTGAAAAACAATTAAATGACGACAGCCTCACAGATAACGGATGTCATTAGTTGAATGTTACTTGCATGCATTTAAATAACAATTTATATGTTGTGTAATTTGAGTGCATACGCTATATTATATACAACATATAAATTGTGGTTGAATTCCTTAGTGAACGGTAAAGAAGTCATATTAATATTAAAAAAACAGGGATGGCATCATACCTCGACAAGAGGAAGCCATTATAAGATGGAAAAGGAAGGATATCGCGCTGTTCCAGTTCCTGTGCATGGTTCCAAAGATTTAGGAATTGGTCTTTTAAAGGCCATTGAAAAACAAACAGGCGTGAAATTGACTGGTAGAGGTGAGTAATGAATGATGTTATTGATTTAACTTATGGCGCCAAAATAGAACCTGATGGAGACGGCTTTCTTGTCACTTTTCGTGATGTTAGAAATGCTTTTACAGGCGGTGAAACGCTAGAAGAGGCAATATTTAACGCACAAGAAGTACTTGATTTGATGCTTCTGGATAGCTTGGAAAAAGATGAAGAGATTCCTATGCCTTCAGCGTTTAAAAATGGAGAGATAGCGATTGCAGCGAGTCCTGAAGTAGCAGCTCCTGTCCTGCTTCATATCATGAGAACGTTAAATCATCGCACCATGGCGGAGGTTGCAAGGACAATGGGCGTTTCTTATCAAAGTTATCAACGCATGGAGTCAGGAAAAAATCTGACCATGAAAAGTTTTAAAAAAGCAGCATCGGCTTTAGGCTCTACTGTAGAAATCCGATTGCGTAAACTTCATGCGTTATAGGTAGATAATTGGGAAAACATTAAAAATAAATATAGTTTACTTATTAATATAAAGAAGAATGAATTGAAAGAGATGGATGAGTTAAATTATTGGAAAAATGGTAAACCGCAAGGATTAGAACTTTTCTAGGTGCTAAAAGCCGAGTCAGCGATGTGCTGAATAGAAAACGTAACTTAACATTACATCAAATTGTCAATCTTCATAATGGACTAAACATACCTTATGAGATTTTAATTGATGAGCGTAGGTATTTAGGTAGCCTGCAATAGTTTGTAGTTACCAAATATTAAATTAATTAAACACACTATGAGAGCACTCAATGCACATTTACATTGATACCCCCAGTCTCCTTGACATATATTTGTATGATTTAGATGATATAGAGCGCTTAAAGGAGCTTATTGCATTAAACAAACAAAGAGAAGTTTCTATTTGGTTTGACGATAATGCCCAGCAGGAATTTAATAATTTAAGTAATTCTGATAACACGGTTCATGAGAATGGATGGAAGAATAATTATTTAATTGCAAATTCATTGATAGCTGAATTGCTTTTAAATTCTGAACGATTTCATCACGAAGGCATTACAGATGTTCAAAACTTTGTTATAAAAGCATCAGTGCCAGGTAAAAGAGTTCATGTAGTCTCAATTGATGATATCAATCTTACCAAAGATTGGAATAGAGAAAACATCGGAAAAGTCAAATTCTATCCTACATTGAAACGCTTATTAAATTCATCGACCCGCTTTAACTCATAATTTTGCATAATATAATATTAAGCAGCAATTATTAGGTGATCGTGTGGAAGAACTGACAAAAACTTGTATTTCGGTTTTTATTGATTCTTATGACATTGATTGTCGCACCCTTATTTGGGGTTCTAAGCGCAAACCTCAGGCATAAGATTAAAGTGAAATCTTTTTCTCAAATATTGAGTATTAATCAAGAATATGTAACCCATGTTTCTGTACCACAGCAAGAAGCTTTAGTGCCATTCCACTAGGACGCTTCGCTCCGCTTTCCCATTTTTGAATGGTCGATTTGCTAGTATTTAAATAGCGCGCAAAAACAGGTTGACTTACATTATTTTTTTCTCGAATCATCTTTATTTGAAGTGGTTCAATTTCAGAAATCAAAATAAGGCATGAATCATCAAAATCACGCATCGTCGATTTATCAATAGCTCCGATTTTGTGAAGGGCGCTTGCTGAGGAATGAATTGCTTCAAAAGCCTTACTCTTGTATTTACTTGATTTATTCATGATGTATCTCCACTAATAATTTTTCTTTTAATAACTGATTAAGTTGTTTTGCAGATAAGTTCGAGTAAGCTTTGGCCAACTTTCGGAAATCAATCAATTCATTTTTATCAATATTATCCAGATCTTTTTTTGCAAAAAGAAATTCATACACCCAATAGCTACCGCTCCAAGTCACTATAATAGAACGATGCTTATTTTCATTTAATCGTTTTTTAAAGACACCGCCGCCTAAGTCTATTGCCTGACCTTGTATCACTTGTTGAATCGATTCAAAAAGTTCTGAATCAGTAATGCGCGCTTTCTTTGCTGCCTTTGCGAACCAGACTGTTTTAAATACTCGGTGTATAGTTGGTGTTTCATTTTTCATTATTTAATATAGCACTGAGTGCTATATTAATCAAGACTATAATGGGTTTTGTTTGAAATAACATCAGCACCGGCTTTACTTAAGCGCTTTGCTTTGTGTAACGCCTCACAAATTTGACAGTCTAGAAATTTCGGCTTGATTGCCTTTGCCCCGCAGTTATTAATAGTCTTATTTCGGCTAACATTAATAGACCTCCGGCCGGGATCTTGGTAAAAAAGGGTCATGTTCAATTTTTAATCTTTATTAATAGGGGTTCTTTGCAGGAAGGTACGAAATTTCCCAGAACATGTTCACATTCCTTTGCTAGCCTGAGTTATAAGGTAACAATCCATTTTCTCAATACTATTACTTTAAAAGATTAATTTTAAAAATCAA
>JACCVV010000075.1 GCA_013697955.1 Tatlockia sp. | reverse complement strand
TGACAGTTATCGATTAAAAGATAAAACCAAAGCGGGTATTATCAAAACTAAACAACAAGGGGTGGATCAGTTTTAGACTGCAGTTTCATACTAAAAGTGGATCACTTTTCAATTGCCGTTGACACTTGGTGAAGGGTTAATAAGGTGTCTGCTACAAAGGGGTTAACTCTATGACTGTATTCTTGAACGTGGTCCTCTGCATAGGCAAAGCATTGTGGCTGATGCAAAAGCCATTTCAGTGTGTTTAGGCGGCCCATATAAGAAGCCACTCTAAACGCATGATAGTTATCCGCTTTCACCATCGCTACCCATTCATTAGGGGCTTCCTCTTTAAACCACTTCAGAGTGTCTAAGTGGCCATTTGAAGAAGCAAAGCGAAAAGGAAAATAGTCATTAGCTTTCACCATCGCTAACCATTTATTAGGGGCTTGTTTCTTGAACCACTTCAGGGTATTTATGTGGCCATTTGAAGAAGCCCAGCGAAAAGCTATATAATCCTTCGCTTTGACCATCGCTAACCATTCATTAGGGGCTTGCTTTTTGAACCACTTCAGGGTGTCTGGATGGCCATTTGAAGAAGCCATATAAAAAGCATAATAATTATCTGCTTTCACCATCGCCATCCATTCATCAGGTGCTTGTTCTTTGAACCATTTAAGGGTATCTAGGTGGCCATTCATTGATGCATCCCGAAACGCTTTATATCGACCCGCTCTCACCATCGCTATCCATTCATTAGGAGCTTTCTTTTTGAGATATTTAAGGGTGTCCAGGTGGCCGTTTTCAGAAGCCATCTGAAAAGCAGAATAGTCATCTGCTTTCACCATCGCTAACCATTCATTAGGTGCTTGTTTTTTGAGCCATTTAAGGGTGTCTAAGTGGCCTTTATAAGAAGCCATCCGAAAAGCAGCATAAACATTCGCTTTTATCATCGCTACCCATTGATCAGGAGCTTGCTCTTTGAGGTATTTAAGGGTGTCAAGGTGACCATTGTGTGATGCTTCCCAAAACGCTGAATATTGATCCGCTTTTACCATCGCTACCCATTTATTAGGAGCTTGCTCTTTTAGCCATTTAAGGGTGTCAAGGTGACCATTTGAAGTAGCACCTCGAAAAGCAGAATAGCCCTTCGCTTTCACCATCGCTATCCATTCATCTGGAGCGTTTTTTTTAAGCAATTTAAGTATATCCAAGCGGCCAATAGCTGCACTGATAGTAAAAATTATTTTATTTTTTGGACTTTGGGTAAAATGAACTAAGTATTCCGATAGTTGTTTGTCTGGAAAACAAACCATCAATAAGGCAAGTGCTTGGTTATTGTCTGCTGGCAAATTTGTTCTTTCAACTTCGATGAATTTATTTTCAGCAAAATTTAATGCGTTTTCGTTAGTCCTTGAATTAAATACAATTTCCCATAGAACCATAGGGATTTTTGCAGCGATAGGATGTTGTTTCTTTTTCACCAGGGTATCTATAATCATGAATTTAATTATATATTTTAATCTATTTGGTTAATATTGTTACATTAATTGCTCTGAAAGGCAACAATAAGCGGCTTCTTATAAACCAGCACAAATAGAATTAACAGGCCAATTACTCGAATTAGTATAATCCCTTACAATTAATCTCTTTATAGCGAGCCCTTTTTATAAGGTTTTGGTGTATTCATCCTGGTATTTATCAGGATTCCATTTCGCTTCCAATTCTAACTAGGGTTAAAGCGGGTTTTATTTCTTTATTCGTCATCTTATAGGCTTTTAAGTTGTCGGTGCGTAAATCCAATTCCGTATTACGTTAGTAGCGAACTCGCTCATGGTTTTTGGAATCCAATAAATGGAAATGTGTCTTCAACTGGAACTAAGGCTACAGGAATTGATACTAATCCAAAGGGATGTCCCCTTTCCAAATCACGCGTGCTCCCCCTTTATGTTTTATAACCAATCCTGCTAAATTTGGTTATTCCAAGGATAAACCGAAGATTCAGAGTAAGCCTGGTAACTATGACGTTCAAAAAAATCGTTCCAAGCATTTGAAATGGGCTAACCGGTGAAATATTAACCAAAATTATCGCAGTGCTAAGGAAAAGAAGCAGTAAGCAAATACTTGTAATTAATAAATAAATTAAACCGACAAAAAAATAAACTATCATTTTTTGTACTAATGAAATATTTGTTCTATTTTGCTGCAATTGCCGGCTATATAGAAAAGATATGAGGTAAACAGATTTTAAAGCTCCTGCTAAAAATAAAGCTAATATTAGATAATTTATTAAAGGCTTATTATTTATAATAGGTGCATCAAAAAGAGATATAGGTAAAGCAACATAGAGCGTAACTATTGAAATGGTAATTAGCTGAATCAGCAAAAAACCAAAGTTTGCTTTTACAGATCTCTTGGAAATGAATTTATGCCTTATGATATCTTTTTTAAGCAATTTATTTTTTTCATCAATTACCCTGTAAATAAAATTCCATACCCAAGGAATGAGTACAAAATTAATACAGAATACAATTATCGCTACAATTAACGTTCCTATCATTTAAATTGTCCAAAAAATGTAAGACCGAAATCATCTGTTTATTCAATGTTCTATTAATATTAACTATTGTTATTGTAGATTAGAGGTGGCCTAGAAAAAATCATGAAGCAGCACATATGGTTCAAATTATATTAAATACCCCAAAAATTATAATATTTTTGCAATAGCTTCATGGATTCGATACGTAAAACCGGCAAAGCCGGATAATTATTGAGTAGTTTTTGATACTTTATTCTGTTTTTTGGATAGGTGAAGAGCATATAGTTGATTAACCAAAAGCCAAAGTCATTTTGAACTCCCGCTAATCGACCGGGTCTATTAGGATCATTTTTTATAGAACGCGTTATAAAACGGAAGACTGAGCTCAACACATTAGGGTCAAGCCATATGACAGACGTGGCTGGCTGCAACCGTTGGTTCATGCATACACTATAATTTCCATCAATAATCCAAGCATCTTGGTGAATGATCTGATTATGTTTCCCAATTAATACTGCATCTGAACTTCTTTGCCAGTTTGTATTTTCTATATGCGCGTACTGATCAAGATGAAAGGCGGGGATATTTAACGTTTTGGATAATGCATTGGCCAGGGTTGATTTACCACTAGAACTACAGCCAATGATACAAATTCGTTTTCCCAACTCACTTAAGACAATCATGCTTTTAACTCTACTTTATACATTACATGGGTTTTCCAATATGTAGGTACAAATTTCTTCTGTTAAAACCATTGCAACTCCTAAACCCCCTAATTAACCTTATTTAGGGCAGAATGAAACCTTATATTAATTTAGAAACAAATTATAAGCTGACAAATAATTGGATCAAAATAATGACTCTAAAATTAAGAAGTTTTATAACTTATTTACGCTCGGGGTCAGGATACCTGTAATTTGCCAGCTTGATTTTCAAAAGAGTATTCCAACCCATGTCAGGCAGATTTTTAGTTTTGCATTGGAATTATTGGTAATACTTTATATTGGGCCATTTTTTTAAGCTTTAACTGTTAAATCTATATTTTTTAAAAGTGATTTATCATCTATATGGAGCATTATTTTTGCATGGCAGAAAACCTATCTAAATAGGTAATTCCTAACTCCCTTTAGAGATAATTATTGCCCCCACTCGGTCAGTAAACATAGTCACTAATTAAAAGGTTAATGTCTTTTTATTCTCAGCTTCTTCAGGTTTACTTACATCAAATAACATTTTAGATATTAACTTATATAAAGGCCTTGCATGCCGCCTCCAGCATTTTGGCAAAACAGTCCAAATTGCAGTAGCCTTGGTATTTGACAATGCTGAGAATAAAACGAAGATAATTGGTGTAATTGCCTATCTGGCATTCTAAAGGAAAAATTGCCCGTATTTAAAAAATCTTCCCGGTCTTTCATTAAGTCATAAAATCGTTTGTCTTCCATATAGTTTTTCTTTTCTTCAGTTGTCAGTAGTTTTAAAGCAAAATTATGAGACGTACAGATTAGGGAATTGTCGTCATAAGTAAGAGTCCCATCTAATTTATCCTTTATCTTCATAATTCCGAAATTTTCATTACGAGGAACATACAAATATTCTTTTGAACGAGACTCTAGGAATTGATCAATCACTTCATAACTAAATCGGAGTGGATCTATGAATATACTTTCTAAAATAGTTAAAACTAAATCCCCACAAGGCATACTCAAAGAATTTGTGGGTTTGGGAAGACAGTAGCGGAATCATTTACGGAACCTCGCATAGTTTATATAAGAACACTTTTACAAACCCAAGCCATTGGAGTTTGCTTTGAAAAATTCTTCCTTGGTATTCTCATAGCTTTTTTTAGAACTAAGAATTAAAGCCATAGAGTCTTTTTTGGTTAAATAGCTTTGGAATGTTTGGATTATATCTTTAGGAAAACTAAAAAATCCCATTGCGGAGCTTAAAAACAATTCTCGTATCGAATGTTTGGCAATTATGGTTGCAGCCGCTTCATAACCGCGACATTTTGCGTATTCCAAAACTGTTTTACCCTCATGGCATACAATATCTATTCGAGCTCCCTTGCCTAGTAAAAAATCAACTCCTTTAACTGCTTCCAAAGATGTTCGATTGAGCATAGCTTTTTGAGTGGTAATAGCCCAATGCAGTGCTAATTTGTTGTGTTTATCTAATTTATTTAAATCAGCTCCCATTTCAATTAACTTTTTCATAGCGATTAAATCACCGCGATCAGCTGCAAGACTCAACACCGGGTTATCGCAGCCATCGAATGCGTTTGCTGCAATTTTTAGAAGTTCTTTGGGATAAAGCGTGAATTTCATTGTGTTGAACTGATTTGTCCAATAGGTATTACAATGAGGAAATGTTGCGAAAACTGTTTGCAATACTTGATTTTCTTCCTTGGTTAATTCGGTTGGAATTTCAATGTAGTGCATAAATTCAATGCTATTTGTGGTTCGGTTTATAAAAGTATATCTAGGCATTTCTTTGACTCGTAATTTGTGACTAAAGTTCAATACCTACTACAAGATGTAGTTATCTCTTTTTTTGCTCAATATCACGTAATTGATTAACCATTGCACGGATAGCCTCAATAACTAATTCAGGTTGAAAGTATTGAATATAATGCTGACTTTTGGTTGCAATAATCTGTTTGGAACTGGGTGTTAATGAAACTAATTTTTTCTGCCCCGCTTGCCAGGCTTTTTCCATTTTATCTGAGGTTAATAGAGACTCCACTTGTTTGGGCAGTTTAGCAGCTTGGCCTCGTGATAGAACTATCAAAGGCATTGGCTTTAAGGGTTTATTTTTGAAAACTTCTTCGGTGTAATCAGTAACCTTATCAAAATCCAGGTTTTCAAAATTGGGATCAGTTATCCCCGGAGGATTGGGAATTGTTATTCTTAGGTAGTCATTCCAAGTTTTTTCTCCAATTTCGGTCCTGAAACTTTCTGGATAAGCATCAACGAGAATCAGACCTGCCACTTCATTTGGATAGGCGCTAGCATAGAGTCTAACGAAAATTCCGCCTAGTGAGTGTCCGACAAGAAGGTAAGGTCCGTGTTCTTGTGCTTTTTCTAATAAGGCATGTAAATCGTCGACAACAGATTCAGCGCTGCGTGGCATCCTAACTATATCGCTGCGGCTTTGGTCTTTAATGGTCCATCCAATTGTACCTGGTCTATCATAAACACAGACGCGAGTGAAGGCGGCAATAGCTGGAAAAATTGGTTTTTTTCCCTGGATTGATACAGTCCAAACGTCTGAATCATTGCGATAGCCTGATTCCAGCAAGACAGTTGGGTAACCATTGCCGCTGCATTTTAGGAAGAGTTTTCTACCATTTCCTATATTAATAAGTTTTGCAAAATCATTAGAATTGGCAGAAATAACTGTTTTTTGAATTAGAAAAAGGGCTAAAAAAATAAAAAAAAGGCGTTTAATTGTCATTAAATTATCAAGTGATAGCTGAGAACTGAGTTTAATTCAGTTTTATTAATAGCGCCACAGGCTGCTAGGCTGTTGCCAGATAATCCTGGCCATATTGCTCTAAATAATCATTGTAATTGCCTAAATAATTTTGCACGCCGTAAAGTTCAGTTAAAACAATAACACGGGTAGCAATTTCATCGATAAAATAGCGATTATGACTTACAAATAAGACTGCCCCTGGGAAAAGTTGAATTGCTTCGATTAACGCATCGATTGATTCCAAGTCCAGATGGTTAGTTGGCTCGTCAAAGATTAGAACATTATGCTTTTCTAATATCAGTTTGGCCATTATTAAACGAGCTGATTCTCCACCACTTAAAACGCCAATCTTTTTATCCACATCAGCTCCACGGAACAATACCTGACCAAGCACTTTTCTAATCTCCTGGCTAGGTGCAGCGACATTATTTTCCATCCATTGTAAAACAGCCTGTTCTGGATCCAATTGGGTTCGATAATCCTGAGCGAAATAACCTATGCTTGCAGTATCAGACCATTCATAATCCCCCAGATCTGCATTTAATTCTTTTAAAAGAATTTTTAATAAGGTCGACTTTCCAATTCCATTGGGACCGACAATGGCACATTTATCACCACGTTGCAGGTTAAAGGATGCCTTTTTTAAAAGTACTCTTTCATCGAATTTTTTTGATAGCTGTTCCACTTTAACTACTAATTTTCCCGAAGGTCTTTGATGCTGAAAGTTGAAATAAGGTTTAAAAATATTTGAATCTTTAATGTCAACAAGTTCAATTCTATCTATCATTTTTTGTCGAGAAGCCGCTTGACTTGCTTTTGAAGCTTTTGCGCCAAAACGATCGACAAAACCTTGAAGGGCATCAATTCGTTTTTCCTGATTTTTTAACTCAGCTTGCTTTAACCTTAAGCGTTCCTCTTTTGAAACACCGAATTTATCGTAATTTCCTGGATAATCAGTAATCGTGTCATAGTCAATATCAAGAATATTGGTGGAGGTATTGTTTAAAAAGGAGCGATCATGAGAGATGAAAATCAAAAGCCCTTTAAAAGAAGTCTTTAAGAATTCTTCTAACCAGGCAATGGATAAAATATCCAAATGGTTAGTAGGTTCATCAAGCAACATAATATCGGGTTGCTGATAGAGCACTTGCGCAAGTAAGACGCGCAATTTATACCCACCAGATAAGGCTGATAGAGGGCCGTAATGAAATTTTTCGGCTATCCCCAAACCTAGCAATAGATTTTTGACGGTGGACTCGGCTTCATACCCGCCTTGGTTCATCACTATTTCTTCTAATTCACTAAGACGATAGCCGTCTTCCTCAGTAAAGGTATCCTTTGAGTACAATGTATCTTTTTCTTGTAGCGCATCCCATAAAATGCAGTTGCCGCGCAACACCACGTCAATCAGCCTGTCTTCTTCATAGCGAAAATGATCTTGTTTCAGGATGCCGATTTTATGATTTTTAGCTTTTTCAATAGAGCCTTCCGAGGCTTGTTCTTCGCCTGCAAGAATCTTTAAAAAGGTAGATTTGCCGGTGCCATTAGCCCCCACCACACCATATCTCTGAGTAGGAAGCAGAATTAAGTCAACATTTTGAAATAATGATTTGGGACCAAAGAGCATTGCTATGTTTTTTACATCTAACATCAAAATTACCTTTAAAGAATGACCACAACTTCTGTAGCAAACTCGCCGCGTTCGCCCTGTTTTAAAACAAAATTAACGCGCTGGCCTTCTTTCAGTTCCTTGTAGCCTGGCGTTTTGATTTCCGAAAAATGGACAAAAATTTCTTTATCGCTTGAATCGGGTGTAATAAATCCATAGCCTTTAATTTTATTAAAACGTATTACAGTACCTGTTTCCATCCTATTTTCCTGCTGTTAATTATTCTAAATGTCTATTTATAATTCAAATAGTCCAAATGATTGCATATTTTAACATTATTTAGATCAATTAGCACCTGCATTTTGAATTCGTCGCTACTAACTTTGGCAACAATAGTTTCTCGAGTTGTTTTTCTGATAATTTAGCAATAGCTGATTCAGGCGCATTCTGCCTGCAGGCTATAAAGAGTTCTGTGGATACTTCGGGTTCACCAATCAATTTATAAGAGCAGGCGAGATTGTAGCAGGCATTAAGCCTATCTTTTTCTTCTGAAAACATTAAAACAACAGTGAAATGGACAATGGCTTGTGAATAATTTCTTTCTTTATAATATAGTTCCGCTTCTTTATAGATTATTTTCAATTCCGCTAAAACGGTTTCTCTTTTGAACTTCCTCGAAATTAACCATTCAAAAATTAGATCAATTATTGGCAATTGGTTCATAAAATCAAGCTTTAAAGTAGCGCATTGAATTTGAATTATAGGTAATTGTTTCTGAAAGTAAGATATTGCCATTGCCGCAGTGGTAAAAGTTATAGGCTGTTTATCCTGCTCCAATAACCACTTAACGATTTGAATGTTGCCTTTTATAGCGGCCTTCAGAAAAGGCGTTATAACCATACGAAAGTTAACAGGACTACTATTGTCATCCAACAACTGCGCCTTTGCCTTCAGCTGCTGATTGGGGTTTGCACCTAATTCGATATAACTTTGCACTAAATCGAGATAATTAGCCTGGCAAGCTACAACCAAAGCACTGAGCTGATTATCCTTTTGAGGCGAATTAATGTCAGCACCAGCGGCTATTAGCAGCTTAAGTATATCCAAATCAGCTTTCTCTTGATCGCAGGTTAATGTTCCAAGCGAATCAAAGCCTTCTTGATTTCGTGTAGAAACCGATGCGCCATGTTGTATTAATAGTTTAACGATTTTTATATTTCTTAAGTAAACCGCTGTAAGAAGAGGGGAAAAATTTTTGTTGTTGCTAAAGTTAGCTGGGTTCCTATTATTTAGTTGTATCCGATATCTTTTGAAATCTGTTAAAGATAAATTGGAAGATTCAAAAGTTATTACCGTACCCAAGATTGGAGTCAGTGATGGATTAGGATCGGCTCCATTTTCTAAAAGTATGCGCACATACTCATCTCTTTCTTCGGTAATGGACAAAAACAAGATACCTTTTATATGCTCACCCGTTCCCCCATAAAAATTGGGATTGGCCCCATTTTTAATAAGCATTTCAAGGAATGATGGACTTTCATGATAGTGAAAAGCCAATTCCAATAAAGTAGAGGTTTTGCGCAAATTTTTGTTTTCTTTATTTTGTAAGCCAACAACAAAATAGTTTAGATAGAAGGTACAAATATCAAAATTTTGAATCAGGTACTCGCAGACGGGTAAAGATCCATTAATAATCATTTGAATAAAAAAATTATGATCCAGATGTGAAACTATAGGCCTAAGACATTTGAGGGCTTCCAGATCCCCTTCTAATGCTTTTTTCTTGAATAATTCGTTTATAAATGAGTGTTGTTCATTAATCTGCTTCAAAACAGTAAATAATTCAGTTTCAACCAATGATCCGCTTTTTTCCTGTGTCAAAATGCTAAATTTATCATTCAATAATTTCAATATAACTAAAGCGGCTTCTGCTGTGGAATCCTTATCTTGTTTATATTTTTTTATTGAATCTTCGACTACAGCCAATTGTTGGGAAGTTTTGGAGGATAAGGCTAACTCATTTTCTTTGTTAGGCTTAGGTTTTGAATTAGCTTCCTTATTCTCAATTATCTGTTCTGTCATAGCTTTTGTAGTTTTAGCTACAGGCGAATAAAAACCGTGGCTTCTCTTATTTCCAGCCTGTGCAATTTTTAACTCTTCGTCAATACCTTTGACAATGCCTTCCAATAATAGAGCTCGCGAATCTTTACGATTAAATGTCCAAAGGTCTTTAACCCTCATAGTTTCAATACATTGATTGGCAATTTTTTTATATTTAGAATGCTGGGTTTTCAGGTGATGACTTAAGTCGTCAAGTTCCTTTAAATATTTTTTAACTAAAAGATCAGCTTCAAGAAAGCTTTTCGAAATATGAGATAATATATTGTTAAACACTTGTTCGGATTTGGCTTTTACATAAGTTTGGATTTCTTTTTCCTCATCTTTACTGATCCCTGGTATTAATTCTCTAGTTTTCTGGTTTTTCAGGTGGCAATTAAGATAGCGACCGACTCTATCGAAATAAAGATGGAGAAGTACATCGATTTTCTCGTTGTTTTCAATATAAAAACCATAGCCGGTGTAGTGAAATACACTTAACCCCTGAGCTTCATTCTCTTTATAAAACTGATAAACAGAAATATGTGGATTTTTAGAAGGGTGATAAATTTTTCCAGCTAGCTTAAAAACTCTTTGTTCTTCAGCTAGTGGAATTAAAAAGAAACCTTTTTCCTTTGAATTTTGACAGGGTAGAGGTGAGGGATTAAAGATTTTTTTTTTCTGTAATTCGAAAACAGCTTGATAGGCGGGATTAAGTCTCATCTTTGCTTCTTGTTTAGCTTAGGTTTTTTAAGTGCAGGGATTATATTGGAATTAGAGCAAATCGCAAATTATTTAGTCAGAATCAATTAGGAGTTTAACGGAAATATTAGCTCTGAAGGAGGAGACGTGTTAACACCTTACCAGGGCCCACTTCTATAAATTCATTCCCGGCCTTATTTTTTATTGTTTTAATAATCACATCCCATCGAACGGGGCTGGTAATTTGTTTTACTAACAGAGTTTTCAATGTTTGTTCGGTATAAGGTTCAGCAGTTGCATTAGCTAGGACTGTTGTATGAAGTTTAGTAAAGGTTAAGTTTTTTAAATAATCCTCAAAAGAAGCCGCAGCTTTCGCCATGTAACGTGAATGAAAAGCTCCACTTACAGCTAGTGGAATGCATTTTCGAGTTTTTTTGGACAGGATTAAATTTGCTTTTTTTATATCCTCAGCGGGGCCGGAAAGAATAATTTGTTTGCTTGAATTGAAATTGGCAAAATCGATTGTATCAATATTATTTTCAGCTAATTCGGAAATAATAGACTCAAAAGATAAATCTATTACAGCCAACATCCCCCCGCCTGTCGCATTAGCCATAAGTTCACCACGCTTTTTAACCAATTTTAAACCAGTAGCAAAATCAAAGGCGCCGGCTGCATATAATGCGGAAAATTCTCCCAAGCTATGGCCTATGCAATAATCAGGTTTTTTCCCGGAATATTTCAAAGTAAATTCCAAAGATTCAATCGCAAATAAAGCAGGTTGAGTATATTCCGTATTGTTTAATTGCTGGTTCGGATCATGAATACATAACTCTTCAAGCGAATAACCTAAGATTTCATCCGCGACTCGCAATTCATCAGGGCTTTCTGTGAAAATTTCAAGACCCATCCCTTTATATTGTGAGCCTTGTCCTGGAAACATCAATGTAGTCATAATTTGCCTTTAAGACCTTATTTCATTTAATAAATATAGTACAAAACTATTAAAACCCATTTCGCAACAAGGCCTGTTGTAATTCATTGCCCTTATATATTGCTAAAATTTTATTAGCATAAAGTGGATCTGTCGCATAACCAGCTTTGTGAAGTTCATCAACATACCGCTTCGGATCGGAGGTGTTTGCCAATGCCTTTTCATAACGGAGGCTGCCTTGAATCAGTGAAACATAATCATTAAAGCTTGAGGCTATCGACGAATATTTTTTAAAAGAGGCAATAACTTTAAGTGCTTTATTGTCCAGGTATTCAGTAGTTTTACTTTGAACTGCTTCCTGTTCTTTTTGTGACGCTTTTATATTGAATAAATTGTTAGAACTAAGTCCTTGAGAATCTTTGGTTATAAATTTCCCCCACCCCGTTTCGAGAGCTGCCTGAGCAAGAAGAATTCGCGGATCCAAACCTAAATATTCACCTGCTTTTTGGGCATAAGGCCATGCGGATTTTACAAAATCGTCAATGGTAGATTTTTCCGAAAAAGAAGTTTCACTTGGTAAGGAAGTCTTTTTGATTTCTTTGCTTTCATTGAGTTCTTGAGGCACTAATGTGACTGGGTCAGCTAGCATTGTCTGAAAGCTATTTTCAATTTTAGTATTAAATATATTCGATTTGTTAATAAAATGCTGCTCTAATCGTTTAGCTTTCAAATCAGATTGGAGGGATTCAAACTTGAAATCAGATATGGCTATTCCATTTATCGCCATAGATCACCTTAAATATAAAAAAAACAGGGAATGATAGCCTTAGTTTTATTCAAAGTAAATAACTAGACTTCGTAAATAATCCCTTTAAAATGTCGTAATTCCGAGCTAAAGAGATAAATTTTTAATGAAAAGCGACCTTCCAGAGAATGCAGTTGCCTTGGTTAAAACCTATCTAATGCAATTACAATCAAATCTTTGCGAAAAACTGACTAAGCTTGATTCAAAAGGCGGATTTATAGAAGATGCCTGGATTCGCCTGGATGGCGGTGGCGGCTTGTCTAAAATTTTAGAAAGAGGAAAGGTTTTCGCTAAAGCCGGGGTGAATTTTTCACATGTTTCTGGAAATGAATTACCTCCTTCTGCCAGTGCTCATCGCCCTCAACTTGCTGGCTGTAAATTTTCTGCACTGGGTCTTTCCTTAGTTATTCATCCGGAAAATCCCTATGTTCCCACCGTTCATTTAAATGTGCGTTTTTTTATTGCTGAAAAAGAGAATGCTTTGCCCATCTGGTGGTTCGGTGGGGGGTTTGATTTAACACCTTATTATGGCTTTCGAGAAGATTGCAAATATTGGCATCAAAGCGCAATGAATGCCTGCAAACCATTTGGCGGGGACCTTTATCCTCGGTTTAAAGCCTGGGCCGATGATTATTTTTATTTAAAGCATCGTGGCGAAGCACGCGGCATTGGCGGATTGTTTTTTGATGACTTCGATGAGGGAGGTTTTGAAAATAGCTTCGCCTTCATGCGATCAGTTGGGGATCATTTTATTAAAGCTTATGAACCCATCGTTAATAAACGCAAAGATCTTCTTTATGGAAGTCGAGAAAAGACTTTTCAATTATATAGACGTGGACGCTATGTGGAATTTAATCTGGTATATGACCGCGGGACCCTCTTTGGTTTGCAATCGGGTGGGCGTACAGAATCCATTTTAATGTCGCTGCCTCCAGAAGTGAATTGGGTTTATAATTGGCAGCCTGAAAAGGACTCGGCGGAAGAACGTCTTTATACAGAATTTTTACCAGTTCGCGATTGGTTATCGGCTTAGTCAGTTTTTTCCTTGGCAAGAGCACGTCTTGATAAGGAAACAATAATTTTCTCAATAGAATGCTGATGAGGTTGGGCTTGATTGATAATTGCATTTGAGCGTTGCTCGCAATAATCCTTTACCTCTTTATCCGGCAAAATATAAAAGGTTTTCTTTTTGACTTCTTTAATAATGTGTTCGGCTACATCTATAGCCGGAGCAGAACGGGCAATCAGCTCCATCATCATCTGGTGCAACTTATCGCTTTCGTTGGTTTGAGAATTAGCTAGTAGACCTGTATTAGCAAAAGACGGGCAAACAATCGAGACATCAACTGGCTTATCAAGTCGTTGCAAATCAAAATAAAGTGATTCAGAAAGTGCTAATAGCGCGTGTTTTGACATGGCATAAGCTGCCATTTGTGAGCCGCTACAAAGTGAGTAGAAACTTGCAATATTAATGATATGCGAACGATGTGCTTGTTTAAACATCAGGGGCAAAAAAGCTTGTAAACCATGAATTGCTCCATGCAAATTTACATCCATAACTTTGCGAATAGGTTCTGAACCTAATTCCCAGATTGGAGCTAATTGTCCACTTATTCCTGCATTATTAAATAGCCAATCGATCCGACTAAAATGCTCAAAAGTTTTCCTGGCTAAATTATTAAGATCTTCAGGCTTAGTTACATCACAAACAACAGCCAAAACCTCAGTTGAATAAAGATAGGCAAGTCGTTCCACATTGTTATGAAGTGCTTTTTCAGCGCAGTCAGCCATCACAACATGAAGATTAGATTTAATGCAAACTTCAGCTAGAGCCAAGCCAATACCACTTGCTGCACCCGTAATCACTGCAACTTTTGGACTAGACTCCATTCTAACCTCCAATTTATAAAAATGTGGAATAATAACGAATTGGATGGGGAAGGGTCAAGAAAGAAAATGTATCAAGTCAGACATCCGCCTGACTTGTTCTTATATACGATACACTCTTTGATATAAGAGAGAATTGATTTAATTAGGAAGGCTGGTCTTCGCTATTCGGAAATAACGACAACATCTTGTGCCTTAAAGCCTTTTGGCCCTTTATCAAGAATATAAGTGACTGGGTCATTTTCATGTAAGGTTTTAAAACCTACACCTTGAATATCCTTGTAATGAACAAAAATATCGTCACCCGTCTGATTTACAATAAATCCAAATCCCTTTTTTTCATTAAACCACTTCACATGGCCAGTTTCTCTATCCGACATTCCTATCCCCTTTTGAACACTTTTCTACCTACAAGGTAGGCCAAACATTAGAGCATCCATTCCAGTTCAAACCGCGAAACAAAAGAAAAAACACTCCTAAATATTTTAATTTGCGCTACAATGGATACACTCACAATGCACGGATTTAACCGTACATTGTCCTTAGCATAACAGTTTTTTATTGATTGTTAATGATTTTTTTCAAAAATCATCAGCGGATTTTAATTGGTAAAAATAGCCAAGACCTTAAGTTTGATGGTTAGAACAAAAAAGATTCAAGATTTATTAATTGAAGGATTTTCTAATGGATCAATCTAAAGAAGCATTTATTCGCCTGGCCCTGGATTCACAAGTATTGAAATTCGGTGAATTCAAATTGAAGTCTGGGCGCCTGAGCCCTTATTTTTTTAATGCGGGCTTGTTTTATCAAGGCGAAGCATTGAGGCAACTCGGCCATTTTTATGCTAAAACCCTCATGGATCAGGAAATTCAATTTGATCATTTATTCGGCCCGGCTTATAAAGGTTTACCCTTAGCAACAGCAACAGCTATTGCACTTGCAGAAGCAGGTATAAACACCACCGTAACTTTCAACCGCAAAGAAGCAAAAGATCATGGCGAAGGAGGCACCTTAATCGGCGCACCCTTACACGGAAATACGGTAATAATCGATGATGTAATTACAGCTGGGACTGCATTTCGGGAAGCTCAGGCTCTAATTAAGGAATACGGCGGTCACCTTACAACTGTAATTATTGCTCTGGATAGATGTGAGCGCGGCTTATCAAATCAATCTACTTTGGCTGAAATTGAAGCTCAGGGTATTCAAGTTTGTTCAATTATCAAACTCCATGACCTTATCGACTATTTGGAAAAGAATGGGAAAATCAGAGAAGTCGACCATTTGAAAGCTTATCAATCCGAATTTGGTTGTTGAAAAATTAGATCCAGGCTGTTGTAGCCTGGATCTTTAAGCTTAGTAAGCTGCGATATCAATAGTCTTCATGTTGAAATTAATTTTTTGGCCATGCCTGAGCACAGTAACTTTTATTCCCTCTCCAACATTTATATTCGCTAAAAAATAATAAAGAGCGTCATAATTTCTAATGGGATGATCATTTAAGGCAATTATAATATCGCCTAAATGTAAATGGCCCCAGTTATCCCGAAAAGTCCCTTTTAAGCCAGCAATGGCGGCAGGTGTATGAGGAATGACCGAACCTATTAAAATTCCCTTTTTAACTCCTAAATGCTTAGACACAGTGGGGCCTACCCATTGAATACCAATACCAGATAAAACAACTCGGCCATTTTTGATTATTTGCGGTACTAAACGAGCAATATCATTTGCAGGAACTGCAAAACCAACCCCCGCGGATGAGCCTGAACTTGAGAAAATAGCTGTATTTAAACCAATCAAGCGCCCTTTACTATCGAGCAAAGGTCCACCTGAATTGCCGGGATTTATAGAAGTATCTGTTTGAATCATTTCTCTTATTGTCACACCGCCAGCTCCAGGCACCTTACGGCCTAAAGCGGAGATAACCCCTACAGATAAACTATGATCCAAACCAAAAGGATTTCCAATGGCTATAGTTTTCTGGCCAACCATTAGCTCATCTGTTCTTGCAAGTGCAAAGGGTTCGAAGGTTTTGAGCATTTCTAAAGCCTTAGGCGAATTAATTGCTAAAACAGCAATATCTTTTCGTGGCTCAGCCCCAATTAATTTTGCAGGGACCGTTAGTTTACCAATACTGATTGATAATTTGTCGGCACCTTTAATAACGTGGAAGTTGGTGACAATATGTCCTTGAGAATCCCAGATAATTCCAGATCCAGCCCCAGCAGGAATTTGGGTTCGTTGGTAGGATTTATTTATGACAGTTGTAAGTCGATGAACGTAAACTACTTTAGGAGCAAATTTCTGAAAGATCTCAACCGTATTTCTTTCATTAGGCAATAATTCATTAACACTAATACTGTAAGAAGGTTGCACCATAATACTTGTAAAACAAAGGAGAAAGGTAATAAGCCTTTTAAATTTCATTGTCAAACTCCGTAAAATTAAATATGAAGCTAATCCTTAACCTCAGAAAAAGAGTTTTTTTGAAGCGCACATCGCTCATGGATTAGCGCGATTGGGCTAATTATGCCTCAAGTGGATTAAAATAGACAATAAAAAATACCCAACAATTATCAATTGTGAGCTTTTTTAAAAATTTAAAGGGGATATAAGATTGAAAATAAATAAATTTTTTGCAGAACCTAACATCTGCATTATGAATTAATCAATGCAGATAATAGAGCTGAGTATGTATATCTATTGAAAAATAGCGACTAAAAGCTTGATAAGAATCAACTACTGGCCAATCATCTGCTTTTTCACACATTCTTGACATTTCTGCTTCAAAAATATTGTGGTAATAATTTTTTACAAAAGTTTTTATTTCAGCCAAACTAGTAAAACTTTTCACAAGAACAGTAGCATTTTCGGCCAAATTAGCCAGATTAAAACTTCCCATTGTTGCATTTAGCTCGGAATTTCCCTCAATCGCTGCACGCAGCCATTTTAGTAATACTGAACGTGGTTTAACTCTTATCAAATGTTGACCGTTCGCCAGCTTTGGTTCCATTAGTACAATTTGTGAATGTAGTTCAAATTTGAAACAGCATAGAAAATCAAGAAAAGTACCTTCAATTTTCAAACGGTCAGCTTCACTTAACCAACGACTTATTTCATGTCGAAACATTGTCGCAAAGTGCCGCTCAATTTCATTTAAAGTATCTTCATCAGATTTTTGTTTAGCTATAACATATGCCGTATTGTCCATTTGCAGCAGACGCAAACCAGGTAATTCCACATCTGGCAATTGCGAAGAAAGAAAGGTTAAAAACTTAGGTGTGGGTTTGAGAATAACTACTTCCCATTCATTTGGTGTCATTGACGCGCTCCTTGATTTTAATGACTCGTCCTGAGTACTACTAAAAAGCAAAATCAACGTCTTACAACCCCTACATTTCCATGTTGGGTTAAACAGATTACTCTCAAGAAAAAATAAATTCAAGGCTTTAAATCTTATTTCAATTTTTAATTTTTTTAATTATTAGTTGTAGATGAACTACCTTGGAGCTTGACATGAATTGAGTAATCTATATCCTTGCCACTTTATTCCAAATTTGTTCAAATTATGAAACCTTTTAAGAAAATTTTCGCTGCCCTACTCGCTATAATTTTAACCGCAACGATCTTTCTTTGGGTTCTTGCAAAGTCAGTTAAACCGGAATTTGTACGTAATTATGTTAGCTTACAAGTCTCAGCTCTAACCAACCAGAACGCTAAGGTTGAAGGTAATATTTCCTGGCAGTTATTTCCCAGGCCGGGAATTAAAATCACAAAGATACTAATTGGTGATTCTCCCCAAAATTATTCGGTTAAACTGGAAAATCTCCTTTTCAATCTTAAAATCTCCCCTTTATTAAGAGGAGAGCTTGTTTTTAGCGAGCTCAAAGTTGATGGATTTAAAATATATGTAAATCCAAATGCTCCTACGATAATTTCAGCTAATCAAGAGCCAATTCAGTCGGAAAATACCAAAAATAATTTGAAAGAACAATTTGCTATAGAGCGATTTTTATTGAGCCATGGGCAAGTTAAAATAATAGATCATAATCAAACGGTTTCTTTATCGGGACTGCAAATCGGCGGCGAGCAATTTAATCTGCACAAAAAAGTGTTTCCCTTACAATTTAAATCAAATATTGAAGTAGCAAATGATGAAAGAAAAATCCTAAAAACCCATGCCAATTTCAAAGGGAGTATAAGCTTAAATTCCGCTTTGTTTTCAAACCCAATAAGAGTTCTAAAAAATACTCCTTTGGATGGTGTTTTATCGTTGCAAAATTTCAGAATTAATCAGCTTAAAATAGCGAAAGTTTCAGCTCATGCTAAAACAAAACCCGGTGTTTTATTTTTAAATCCGCTTACCTTTAATTTATACAATGGCGAATCTGTTGGTGATCTTAATTATGAATTTGCCAGCAAAAAACTTACCTTAAATCAAACAGCAACGAATTTGGATAGCTCAAAATTCGTATATGATTTACTAAACAAGTCCTTAGTCAAAGGAAGTCTGGATTTATCCTTGCATGCACAGGCCAATTTACAACATTCCCATTGGCAAGAAAGTGCAACAGGTAATGGTAGTTTTACTATTAAAAATGGCTCAATAGAATCAATAAATTTAGCAAAGGTTGTTGAGGTTACAGGCGATAAAATAGCTAAAGTTTTTTCTGCAGATCCAAGTAAAAAAGAACAACCTCTGGAACTCGGGCAATTTAATAATCCAGAATTTTTTAAAGGCGGTACGATTTTCAATTTATTGTCTTTCCAATATCAAATTAAAGATGCCAAATTAGAGTCAGGATCGTTGGTGTTGCAAACAGATAAATTGCAGTTAAAAGGCGAGGGTAGCCTGGACTTAAATAATGAAAATCTTTACTCCAATTTATTAGCCAAAGTTACCTTTATAGAAGTTGGACTTAATAAAATTCAGCAGCTTTTAGGTGGAAGCTTTCCTATTCTAATCAGTGGAACTTTATCAAACCCCAAAGTAATACCGGATTTAGAGAAAATTAATTCATTACTCGCAAGAGTTTGGTTAAAGGAAAACCTGCCTCAGCCTGTTAAAGAGCTTGGCGAATCACTGAATATTCTGTTTAATCAGAACCAGACTTCTGAATGATTCAAGATCAATTTACACGGCCTCTATTGCAATGGTTTGATTCCCACGGTCGCAAGGATCTTCCTTGGCAACATCCCCGATCGCCTTACCGGGTTTGGATTTCAGAAATCATGCTTCAGCAAACCCAAGTTAAAACCGTAATACCCTACTTCAATCAGTTCATCTCAAAATTTCCATCAATTGAGGAGCTTGCAAAAGCAGAGGAAGATAAGGTCTTAGCGCTTTGGTCAGGACTTGGATATTACAGTCGCGCACGAAATCTTCATAAAACGGCAAAAATAATCTGTGAAAATTACGGGGGAAAATTTCCCAAAGAATTAAAAAAACTCATCGATTTACCAGGTATTGGACCATCTACTGCTGCAGCAATTGCTTCACAAGCTTTCAATCTTGCAACTCCAATCATGGATGGCAACGTAAAACGTGTACTTAGCCGCTATTTTTTGGTGGATGGTTGGCCGGAACAAAGTTTAGTAAAGCAAAAATTATGGAAACTTGCGGAAAGCTGTATGCCTGAGGAACGCTGTTCCGATTACACTCAAGCAATTATGGATTTAGGTGCAACCTGCTGTAAATCGAGAAATCCAGATTGTTTAAGATGTCCAGTACAACAGAAATGCGAGGCAAGAAAGCAAAATCTGGTAAATTTATATCCTAATAAAAAAATAAAAAAGGCCCTTCCAGTTAAAATACAACAATTTCTTTTATTACATAATTTCGAAGGTAAAATATATTTGGAGAAAAGACCATCTACGGGAATTTGGGGTGGTCTTTGGTGCATGCCAAGCATAGATTCTGATTTTTCTGCAATTGATTTTATTGTGGAAACCTATGCCCTGAATTGTTTAAAAATTGAAGAGTTGCTAAGTATACGCCATAGTTTCAGCCATTTTCATTTAGAAATATCAGCCAAAGCCATAAAAATAAACGATAATGCAAGTATGACTAAAGAAAATACCGGAAAATGGTTTGCCGCCTCTGAAATTAAAGAATTGGGACTTGCAAAGCCGGTTAGCGATATTATTAGATTTTTTCTAAAAAAAACACCCTCCTAAACACCTTCCAGTTTGCTTAATTCATCAGGCTCCCGAAGTCTTTCATTAAAATACATTAGCAATAAAATCAAGCTTGCTAGTGCCAGGATGCCGATTTCACCCTTATAAAGTTGAGTTATAGGCACGTCTTTCCACTGCGCTAAAACATAATAAAATAGAATGATAATAGCCCCAGACAAAGAATTGAATAAGGATTGAACCCGACCTTGGTAATTAATATCTGTCATTTCTTGCGCCAGAGTAGTTATTAAGGCCCAAGACGAAAAAGCAAATCCAATAAAGAAATGATAAAATATGGCCCAATGTACACTTTGAGTATTAGAAAATAAATAGAAAACGACGATGCCCAAAATAATCTGCCCTAATATAACGCGAAGCAGAGAAAATTTATCAGCTAGCCAGGGGCTTAAAAATCCACCTACTACAATTCCTGCTGAAAGCATCGCTTCAAGCCAGCCAAACTGCGCTACGGAACTGTGCAGAACTAACTTGGCAAAAGGGGCAAGCAATACCGGCGCGGTCATATAACAAATAAAGAAAAGACCCTGGACAAGATAGATTAATAACAACGGTACTCGTTTTAGAATATAGCGTCCGCCCTGTTTAAATTGCTTATAAAATGATTCTTTTTTATCGACGGATTCAATAGGTTTATAAGGAATCAATAGCAAAAAAACAGTTGCCAATAAATAACAGAACCCATTTATTACAAAGCAGGTTGCAAAGGAAGTTGTGGCTAAAATGAGACCGGCTCCGCCCATGCCTACAACTGCACCAACTTCATAGGCTGTGTCCACCATTGCATTGGCATAGAGTAATTCATCTTTGCTATTCACCAACTCACGTACAAAAGCCATTCCAGTAGGAATGTATGCGGCTAATAAAGTGCCAATTAAACTTGCTAAACAATAGATGGCAAAAGGACTAATTTGATTTTGATAGGCTATAAGTGCAAAACAAAACAAGCAAGCAGCCCTTGTTCCATTTGTAAATAGCATCATTAATTTGCGATTACAGCGGTCGGCTAGAACTCCTAAAAATGGGCCAAATAAAACATTCGGAAGCCAAAAGCAAGTCATTAAAATAGCTGTGGACACAACTGAGGCATCATAGCGCATTAAAACCCAAATCATAATGATATAGGTCAAACCGTTTCCAAACATGGCGAGCGCACAGCTTAGAGTAAAATATCTAAATGATGAATTTTTTAATAGTTGCAACTGTTTACTAAACATAATTATGACCGGCTGCCTGCTGGCAGAGTTAGGAAATTTTTAGACGATTATTTTTGTAAGAAAACTCAAACATATTACTATACAACAAGCATATTGTAAATATTTTATACATACAAAAAATGCTGTTTTTTATTGTTTTAAAAGATAAATACAGTATTATCAATTGCTAATAATTATTGAGATAGCAAGATGGTTATAGTTAGCTTCGTATTGAGTCTTATTGCCTTATTATGGTCAGCAAATCATCTCGTTAGCGGCGCTTCCGGTGTTGGCCAGCACTATCGACTTCCACCCTTATTGATAGGCTTGACTTTAGTAGCTTTAGGTACTTCAGCACCAGAAATCATGATCGCTATTCGGGCTTCTTGGGAAGGTTTAAACGACATTGCGATTGGTAATGCCATCGGAACCAATATTGCAAATATCGGTTTGGTTCTGGGTTTAACCGCCCTTCTAAAGCCCTTAAAGTTGAATTCAACATTAATGCGTCGTGAATTTCCTTTACTATTTTTAGTTATGCTTTTTACCTATTCAATCATGCTGAACGGTTATCTCAACGTTTTGGATGGATGTTTATTTCTAATAGCCTGCGTGTCTCTTATTCTTTATTTTATTTATATCACCAGAAAGAATCGACCCATCAAAGAGTTTGAAATGGCGGGTTTAAATAAACGCCCATTTAAACTCCACATTGTAAGCCTGGTGGTTGGCCTAATAGTATTACCTATTTCTGCGAGATATTTAGTTCATTCCTGCGTAGATATTGGCCACTTGCTTGGGATTAGTGATTTGATTATGGGATTAACTGTAGTAGCTATCGGAACCTGTTTGCCTGAACTGGTTACTTCAATTGTAGCTGCAGTAAAAGGCGCTGATGATATTGCAGTTGGTAATATTCTTGGTTCAAATATGTTTAACTTGCTGGCTGTTATGATTTTTCCCAGTATTATTCATCCTGCCGCAATCAGCAATGCTGTTTTATGGCGTGATATTCCGGTCATGTTTATTACCACTTTAATTCTTTTGTGGATTAATTATCACAACAAAGAAAGAATGACCCGCTGGCACGGCGGGATTTTAGTGCTCGTTTATTGTTGTTATATTGTTTCGCTAATTATTAGCGCCAAGTTGAATGGCTGAATTAACATGGCATAACTGAGAACTTTTATAGGATTATTATTACTTCAACTCAGGTCTGGAAATTAAATCCTGCTCAAGTGGATTTTCTATTTGTCCATGTTTGGTAATTTCTTTAAACGAATCTCGAAATTCTTGCACTTTTGATTTTCCAATCGGTCTGCCTAAACCAAGGGTATCGCAGATATCATTAATGACATCAAAAAAACTTCTTGAAACTGGGCTACTCTCTTTCATCATTTCGTCCAGTATGGATGTTGTCTTTTCCACCCCGTTTTCATCTTTGTAAGGTAAGGGAGAAGTTAATTCCTTAACTGCATTGACTGTATTAATTGTTTTTGCTCTATATTCTTGCCACTTTGCGGATTTAGGAAGGGGGTAATTATTGGAAAGCAAGGATTTATTAATCTTTGATAAGCCTATCGCTTGTATCGTGGGATGATAAATAGAGTAATCCATTGAAGGTATTTTTCCCACCAACAATTGATTGGCTGTACCCTCTTTCATGGCTCTAGTTAATTCTTCTCCCCCAGGCAAAACACTGTGAGCATTAAATACAGCACCAGTATCACTTACACCAGTAGCTCGTTTACCAGAAAAATCTTCGGCCACTTTTTGAATAAAAATATCAGTTGCTTTTAAAAGCCTTTCGTAAACATTTTTATAGCGGTTCAGGACACCTTGCTGGATTTGATCCATAGCCTTTTCATCATCTTTAAGGTTAGATGATAGAGAACTTTCGACCCCCTCACGTAGTTCGATATCATCAGACGATAATCGGCGCATTACTTCATTAAATTCTTGATTAATAACTTCGCTTAACTCTTGTGCCTTACTATCTTTTTTATCTTCTATATTATTGTATTGGTTTAAATTTTTCGTGAGTAAATCGACTAAGGCTTCGCCACCAAGGTTATTTAACACGTATTTTTTTAACTTGCTCATAATTTGCCCTAATAATCTAATGATTAGAAATTACTCATTAAAGTATAATAGATATTTATTAAGGTAAAATTACGCAATTAACTAATATTATCTAAGATTTTTCAAGGTCAAAAAAATGGAAAGCTTGGAGACACGCTGTAATTATTGTGCCGGCGGCTGCCAACCCTGCGTTTCGAATAGGGATTAATATGCAGTATTGCTGCCGGCGCGCGATAATGAACAGAATTTCGGGCCCTAATCAGTCAAAGTTTGCTCGGTAAATACGCGAGAATTACATCCTAATATTCATAGGGATGTTGATAAATCATACGTTTAAAGGGGTCTCTTTTTTTATGATTCGATTTACGTTTTATGATTTTGAGTGCCCGAATAGCGTCTGGTTGACCTTTAGCTGCTGCGCTTTTAATCCAGATGCAAGCTTTTCTTCTATCTTCAGCAACACCTCGACCATAATAGTACATATAACCGACCGCATATTGGGCATCGGGTTGGCCTTTGTCAGCTTCTGGCTTCAAGTGGATAAAAGCTTCTCGGTAATTCTGGATTTTAAAGCAGTTAATGCCTTCAGTTAAATGTGAGCGGTAAACACAAGCGGCTTCTGAAAGAGTTAAAATTAACACTAAAATCAGCTTAAATATTGAATGCATAAGACTTTTCCTTTATGGGGCTTGTTAGCCCTTTCTTAACTTGAACCAGCGGCGTCTTTAATTAATGGTTTTGCAGGTTCATCGAAGATTAATTCATTTTTGGGTAAACTTAAACTCTCCAAAGCGCCATTATGCAAAACAACCACGCCTTCTGAAGAAATACGTTTAATTATTGCTCCTCCCGGCAAGGTATCGCCAAGGACATAATAGTTTTCTTTACCCCCTCCCACTCGAAGCACAACTTGTGATTCGCTTTCTTTTGCAGCAAACATAATTCCAACTACCTGAATATCGAGCGAAGATTGCTTAATAACAGCATCAGAAAGGTTTACCGGAAGATAATCACCAAAGAGTGCCGTGGTAAACAAAGGTGAATTTAAATTAATGCTTTGGCGATTATCAATTAGATTGAGAGGCTTATTAATTGCCCTAATAGGGTCTGTGGAGGGGAAAGCTGAAAGAATTTCCCAGATAAAAGCAAAAAATGCCATAACTAAAATGACGATTGCCGCAATTTTTTTTGAATCAGTTAGAGAGGATAGGGTGTATTTTTGGTTCTTCATAAGTTTTAAGAATCCTGCACGCAATTCATCTACTTTAGCAACATTAAGGAGCAAAAAGTATGTTGCTTATCGTATTTCTCTTTCAAATTAATCCAATCATCATAAAGGTTACCAAAATGGTTTTGCCAAAAGCGAGTGTCGAGATTCCTGCCAACATAGCCAGAAAGATAGCGCTTACCCCCTTGTTTCAAAAATTTGGCATCCATCACTTCCATAGCTTGTAAACAACTGGGAACCAAGACTGACTGTACGCCAGGATTAAGAATCATTAACTCATAAACTTCTTGAACCTCTGGAAGCATAAAAAACCCGGTTTGCTGCTTGTTTGCTATTGGGACAACCTGAATCAAAGAGGCATAGTGGACAGGTAATTCAGCTAATATTTCCTCAAGGTTTGAGCTAAGAAGTTGTTTAGACATAAAACATTCATACCAGGGATGAACTAAATCCCACTGTCCGGTCACTTTCATAAATTCAAAACGGGAATCATGACGATGGAGATAGGTTAGAATAGGTTCATCTTGTTGATGAACTATCTGCCAGGGTTGAGCATTTTTGAAAAGATCATTGAATTCTGGAGGGCAGCTGTCATATTCAACAGAAGCATGAATTCCATAAAGCCATTGCGCAAAGGGCCTTCGTTTCCCAGAAACCAGTTTTAAACCTTGCGTAGCAGGTGAGCAGAATGCTTCAATATAATCTGCATTTTTCTTTATCTCATCTAATGAACTAAGCCATTGTTCCTTATCCAGATACACCAGATAAAACGTTCTGACAAATTTTTGGGCACGTCGTAACTTAAAGCAAGCTTTAGTGATTACAGCAAAACGCCCTTGACCTGATAGGCAAGCTTTAAATAAGTCAGAATGCTCATCAACAAACCGTTTTTCCCCATTAGCCAGGATTACTTCCAGAGCTTTAACATGCGCTGAAACTGGACCAAATTTAAAAGAAGATGCTCCAGCACCACCAGCAGAAAGTACGCCGCCAATTGATAAATTAAGGTTATAGGGGAGTACATAGGGAATTTCATCTGATTTTAACGTTAGCTCCAATAACTGAGCAAAAGTACAGGAAGTTTCTACCCAGATCGCCTCAGATTCCTTATCTAAAACCTTTGTCAATTGTTCCAAGTGCAAAATAAATCCGCCTTCTGCGCTAAGCGATTGACCATTTTGGCTCAAACCTTTGCCTCTGATAGTTAAAGATAAATTATTTTGATTGGCAAAACTCAGAATGGCTTGAATTTTATCAATGGAGTGCGGAATGCAAACTGTAGATGGACGGGATTGAAAGAGCTTACTAAAATCCTGGGAATAAAAAACAAGCGAATGCTCATCACTGAGCATCGCTTGTCCTGTCTCTTTATTACACTGCTTTATCTGATGCGTAGACCACTGCATTTGCTGCATTTTGTTCATTCCTTTGTTTGGCTAATTCTAATCGTCGGTTAGTTGCAACAATTAGTCCATCAAACATTTTGTTGAAGGCATCGTAGCATCTGTCTATCATTTTTAAGGCATCACGTCGAACATCGATTGGAACTGGAGTTTCGAACAATTTTTTCTCCATTTCCCCTTCGAATAAGGCGTGGGCTAGTTCAACATCAAGGTGATTTGATGAGAAGTATTTCAGGTTTTGATCTTCACCAGCTTGTTTGACCTGTTTGACCACTTTTTCAAAGAAGACATGGCCGGAAGATTCAAGTGTAAGTAATAAGGCTATATTTAACAATTCATTATCTGTTTTGTAAATCTCAGACATAATCGAATAAGCCGCATCACGAGTTAATTGTGATTCTTTGCTGTAAAGCCAGACAACGCCGTCTTTTGAGCATGACTTATCGCTTGATACTTCACCCATGTATTTCTTATCTTGTAGGAACCATTTTTCATGGCCTGCGTCTTCCAGTCGATGGTGACGGGCAACTTTTTTCAAATAAGGGTCTGAAACTCTTTCTTCATTAAGTCGAAGAATATCTTGGAAAGTCATGGCCCAAAATGTTAGTTCTGGAACAAAGTAGCTGATTTCTTCAAGACTATTTAATTGAGAAAGTAATTCAAAGAATGGATGATTCATAAACTCTTGTTGTTTAGAATCAATATATGTTTGTATAGTTTTCATGATAGTAGCCTCCGAGGCTTTAGTTAATCTGGACAATTTAACCATTGCAGCCATCGTGCCAACAATTTGTCCGATTTGTATTGTATTTAACCTATTTTTACTTTAAAATTATCGTTTCCCACACCTAAACCTCGGAATGCGCCAAAAAATTGTCTCCGATCTTAGTTAAAATGACAAAAAATTGACCTAAATTGCCTTTAAAAATTAAAGTCTTTCCTCAGCAGCCGATAATTTCGCCAAATTTTTGTCGTATATTTTCATCAATCCATCAATTTCATTCCAATTTACATCATAAATAGACCTCATATTTGAACAGATTTTATTTAATAACTCATTTTGCAATTCACCACAGGCCTTTGCCTGGGCATAGGGGGTATTAGTAAACATGACTAATACATGTTTGGATATATAACGTTCAGGATAACGATGCATCAATTCCTGCTCTATCTGTTTTTTTAAATTGAATTTTGGATCGCGGATATCGCTTTGGATTTCATGGTAATTATCCTTCGACATTGCTGCAACAGCATCCGTATTCGCTTTTCGAGCTTTGAAGAAGGCTGGCATGACCCGCTTCCAATTATCATCATATTGATCTAAAAGCTCATTTAATATACGGCAATCCTCAAAGGCGCTGTTCATTCCTTGTCCGAAAAAAGGCACAACACCATGTGCAGCATCACCTATTAACAAACAATGATCCTCAAAATACCAAGGAGAACATTTAATGGTGCTTAAGTTTCCCGTAGGGTGTTTAAGAAATTCATTCGTCAAATCGGGCATGGCCTCAAAAGCGTCTGCGAATTTCTCTTTAAAAAAGAAGCGTATAGACTCTTCGTTGTCCAGTTCCTCAAAACTATTTTTGCCTTTATTGGGTAAAAATAACGTGCCCGTAATCGATTGATCATAATTAGGATTACCAAGCAACATATAAAAATCCCGTGGCCAAAGATGCAAATGCTCAGTTTTAAAATGACGTGTATGGGTCTTCGCTATCGATAATTCTTTATAACCATGTGGAAGATATTGGCGTGACGCTTCAATTAACTGCTCTTTGGCCAGGGTTTCCCGAACATTTGAAGCAGCGCCGTCGGCGGCAATCAATAATTCATAGACTTTTGACAAACGAGCGCCCGTTTTATCCGCTAAGTTGAGGGTTTTGCTATGTACATCTACGCCTACCAATTTCGTTTCAAAATGAAGCTGTATTTCCGGCATCTTTTCGGCTTGATCAAGAAGTAACCTGTTGAGTTCTGACCGTAAAATCGCGTTGATATACTCATCTTTATGACGTCCAAAAGCTTGATATTCAATTTGGCCATCCTGTAAATGTATAGCTCTGGCACGCATCGGTACCATAATTTTGTCAACCTCAGGCATCAAATTAATACCCGTTAATCCAGCAATGCCTCGACAGGATAAAGCCAGGTTAATCGACCGCCCTTTATCGTTTTTATCCTTTCTTATGTCAGGTCTAGACTCAAATATTTCCACCGCATAGCCACGCTTAGCCATATAAAGTGCGAGTAAGGTCCCAGCTAAACCGGAGCCAATAATGGTCATATTTTTCATAAAATTCTCCCTTCTTCTGACAAAGAAGTGTTCGAAGCTGCTCCCTATCCCGAAAGCAGAAATTTTTTAGGACATTAGCCCCTTTAGCGTTTGGCATATAATCCAAGCATGTCTTCGCCTCAATATCAACAGAATTTTATATTCAATTGTTTAATTTTTCAAAAAGTGCTTCATAGCAAGCTCAGAAATTTTTTTTAAAATCCATTGAGTCATAATAAAAAAGCAGCAAAAACCATACCTATAATTAAGTAGATAGATGCAAACTTAACAAAAATTATTTTTTATCAGTGAAATTTTTTATTACATCAATCAATTCAGCGGGGATATTTGGACGGCTAAAATAATAGCCTTGAGCGTAATCACAGCCGTGATTAACGATAAAATCTTTTTGAAGTTCAGTTTCTACTCCTTCTGCCAGGACTTCTAAATTAAGGCTATGGCCTAAATTAATTATGGCTCTTGCAATTGCTGCATCATTTTCTGCATTCACAAGCTCGCTGATAAAAGAACGATCGATTTTTAATTTATCAACTGGGAATTGTTTTAAATAAGATAAGCTGGAATAACCAGTTCCAAAATCGTCAATGACCAATTTTGTACCCATATCTTTTAATTTAAACATGGTATCAACGGCATGCTCGATATCATCAACTAAAAGACTTTCAGTTAATTCAAGCTCTAAAAACTTAGGCAGTAATTTGGATTCTTGCAAAATCTCAGCAACCATTTCCGGAAGATTCGTCTGCTTAAATTGCCGTCCGGAGATGTTTACTGCCATCGTTATATCGTTATAGCCTTCGTTATGCCAGACCATTGCCTGCTTACAGGCCTCGCGCAATACCCATTTACCAATTTCGAGTATTAATCCATTCTCTTCAGCCATGCCAATAAAATCGACAGGTGAAACGTTGCCTAATAGATGGCTATTCCAGCGTATTAACGCTTCAAAACCGACTAATTTGTTTTTTCTTAAATCTATTAGGGGTTGATAGGCTAAATAAAATTCTTTGTTCTTCAAAGCATCTCTTAAAGCATTATCTAACTGCATGTGATTGATTACGCGACGATTCATTTCCTGATCGTAAACTCGATAATTATTTCTACCATTATCTTTAGCGTGGTACATCGATAAATCGGCAGATTTCATTAGAGAGCCATAATCCGTACCGTCTTTTGGGTAAAAACTAATACCAATACTTCCTGTAATTTTTAAAGAATGTTGATCAACCTGGAAAGGCTTTTCAAGCAAATGAAGAATTTCTTCTGCCGTCTGCTGTGCTTGCACTTCTGAATTTAGTTCCGGCAACAGTATAATAAATTCATCACCACCAACCCGCGCTACGGTATCAAAATCGTTTGTTGCTATTAATAAACGATTTGAAACCGCCTGAAGCAATTTATCGCCAATACTGTGTCCCAGCGTATCATTCGTCATTTTAAAACGATCTAAATCCAGGAAAAGAAAGGCAAGGAGCGAATTTTTTTTCTTGGATTGTAAAATAGCCTGGTCGACTCGGTCCATCAGAAGAACTCGATTGGGTAGTTCGGTCAGAGAATCATGTGTAGCCTGTCTTACCAGTTGTTTTTCCATTTCCCGACGTGAAGTTATATCATTGAATATACAGACATAATGTTTAACTTTAGCAAAAGAGTCAGTCACTGGTGCTACAGATAATTCACACCAGAATAATTCGCCGTCCCGCCGGTAAGTTTCAATTTCTACAACTTCCTCACGGAGCTCACGAATTGCTAAATCAATCCGTTTTTGATTAACCTGATCTGCTTTTGCACCTTGAAGATGCTGGAGATTTTTCCCAATAACATATTCTTCGTTATAGCCTGTAATGCGCCCAAAGGCTTTATTAACGTAAATAATCGGATGGGTGTCTTTGGTGATATCAATTATCGCAACTCCATGGGAGCTAGCTTCGATGGCCCGTTCACGTATACGCAATTCATCTTCAGACATAAGGCGTTGGGTAACATCTCTAAAACTGTAAACCCTTCCCACAATCTCTTTTCCCACTCTCTGCGGTTGGGTAAAGCGTTCAAAAATACGGCCGTCTTTGAAATGCAGTAAAGAAAGATTTCCCTCCCAATCCGGGTTTTCATAGAGGTATTGGACATCAGCGATAACTGAAGCGGGGTTGGAAAGTTGGTCTAAAATAAAATCAAAACTGATGCTTTCTGTACCTACTTCAAGCATGCTGGAAGGAATTCGCCACATCTCCACAAATTTTTGATTCCAGTCCACCACCTGCCCTTTGCCATTCACCATCATGATGCCATCCGCGGTGGACTCCAAAGTAGCTCTTAACAGAGATAGCGATTTTTCCAGTTCAGTAGTCTTTTCAAGGACTTGAGCTTCTATTTTTATATTTTCAGAAAGTGGAGCGGTGTTGACACGCTTATATTCAGGCTGGTTGTGATACCATTTTTCAAGCAACGATGTCAGTTCTGGCGTAAAGGACAGAATTCCCAACTCCTCACAAACATTAGTCAAAGATGGGGCTTTCCCACGCTCTTTTACTGATTCGGCTGCTGAGGCAACTTTCTTGTAATTAAGCTCCTTTCTGCTCATCGATCCCTCTCTAAAATTGGCCTAAAAGGGCAATTTCTTTTTTTTGTTCTAACGTCCTGAAAATAACAAAGTTCATTAAGATTATTATATACTGCTTCTTCACTTTTTTCCTGTTGCTTGCAGATAAGGATCTTTCTATGCATAAAACTCAATTCGAAACGCGTGCAATTCACGCGGGTCAAGAAGCCTGCCCAAGTACCGGCGCTGTTATGACTCCTATTTATGCCACCTCCACTTATCGCCAATCTGCACCTGGAGTGCATCAGGGTTATGAGTATTCCAGAACAAAAAACCCTACACGTGATGCCTACGAAGCTTGCGTTGCCAGTCTTGAGTCTGGTAATCGCGGTTTTGCTTTCGCTTCTGGAATGGCCGCTATTAATACAGTAATTGACCTTCTTGATGCCGGCGATCATGTAATTGCGATGGATGATCTTTATGGTGGAACTTTTCGCTTGTTTGATAAGGTGAAAACTCGTACAGGCAAGCTGGCATTTTCCTTTGCCGATATGACTAATCTAGACAACATTGAAGCGATGATTCGACCCGAGACTCGTATGCTTTGGGTGGAAACACCTTCTAATCCGATGCTAAAACTAGCTAATTTGAGGGAAATTGCCCAGCTGGCGAAGCAGCATAATTTAATTACTGTGGCCGACAATACCTTTGCAACGCCCTGGATTCAACGACCGCTTGAATTGGGTTTTGATATCGTTTTGCATTCAGCTACTAAATATTTAAACGGTCATTCAGATGTTATTTCGGGAGTTGTAGTCGTTGGTGATAATCCTGAATTAACTGAAAAATTAGCTTTTTTACAAAATTGTTGTGGAGCTGTTGCAGGGCCTTTTGACAGTTTTCTGGTTCTGCGTAGCCTAAAGACCTTGCCTTTGCGCATGCAGCGTCATTGTCAAAATGCCAGAGAGCTTGCTTCCTGGCTTGAAAACCATCCCAAAATAGCTAAAGTTATATACCCAGGTTTACAAAGTCATCCTCAATATCAATTGGCACTGCAACAAATGCCTGAATTTGGAGGCATGATATCAATGGTGATAAAGGGTGATCTAGACGAGTCAAAGCGGTTTTTATCGCGCTGTGAAGTGTTTACTCTGGCAGAAAGTTTGGGTGGAGTTGAAAGTCTTATCGAACATCCAGCAATTATGACCCATGCTTCTATTCCGCCTGATATACGTAAAAAACTGGGCATTTTGGATGGATTTATCCGGCTTTCAGTGGGTATTGAACACATTGAAGATCTTAAAGCAGATCTCAATTATGCCCTGAATTAAACGTTGATGGAGTAAGATTTATGAATAAGAGCAAAAACGGCTGGTACCACGGTCTTTTGGCTATTTTGTTGTTATCTCTGACAACAATAATCTGTTTTATTCCAATTTTGTTAATTGGATTTTTAAAACTCTTTCCAAATCAGCACTTGAAAGTACTATGTACCAAGTGGGTTGATTCTATTGCTTCGCTATGGAGTTCAATTAACAACTACTATATCAGTCAAACTCAAAAAACAAATTGGGAAATTAGCGGCTTATCAGGGCTAAATAAGAACAATTGGTATTTATTAGTGGCAAATCACCAAAGTTGGCTTGATATAGTAGTGTTGCAGCGTATTTTGAACCGTAAAATTCCAATGATGAAGTTTTTTATTAAGGATCAACTCAAATGGGTTCCCCTGCTAGGTTTCGCCTGGTGGGCAATGGGCTGTCCTTTTATGAAACGCTATTCAAAAGATTATTTGGCGAAAAATCCACAAAAAAAGGGGAAAGATCTTCTCGCTACCCAAAAGGCGGTTCAATCTTTCCAATATAGCCCAGTAACGATTATGAATTTTATTGAAGGAACTCGTTTCACCAGTAATAAAAGTCAACAGCAACAATCACCCTACCAGCATTTACTCAAACCAAAAGCCGGGGGAATCAGTTTTGTTATTTCCTCTATGGGAAAAAAATTCGCTTCCTTGCTGGATGTAACAATTGTTTATTCCGAAAAAGACCATTCGCTTTGGGATTTTCTTTGTAAGAGAGTAAAAACCATTAAGGTACATGTGCGTGAATTGCCCATTCCCGAGGAATTTTTCACACCTTCTTTAGTTGAAGATAATGAAATTCAATCGGAATTTCGTGATTGGTTAAATAATTATTGGCAAGATAAGGATCAATTAATTGCCAGTTTAAAAACTTGAAAAACTCATTCACCAAAATTTTGATGAAAATTTTGATACCAGCTTACAAATCGAGAAATGCCCTCTTCGAACCCTATTTTTGGTAGATAACCAAAATCTGAATAGAAACGCTGGGTATCTGCATGAGTGGATAAAACCTCTCCAGCTTGCATAGGCAAGAGTTCTTTTATGGCGGATTTTCCTGTGGCTTTTTCAATAGCGCTAATATAGGTAAGCAAGTTGACAGGATTACCACAACCAATATTGTAAATTCGGTAAGGCGCATAACTTGAAGCAGGATCTGGATTAGAAGGCAACCAATCAGGATTAGCGGTTGCTGGTTTATCGATAACAAGTGAAATACCAGCAACAATATCGTCTATATAGGTAAAATCACGCTGCATCTGACCGTAGTTATAAATTTTAATCGCTTTTCCAGCAAGGATATCGCGAGTAAACGAGAAAAAAGCCATATCCGGCCTTCCCCAAGGACCATATACTGTAAAAAATCGCAGGCCTGTAGTGGGTAATTTGTATAAATTCGAATAGGAATGAGCTATTAACTCATTAGCTTTTTTAGTAGCCGCATAAATGGTTAAGGGATGGTTGGTTCCGGCGCTTTCCTCATACGGTTGTAATTCATTTGCCCCATAAACTGAGCTAGTTGACGCGTAGACTAAATGTTCAACCTCATGAATACGACATGCTTCAATTAAAGTTGAAAAGCCAACCAAATTAGAATGAACGTAAGATTCCGGGTGACTAAGTGAATAACGCACACCCGCTTGAGCCGCGAGATTGACTACACGCTGCGGTTTATAGCGCTCAAAGATCGCTGCAATTTGCTTAGAATCGGCAATATCAGCCTGATAAAATTGAAAATTAGGATAAGTTTTTAATTGTTCAAGTCGGGCGAGCTTTAAATTGACATCGTAATAATCATTTAAATTATCAATTGCTATGACGGTATCACCTTGTTTCAGACGAAGAGTCGTTAAGTGAAACCCAATAAAACCAGCAGCACCTGTAATTAGCAAACGCATAATCAGTCCAACCTAATATAAGGCCAAGAAGTATACTCCTTATCGATTGAACCTGCACTAGGCCGAATTTGACCTTTACTAAGGCATTCCACAGGCAAGTAGCCTTAGAGTATACTCTTCTGACATCCACCTAGCGGCTTAATTTATGAACGATCTACGGGAATTAATCGAAACCAGTTTTGAACAACGTGGGAATCTATCACCGGAAAACTCATCTGAAGAATTGCTTTTTGCAGTGAATGAAGTCATCACAATGCTCGATCAAGGACAACTTCGCGTCGCCGAAAAAATCAATGATGAATGGATTGTGCATCAATGGATCAAAATGGCAGTTCTTCTTTCTTTTAGGCTTTTTCCCAATCAAGTTATAAATGCTAATTTCACTCAGTTTTATGACAAAGTTCCCTTAAAATTTTCAGAGTATAGTGAGGCTGAATTTGCACAAAATGCTGTGCGGGTGGTTCCACATGCTATTGTTCGCCGCGGTGCCTATGTTGGTAAAAATTCGGTATTAATGCCTTCATATATCAATATTGGCGCTTATATCGATGAGGGAGTTATGGTAGATACCTGGGCTACGGTTGGTTCTTGTGCGCAAATTGGAAAAAACGTTCATCTTTCAGGTGGCGCTGGCATTGGCGGAGTGCTAGAACCTTTGCAGGCTAACCCCACCATAATTGAAGACAATTGCTTTATTGGCGCGCGTTCAGAGGTGGTCGAGGGCGTGATTGTTGAACGTGATTCTGTATTGTCTATGGGTGTTTATCTTGGGCAAAGTACCAAAATATTTAATCGATTGACGGGTGAAGTAACTTATGGCCGCATTCCAGCAGGATCTGTAGTCGTTTCAGGCTCCATGCCAAGCGAAGATGGCAGCCACAGTCTTTATTGTGCGGTCATTGTTAAACAGGTCGACCAAAAAACCAGAGCCAAAGTCAGTATTAACGAGTTATTAAGAGCGATTTAAATGGAAGATATTAAAGGTTTATTAGCTAAACTAGTCAGCTTTGAATCAATTACACCAAGGGATTCGGGTTGCCAGGATTTTATGATTAATTTTTTCTCCAATCTGGGCTTTAATTGTGAACGTTTTGATAGTCCTCCCGTTGCTAATTTTTTTGCTCGCTTTGGAAACAAAGCGCCCTTACTTATTTTTGCAGGCCATACAGATGTTGTCCCAGTTGGTGATGAAGCCAAATGGAATACACCTCCTTTTACCTTGGTAGATAAGGATGGAATGCTTTATGGACGGGGGGTTGCTGATATGAAAGGTTCCCTCGCTGCGATGATGTTAATGGCAAGAGATTTTGTTCAAAATAACCCACAATTCGATGGCAGTCTTGGATTTTTAGTCACTAGTGGCGAAGAAGGTGACGATTATGCCCATGGGACTCCTCATGTTATGGCTGAGCTGAAAAAAAGGGATATTCATCCTGATTTTTGCATTGTCGGTGAACCAACCAGCGGTGTAACACTTGGCGATATCATAAAGATTGGACGCCGTGGCTCTCTTTCAGGCCGAGTCCTGCTGCAAGGCCATCAGGGACATGTGGCCTATCCACATTTGGCAGAAAATCCGATCCATTTAGTTAGTCCTGTTCTTGAAGAACTGACTTCAACCAAATGGGATGAAGGAAATCAACATTTCCCCCCTACCTCCTTTCAGGTCACGCATATAAATTCAGGCGGGCTGGCAAGAAATGTTATTCCTGGTGTTTTGGAAATGCATTTTAATTTTCGATATTCGACCGAGCAAACAGCAGAAAGCCTGCAAGAAGCTGTTTCAAACTGTTTTGCTAAGCATAATCTTAAAACCAGTGTTGAATGGCTACTAAGCGGAGAACCCTTTCTCACTGCCAAAGGCCCCTTGCTGGACAGCACTATTGAAGCGATTCGCAAAATTAGAGATCAAGTTCCGGAGTTATCTACAAGCGGTGGCACTTCAGATGGTCGATTTATAGCACCCTATAAAGTTGAAGTGGTTGAGCTAGGGCCAGTAAATGCAACTATTCATCAAATCAATGAGAGCGTATCACTGGCTGATCTAGAACTGCTCCGTCAAATATATTATTTGATATGTCAAAACCTTTTAATTAATGTTTAGTTATTCCCAGCAGGCTGCATTTGTGGTTCAGAAATAGTAGCCTCTGACTGCTTGATTTTTTCGTCAACTACCTTAGCTACACAAGAATCTGACCATACATTTAGCGCAGTTTCTAACATATCAATTAAGCTGTAGAAGGGTAAAATAATTCCCATCAAAGTAATTGGCACATTCATCGAAGCTAGCAAACTTGCACTCAAAAAGAAGCAACCCATTGGAACACCAGCATTACCAATTGCAGCAATTGTTGCAATAACTACCCACATAGCCATCATAGCGAATGAAATTTCAATGCCATTATTTTGCATGAGATAAATTACCGTAGCAAAAATAAAAGCGGCGCAACCATTCATGTTTAAACTTGTGCAAAGCGGTAAAACAAAACGACTTATCTCAGGTTTGATGTTCAGATTTTTCTCAGCCGTTTCCATAGTAACGGGTAAAGTTCCAACAGAAGATTTTGAAAAGAAAGCAACTGATAAGGCTGGCAACATTCCTTTAAAGGCTGCAAAAGGCTTTATCCCCTGAAATTTTAACCATAAAGGTAAAATAACAAAGCCTTGAATAAGGTTAGCCAAGACAATAATGAGCAAATACTCGCCAATTCCTTTGATTGCCATGCCGCCACGCAGTTGAATCACAGTAGTAGTAATGAACCCATAAAGTCCTAAAGGAATTATAGTGATAACCCAATTGGTCACTACCATAAAAAGGCTATGCGCGCCTCGAAAAAACTGGGTAATTGTCAGTCTGGCTTCTGGCTCTGGAATATAACGAATCGCAATACCAACAATGATTCCAATCAGTAAAACTCCCATGACCTGATGTTGTAGGAAGGGTTCAAAAATCGTTGAAGGAATGAGATTGGCTATATGTTGAAAATAACCTAATTGGCTTGACGGCTCGATCAATACATTTTTAGTTTGAGCAAGACCAATCATATGAGGATGAATCAATAGATAAAGCAAGCAGCTAATCGCGGCAGCGACAAAGGTAGTTCCAAGGGTATAAGTCATTGCTCGACGCCAAACCGTTCGCATAAGACCATCGGTTCGATAATTTGAAATAGTAACAATAATAGATAAAGCGATAATCGGCAGGCTGATGCATTTAAATATTTTGATAAAAAGATCAGCGATCAATAAACCAAAATTTTTCAAAAGTGCAATATCAGAATAACCACTAAGAATACCTAACAAAATCATCAGGGCATAAATGACTGGTGTACTAAGCCAGCTTTTTTTCTGCTGTATATGTTGAGCGCACATATTAAAACCTTTTAAATGAATTAAGACTTAAGGAGAGGAAGTAAGAGGTTTAGCAACAACAATAGAACAGTGAATTAGAAGCAGTAATCTGATTTCTTTGATTTTTGTTGTAAAACTTTCTTAAGTCTTGCATAGACACCCTGTTTACAATTTGTACACACAGAACACATATTAACACATTATAATTTTTGGTCAAGAGCCGCTTATACTTTTGTCAAACTGGCTTTTAGCGTCAAGCAAGGGTAAATTGAGCTTGTTTCAAACCTAGTATTCGTTGATAAGCCTCTTCAATTCGACTTCTTGCAATTAATCCGCATTCCACCAGTTTTTCGATTTTATCGATAAGCTCAGGAGCTGTGTTCTCTCCTAATTGATTTGCAAATATTACCATGTCCGCGCCAGCGTTGATGGTTAACTGCAAGGCTTCATCAACTGAATAATGATTGGCAATTGCCTTCATTTGTAAATCATCACTGACGATAACTCCCTCAAAACCCAATTCTTGTCTGAGTAAACCACTAAGAACCGAATACGACATCGTGGCCGGTAATCCGCTCTCATCAAGCTTATGATTAATAACATGGGCAGTCATCACCATTGCAGGCTCTGCATTACGAACTAGCATAGAATAAGGTTCGAGTTCTTTGCTTTGAAAGGTTTCTGTAACATTCACAAAGCCTTCATGCGTGTCCCCTTTAGCACTGCCATGCCCGGGAAAATGTTTATAGCAACAGGTTAACCCCTGCTCGGCAAATATTTCGACAAAAATCTTGGCAATAAGCGCGACTTGCGCAGGATCGGCGGAATAACTTCGTCCCAGTTTGCCGATAATTCCTTCTTCTTGAGTGAGGTTCAAGTCAACAATGGGAGCAAAATTAAGGTTAAAACCGAGTTCACGCAAGGTAATGGCCATATTTTTAAATTCAGCTCTCAAGGCATCTTCTTTAAGATGGGCTAATTCGCAAGGTCTTTTGGTTTTCATGCAGCCTTCAATCCGGCTTAACCGATCGACTGCACCGCCTTCATAATCGATAGCTATAAAAGGAAGCACATCTTCAGAGCTGTAAGGAGCCTTTTGTGAATAATGCTTTAGCTTATTGGTTAATTCTTTGATTTGCGCCTGATTTACTAGATTTTTTCCAGGAGTGTTTTTGATAAGATCATAATCGAACAATAAAACACCACCTAAACCATCTTTACTTAGCCATTTAGCGATAGGGCTTTGCTCATTAATTTCTGTTCCAGAGAAACCCATAATAAGCATTTGTCCAATTTGATGCCTTAAAGTTGTCAAAGAAGCCCCTTTTATTATTTTTGTCGGCGACAAGTCAGCGATCATACACAAAGGATTAGGCTTCTGCCAGAGCACATCAGACAGCCTTTAGGCTATTTTTTGGGTACACTGGGTGGCACTGAAGGAATGTCAAAAAAATTACATTTACAATTACCAAGTGCATCTGGGGGAAAGGGTACAGCTGAAAAGGCAGAGGCAAAGCAAACCGGAATATCCCAGGCACTTTCATCAGCCCCTATTTTATTGGGTAAGGTCCAATATTTAAATGCAGCATAGCTTTTTCCCACTTCGCTTTGCCAAAAAACAGGTTTAAAAGTAGCGCTATACATTAGTTTCATACCTGGATTACAGTCAAAAGGTTGTCTGGCCCAGGTTTTATCCTTAGCCACTACAACTGTAGTCAAAACCTTATCATTATTGTTTGAATCAAGGACATTTACATTCACTTCATAATTTTTCCAGCAAGTATCCTTGACCAAGGTTAGATAACATTGAAAAGCAAAAGACTGGCTGGATAAACTAACTAGAATAATAAAACCTGCGCTTTTAGAAATCATGTCAATCCATCTTGGCTATTGAGACTATTTTAATTATAGGTCTTTATTTTTGTTTCATTTAAAGACAGTTTGCTGAAGAATTCATTCTATCTTCAGCATCATTTTTGTTAACTAGTGATTCTGACAATGAATTGTTAGTAAAAAAATTATAGTGGCTATTTGGGTAGTTAAGATCTGATTTTTTTTCATTAATAAGAGAATAGGCCAAAAGTTCTACTGTTAACTCATTTATCTTGTCATAGGGGATATAAATATCAGCCTTTTTTTTAGTGGAATTAATAGAAATATTTTCAGGTTTTATGTCTTGTTCATAACTAGTTAGATATCTATGAGCCACATTTTGTTCTTTAATTGTATCAATACTCATGCTGTTTTTTTTGTCCTCATCCTTGGAAATTTTATCTAACATGAAATTAGCAAGGCAAATATCATGAGGCGTATCTATAAAAAACTTGACATCAAGCCTAGCGTTCAAATTAGGCTCAGAATACAAATAATTACCAATTACAATTATATTTTGCGCTGTCTGATTATTAATAATTGTAAATAGTAAATGAAAGTCTACCCTGCCATCCTTATTTAAAAAATCTGATTCGTATAAAAAAGCAGCATCGATTTCCACGGTATCTAATTTTATTTTTAGCTCATTAACAAATTTGATTAAGGGCGATCCGATAGGTCCACATATTGCAAATACAGCCATTATTAAGGCTCCAACAAAATAAGCGGCATTCTACTGCGGTCTGGGTTGAAAAAATAGCCTCAAAACCAATCTTGTTAACTTCATGGAGTTGCTTTCCTTAAATGATAAGTATATTCTTTCGCGCTTGTGGAGAGATGGCCGAGCGGCTGAAGGCGCACGCCTGGAAAGTGTGTATACGGCAACGTATCGAGGGTTCGAATCCCTCTCTCTCCGCCACCCTATTACGTGAATTTTCCCCAATCCTCATTC
>JACCVV010000054.1 GCA_013697955.1 Tatlockia sp. | reverse complement strand
GTTTTGCAGTAACGAGGTTAGACAACGACATTCAAACCTCGTCAAGATTTGTTAAGCCTAACCTGGCCCACATTTTATATATGTATCTTTGTATAATGGAGTACATTTCTTAAATAAAAGATTTTCTTTGTTTTTAAGATATACATCAAAAAAATTAACCAAATAAGTATTTATAGCATCAGTTATTTCCGAACCATTTCCTGTTCCAAGAAAACTTGCCATTGTATTATTTAGAGATGTGACTATTTTTCTAATAGGCTCAATTTCAGCTTTTGTTAATTTCTCTGTAGGGTGGCTAGGTAGAGCAGAGAGAGCTTTGGATAAACCCTCAACCAGAGTAATATCGAAAAAATTCACTGGTACTGAAATTTGGGGATGCTGTGGATCTATAAAATATACGGCAAAAACCCATGCATTTTCTTGTTTAAACAATACATAGGTCATTTTATTAAAAGTAGCCATATCTTTATTTGTAGGAGAATGAAACATTATCTTAAGATCAAACCCTTTTGCAATTTGCTGTGTTTTTAGATGATTAAAAAACGTTGTATATACCGGAAGGTACTGCAACGTTGACAAATCAGTAAAATTCATATGATGACTGTATCTATCATTTCGCTCATTTGGAGAAATTCCAACCAAATATCCGTTAGGTGCTAACTGATATGTAACAGGAAGATAGGGGGATGACAATTTTCTAATAGAGTTTATCTGATACATAACTGGGATAGTAAAGTTTTTCAATTCTTTCAAGGGTTGGTTAGCTTTATCAGGACCAATGTCAAGTGGAGCAATTGCTTGAAACCAAGTTGGATTAGCGTGTGCAACAATGGCCAATGTCCACGCACCGATCGAATGTCCAAATAAACCGATGTGTTTCAAGTCCATACTGGCAAACAACCCATTTGCAGAGTGAAACTTATGTAGTTTATTGTATACATAAATTAAATCTTGTGACTGCAAAGGAACGAATTGATCGCCAATAGCCTTATCGCTGTTTGCCATGCTTTGCAAATCTGCTGGCTTAATAATATGTCCATTTGGCAATGCAGTTAGATTAATAAATGGCGTGCTAATACCCATAACAATATAACCATGACTGACTAATTCCGTAATAATATTTTCATACATTTCTGCAGCACAACCAAACCCAGGGCTAAACAATAATACTGGGAATTGTTTATCATTTATGATGGGTGCTTTTTTCAACGAAAAACTTTTGAGGCTGGTTAACTGTTCTAATTGATTTATTTGAATTCCTGGCACCTTTTTTAACATATCCTGTTGAGACGATATAAATGGTGGGTAATAAAGTGAGCCTTGTTGAAAGCGTGCCGTGCTTGGGTAATAAATACGAACCATTATCTCATGGCAATGTTTTGTATTTCCTGAACTAAAATCATCTTGATTTTTACTATTAAAATTAAAATCAGGACAAGCATCGTGATTAATCCAATGAAAGTCTTCAAAACCAACACTAAAAGGCCCAGTTGGGTGCTTCAAAAAGCTCCTATGGGGTTGATTAATTCCGATGTGATTTTTAGAATATCCTATTAACACGTGTAATGCGCAGAAGATAAAAATAATAATTTTTGATCTCATTCTATTCCTCAACCGGAGCATTAAATCTATCGGGTATGGTATTTAATTCTGAAGCCGGTACCCATCGATACAAAGTTGGAACAGAGATGCCAAGATTTTGTGCAACATCCTTTGGCAGAGAGCCAGAAGAAAGTAATTGTTTAGCCGACTCAATCTTAGATTGAGTCATTTTTCGTTTGCGTCCACCAATTCGTCCCTTGGCTTTGGCGGCAGCTAAACCTGCTTTGGTTCTTTCCGCCATTAATTCACGTTCCATTTGCGCGAGGCTTGCCATCACATGAAAAAAGAAACGACCTGCCGGTGTAGACGTATCAACATTATCAGTAATACTTTTAAAATGAATTTCTTTCTGATGTAATTGATTAATTAAATCAATTAATCCTTTAACAGTGCGACCTAATCTATCTAGCTTCCAAACGACCAATGTGTCATTTTTTCTCAATACTTCGAGAGCCATACCAAGTCCAGGACGATTTGCTTTTGTCCCTGATATTTGGTCTTGATAGAGCTTTTCACAACCAACCTCCTTCAATGCAGAAAGCTGCAGATCTAAATTTTGATCAACTGTTGAAACGCGTGCATAACCAACCAGCATGATAATTCCTCTATTGCAATACCCAGCGGCCGTTTTGTTTAATTGCGTCAAACATTGCGTCTGGTGCTAAATCAATTTCACCAGGCCAGGTGAGTACCCCATATTCAAGATGTGCCTTATTGAAAAGGTCTTGATCTTTGAGTGCTGCAAAAACCCCAGCTTTATCACTCATGATTAATTTAACCATTTCAACAATTCCATGCGCCCCATCATTAAACTCAACTTCTAGCTCATAATTGGGCAGTGGTTTTACTTTTGATAATCGCCAAGGAGCCGTGCACACTATTCCAGGGGTGTTATTTTCTTTGGAGTCTGATTGTTTTCGCATAATGTCCAATCCTCAAGTAATTCAGCGCGGTGCTGAAAAGCCCATTCTAATATTAAAGCCAATGCTCGGCGAGGCATAGAACCCCTAACTACTTCGAGTGTATGAATATCAATCAGCACTTCATATTCTGCATATAAGGCATGAAAATGAGGAGGTGCATGATCACCCCAAAACATTTGAATTAATATTCCATAAAATGCACTAATTGTTGGCATTAATTTGTTACCCTCTTTTCTCAAAACTCATCTCAAGTATAATGCGGCAAGAAGGTAATATCAATAATGGTTATCGAGAATGTAAAGATCCAATAACCACGCTGATTTTATATGTCAATTTAATCCGCTCAAAAACGTTCGTTTTCAATAATAAGTATCCGAGTAATTTATGTATAGTTCTAGTCGAATAAACCTGTTATCTGAGCAAGAAATTGAAAGGATTTAATAAAGCTGAACGGGGGTTGTATTTTTCATTAACGGATGAGGAATTGCTCCTCATTAAAAAATATCGCACTGCAAAGGCACAAGTTTATTTTATTCGATTGCTGGGTATTTTAAGGCCAAGCAACAGTAACACCCATCCTTTGACAGTGTGAGAGAAGCATATTGATCAAATATTTACTTTTATGATAAAATAAAACACACATTACCCCTGATGGTGGAACAAAGATGCGCGATAAATTTCAACTAACTAATGAATTATCAATTAAAAGAGAGCAGTTTGCCCAATTAATAAAGCTTGTTAAAAGCAATAACGTAGAAAAATGGCACGTTATCCTTAAAGAAATATGTGAAGTTTTTTCTCTACCAGCAATTTATGAGTGGATGGATGCTGTGAAAATTCGCCTCGATGGAAATGCTGATTTGCAACCTATGATAAATCACGCAATTTTGGATGAGGAGGTTATTAAAGCATCGAAAGATGGTTATCTCGATATTATTCATTATTTAATTGAGGAAAGCATTGCTCACTATAAGAATTGGGCTGAATATAAAAATAAATGTTTTCTAAATCAAAATGGACGTTATGATAATTACAAATTATGGGCTGTATATGCAGTCAAATTTATACTTTATCCAGATGGCTATAAGCAATATAGTGATAATGGTACACCTAATGTTGCCATTTATTCAGGCTATAAAAACCTTGCTTTATTATTTGCATTCTCGCCACATATTAGGGAACAATACGACCTTTATGAGATGTTCCATCGCACTATTCGTTACGAAAATTTATTATGTGATGGTTGGGATAAAACATTAGATTTGGGGGTAGATAATTTAATTAAAAATACAATAACAGCTTTAAATAGCTCTTTAAATAAATATAAGAAAAATTACTGTACTTTTTTTTCAAACTCTTTTTTGCCCATGTTAAAATAAAGACATTCAACAATATATAGGTGTATCTGGTTTGAGACTAATACAAAATGAACTGAATCTTTCTAATGACAATTTTAAGCATATCTTTTCGCTTAGTAATGAATCATCCAAGAATGAGGAAAAAAAGAAAAGTGGGGTTATTGAAAAAGAAAGCAGCTCTTGCGCAATTTCTTAGGGATTAATCAATCTTAATAGGGGGTCTTGAAGGTCACATTTCTTTTTAAGATTTCGTTTTTTAATATATGTATTAAGACCGTTTTAACGCATACAAAAGGAACCTGTGGCTCGACTAAAAATACTCTCATGTGACGACATTAATAAATTATACAAATTACCCACCTTGGATGATAAAGATCGACCGTTTGTATTTGAGTTGGATGAGGAAGATAAAGAGTACCTTAATTCTTTTGAGGATATACCTAAAAAAATTAACTACATTTTGCAGGTTAATTTCTTTAGGATTTCGCAATATTTTTTTAATTTTACTTTTCAAGGAGTCAGGCAAGACACCTGGTATGTTATCAAAACTTATTTTCCATCCGAGAAATTTCCCAAAAAACAAGTGAGCAAACGACAGCATTATGACAACCGTAATGCCATTTTAAAAAAATATGGCATGTCAATGTATTCGAGCAAGAATAAGGCTAAAGCCATCGGGTACGCCAAGGAATTAATGAAGCAACATGCAGTACCCAAATATGTATTTGATTCTCTGGTGGAATACCTCCATCAGCATAGAATCGTGAGGCCATCTTATACAACATTGCAAGAGGTAGTTTCTCAAGCCTTGAATAATGAGAAAAATAGATTAAGTAATAAGATTTACACCCTAACCAACAAGCCGTTCAGGGAATTATTGGCTAACTTTCTCGAAAAAGATGATTTATTTTATCAATTGACTGCTGTAAAAAAAGATCAAAAGGATTTTACCACCAGTGAGATTAATGCCTCCATAAAAAATCATCAATTTTTGTCCTCTATTTATCAAAGATCCATCGAAATTATCAAAGAACTAGGAATTTCAGAACAGAATATCCTGCATTATGCCGATCTAGCTGTTTACCATACCTGTTACGGTTTGCGGGCTTTGAAACAAAAAAACTTATCCAGACTGTATCTCATGTGCTATGCGCACCAACGCTATTTAAAAATCAGTGACCACTTGGTTGCTAGTTTTGCTTACAAATTGAATTATTACGCAGGTGAAGCGGAGTCCTACCAAGTACAGGCCATTTGTGATGCAACGGACGATGACAAAGACCAACGTCATGCAGCTGCTGCAATCTTATCACTCGTAAACAATAAGAAGGTGGCAGATTATGAAATACGTAAAAAATCCTATGAGATTATGCCAGAAGAGAAATTCCAACAGTTTATACAAAAAATTAAAAAACCAAATTTTACACCTGAGTTTTATCGCTGGGAATACTACAGTGGTGCAGCCTCGACTATTAAGACAAATACTCGGGCAGCATTTAAAGCCCTGGATTTTCAGGCTAAGAATAAGGCGTTAAATGCCGCTATTGTCTTCTTGAAAAACCACTATAACTCTAATAAGTCATTTAGCACTTATCAATTTAAAGACATACCCATTGAATTCATACCCAAGATACTTCAACGCTATGTGATTAAAAAGGTTCGACTGGATAAAAACAATAAAAAGATAAAAACTATTGATCCCGATAGGTATGAAATAATGCTTTATCTCCAAATTGAAAAGAGCCTAAAAACAGGTTCAGTTACCATTTATAATAGTTTGTCTTACCGCTCATTAAATGATGAATTGCACCCAAAACAGGATTGGGATGAAAATAAAAACTCCATAATTAAAAGTCTTGAGAATAAGCTGCTGGCCACGGATATAAACGATATCCTTAAACAGCTGACTGGTCGATTATCCCTGCGCTACAAAGAAATAAACGATAAAATTGCGTCAGGTCAAAATAACAAAATTAAGCTCAAACACAACAAAAATGGAGAGGTTATCCGCTGGCATTTGCCTTATAAAAAGTCAGATGATGGTGTTAATAATCCTTTTTATGAGAATTTGCCTCTAACAAGCATCGGAAAAATTATACAATTTGGTAATAACCATACCGGGTTTATGAAAAAATTTACTCATATCTTGCCAATAGGCAGTAAAAAACAAGCCGATGAGGCTGCATTATCAGCCTGTCTTGTTGCAAAAGGTACTGGAATTGATATTGATAAAATGAAAGACATCAGCGATGTTAAAGAACATGACCTAAAGTCAACTTATGCTGATTTTATTCGCCACATGACCTTAACGCAAGCAAGTGATGTGGTGATGAATTGTGTAAAGAAATTGCCGATATTTGAAAAATATACCTTGGCTGATTATGGGATTCATGCAAGCATTGATGGTCAGAAATTAGAAACTAAATTCAATTCTATTATGGCAAGATTCTCAACAAAATATTTTGGATTTGGTCAGGGTGTGTCTGCTTACACGTTGTCCGCAAACTGGCTGCCCCTATGCACAAAAATTATTGGAGCAAATGAACACGAAAGCCATTATCTGTTTGATATGCTCAATAGCAACACCAGTGATATTGAAGTTGCGGCCGTGTCTGGGGACATGCACAGTATAAATCGAGTTAATTTCATCATATTGTTTCTTTTTGGTTACCGTTTTATGCCACGGTTTACTCAATTAGATAAGAAAGCGAGTTCAAACCTGGTCAGTTTTGATGATCCTAAGCTTTATGAAGGAATGCTTATAAAGCCAAGTAAAAAAGTGAACATAAAATTAATCATTAAAGAGTGGGATAATATTCTAAGAATAATGGCAACACTTGGACTTAAAAAGAGTAGCCAAAGTACTATTGTAAAAAAACTATCCTCTTACCAATCTAATGATACTCTTCGGGCGTTGATTGAATTGGATCAAATCATCATGACATTGTACATGCTTGATTATATTGACGATGAAGGTATGCGTAAGACGGTTCATCGTTCATTAAACCGAGGAGAGTCCTACCACCAAATAAGATCGGCAATAGCTAAGATAAGTAGCAGAAAATTGGTTGGCAGAACAGAAATTGAACTTACTATTAATAATGAATGCGCTCGTTTACTCGCTAATTGCATTATTTTTTACAATGCTTCGCTTCTTTCTGGACTATATGATCATTATAAAAATAACAAGATGGAGGACGAATGGTTGAAAATTATTCGATTATCTCCCGTGGCATGGCAACATATCAACTTAATTGGAAAATATGAATTTTATAGTGACAAAGAATGCCTTAATTTACAAGAGGTTATACAAAATTTGATAGCCAATGAAAAAATCGATTTATTGGCTACAGCCTAGACTAGTAAAGGGTTGCAGGGGTGCTCTGGGAAATTTCGTACCTTCCTGAACTAAACCCCTATTACGAAGTATACTTTGCAACACGAAGTGATTTAGGAGCTTATTTGCTCAATACGAGGCCGGAGATGCTACACGATTCGCTACCAATTGAGATTAAAAAAGCGTTTCATTAAATATCATCAAACTCATTTAAAGTTGTTGCAATGGTAACCAGAGTTTGAATTAAAGTTAAAATTTTTAAGCGATTTTTTCACTTTATGACTTTAACTACCAACCTTCTCAGGTTTAGAAAGGTCTATAGTTTAAGATTGGTCAATGCAAATTTACTTGCCTATAACAAGTTAAAGTATTCAATAAATTAGAAAATACAGAATTCGTCAGCTTCTATTTTCTATTAAATGTGTGTTTGCTCAACTAATAAAATTATCCGATTCTACTACGAGGAAATTGATTTAAAGCCGCAGCAATTTGCTTATATAAATCTGGTAACCATCTTGGTTGAGCAAAGGTAGATGTAGCAGGTTTAGAATTACGTAAATCGTTTGGGGCAATAATTACTCTTGTATTATTTAAACCAACGCGTCTTGCAAGTAAGAAGAGCTGATCGATAGCTTTGTCGCCAACTGCTAAACATCCTACTGACACAGAGTGCCCGTGCAAGAAAATATTATTGCCCAGGTATCTGCGACCATCCTTAGAAGCCTGTAAACGATCATAATTGTTCGGATAATTTATCATCATCGATAAATGCATGCTGCTAAAGGGGTTGTAGCTAGTCAGTCGATAAATTCCCTCAGGAATTTGCCCATCTCGTTCTTTTAATTTGGGACCTAAACGTCCACTAAAAGCGGTTAAGGAGTATTTATGGATAAAACGCCATGATTGATTTTCATCTTTTGCCCATAACTCCATGTGTTTTTCTTTTTTAAAAGCCAATAAAGCTATTTCTTTAGGAGGATAAGCAATATGAGCATTGGCGAAAAAACGGATGAGTTCTGGTTCAGTGCGCAATCCATATCTAATAATGGCGTTATCAACTGCCTTATCCCAATTCAATTTCGAACCCATCATTGCAAAAGAGGGGTCAAAAACTAGCATAAATAAGATTAAAAGCCAGGAGCGCATAATTATTTAAAGGAAAAAATTTTTGGTATATTAGCAAAAAAGGGACAGAAGGACAAATTATCACCATAAATAGAAATTTTCATTAAATAATCCTTATATTGAATAACTTAGCTCTAATTTTTATCACATTATAATTCTTTAGAATAGTCTTCAAAAAATCCTTGTAATTGTGTAGGTAACTGCTTAACCACAAAATTGGGTGCGCTATGAAGTTGGCCTACTGAGGGGAATAAACCATAGTGATTAGGGCACATAAACCAAACTATTTTATCCGTACCTACCTTGTAAAATACGTATTTATAACTGCAATATGGCTGTTTATTAAATGTCGCAACTTGTAAGATAGGTGTCCCAGCTAATCGGGTTTCCACAAAGGAAGCATTAATCCATAAATTTATCACCAAAAGAAGTGCACCTGTGAATAACCCTGCGGAAATCAGACCAGCAGAATAACGAATTAGCTTAGAACTTAGATCACTAATTGAGCTTAGCAAAATATAAATAATAGAAGAGATAAGGACAATAAGATTTAAAGTATAAATGCCTGCATGGTAATAATTAAAATAACTACCTAATATTTCCCCACCCGAATCGCGATAATGAAAAATAAGAGCAAACAAACTTAGCCACACAGCAATTATAATAAAATTTTTTCTTTTTAATTTAATACCCAAAAACAGGATAATAGCTCCTAAAACCGGGAACAATAGATGTATTAATTCCAATAGATTAAGCGCCATTATTAATCCTTCTTAAAAGAAGAGTTGTATTTAATCCCTAGTTTACCTCAGAGATATTGAGATGTCTTCTCGGCTTAACCAAACTAAACTAGTTATCCTTTAAATCTTCTGATTTTTCTTTTATTAACAATAGTTCTGGTTCAACCTCAATAGATAAATTTAATTTACTTTCCTGAGCAGGCAGGGTCATCCGTCGTAAATTAAATAATGAAGATTCCAGAGCATCGCTTATAAAATTAATCGATTTTTTTCGAAGTTTGGAAGGATTAAATTTGACTTCGCGAGGATGTATTGAGCCAAGCCAAACAGGCTGTTTAAAATGTTTTAAATTATAATTTGAATGCCAAATGCGTAAAATCTGAATAGGGTTACCCTCTTTAGGCTCATAAATCATCACTAATACCGGTTTTTTATTAATATAAAGTTGAGACATTAACGGTAATTCCGCTGACGAGGATGGAGCACTTACACGAGTTAAAATCTTATTGAGCAAAGAGTCTTTTTGTTTCTTCCAACCAAATTTGGTTAATGCATTCTCAAGATGGCTTATTTTACCCGCATATTGTATGTTGAAAAGACTGGTTCTGTTTCCAATTCTATTTGTCCGGTAAATGGGTAATAGAGGCCTATTTTGATTCCACCACAGGTCATCGGTCATAACATATTTAGCAAAGTAGGGCTGATGGCCGCGGGCTAAATTTTTGTAATTTAAAAAGCCCGAAATGGAAGTTGTTAACAACAATAAACCTAAAATTGTTAAAGGAACATGGGGTTGATAGTGTGAGCGGGGTTTGTATCGACGATAGAAGAGCCAATGCCCTAAACTTAAACTTAATCCGCATAAATAAGCTCCCAGAATATCACTGAGCCAATTATCGCCTAAATATAGAGGACTTAAGCCAACAAGCAGGAGAAAAGATGCAAGGGCAATTTTAATAAGGTGTTTAAAGCGAGACTTGCTAAAGGAGTTAATATATAACAAGAACGAAACCCCAAAGGCTGTAATCAAGGTCAATCCAGACATGGGAAATGAAGAGCTATTCTTAATTTTTAAAATTCCTTGAGGTCTTGGGCTTTCAATAAGCAGGTCCAGAACAATTAGAATTAAAACAGAAAAGATACAAAGACTAAGCCAATAAACCAAAGTACGCCAATCACGATGATAGATAGTAGCAATGACTACGGCAATAAATAAGGTGATTAGCGTTAAAGGACTAGTCAACTGAGAAAGAATTATGAAGAAAGCATCGAAGGAATTTGTTCTTAGGCTTTGAAAAAATAAATTAGTACTTTGATTTAAAATATCTAGCCAATCCTCATTAAAAACCAATATAGAGATGACAAAAAACAGAAAGGTGGATAAAACGAACAGGAGAAATAGAACTGCTGTAGCATAATGATTTTTCTCATTGGGTGGTGTCAGTGTTTCAGCTATTTTCCTGGAATAAGAATGATGAACTGCCCATAACCAGAATCTGTGAAAACGGATGGACATCAAGCGGTTAAGGCGTACGAATAACCATTTTAAGCCAACGCTTATTAGCCATATGGCACCGAGTATAATTAGAATGATTACAAATAGACGGGTTGCAATTTCAGGGGATAATTCCGCACTAGCCGTACCAATTAAAACCCCTGGCATGACATAAAGAAAAGACCAGACAATAGCCGAAATAATATTAGCCACATAAAACCGAAGATGACTCATATGCATCATGCCAGCAATAACCGGAATAATTGATCGCAAGGGGCCAACAAAGCGGCCAATTAGGACCGATTTTCCTCCATGACGTGCGAAATACTCTTTACCATAAGCAAGCCAGGTCGGATACCGTTTAAAAGGCCACATCTTTGTAAGCCGATCCGAATAAATATAACCTAACATATAGCTTGCGCCATCACCGGCAATTGCGCCTAAAGTTGCTGCTAAAAGAGTCAAATCAATTCGCATGACACCGGCGCCTGCGAGAATGCCTAATGCAGTCATAGTCACTGAACCGGGAATAATGCTGCCAACAATCGCCAGTGATTCAGAGAAAGAGATTAAAAAAGCAATCAGCAAGGCATAGTGAGGATGATCGTAAAGCCAAATCGTTAAGGGTTGAATGTAATCAGTAAATAGATGCATTGTTTCCTAACCGGGAAATAAAACTATCAGTCAGTATTCTAGAGACAGTTTCAATATTTGCATCAGGGGCATAATCGCTTATCTGGGTCATTTTAAGTTTTGCAAAGCCACAAGGATTGATGCCGGTAAAAGGAGCTAAATCCATTGCTACATTAAGAGCAATTCCATGGTAAGTACGGCCATTTTTTACCCGTAGTCCAATTGATGCAATTTTTTTTTCATCAACATAAACTCCTGGTGCGCCGCATTGTGTAGATCCTTTGATTTGAAGATGGTCTAGCACATTTATCAAGATTTCCTCCAACTGAGATACTAATGTTCTTATTCCGAGCTTTCTGCGTTGAATATCCAATAAAACATAAGCAACCAGTTGACCGGGTCCATGATAGGTAACTTGCCCGCCTCTATCTGATTTTATGACTGGAATTGAGTTGGGGTTTAAAATGTGTTCAGCTTTACCAGCTTGGCCTTGAGTATAAACAGCAGGATGCTCAAGCAACCACAGTTCATCAACAGTTGACTCAGTTCTTAGCTGGGTAAACTGCTTCATATTTTCCCAAGTAGGGAGGTATGATTGCATGCCAAGATTCCGGATAGTAATCATCATAATACCATTTTAATATCGGGATGCTTTGTTAACTCGCCATAAAGCTCGTCGAGGGCATCTTGGGTATGTACAAATATAGTCACAGTAATGGATAAATAATTTCCTTTTTGACTTTCCTGGCAGACAATAGCGGAATCTGCCGTGTCGGGAAAATGTTGAAGAGTGATTGCTTTAATATCGTCAGCAAAATCTTTGCTGTTTTTTCCTATTATTTTAATAGGAAAATGACAGGGAAATTGTATTAGGGTTTCTTTATCAGTCATAGGCGTTGTTTTAAAAGTTGAAATTTTTCGTTAATTTGACACCAGTATTTACCTGAATTTCCATTGCCAATGATTACTTCATTTACCTTGGTAACAGGAAATACTTCTTTTGTAGTGCTGGTTATCCAGACTTCTTCAGCGTCAAAAATTGACTCTGCAGGAATTTCTTTTTCTTCTAAAGGCCAGGCCAAGTCCCTAATCAGCTCAATTGTTACCTGCCTTGTAACTCCAGGTAGGCATAAATTATTTAAGGGAGGAGTTTTTATGGTGCCGTTTTTGTCGACAAGGAATAGGTTAGATGCACTACCTTCAATCAATAAACCATCCCTCACTAAAACTGCTGTAGCTGCTCCTTTTGTAACAGCATCATCATTCATTAGGACATTAGCTATCATAGCTGTCGATTTTATGTCACAACGTAACCAACGAATATCATTTACAAGCTCTACATACATCCCTTTTTTTTGAACATCGATAGTAGGATAGGGGAGATGTAGAGTGTAAGCGATAACAGTAGGCTCAATATCTGTAGGAAATTCCAATTGTCGACCACCTGAATTACCTCGAGTGACCTGTAAATAGATTTGTAAGTCTCCACCACCATTGCGCTCAATCAGATTATTAAAAATAGATGCCCAGTCAAGTTTAGGAGCAGGAATTCTTGCTTTTTCCAAGCTGGATGCCAGTCTTTGTAGATGTTTGTCCAGATAAAAAAGGCGGCCTTGGTAAACTGGAGCTATTTCATAAATTGAATCAGCAAATAGAAACCCACGATCAAAGATTGATATTTTTGCCTCATTAGCTTCGCAGTACTTACCATTGAGATAAACAATCTGTGTCATAATTTTACCTTATGAACTAAACCAGTTGCTAAAAGTTAAGCGAATTGAATCTTTCATTCTAGTGTAAATTCCGCCCTTGGGTATTTCTTGCATCGCATAAACAGGATAGCTTCCGATAATATTATTATCAAACTGGATTACTAACTCACCCACCTTATCACCCTTAGCAATAGGTGCTTGTAGTGTTCCAGGAATTTTCGTATTAATGCTAAGTCTTTGGTACTGACCGCTCGGGATGGTAATATATTGTGCGTCCCTTAATCCTATTGATAATTTATCGGCTAATCCTTTGTAAACGGGCATATCTGTTATAGCTTGGCCTGCTTTATAAAGTTCATGAGTTTCAAAAAAACGAAAGCCATAATTGAGCAAACGTTCACTATCATCTGCTCTTGCGGATTCTGAAGGCGAGCCCATTACTACAGCAAGCAAGCGCATATTTTCACGTTTAGCTGAAGAGACTAAACAAAATCCAGCTTCGCTTGTATGACCTGTTTTTACACCATCAACCTGGCTATCACGCCACAGAAGACGGTTACGGTTAGGTTGTCGAATACCATTGTAGGTGAACCATTTCTGTTTATACCAATGGTAATACTGAGGATAATTGTTTATTAAAGCACGTCCAAGAATTGCCAGATCTTTTGCAGTTGTATATAGATTAGGATCCGGTAGGCCTGTGCTATCAGTAAAATGGCTATTTAGCATGCCGAGATCTTTCGCCTGCTGGTTCATAATCTCAGCAAATCCTGGCTCCGAACCACCTAGGTGTTCAGCCATTGCAACGCAGGCATCATTTCCAGAATCGACAATAATTCCTTTGAGCAAATCTTCAATCGACACCTGTTGACCTTCTTTAATAAACATGCGGGAACCGCCAGTCTTCCAGGCATCTCGGCTAATATGCACATTATCCGATAAATGAATTTGTTCATTATGTAAGGCATTAGAGATCACAAACAAAGTCATCATTTTTGTAAGGCTTGCAGGTGCTAATTTCTCATCAGAGTTTTTTTCAGCAATAATTTTGCCACTATTAACATCGATCAATATATAAGCTTTAGCATTCAAGGAGGGCGGTGAAGGAGTGATTAATGGTTTATTAGATACCGGGGAAGTAGGAGTCAGGCTAGGTGCTAAACTAGCATTAGACAGCATTCCTGCAGAAGCATAGAAAAGTCCAGATTTGATGAAGAGGGTAATAATTAAAAATAGCCTGCATTTTGAAAAAGATAACTTCATGGTTTTATACTCATATTACAAAATTCAGACATCTTATCACAGCCAACTTGCCGCAACCAAATAGCTATATGACTAAAATTTAATTTAAGTATGATCCAAGCGCTTAATGGTTATAATTTATACAATATTGGATTTTATCCTTGTGAAAACTATAAATATCCACGAGCAGAACTATTTCAATCTATAATGGCTTTGTATATATTAGGGAAAAAATTGTTCAGAGTGAATAATGAATTTTATCTATCCCTTTTTCTTATTAGCCTTCCTTACAAGCTGTGCTACAAATCCTAAGCATTCAAACCATTCTGCCGGTCGACCATCTGGAAATTCTCGTGCAGCTGAAATTAAGGATGGGGCACCAAAAGGTCCGATACCCATTTTTTTTAAAGAGCCAACACCTAAAAACGAACCTTATAGCCGATACGGAAATCCCGGGTCTTATGTCGTCGATGGCAAAGTGTATAAAGTGATGAAGAGTTCAGGTGGATACAAAGTCCGAGGTATCGCATCCTGGTATGGGACTAAATTTCATCAACAACGCACTTCCAGTGGCGATAAATACGACATGTACGCAATGACGGCTGCACATAAAACTCTACCCTTGCCCAGTTATGTGAGAGTTAAAAATTTACAAAATGGCAGGGTCGCAATTGTAAAAATAAATGATCGTGGACCCTTTCATTCCGATCGTGTGATTGATTTGTCTTACGCGGCGGCGACAAAGTTAGGCGTGTTCCCAAGCGGTACTGCATTAGTGGAGATAGAGGCTTTGACAACTGGAAAACAGGTAGCCCATTATTATCTACAAGCTGGCGCGTATAGTTTGGCAAATTCGGCAGCGTCTTTAAAGACTAAACTTGCTAAATTGACTCCATCTCCTGTTACCGTTGAAAAATTATCCAAACATTATGTTGTTAAGGTAGGCCCTTTTGCTACTAGAAAAATGTCTGAAAATTTGAAAGCTAAACTGACATCAAATGGAGTTAAAGGGTCCTTTACTTTATTACAATAATTGGGAACAAATATTTCTAGTTTTAGTCTGGATCTGAATTTTGTTCCCTAAGATCCTTTAATAATTCCCTAACGGTGTTTAATGGCAAGCCCATTACTGAAAAAAAACACCCTTCAATGCGTGAGATGAACTGACCAATATAGCTTTGTATGGCATAACCTCCCGCTTTATCTTTGTACTCACAGGTGTCCAGATAATGTTGAATGTTTTCGTCTGGAATTGGGGCAAAGGTTACAATTGTTGAATGCGTCCGTGTCTTTTGATAACTCAAAAAATTAATAGCAACAGTAGTGATAACCTCATGGCTACGGCCTGAGTAGCTTTTAATCATATTAAAGGCTTCATTCAAATCCCCCGGTTTGCCTAAAATTTTTCCATCAAGAATAACTTCAGTGTCAGCGCATAGGATTGGTCTAACCGGCAATTTTTCTGATATTAATTTTTGTAAGGCGGCATTTAGCTTTTCCGTAGTTACTCTAATGGAGTATTCATTTGGACTTTCACCAGGCTGAAAAATTTCAGGAGTATCGACAATTAATAACTCGAAAGGGATATCCATTTGAGAGAGTAGTTCCTGTCGCCTGGGACTTTTTGATGCTAGATATATTTTCATTGACATCTCTTTTGAATAAATATTTCATTTTAACCTTGGCTTAGATTATTTAAAAAGAAAATTATTGTCACTTTGTCAGTGACAAATCAATTGACACCAAGGTCACATTAAATTATTATAAAAATGAAACAAAAAATGGAGAATATAAAATGACAAAAAGGGCACAAACACTATTTGAACAAGAGCGCAACAAGGCTACTCAAATTTACCAAAATATAAAAAATAAATTAGATGCCTCAGCACCAGAGCTTATAGAACGATTTAAAAAGCAAAAATATAGGGTTTTGAGGCAAGTTAAAGGGTAAATAAGATTAGTTAAGGAGAATCCTTGTTTCATGCACTGCTGCAGTTTAATTAAGAAGCAGAAGGAGTCTGATATGAAAAATGCAAAAAATTTGTCAACAACTTTCGTACTTCAAGAAATTAGTTACCTCTTCAATGCTAATGGAAAAAAACATATCCCTGATATTGAGGAAATCTGTGCCAAAACAAAGCTCAATCGCTCAACTGCGCTAAAGTTTCTTTATATGTGGTGGGATCAATATCAAAGTTCTGAGCAATACTCAGATATGTTGAGTTTTTTACCAAAAATTGATTTACCTCAACGTTCGACAAATGCACTGGAAAACGCGATTGCAGGCCTCCAATGCATATATAAAGAGATTGAACTAAATAATGTGGCTTTAAATAATATCGATTACTCAATGACGCCCTTTGGCAATAACCTTTTAGACTCACTTCAAGACATTAAAAGCGAACTTTATTTTGCAGCGAATCAGGTAGAAGATTTAAACAAATGTAAAAATTCAATCGAATCAGAGCTTAAAAATGCGCTTCGAGAAAACATTTGTTTACAGGATGAGATAAGAGAAATGCATGTCATTGCATCAAAAAAACTAACTCAGTTACGCGAGGATTTGAATGCTAGTAAACGAGAAGCTCTTGCGGCTAAACATTTGGTTAAAACAATCAAACGAAAATGGCAACGTCGAACTCCAACGCTAAAGAGTTTATTTTATAACTGCGCATCCAGTTCTTAATTTGGTCGGCGTATCTGGGTGCTTGCGACTGGATACGCTATTTGAACGAAGTAGAAAATTTCTTGGCTTTACGCTTTAAATCGCTTTCAGCATAATTCTTTTTATTCACCTCATCGATAATGATGCGTGTCCCCTTTAGACCGCCGCCCGGCAGATCAACAAATTCCTCATTCAACCATCTTGCATCTTCAGTAAACATGCGAATACAGCCATGACTTGCTCGATAACCTGGAAGATCCTCGCTGCCATGTAAGGCATATCCACGAAAAAAATGCATACAAAAGGGCATCTGTGCACCACCATCGTAACCGTCTGCACGCCGAGGAAAGGCTGTGGATATACAATCAATATCCTTTTTGCGGATGATCCGATAGGAGCCAGTAGGCGTAGTGCAGCCGCCAATAACTCCTTTACAACTCTCTAAACCAGAAGAAACAGGGCCCCACCATAATAACTCACCCTTCTCATCATAGGCTCCCCAAGCCAGTTTTTGTTGACTGATATAAATTGTTTTTTCACCAGACCCTTCTATATAACGTGGGAAAGGGGAGACATCATAAATGGTTAATCGCTCAATATTCTTGGGAACTGCAAGGGTCATTCCCGTACGAAGTTGTATATTCATCCTGTTAATACGTCGGACAATATCCTTAGTGTCTTCATTAGGAAACAAGTTCGCCCAGGTATCTCCTTTCTTAACTTTTAGGCAGAAAAAATCCGGAGTGTTACAAAGAATTTCACCAAACCTTGTAAAAGACCAAGAGGTGAAAGTAAAAAGAGTCATTAATAATATTGAAAATATTTTAGTCATTTTACAAATGCTCCAACATTTAGACTCATATTCGCTTGTAACGGCATAATTATAATTTTCTTTAGAATTTGGGCCATCGAAATAGTTAGTGCGCCGATAAATCTTATTCAAAATGAGAATTAATTTTTTTGAATAAGACATGCTCTCTAATAGATTTCAGGTTATACTATTTCGCCTTTGGTATTAAGGGATGCTTGTTTATGAGTTGGCTGAAAAAATTATTACCTTCAAAAATCCGAACTGAAACTTCTCAAAAAAAAGGAGTGCCAGAGGGCTTATGGGTTAAATGCTTAGGTTGTAGTTCTGTTTTATATCGTAGTGAACTAGTAAAAAATTTATCCGTATGTCCGAATTGCAATCACCATCACCGACTATCAGCAAGAGATAGGATCGAACAATTTCTTGACGCAGCTGATCAGGAAGAAATCGCTAAACATCTAGAACCTATCGATCGATTAAAATTTAAAGACTCAAAAAAATACAAAGATAGAATCAGTCTGGCCCAAAAGTCAACTGGCGAAAAAGAAGCTTTGGTTGTAATGAAAGGGTCTTTAAAAAATCAACCTGTGGTCGTAAGTGCTTTCGAATTTAATTTTATGGGTGGCTCAATGGGGGCTACAGTTGGTGAAAAATTCGTTCGCGCTGTCGATCATGCAATTGCTGAAAAAAGACCTTATATTTGTTTTACAGCAAGTGGTGGAGCAAGAATGCAGGAAGGGTTATTTTCTCTCATGCAAATGGCTAAAACCGCGGCGGCTCTTGCTAAATATTCAGAATCAAAATTACCCTTTATTGTTGTATTAACTGATCCAACTATGGGAGGAGTTTCTGCAAGCTTTGCAAGCCTTGGTGACATTATTATTGCTGAGCCGAATGCTTTAATCGGTTTTGCAGGCCCCCGTGTAATTGAACAAACCGTTAGACAAACCTTACCTGATGGGTTCCAACGGTCAGAATTTTTATTGGAACATGGCCATATTGACATGATTCTCGAACGTAAAGATCTTCGCTCCACTATTGCAGAATTAATTGCCAAATTGTCTAAACGGAACTTTCTAAATGCAGCTGATGAATTTTAATCTGTCGGATATGAGTCATGAAGCAAATTAGCGATTTTAATTTGAATGAATGGCTAAATCTTCTTGAAAACAGACATCAGCAAGAAGTCCAGTTAGGACTAGAGCGGGTCAGACAGGTTGCTAAAGCACTTGATTTGTTAGAAGTAAAAGCAAAAGTTATTACGGTTGCAGGAACCAATGGCAAAGGTTCTACAGTTGCCACTCTGGAAGCAATTTATCACTCTGCTGGCTATCAAATCGCCAGCTTCACCTCACCCCATTTGTTGGTTTTCAATGAACGTATAAAGATAAATCAGAAACCAGTGAGCGATAAGGATTTATGTAAAGCCTTTTTCTTTATTGAAAAGGGTAGAGGTACTATTGATTTAACCTATTTTGAAATGACGACTTTGGCAGCACTTTGGCACTTTAAACAACAGAAACTTGATCTTGTTATTTTAGAAGTTGGCCTCGGTGGGCGTTTGGATGCAACCAATATTATTGATTCGGATCTAGCCATTATTACTACCATTGATTTAGATCATCAAGAGTATTTAGGCTCAACCAAGGAGGCAATTGGTTTTGAAAAAGCGGGCATATTAAGAGCCAATAAACCTTTTGTTTATGCTGATAAAAATCCGCCGAATTCCATAATTGAGCAGGCTTCAGCTCTTAGTGCTAAAGGTTATTTTGTTGGTCAGGATGATAGTTCCAGCCTTTCAGGTGATTCACTGAAATTTAATTTTCAAAATAATTGCATCTATTTACCAAAGCCAAAATTACACATCAATTCAGTAATTGCTTCTTTAATCACCTCTGTACTTTTAAAAAAAGATTTACCTATAAATGCATCAGATTGGGAGCAAGCCCTAAAAACAGCCTCAATGCCCGGAAGATTGCAGGTTATTAAGTCCCAATATTCGACCTTGCTTGATGTCTCGCATAATCCGCAAGGGACAAGACATTTAGCAGAATTTATAAGAAATTTTAAGCCTAAAAATAAGGTATATGCTGTATTTTCAGCGCTAAGCGATAAAGATATTCCAGAATTAATAGGCTCTTTAATCAATAGTGTCGATTTTTGGATGCCAGCTTTATTGGCTGGTAAACGCGCATCTTCTAAAGAAGAGCTATTAAAAGCCTTTGGACTGTACGGATTAAGTCCAACTTGCTACAATAATCCTCTTTTAGCTTATGAAGCTGCAATTGCGAAGGCAAAGCCTGATGATTTGATTGTGGTTTATGGGTCATTCTATACAGTAGCTTCTGTATTGCCCAATATTGAAGGGCAAACCCAAGAATGTGCTGTTGACAAGATACCGCTTTAAAGCCTAAGCTGCTTTTTTTAATAATAACCAGGAATTGAGGAGATAAGATGAAACTAGTGATGGATGAGCGGGTCAAACACCGGCTTATAGGTCTTGCTGTAATCCTATCTATTGGTGCTATTTTTGCACCAGCAATCATGAAAAAATCAAGCCAACGAATTGATGCAAATATGATTGTTTCTGTTAAATTACCGGCTAAACCATCCCAGCCCAATATAGATATGACCGCTAAAAAAGGCATGTTTGAGAACGCCAAAGTGGCTCACGTTGAATTGCCCTCTGTGAATGACAAACAATTGACTTTGCCAAGCCTTGCTAAAGCGGAATCTCTTAGCAAATCAAATGAGAAAAATGAATTACCGGGTGAAAGATTAGCTTTAGCGGATATAGAAACAAAGGCTGATTCACAAGCTTTAAAGACTGATACTCAAAGCCAAAAACCACAAATAGTTAGCGCTAAGGTTGCTGCTGTACACAAAGTTGCAAAAGGCCTTAAATTTTCAGCACCCCCAGCAAAAAGCAAAGAGGTTGCAAAAAATCCAAAAGTTATCAAACCTTTGGAAAAAAATACTTTTGAAAGCAAATCTAAAAAGGGCTTTACAATACAGTTAGCAACTTTTTCTCAACAGCGTAATGCAGATAACCTAATTTCCAAATTGAAAATGAAAGGTTATGTAGCAACCTCTTCACGTGTAAAAACGAGTGATGGTTTCGTATATAAAGTATTAGTTGGTCAAGTTAATAAAAAAGAGCAAGCCCAGGAATTACAAGCTAAATTGGCAAATGCATTGCAAATGAAAGGATTTATAATAGCCACTGGTGAGGGTTAATTTAGTGTGGTATTGGGTTGATCTTGCAATTGTAGCAATTATTGGATTATCGGTCTTCACGGGTTTAGTTCGTGGTTTCGTAAAGGAGCTTATTTCTCTCGCCGTTTGGATTCTGGCTTTTTGGGTGGCTTACAACTATTCACAAAGCCTGGAGCCTTTTCTCCAGAAATATATCCAGGATTTAACTGCTAGAAAAGTTACAGCCTTTATTTTACTACTGATAGGAACTTTGGTTGCTGGCGGACTGGTCAATGCCATTCTTAGTTTTATTCTCAAACGATCTGGATTAAGCGGAACTGACCGGATTCTTGGGATGGGATTTGGTTTTGTTCGCGGTATATTTATTGTCGCACTTATAATGGTCGTTATTAAAATGACTTCTTTACCATATGAAGAGTATTCGAAACAATCAAAACTATATGCCCGATTTGATCCCCTTGAGGATTGGCTCTCAGCCTCAATGCCAGAATTTATCGAAAAGGTTAAAACTTTTGAGCCGCAACCTGGAAACAAAGTTGCCCCTAAAAAAATTGGAAATACTTCTTTGGTGGTTGTGTCTGAGGATTATGAATTATCGGATGAGTAGCTGATTTTAACCATAAATAATCTAGCTGAATATTTTTAAAACGTATAAAGTCCCTGCTATCTACTCTATTGAGTTTTTTCATGTCTATATGTTATCAAGTTTATGGATAACGATCTCAATGTTGTCACCTTTGTAAATCCCTAAATTTTCATAAGCTTACGTCTGAATCCAATATTGAACTAACTTTGAAAATAAAAAATAAGTTTTATAAAAAGCTACGGTTCTTAATCAACAGATTAATCTTTCTTAGAAATATAGCTCACTATTTGGTTCAAGCCTGCCCCGAAATTACTTCGGAATACAAATTATTTTGACGTATATAATCTATAACAGAGTCGGATAGATAAGCTTTCAGCTCATTCTTTTCGTGAATTTGCTCACGAATCCAGGTTGAGGAAAAATTATATGTGCCCGCGTCATAACTATAAATCAAGCCATGTCTTTGTTTTTTAATTTCATCCAAAACAAAGGTTTCATGGTTTTGAATCAACTCTCTTAGTTCTTCTGTTTCAGTAAATTCCTTATAACCTGGTCTCTTTATAACTAATAAATTGGTTAGCTTTAAAAGCTTCGTCCACTGATACCAGCTTGGTAATTGATTAAAGGTATCTCTTCCCATTAAAAGCGTAATTGATATATTAACACCCAATTTATTTCTAAAATATTCCAAGCTCTCAACCATATAAGATGGAGTATTGCGATTAATTTCGGATAGATTTATTTCAAAACTGTGTTGAGATAAAGGAGCCAAGGCCAATTCAATCATTTTAACTCGTTGGCTTGCTGTTGCTAGCGCTTGATTTTTCAAAACAGGTATTTTGCAAGGCAAAAAAATAAAGCGTTCAAAATCAAACTGCTTTTGAACATTGACAGCTGTTTGGATATGGCCGTTATGGACTGGGTCAAAGGTTCCGCCATAGATAAGTAAATTATGCAAAAATTCCCACCTGTTTATTTAAGCTAATAGAAAGAGCGATTTGCTCTAAAGCTTGCCATATTTGGTTGTTCTGAGTTGATTTAATCCGCTCATCTATTTTTTTACAAAATTGAAGCAATTGCATCAATGTAGCCAATTCAATCTTATTTATGCAAGACTGGTATAATTTAGCTCGTTGCGGCCATATTTTTAGTTGACTACACATTGTATTAAAAGGGGTTGCCTGTTCAAGTGTTAGTTCTTTTAATTGTAGCAAAAGACGTATTTCCTGAGCTAGAAGCCAAAGGATAAGAGACGGTTCTACCTTTGTATGATAGGCATGGCGTAATAGCTGGATTACCTTTTCCGAATTTTCTGTCAAACAAGCATCAGCCAATTCAAAGAGTTGATAATCACATTGATCAACTAATTGTTCTTTTACAATCTCTGTCGTGAGCAGCGTATCTTCCTCTGCAATAAGCGCAAGTTTTTCTAGCACTTGAGCGCAAGCAAGCATATTTCCTTGGGTGTATTGATGAATCAGAGCCGGAATCTCTGGCTCGAATTTCAATATCTTATTTTTTAGTTGTTCAATAATCCAATTTTGTAGAGCTAAACCAGGTAAAGGGAGAGCCTGGATAAGATTAAGGTTATTCTGATTTGAAAAAGGTTGTAATTGCTTAAGAGGAAGATTAGGGGCGCGCAGAATTAGCAAGCAAGACGAGTTTGGTTTTTCTGAATAACTATTAAGAAATTCTTTCGCAGCTGCTTCCAGAGTTTTTTTTTCGTAACGAATGTCGATTAAAGTGGCCTTGGAAAATAAAGAGTAACTATTCGCTTCTTCTTTTATTAAAGCCCAATCGGAGGGGTTATTTATGCTAATAGTTGACTCTTCCACTTCCTGATTATGGTTTTTTTTCCAGGTCAGTTTGAGCGACTCTGCTGCTTCGTTTAGAAGAAAATTGTCCTGCCCAAAAATAATATAAATGGATACCAATTTTTGGCGTACATGGGAGGACAGTGCTTGTTGTTTTATAAGCATGATTTTTCTAATCTACCGTGCGTGTTATTTTTCAGATAAGGCTGACTCTCCAGGCTTTAGGGCTGGATGATTTTTATTTTCGCGGCTTAAGCGATTGATTATTTGCATTGCGGCATCGCGACGCATTTCAGTAAGAAGTTGCATCTCTTCAAAGTTGGAGCCCAAAATTCGATTATTATTTATTGTTAAATGCCTTGTAACCGATACGTTAGTTAAAGGAATTATTAACCCCCCTTTGGCCTTAACAAGTGAGAATTGGGCGAAATATATGAGCAAATATTGCCTTGGAACTGTCGAGGCACTTACGTTGGTAATTTGTTGCTTGACGCCATCTGATTCAATAATCAGCACATAATCTGCCTTGGCCGGATTGGGATTGACTCTGATTCTGTAAGACTCTAATTGATCTTTCAGGGTAGGGCCTAAATCGCGGTGCGCATCTTGAATAGTGATAGCAATATTATCTAGCCAGCGAGGAATATCATTAAAGCCACGTAAACGAAAGCCGCAACTGATGACTAAGCAAGTTAAACCAATTAAAACACCACATTTTATACCCAATCGGCCCAAATTTTTTAGGTGATAAAATAAACTGCCAAACCTGGAAGTAATTTTCATTAAGCTACAACCAGATTAATTAATTGACGATGAGAGACCACAATCGCTTTCTTAATTGCTTTATCCACTAAAAAAGGGCTTGCATGTTGTTTAGCTAATTCAATTAAAGCATCTTCTGAAGTGTCATTATCAGCTATAAATTCTGCCCTTAATTTACCATTTACCTGTACGACAAAGGTCAATTCATCACTTTTTAAGGCACTTTTATCTACTTTTGGCCAAGGGGCATCAATAATGATTTTGTCGAAACCTAATTGCAGCCAGAGATAATGGCAGATGTGTGGTGTAATTGGGGCTAGCAGGCGAAGAAGAATAGATAAGCTTGAATGCAGAAAAAATTTATCCTCTTCGGTAACAATTTCATAGTCTGATAATTCATTAAAAAGCTTCATGCAGCCAGAAACAACAGTATTAAATTGATGACGTTCAAAATCCATGCTGGCCTGAAGCAAAATTTGATTAACAATTAAACGGGATTTTTTAAGGCGATTTTCTGTATTTTGCCAATCGATATGGCCATTGCCGCCCATAATCACGTCATTGATATTGATAATGGTCTGCTGGTGTCGGTTTGCAAAAGTCCAAATTCGTTTTATGAAACGATGGGCTCCTTCGACTGCAGCATCTGACCATTCCAGTGATTGGTCAGGTGGAGCTGCAAACATCACAAATAAGCGGGCAGTGTCAGCTCCATAAGTGTCAATTAAATGATTGGGATCAACTACATTGCCTACCGATTTAGACATCTTGTGACCATCTTTTAAAACCATACCTTGAGTTAATAAGGCTTTAAAAGGTTCATCTGAATTTACTAATCCTTCATCACGCATTAATTTATGAAAGAAACGTGCATAAAGTAGATGCATTACAGCATGTTCGATACCACCGACGTATTGATCAACGGGAGTCCAATATTTAGCTCTGTCATCCAGCATGGCATTGTTCTGGCCTTTACAAGAAAAACGAGCGTAATACCAGGAGGATTCGATGAAGGTATCAAAGGTATCCGTTTCCCGAGTTGCATCCTGGCCACATTTAGGGCAACGTGTATGGAGGAATTCACTGCATTGTGCTAAAGGAGAGCCACTGCCTGTTAGTTCAACTTCTTCAGGTAAAATAACTGGAAGATCTTCCTCGGGTACAGGAACAATGCCGCATTCATCACAATAAATCATGGGAATGGGAGTACCCCAATAGCGTTGGCGTGAAACGCCCCAATCGCGTAGGCGATAATTAATAGTTAATTTACCGGCATCATGAGCTTCTAAATAAGAAGCAATCGCTTTCATTGCATCAGCTGAGGATAAATTATCAAACTGAGTCGAATTGATAAGAATACCTTCCGACGTAAAGGCTGATTTTTTGAAATCATGGTCTTTGCCATCAGCAGGTTTAATGACTTTCAGTAAAGGTAATTGATATTTTCCTGCGAATTCCCAATCTCGCTGGTCATGTGCTGGAACCGACATGACGGCGCCAGAGCCGTATTGCATTAACACAAAGTTAGCTATCCAGATTGGCAGTTCCACACCGGTTATGGGATGAATTGCTTTCATGCCAGAATCTATGCCACGCTTTTCCATAGTTGCAATATCAGCTTCAGCCATTCGAACACCCTGACAGCTATCAACAAATGCCTGAACTTCAGGATTATTGGATGCCGCTTCTCGAGCTATGGGGTGGTCAGTTGCAACAGCAAGATAGGTTGCACCCATTAGGGTATCTGGACGAGTTGTATAAATTTTTAAACGTTTGCTAAAATCGGGTACCTTGAAACTGATTTCACAGCCTTCTGAGCGACCAATCCAGTTTCGTTGCATTTGTTTGACTTGCGACGGCCATTCATCAAGTGTGTCGAGATCGTAGAGAAGCTCGTCTGCATAAGCGGTAATCTTAATAAACCACTGGGGTATTTCACGCCGTTCTACAAGCGCACCTGAACGCCAACCGCGTCCATCGACAACTTGTTCATTAGCAAGAACTGTTTGGTCAACAGGATCCCAATTGACAACAGAGTTTTTTTTGTAAACCAAACCTTTTTCATAAAGTTTAATAAAAAACCATTGCTCCCAACGGTAGTATTCTGGATTGCAAGTGGTTATCTCACGGCCCCAATCATAAGCATTGCCTAGACGAAGAAATTGCTCTTTCATGGAAGCAATATTTTTCTTAGTCCATTCCGCTGGCGGAATACCATGTTTAATGGCTGCATTTTCAGCAGGCAGGCCAAAAGCATCCCAACCAATAGGCTGCAGGACGTTTTTACCGAGAGCACGTTGGTAGCGAGCAATTACATCACCTATCGTGTAATTACGGACATGTCCCATATGCAGAGTACCGCTAGGATAGGGGAACATGGATAAGCAGTAAAATTTTTCTTTATTAAGGTCTTCAGTGACATTAAATGATTGTTTTTTATGCCAATATTGCTGGGCTAACTCTTCAATTTCACGTGGTTTATAGCTGTTATCCATAGTCATAAGGTATATTTTAGTAAAGCTGGTAAGGATAGCGTCTCTCGTGCCTGTCAGCAATAGTTTAAGTAGTTACTTTCTGCCTGATAATACGATAGCTCGTATAAAAGAGAACAATTAGAGCACAAAATATAAAAATTGGTAAATTTCCAAAGTAGACCCAAGGTGTCATTCCACTCGCAGGTTTGAGTTCAGCTTTAAGAATTCCTGCGCTAAAAGCGGGCAGTGAGGACATTATTTCACCCTTAGTATTGATTATCGAAGACAAACCATCATTATTAGCAACGACCTGATAACGAGCAGTCTCCATTGAGCGCACTTGCGCCATTTGCAGTTGTTGATACATAGCTAGCGAATGGCCAAACCATCCAGCATCGCTTATTGATACAATCCATTGAGCTAGTGGTAGCTGCTTACGTAGAAGTTCTCCATAGGCTAATTCATAGCAAATCAAAGTTGCAATTTCATATTTTTGTACTTTTAACAGGCTTTGATTAGTTTTGCCTGGTCTTAAATTGGCATCCGGAATCGCTAACCAATTAGAAATTTTCCGAAAAGGTTGAGGTATATATTCTCCAAAGGGAACCAGATGTTGTTTTTGATAAATTCCTTTAGCCTTTCCTAGGCTAACCAGAGAATTGAAATAATAGTTTTCATCCGCTGTAGTTGGGATAGGTATGCCTAACATGACTGCCGAACCTGCTTTTTTGGCATGCTTGTCAATATCATTTAAAAAATCGAGCACATAACCAGGTGGAAGCGGTATTGCCGATTCAGGCATAACGATAAGTTTTGTTCCTAATAATTGTTCAGTTTCCTTTTTATAACGATCTAGTAATTGCCAAAATAAAGTTTCATCCCACTTATCACGCATTGACAAATTGGCTTGAATTACACCAACGCTAACCGATTCATAACTTTCTTGAGACCAGTTACTATTCTGAAGCACTAAGGGTGCGAAAAGTAGGCTTCCAAATGCAATAATCAAAAGCAATCGTTTTTCTTCGGCTTTTACTGAAATATTGGCTAGTAAAGTTGCAGAGAAACAACAAATAAACCCCACTCCGTAAACGCCGATAATAGGAAGTAAATATTTGCTCGGTGTATCAAATTGCCCAAAGCCCAATTGTAACCAGGGAAAACCACTTAAAAAAGTCGAGCGAAAAAATTCAAATAAAATCCAAAGTGAGCTAAATAAAAGACCAGAGAAAATAGAGGTATTAGAGTGCGCCAATTTTTTAAAAATAAACGCCATCAGTGCTGGGAATAATGAAAGATAAAGTAAAAATAAAAGTGTAATCAGCGCAGAAACAAAACTATTGAGGTGGCCGTATTCATGGATACTCACGTAAACCCAAGATGTTCCGAGTCCAAAAAAGCCAAGGCCGAAAAAGAGCCCTTGAGAAAAAGCTAAAGAACTTCGGCTACTTTGCAATTTCGCATAAAAAATAGAAATCCCTAAAAGAGCTGCAAAGGGCTGGTGGAAGGGTGCAAAGCCCAGTGGCAAAAGGAGGCCGGTTAAGAACGCCCAAACCAAGTGGCTATATTTAGAGGATACTCCCGAAAAAAGAGCTAGCTTTTGAAGCGCGGGTGTCTGGGACATTGGGGACTGTTCAGCAAATGTTAAAGACGATAAGGCAGGAAAGCATAAAGGTCAAGAATCTCACTAAAAAAGTTTAAAAAGAGTATATAAGAAGGGTATTCCCCAAAATTTAATTTTGAATCAGCACTCTATTCAAAAACCAAATATATAGTGTACGATGATTTCTCGTTTTGTAATGGAGAGGGAACCTAATGTACAACGTTATGATTACGGGCGCAGGCAAAATCGGGAGTTTAATTGCTTGTCTTTTAGCTGATACTGGTGATTATAAAATTCACCTTGCTGATGTAGAATTTGCCGGCTCGGATGCTACCCGTTTATTGAAAGCTATGCCAGAAATTAAAACAGTTGCCCTCGATGTCAAGGATTTCGATTCGATTAAATCTTATATGATTGAAAATAAAATCATTGCAGTAATCTCCAGTCTTCCATTTTTTTTAAATACTCACGTTGCTAAAGCTGCTAAGGCTGCAAAAGCCCATTATTTTGATATGACTGAGGATACAACCGTCACTGAAGAAGTTAAGTCAATTGCCCAGAATGCTGAAACAGCCTTTGTTCCCCAATGCGGTCTTGCACCCGGCTTTATTTCGATTGCAGCGAACAGCCTTATGAAAGAATTTGACGAATGTCATCACGCCAAGCTGCGGGTTGGCGCTTTGCCGCAACGTGCTAATAATGCACTGCAATATTCATTAACCTGGTCAACTGATGGGGTCATCAATGAATATGGGAATCCCTGTTTTGGTATTGAATCGGGTAAACCTATCGTCCTCAAACCTCTAGAAGGTCGTGAAATTATTCAAATTGACGGTTGTGAATATGAAGCTTTTAACACTTCAGGCGGATTAGGAAGTCTTGCTGATCTTTACGCTGGTAAAATTAAAACTCTCAATTATAAAACTATGCGCTATCCTGGGCATTGTGAAAAAATGCGTCTTTTAATGAATGATCTAAAATTAAATGAAGACCGTGAAACATTAAAGCGCATTCTGGAAAGGGCAATTCCAAAAACCTATCAAGATATAGTCATTGTTTACGTTACCGTCGAAGGCATTAAGCAAGGCGAGCTGACAGAGAAAAGTTACGTTAAAAAAATATATCCTGCAGAAATTCGTGGGCTGGAATGGTCAGCAATTCAGGTAAGTACTGCAGCCGGCGTTTGTGCAGTAGTAGATTTAGTAATGGGACAAGCCAATGAATACCGTGGCCTTGTTCTGCAAGAGAATTTTTCTTTGGCTAAAGTAATTGATAATCGTTTTGGCCGTTATTACGCATAGGAGAACTCATGGATTTATTAAAGCGTTTAAATATTAGTGACATTAATCCTGGTGCCTTCAGCGGTCAGGGTTGGCAAAGTGAAATAGGCAATGGCAGACTCGTATCTTATAATCCTGCTAGTGGTGAGAAACTGGCGGAAATCGCAACTTGTACTCTTAATGATTATCAACAAATCATGAAACGCGCGCAAAATGCAGCTCTAGCCTGGCGGGAGATTCCTGCGCCGAAACGCGGAGAAATTATACGCCAAATCGGACAAGCTCTACGCGAGCAAAAAGATTACTTAGGATCACTCGTTTCTTTGGAGATGGGTAAATCAAAACAAGAAGGTGATGGCGAAGTACAGGAGATGATCGATATTGCTGATTTTGCAGTAGGCCAATCACGCATGCTTTACGGTAACTCAATGCACTCCGAGCGGCCGAATCATCGTATGTATGAACAATGGCATCCCTACGGAATTGTAGGAGTCATTTCCGCTTTTAACTTTCCAGTCGCTGTTTGGGCATGGAATGCTTTTATCGCCGCAATTTGCGGAAACGTGACTTTATGGAAACCCTCTTCTAAAACACCACTTTGTGCGGTAGCCGTTCAACATATTTGTAATGAAGTGTTAAAAGCCAATGATTGCCCTGAAATTTTCTCCCTAATTATTCCTGAATCCCATGATATTGGGGATCAAATGGTTAATGACAGCCGAATCCCATTAATTTCATTTACCGGATCTACAGCGGTAGGCAAGCAGGTTGCAGCGAAAGTAGCTACAAGACTTGGAAAAACAATCCTGGAACTAGGTGGTAACAATGCCATAATTTTAGATGACTCAGCTGATTTAAATATTGCCATTCCCGCTATAGTTTTTGGTGCTGTAGGTACTGCCGGGCAACGCTGTACCTCAACACGTCGGTTATTTGTTCAGGAATCAATGTGTAGCGATGTAACCAAGCGCCTGCAACATGCGTATGAACAAATCACTATAGGTGATCCCCTCGATGCTAAAAATCTGATGGGTCCATTAATTGACGGACAGGCAGTTAAACAGTTCAAAAAAGCGATTGAACGCATTAAAGAAGCTGGTGGCCAAATTATTTGCGGCGGTGAGGCAATTAACAAGGAAGGATATTTTGTACAGCCGACTTTGGTATGCGGACTTAAAAATGAAGATGAAATTGTGCAAGAAGAAACCTTTGCTCCAATACTTTATTTAATGTCCTATCGTACTTTGGATGAGGCAATCGCCTTCCAAAATGGTGTCCCTCAAGGTTTATCCTCTGCAATGTTCACCCAGAATCTTAAAAATGCTGAACGTTTTTTGAGCGCGAAAGGTTCCGATTGCGGAATTGCCAATATCAACATTGGTACTTCAGGCGCTGAGATTGGTGGAGCTTTTGGCGGTGAAAAAGAAACCGGTGGCGGCCGTGAATCCGGATCTGATTCATGGAAAGCCTACATGAGACGCCAAACCAATACGATCAATTGGGGTGATGAACTGCCTTTGGCTCAGGGAATACGTTTTAATTTATCTTAACGTTACGCAGAATTGTCATGCCCGTGCTGGCATGACAGCTTGTTTTATATTCATGAGAATGAATATCCGCTGAAATCTAATATTACTATTAATACAGTCATAATAAAGGACATAGAACATGCCTGACAAATTTTCTATTCAAAAAGTTGCTGTTCTTGGAGCTGGTGTGATGGGTGCGCAGATTGCAGCACATTGTGTCAATGCAGGAATTGAAACCCTGTTATTTGATTTAGCGGCAAAGGAAGGTGAGCCCAATGCATTAGTCAATAAGGCCATAGCACATCTCGCCAAAATAAAGCCATCGCCATTGGGCTCTTCGCAAACAGCTAGCTATCTTCAGGCACGCAATTATGAACAAAATTTGGCTGACCTTGCAGACTGCGATTTAATTATTGAAGCCATTGCCGAAAGGTTGGACTGGAAAGAGGATTTATATAAACGCATTGCACCTCATTTATCTAAACATGCGATCTTGGTATCGAATACTTCGGGGTTAAGTATAAATTCACTTGCTAGCGTTTTACCTGAAACAATTCATCATAATTTTTGCGGAGTTCATTTTTTTAATCCACCTCGATATATGCATTTAGCGGAGCTTATACCCGCTAAGCAAACTTCTGATGAGTTGTTGGATTACCTTGAAACCTGGTTAACCTCAACCCTTGGGAAAACTGTTGTTCGTGCCAAAGATACACCTAATTTTATTGCGAATCGCATAGGTATTTTTTCCTTACTAACCTGTATTAAGCACGCAGAAACCTTGGGTCTAAAACTGGATGAGGTTGATCTCTTAACCGGGCCTTTAGTCGGCCGGCCAAAATCAGCTACCTTCAGAACTATGGATGTGGTTGGTTTAGATACCATGCAACATGTCGTAAACACCATGAAAGAGCAATTACCTGCGGATCCCTGGCACGCACTATTTAGCTTGCCGATATGGCTTAATGATTTAATAAAAGAAGGCCATTTAGGGCAAAAAACAGGCCAAGGCATATATCGGAAAAACGCCAAGATAATTGAAGTCCTGGATCTGGAATCTAAAACTTATAAACCTGCACAGGCCGCCCTAAGTGATGAATTAAAAACAATCATGAAAAATTCTGAGCCTCTCCAGCGTATGCAATTATTGAATCAATCAACCTCTAAACAAGCTCAATTTTTAATTGCCTGTTACCGTGATCTTTTTCATTATTGCGCCTACCATTTGCAAGAGATTGCTAGAAATGTTCGCGATGTGGATTTAGCAATGCGCTGGGGCTTTGGTTGGCAAAAAGGGCCATTTGAAACCTGGCAACTTGCAGGTATACCTGAAATGAAGGAACTAATTGAAGCATCTATTGCGGATGAGACTACTTTACACAAAGCAGAATTACCGGTTTGGCTGAATCAAATTAGTGAATTTTATAAGGAAGAGGGAGCCTATAATCCAGCCCAAAATGAATTCAATCCCCCGAGCCAATTAGCTGTTTATCAACGTCAAATTTATCCTGAAAAGCTTTTAAAAGGAGTTTCTCGCCCTACAAAAACAATTTATGAAAATGAGGGCGTGCATTTGCGGTATCTGGATGATGACGTAGCCGTTTTAAATTTCAAATCAAAGGCTAACACCATTGGTCAGGCAGTTCTGGATGGATTAGAGCAAGCGATTGAAAAAACTGAAAGTACCTTTCAGGGTTTAATTATTCATCAAGAAGATGCGGGGAATTTTTCTTCCGGTGCGGATTTACGTGCAGTAGCTGCTTTGTTACAAGTGAATAAATTGGATGCTGTTGAGGCTATGATAAGTCAATTTCAACGTGCAGTTATGCGTTTAAAATATTCCAGAATTCCTGTGATAGCTGCTTTACGCGGGCGTGCCTTGGGTGGTGGTTGTGAATTGATGATGCAGTGCGATGGAGTTGTAGCCGCTTTTGAATCTTATCCAGGTTTGGTGGAGGTTGGTGTTGGTCTTCTTCCAGCCGGAGGCGGTTGTAAAGAATTGGCTATGCGCGCTTCCGACCAATCTAAAAATGCCGATTTAATGGTATTCATTCAACCTTATTTTCAACAAATTGCGACTGCTTTTGTTGCAGGTTCTGCGCCAGAAGCCTTAGAAAAAGGTTTTTTAAGTGAAAAAGATTATTGGTTGATGAACGCCAATGAGGTTCTTTATGCGGCTCTCGCAAGAATTAAGGCGATGCAAGCTGCAAATTATCAACCTCCACTAAAAACTAAATTTAAAGTTGCAGGCCGTGAGGGTCATTCCCGTTTGCAAGCAGGCTTAATAAATTGGCTGGAGGGTGGTTTTATTTCACAACATGATTATATAATTGCCAATCAGATTGCTCAGGTTATCTGTGGTGGTGAAGTTAATCAAGGTGAGCTGGTTGATGAGAATTGGCTTCTTCAATTAGAAAAGCAAGCATTTATGTTGCTAGCAGCAACCCCTTTATCACAAGCTCGAATTGCCCATCTTTTAGAAACTGGCAAGCCATTGCGCAATTAATAGGAGTTTTCTATGACAAAGGTCTACATTGTTGATGTGTTGCGTACTCCTGTAGGTAAAGCGCCTAAAGGTGTTTTCAAAAACACATTACCAGATGATTTATTAGCTCATACAATAAGAACGCTAAAAACGCGTAACCAATCTGTTGATTGGGAAGCGGTTGGTGATGTGATTATAGGATGTGCCATGCCTGAAGCAGAGCAAGGGATGAATGTAGCACGAATTGCTTCTCTTCTTGCAGATTTACCACAGTCCGTTCCTGCGATGACGATTAACCGTTTTTGTTCCTCCGGCATTCAAAGCATTTTTACTGCCGCAGCATCAATACAGCAGGGTGATATGCCACTTGCCTTAGCAGGTGGCGTGGAATCAATGTCAATGGTGCCCCTGGGTGGTAATAAATACACAGCTAATCCAGAAATTTTTAACGATGAACATGTTGCTATTGCCTATGGTATGGGAATTACTGCTGAAAATGTAGCCAAACGTTGGGAAGTTACCCGAGAGCAACAGGATGAATTTGCTGTTGAAAGCCATAGGCGAGCAGTTGCGGCCCAACAAAGAGGCGATTTTGATTCGGAAATAACGCCTTATGAAATTACAATCCGCCAGGCAAATTTACAGACTTCCGAACTTATCTCCAAACAAAAAATAATAAGCCAGGATGAAGGTCCAAGACCTGATACTTCTTATGAAGTTATTTCCAAGCTACGTCCGGTTTTTGCCTTAAAAGGTACGGTGACCGCCGGTAATAGTTCACAGACCAGTGATGGCGCTGCAATTGCCTTGCTAGCTTCAGAACAAGCTTTGAAAGATTATAATCTAAAACCAATGGGCCGATTATTAAGTTACGCCGTTGCTGGAGTCCCGCCAGAAGTGATGGGTATAGGACCCATAAATGCAATTCCGCTGGCATTAAAAAGAGCGGGTTTAACAATTGATCAACTCGATTGGATTGAGCTTAATGAAGCCTTCGCAGCTCAGGCTCTTGCAGTAATAAAAAATCTGCAATTGCCAACTGCAAAAGTAAATCCTCTAGGAGGTGCAATTGCTTTAGGGCATCCACTCGGCGCGACAGGTACAATCCGTGCTGCAACTTTATTGCATGGACTGCGGCGTACAAATGGTCGATACGGAATGGTCACCATGTGCATAGGAACAGGAATGGGAGCTGCGGCAATTTTTGAAGCGCTTTAGGATAAGAAGTCTTTTGAAATCCTAAGAATTTGCATCGCAATTTTAATTCAGGAAATTTGCTTAGGGGTGGACAATAGAAAATTAATTAATATTTTCACTGAGCTTCGGTAAGTCAGAGCAGTTGGGCTTAGCGTAAATGCCACAATGGGTAATGGTTCCCGGCGAAGGTATGAAATCGGAGCAACACAACATTGTTCTAAAAAATCTAAAACTAAATTTAGAAGGATTTTTATTTATGCAATTAAGGATAAATGAGAGTGATTGATAAACAGATATTTGGCGGAGAGGCAGGGATTCGAACCCTGGGAAGGTTGCCCTTCAACGGTTTTCAAGACCGCCGCTTTCGACCGCTCAGCCACCTCTCCGACAGCCAAGAATACTATATCAAGCTTTAGACCTTTGCAAATGATTTTTATTTACTTTATCGGTATTTACTAGTTCCCAAGCTTTGTCGATTTACAGTTAGCAAAATCCTGAAGGATGAGTATAATGAGCGGCATTTGTAATTGTCTTTGGTATGGGTAGGAATATGAAACTATTAAAAGTGTTAGTCCTCATCAGTCTTTTACTTTCTATGACAGGTTGTAAAAAATGGTTTGGTCGCGATGATGAAGATAGCAACCCTTTTCAAGGTACACCTGCGAAGCAGTTGTTTGAAGAATCGCAACAAGCAATCAAAAAAGAACAATACGATAGTGCTGCAAAACGTCTGGAAGCCTTGGAATCAATGTATCCCTTCAGCGATTATGCTGAGAAAGCGCAAACGGATCTGATCTATGCCTATTATAAAAAAGCGGATTATCCGTCGGCTACAGCCACTGCAGAACGATATATCCATCTTTACCCGCGGGCAAAAAATGTCGATTATGCTTATTACATGAAAGGCCTTGCGAATTTCCAACAAAACCGTGGTGCTTTAGCCAATATGCTCCCCTTGGATGAATCCTGGCGCGATCCTGGAACCCAATCCCAAGCTTATTCAGATTTTGCAACGCTGGTACAGAAATTTCCCGATAGTCGTTATAAAGCAAATGCACTGCAACGCATGACCTATTTACGTAATATGTTTGCAAAACGAGAACTAAATACTTCCCGATACTATTTTGAACGTAAGATGTATGTTGCCTCAGCACAACGGGCAAGTTATTTAGTTGAAAACTATCCGCAAGCACCAAGTGCACGTGAAGGGTTGTCTCTTCTTTACAATGCAAATATAAAGCTTGGCCTGCAAAAAGCCGCAGCTGATGCCTTTAAAGTTTATCAGTCAACTTATCATCAAAATCCACCGATAATTTCCACTTTATAGGATTTTTGAAGGTATTTTATTTAAAGGAGCTGGTGCAAATCTTGCGCTAGCTCTTTTTAAAACCCTCTGTCTGTCTTCCACACTATATAATTATTAACTTTCTGCATATCAAAAACTTATAACCTTAAGCTGACACATGACCTTTAATAACATTTTTTAATTATTACTAAAGTATTTTGAAACTGAACTTATGAATCAACAATGAGTGATTAATTGTGGAGGAAATGCCCTGGCAAAATAAGGTCAGGGCATTTTCATTTCAAGCCGGTAAAAGCTCCTCACCTAAAGCAATAGCTTCTTCTTTCTCAGCAATTTTTACCAGTCCTGCGTCTAAATCATTAATCAATTCACGCAATTCCCCACTTAATAAAGCCAGAGATGCATCCCGTTGTTGATATTCTTCTTCCAGTTTTTGGATTTCAGCAAATTCATCCACTAAATAGTCCAGGCTTTTAAGCCGTTTAAATACCAGATCATGACTAAGGGTAAACTGGATCCGCTCTTTCCAAATAAGAGATATTTCTGCAGCAACCAAATCTTGTGAAAGAAGGGTAAGTATTTCCTGTGCAGGCAATTCATAGCCTTTGCAATTAAAGCGTTTCTTTTCATCATCAAGGGAAAACAGCAAGCAATCTGAAGCCAATTGAAAAGCGGGAGGAATAAGTTCAGGATTAGATAACCATTGCGCAAAACGCAGTGCTAAATTTTCATGATAATTAATAGGCTCAATCGAAATGCCGGGAATCGATTTACGCAATAAGGAAATAAGTTGGGAAGCCTGATTGTTCGATGAGGCATTAATAATCAAGCGCTTCGATACTGAATCTAATAAAGCAGGTAATCTTTTTTGTACACAAAACGATTTTGGCAGTAATTCAAATTCAAGATCTTCAGCCATTTGCGCTTTTTCAGTTCGTTTAAGTTGGCGCCCTTGTTGTGTTTCAATCGCTTGTACCCGTTCTGCCAACATACGCTTAATAACACCACGCGGCAAAATCCGCTCCTCTTTGCCTAAACAAATCAAAGAACAACCCGCCACTTCCATGACGAGTTCATCTGCAAAATTTGGCAGCCAGCCATAAATGAAGCGAGCATGCGGAGGGCAGGGTTTCAATGCATCTGCAACAAGTAATTCGTTAAGATCAACCTCTTCTTTAAGATCATATTTATAAACAAGCGCGTTATTAAACCACATATCCAGTCCTTTAAAACAAAAGGCTGATGCTAGCATGTTTATATTGATGTCGAAAGCTGATATTAGTGATAGTTTATTGATGAGGTTTTAAATATTAAATTAAAAATTAAAGGGCTAATCCCTAATAACCCCAATAACAAACAAATATGGGTTTAATAAGCGTCATTAATTGATTATTTATTATCCATTGTCTAATTGATCGCGCTAAAGCCTTAATATTGGCTTAATATATTTTGATTATAATGGCTATATTTGACTGTTTGGAGCCCAAAGATGGCTAATTTCTACTATGATGAATTTTGTAAATATTTAAATTTACCCTATCGTAATCTTACCTCATCTAATTTTAATTTAAGTTTGTACGCATTAAATGCAAAAATGGAAAAGATTCGATCAAAGAAAAACAGTGGCAACCAACTTAGTTGGGTTGAAGCTAACGAGTTAATGGAGTTTTGCCTATTTAAAAATAAATATTCAGAAATAGCTATTAGAGCCAACTTTTTAAATTCGTGGTCAAATCATGAAAATAAAACAGCGATTGTAAATCACTTTAATTATTCATCTTATAAGGTGGCCAAATTCTTTCTAGAAGTTCTAAGAGGACATTCTTCTAATGAGCATACAGAATTGGTTACTCTAATTGAGCGAAAGTTAAAAGATTCCCTTCATTATGTCGGAGCCAGTTTGAGTTTAGCTTCAAGTAGATGGCATAAATATTCACTTGGCGAAGTGAATGGTTATGAAGGTCTGCAGGGCGATGAACTTAAAACTGCAATTCTCATGAATTTTCGACATAAGCTTGAAGAAATAGCCGTTAAAAAAGAGGAAGTGGGAGTACACCAAGTATCTCAAGAAATGAGCAACTATATAAATGAATTTAAACAATCTGCTGAGTATGTGACCTTAAAGAAATGCCAAGGCATGTACTATTCCTATTTTAAGAGGGAAACGGATTCGCAAATAGCAGTAGAAACAATTATTGATTCCTACGCAGCTTTCAAACCCAGACAACCATTTGTTAAAGAAACCTCTGAAATTCAAACACTGCTGAACGGGGATGCTCCTATGGATTCCAGAATCACTTTTTAGAGTCGTCCTTAATAGGTGAAGAATTATAAACTATTAAATAAGTCAATTATTTTGTCATCTAAGTCCGCTGTTTGTCAGCGGATACAAACCTTTTAAAGAAAGGATTTCCCTTGACCATTACAGCAGTTAATAGCGATTCTTATATAAAAAGTTAATTTCTGGAATTGAGAGCAGTTAAAGTTTATACTCGCCGCCACTTTTACAAATGAATACCTATGGCTTTCTGCAATGAATAGATCAACTGTTTATCTTCATAAAATCAAGCAAAACGCGGTGCGACGAGGCCACCCCTGGATATTTCCCAAGGCAATTTCAAAATCTAAAGGAAATTTACAAACAGGATGTTTAGTCGATGTTTTTAGTGAAGAGGGCGAATATTTAGCGACCGGTGTTTTTAACGAACATTCACTTTATCGTGTGCGGGTTTTAGCGCAGGGTAGCGAGGATTTTGACAAAAAATCGTTTTCCTCAATCATTGATTATCGTTTGTCGCAGGCGCTTTCTTTGCGTCAAAGTATAAATCTTCCTAATGAATATACGACCGCTTATCGATTATTTAATAGTGAAGCCGATGGCTTATCGGGTTTGACTATTGACCGTTTTAATCAGATTTCGGTTGTCTCAAGTTCTGCCTATTGGGTGGAGGAAAATAAGAAAACGATTAAAGAAGCCATCCAGACACTTTTGCCTAATGAAGAAATTCTTTGGTTAGCTCAAAAAAAACCCTTGGCTCAAGATGGTTGGCATGAAGAAATTGAGCAGCAAGTAGCCCAATCTGCGAAGGTGCTAGAAGCCGGAATTTTCTATCAGGTTGATTTTTCTCAGGCACAAAAAACAGGATTATTCCTGGATCAACGTGAAAATCACCAGCGCATTGCCGCTTTAGCTAAAGGAAAGCGAGTGCTTGACCTTTATTCCTATACCGGCGGATTTGCTTTACATGCAGCCAAAGCAGGTGCCAGCAAAGTCACTGCTGTAGACAGTTCCCAAAATGCAATTAGCCAGGCCCAACAAAATGCTGTCTTAAATGGCCTTGATAATATCGAATTTATCGAAGCCGATGCGCGTGATTATTTAGAGCGTGCGGGTGAGTATGATTTAATCATCCTTGATCCACCAAAATTGGTTCCCTCCCAGCAGCATTTGGATAGAGCGAAAAAATATTATCGCTTTTTGCATAGTCAAGTTTTTAAATCGATGCGTTCTGGCTCCTTACTGCTGACCTGTAATTGCTCATCGGCCTTATCGGCGCAAGAGTTTACCGCCTTAATTAGTTCGCAGGCTCAAAATTCCGGAAAACAGGCTCGTATACTGGGAATTTACGGACCCTCGAGCTGTCATCCTACGTTGAGCGCTTTTCCCGAGGGTAATTATTTAACAGCGGTATTATTAGCAGTGCTTTAGAGGTCTTTTTCGTGACGTTTTTGTAGACAGTCAATTAACTCGTAAAAAGGTAATTCACAGGCTTTAAGCAGTACTAGTAAATGAAAAATTAAATCCGAGGCTTCATTGATCAATTCTTCACGGTTTTTGCTAACTGCGGCAATAACCGTCTCTACAGCTTCTTCGCCAACTTTTTGAGCGCAGCGATTAATTCCTGAGTCTAAAAGTTGAGCGGTATAGCTGGTGAACCGAATATCTTTTGCCCGCTCATCAATGACTTGGATTAACTTATCTAAAAAACCAAGTGGAGCTAAGGGCATCTGTTGAAAACAACTGTTAAACCCCAGATGACAGACAGGGCCTCCCGGACTCACCTGTATTAATAAACTATCTGCATCGCAATCCAGAGAAATTGATTCAAGTGTAAGACAGTTTCCTGATGTTTCGCCCTTTACCCATAACCGCTCCTTGCTGCGGCTGTAAAAGGTGACCAGTTTGCTTTCGAGAGTTGCTTTAAGCGCTTCCTGGTTCATATAGCCTAACATTAACACTTCACCGGTCTTTGCATGTTGAATAATGGCAGGAATTAATCCTTGCATCTTTTGCCAATCAAGTTCGCTTGAATTGAAATCATTCATAATCTCACCTCAATATTGTTCTCTTTCAGTTTCTGTTTAATTTCGTTAATTGACAAAATTTTATCATGGAAAACCGAAGCAGCCAGAGCGCCACTAATCTTGGTTTTGAGAAATACTTCGACAAAATCGTCAACCTTGCCGGCCCCGCCAGACGCTATCAAGGGGACTTGAGTTTTATCACGAACTAAAAGCAATTGATTTAAGTCATAGCCCTCGCGAACGCCGTCGGCCTGCATACAATTAAGTACAATTTCGCCAGCACCTCGAGCTTGAACTTCCTCAATCCACTCAAGCGTTCTACGCTTTGAGTTTTGACTTTTAGATTCATCGCCTGTGTATTGATAGACATAATAATTATCGTTCAACCATTGGCTATCTATCCCAATGACCACACATTGATTGCCGAACTCTGCACTTAGTTCATTTATTAAATCCGGATTTTCCAAAGCTGGGCTGTTGATTGATATTTTATCAGCGCCGGCTCGCAAAACAGTTCTGGCATTTTCTATAGAACGAATTCCGCCTGCTACTGTAAAGGGGATGTTAATGGTTTCAGCAATTTGACTAATCCACTGTGGGCAAACACTTTTTTGCGAAGAAGAGGCTTTAATATCATAGAAAACCAATTCATCAGCTCCCATCAATGAATAGGTTTTGGCAAGCTCTAATATATTGCCAACAATACGGTGATTTCGAAATTTTATACCTTTGACAACCTGGTTATCACAAACATCAAGGCAGGGGATAATTCGTTTGGCTACCATAATTATTGCCTCGCCAAATAGGAGGAAAGATTAAAGTCGCTTTCATAAAGCATGCGACCCAAAATTGCTGCGGCTAAGCCGATGGAAGAGAGTTGTTCGAGATCATTTACATCCCGAATTCCACCCGAAGCCTGCCATTGCATTTGTGGAAACTGGATTAGCGCTTCTTTATAAAGATCAAAATTGGGACCGTTCATCATCCCGTCGCTTGCTATATCAGTACAAAGAATTTGAGTGATTCCACGTTCTTGATAATAATTAACCAGATCCCAAAGAGTAGACTCTGTTGTGGTTTGCCAGCCGTTAATTGCAGCTTTTGGAATATTGTTTTCAATATGCACATCAAGAGCCAAAATAATGCGTTCAGCTGAGGCCAAATTGATAATTTGATCGGTTAATTCAGGATTAGTTACTGCGATAGAGCCAATGACCAGTCTTTCAAAACCTGCTTCAAGACAGGCTTTAGTCGTTTCAAGACTACGGATTCCACCGCCGACCTGAAGACAAAGATTCGCTTCTCGCAATGCTTTAATTAATTCTAGTTGTTGAATGGTCCCACACTTTGCGCCATCTAAATCAACAACGTGCAAGCGGTTAGCCCCTTGCAGAGCATACTTTTGGGCTAAGGTAACTGGCGTTTGATCATAAATAGATAGCTCATTAAAGAGGCCTCTTCGCAGGCGAACGCATTGGCCTTGCCGTAAATCGATCGCAGGAATAATTAGCATATTTCCTCCATTTTCAAAAAATTATCGAGTAATTTAAGTCCAGTCAACGCAGACTTTTCCGGGTGAAACTGCATGCCAATAACATTTTCATGTTGAACTATTGCACTAAATTGAGCGCTATATTGACAGCTAGCAAGCGCAAAATCGGTTTCCAAAGCAGCATAACTATGAACAAAATAAAAGTAGTCCTGATCATTCAACCCTTGTGAAAGATCTGATTCTTGTTTCCAGTTAAGTCTTGACCAACCCATGTGTGGAACTGGATGTTCAGTAATAGAAGGTAGACGTTTAATTCGACCCGGAATAATATTTAAAGCCTCTACGTTACCTTCTTCTGTCGATTCAAATAATAATTGCATGCCCAGGCAAATACCTAAGAGAGGCTTTTTCATTTCACGAAGACTGTCCACTAATTGATTTTCTCTTAAAGCTCGCATTGCTGCAGGTGCAGCTCCAACGCCCGGCAAAATGACATGGCTTGCATTATTTAAATCGTCAACGGCGTGTGTTAACTGAAAGTCATAGCCTAAACGTTTAATGGCATTCGTTAAGGAGCTTAGGTTATTTCCAGTGACATCAATGACAGCAATCATAGAATCCCCTTGGTTGAAGGCAGGCTATTATCTGCAATGATACAAGCTTGGCGAAGCGCACGACCCAAAGCTTTAAAACAAGCTTCAATCATGTGGTGGTGATTTTCACCTTTGACCTGAATATGCAAGGTAGCGCCTAAGCTGGAAGCAAAGGAGTTAAAGAAATGCGGAACCATTTCCGTAGCCATGCCGCCAACCCGTTCTCTGGTGAATTTGCCTTCAAAAATACAATAGCTTCTTCCGCAGAGATCAATGGCTACTGTGGCAAGGGCTTCATCCATCGGTAAAGTAAAACCATAGCGAGCAAGCCCCCATTTTTCGCCTAAAGCTTTTTTAAAAGCCTCACCGAGGGCGATGGCGGTATCTTCGATAAGGTGATGTTCATCGACTTCAACATCACCTTTCGCTTCAAGTTTCAAACAAAAACCACCATGTTTAGCGACTTGCTCAAGCATATGACTGAAAAATCCAATCGGCGTTATGATCGAGCTTTCCTCATCGGAATCTATGTTTAAAACCAGTTCAATATGGGTTTCTTTAGTTTGCCTTTTAATTACGGCTGAGCGTTGCTTAGACAAAATCACCCTCGACAATTCTTGCCACTCATGATTTTTAGAAATGAGAAGAAAGGAAATACCGAGGTTAGCTGCCAATTCCTTATCCGTTTCTCTATCGCCAATAACCCAGGAATTATCTTTATTGAACGTATTTTGCGACAAAAAATCATCAAGCAAACCAGTTTTTGGTTTACGGCAATTGCAGTTGTCTTCGAGAAAATGGGGACAAATAAAAACCTCTGCAAACTCAATTCCTTGAGAACTAAAAAGCCTTAAGATGAAATCATTACATTCTTGAAAAGAATCTTGCGAAAAGGCCTTTGTCCCCAAACCATCCTGATTGCTAACCATAATCAATTTAAAACCTGCTTTAACAAGGGTTAATAAAGCCGGAATAACCTTTGGCAAAAGCTTTATTTTATTCAAGTTATCAACCTGAAAATCATCTGGCTCTTCAACCAGAGTGCCGTCTCTATCAATAAACAAATAATTTTGCATAATTATTCTCTTAAGGTTTAAAACTTGTGAAGGCAGTTAGCAATCGCTGACTCTGATCGCTATTTCCGACAGTGATCCGCAACATTTTTTGCAAAGGGTCTACCGAAAAATAACGAACGGCAATACCTTTCTCCCTACACCATGCAGCCAAATTTTGGGCATGGACACTAGCAATTAAAATGAAATTGCCATGGCTGGGATAGATTTTTTCAATAAAAGATAACTTTGAAAGTTCAACAATCAGCAGTTTTCGTTCCTTTAAAATCAATTTGATTTTTACGCTAAACCACTCTTTATCCTTTAAAGCCAGTTGAGCTAAATTGATAACTGCTGAAGGGAGCGTGTAGGGTGGAATGGCATTGTTCATTGCTTTAATCAATTGAGGTTGAGCAAGGATTGCGCCTAAACGCAAACCGGCTAAGCCGTGAGCTTTTGATAGGGTACGTAAAACAATTAAATTATCAAAGAGAGAAAGTAGGGTTGAAGCACTAGGGCTTTCAGAAAAATCGATATAAGCCTCGTCGATTACAAGCGCGGCTTTGTTTTTAAATTGCTCACAAAGACGGGCGATGGTGTCTAAATCAATTAATGTACCGGTCGGATTATTGGGACTGCAAAGTATGATGAGTTTGCAATTAGGTCTCCAAAGAGCGATTAACTTTTCTTTAGATATTTTAAACTCATTTTTTTCTTCTAAAGGACAATTAATAACCTCTACCTGCTGCAGCCTTGCATAAAATTCATACATTGGGAAGGTTGGTGGACATTGTAGAAAACTATCTTGCCTTGCGCTCAAAAAAAATCGCATTAAAAAATCGATAGCATCATCGCTGCCTCGGGTTATCAAAAGCTCCTCCATTTTTACCTGATAATAGTCGGCAATTTGCGCTTGTAATTTATTTTGCTCCGCCCTGTCAGGATAGTAATTGAGAGCTAGGTTATTCAAAGAAAGCGGCGTCCAAGGTAATTCATTGGCGTGTAAACGACAGTCCAAATCATCACCGATAGGCGTGTAGGTTTTCATTTCGACCAAATCTGGACGAATTAAATCTAAAACTGACATGTCATGGCTCCAGGTTTAATCTAATTTTTATTGCATTGGCGTGAGCGTCTAAACCTTCAATAAGCGCTAAGGTTTGTGCTGCTTCGCTAAGCGTTTCCAGACCTTCTTTGCTGATTTTTTGAACGCTTATGGCTTTCAAAAAATCACAAGTACTCAGTCCGCTTTGATTACGAGCGCTACCGTTGGTTGGTAAAACATGATTAGAACCCGTGACATAATCACCTAAAGTCTCAGCACCCCAAGGGCCAAGAAAAATAGTGCCAGCGGAGCTAATTTCTTCAATCCAGGAATTCGCGTCACTACGATTGATAATTAAATGTTCAGGTGCGTAATCGTTAATTATTGTCACTTGTTCATTCCTATCTGCGGTTACTAAAATCATCGAAAAGCGCAAGGCGTCTTTTATAATTTTCTGTCGGGACAGGTTCGGCAGTAGGTCTGTTATTTTTTGATTTACCTTTTTTGCAAACTCAACAGATTTGCAAATCAAAATGACCTGGGAATCAATACCATGTTCAGCCTGAGCAAGTAAATCGGCAGCAACAAAGTCGGGATTTGCCTCGTCATCAGCAAGAACCATGACTTCAGAAGGGCCTGCAGGTAAATCGAGAGCTGCGCCTTTTGGATCCGCTGCAACCTGAATTTTCGCTTCAGTCACATAACCATTGCCTGGACCAAATAATTTATCCATCTTGCTAATGGATTCTGTTCCATAAGCCATTGCTGCAATCGCCTGAGCGCCGCCAATTTGATAAATAGTATCAATTCCACATAGCCTGGCTGCGACTAGCAAATTCGAATCGATTTCGCCCTTACTATTTGGTGGCGTACAAAGAATTTTAGTGGGGCAACCTGCCACTTCAGCAGGTATTGCCTGCATGAGTACTGACGAAACAAGTGGTGTATTATTTCCGCCAGGAATATACAACCCAACTTTTTGAATGGGCCGGTAAATCCTTTCGATAATAATACCCTTTGCTATTTGAACTCGCTTTTCACTTGGCATCATTGCCTGATGATAAGTTCTGATGTTTTCAATTGCTTGTTTCAAAGCCTTCATTGATTTTTGATTGATTTCAGCCTTTTGTATTTTTTCAACTGGAACTTTTAGTTCCTTTAAATCTATCCGATCAAACTCTCGGCTAAAATCAAACAAGGCCTCGTCGCCACGATTTTTAACAGCGTTAATGATATCTCGAACGCGAGCTTGCAATGAACAAGCCTGTTGCGGTCTGCTTAGTTTTTGTTCCCTTTCTTGTTTAGATAAGGATTGCCACTCGGTAATCGTTAACATTCTTTACTCCAGCATTTTTTCAATAGGCAGCACCAAGATAGAGCTGGCGCCAAGCGATTGGATAGTCTCCAGGGTATTCCAAAATACCCCCTCGCTCGAAACAACATGGACAGCGACCTTGTCGGGATTGCCGGGCAGTGTCATAACTGTTGGCGATTCAGCGCCTGGCAAACGTTCGCAAATGCGTTCAAGTGCGTTTTTTGGGGCATGAAAAAGAATATATTTTCGTTCAGTAGCTTGCTGAACCGCTTGAATTCGCCGGCTCAACATTTTGAATAATTCATCGAGATAAGTCTTAACAGGTTTTAAAGTTTTAATAAATACAGCCTGACTAGCGAGAACGGTATCTACTTCTAAAAGCTTGTTTTCTTCGAGGGTTTGGCCGCTTGAAACAAGATCGCAAATTGCATCAGCCATACCCATTCTTGGTGCCACTTCGACAGAACCGGAAAGCACAAGAATTTCGGCACAGATTTTCTGGTTGGCAAGGTATTGCTTAAGTAAAAGTGGATAAGATGTCGCAATTCGTTTGCCATCCAATGAGCCTGAATTCTGATAATCAAAGTCAGCCGGCACTGCAATTGCTAAACGGCAACGGCAATTTCCAAGGGTTAAAAGGGTTTCATAATGTTTTGATTGAAAAGCAAGTTCTGCTTCGAAAAGTACGTTTTCACCAACGATTCCTCCATCACAGAGGCCATCAAAAATCAGTGTGGGTATATCATCATCACGAACAAAGAATAAATCGATTGGAAAATTGTCTACATGAGTGAGAAGGGCGTTCTCTTTGAGGCGAAATTTCAAGCCGCATCGTTCGAGTAAATCAAGGGATTCTTTTGCTAAACGGCCTTTTTTCTGTATTGCTAAACGTAAACGGGTATTCACGATTCCTCCAGTCTATCTGCAATCAGGTTATAGCCTCCAGCACCTAAGCTGAGTGAACGGGCTACTCGAGTTACAGTGGTTACACTAACGCCAGTTTGTTCGTTAATACTCCGATAAGGAAGACCTTGGCGAAGTAAGGGAACAACTTCCCAGCGATCTCTCATCGCTTCAATTTCAGCGGGTGTGCATAAATCGGTAAAGAAAGCCAAGGCTTCTTGTTCATCTTTCAGCAAGGAAATAGCATGCATGAGTTGATGGAGGGAATGGCTTTTCGAAATTTGTTGTATTTTCATGATAATGTATTAACGTGATAGAACATTATCATAGTGTAATGACAGTTTGCGAAGAGATCAATCTTTCCTAAACAATTTTTCTGCGTTAGGCTGAGATGTCATTTTTATTGGAGAAGGGAATGCTGCTGGAAAGATCTAAATCATGTCTGCTGCTCATTGATGTCCAGGAAAAATTAATGCCGCTAGTAATCAATTCCGAAGCTGTGCTTCAGCGTTGCGAGTGGCTGATACGTTTAGCAAAAGACTTAAACGTTCCTTTGCTTGTTAGTGAACAATATCCACAAGGATTAGGAACTACGGTTAAACCGCTTCGTTCTTTAATTTCTGAGGGTAAATTTATTGAAAAAATGGATTTTTCCTGTAACAAATCACCGAACTTTCAAAACCATTTACAGTCCCTCAAAAAACAACAAATGGTTCTAATTGGCATTGAAACTCACGTCTGTGTTCTACAAACTGCCTTCGATTTACTTCAAGCTCAATATGAAGTTTTCATTGTGGTTGATGCAGTGAGCAGCCGTTTTGAACTTGACTTTAACTATGCTTTAAAAAGAATGAAACAAAATGGAATCCATCTAATTACTTCAGAAATGGTTTTTTTTGAATGGATTGGCCAATCTGGAACCCCTGAGTTTAAAACGTTGAGCAAAAAATATTTACAAAAAAAGGAGTATTAAATTGAATTTATCAAATCAAATTGCAGTAATAAGCGGCGGTTCATCAGGAATGGGCAAGGCTTGCGCTCTAAAATTAAGCAATTTAGGTCTAAAAGTGGTTATTTGGGATAAACAAATAAACGAAGAAAATAACCTGGCTCTATCTGTTGCCTGTGATGTGTCTTCCGCTGAAGAGGTAGAAAAGGCCTTAATTGAAACCATTAAGCAGGTTGGAATTCCGAGAATTTGTATAAATTGTGCAGGAATTGCCCCAGCAAAACGTATGGTTGGAAAAGAAGGCGCCATGCCATTGGCAGATTTTAAACAGGTAATCGATGTCAATTTGATAGGCACCTTTAATGTCATGCGAGTTGTGGCCAATGCAATGTCCAAGCTTGAACTTCAAGCTGATACGGAAGAAAGAGGGGTTATCATTAATACTGCATCGGTTGCTGCCTTCGAAGGACAAATCGGGCAAATGGCTTATAGTGCCTCTAAAGGTGGTGTAGTGGCAATGACTTTGCCAGCGGCTCGTGAACTGGCTCAATTTGCTATACGAGTTAATACAATTGCCCCCGGATTATTCGCAACCCCTATGCTTTTGAATATGTCCCAAGAGGTTCAAGACAAGTTAGCTGATACAATTACTTATCCTAAAAGACTAGGAAAACCTGAAGAGTTTGCGGCCCTGGCTATGCATATTATTGAAAATAACATGATTAATGGTGAAGTGATAAGGCTTGATGGTGCTTTGCGCATGCAGGCGCGTTGATTTATTTCGATTGTGAAGTCTTTGCCAAAACAGGTGAGACTTCATTCCCTTTTTAAATCATCTCGATATCAATGATCATTTTTTCAGCAATTTTGTCGGTTAAAATTTGGTATTTTCCACTAGCAATTTCTTTTTTAATGAATTCTACCTTAGTTTTGTCCACTACATGAAAATTGTTAAGGCCTGCTAGAAAAGCTTCTATTTGTCTGGAATTGGCTTTTAAGCTATTATGGTCGCTTTTATCAGCCTTTTTATGCATGAATTTGCTTGGCTTTTCCATAACATTACTCTCAATAGCATTCGTCATCATTATCGGTTCCTGTTATGAGATCTTTAGAAATTTGTGCAATTTATAACCTATATCATATTTATAAATGAAAGTCATCTTTGATTTTAAATCGAAAAAGGAGAATCTTTGTTTTGAAATTTGTCAGTATTTTCTTTTTTAATTTACTTTTTTTAACTTTTTCATATGCTGAAAGTCATCATCCTCAGGAATTTCTAAATTCGGTTAGAGATAAAAAAGATGAAGGAATGCAGATAGTGAGTCATTTTTGTTCTAACTGCCATGCGCTTAAACCATTAATACCCTTGGGCGCCCCCAGAATTAAAGTTGAAGCTGATTGGAATCCAAGAATCAAACAAGGCTTGGCTACTTTATTAGCCCACACCGAAGAAGGATTGAATGCCATGCCTCCACGAGGTGGTTGTTTTGAATGTTCTGACAAGCAGCTTCAGTTAGCAATTTTAGCCCTTTTGCCTAAATCTTTTACAAAGCAAGAATCTATTGCAGGCTTGGTTCCACAGGGTAAAAAAGATCATAATTAAAGCAGTTAGTAAAAAATATTTGTAGAAAATACTAAATTTATTCATTTTCCTCCCGATAACAAGTAAAAAAGAGGGAGGTTAGCAAATGAAAAAGCAACTAATCGTTAGCTCGTTAGCAATACTTGCAGCATCTTGCGCATCGATGGATCGTGGTGTCCCAATCGTTGATGATGCAGGTCACACTCATTATACCAAGGGCTTGAATTCGGATAGCAGGGGTTCTCATGCATTCCCTGCTAAACGTGAAGCGACTGGCAAAAAGGTCTTTATTTTTGACCCAAAAGCCACTGCCTGGGCTGCTTATGACGGACAAGGCAATCGAATAAAAACAGGATCTGCTTCAGGTGGTAAGGACTATTGTGAAGATACAGGTCGAGGTTGCCGTACTGTAACAGGAACCTTCCGCGTTTATTCTAAGAAGGGTGAGGAATGTACTTCCAATCTGTATCCTGTAGAGACAGGTGGTGGTGCTCGTATGCCTTACTGCATGCATTTTAACGGAAGTTACTCAATTCATGCAGCCTACGATGTGCCTAACTATAATGCCAGCCATGGTTGTATTAGGGTATTGCCAGCAGCTGCTAAATGGTTAAACCAGGACTTTATGGATATTGGAACGACTGTTGTGGTTAAACCTTACTAGGAAAGAATTCCTATTTTATAGAGATCAACTAAGAGTTGGTCTCTTTTTTTTTGAGCATGTTTTGCTCTTTGAGTTCTAAATGTTGATACTTCAAATTTTGCTAAGAAGAGCCATGAAATAACTTTAATGTATTACTGATTTAAGTGGGTTCTTAATAAAATATTAATTTTCTCGGGATTAGCGGTACCTTGAGTTTCCTTCATTATTTGGCCAACAAAAAAAGCTAGCAGTTTTTCTTTCCCAGCGCGGTAATCAGCCACTTGTTGAGGATGGCGTTTTATCAAATCGTTTATTAATTGAACAATTTCTGATTCATCGCTAACCTGTGCATAGCCTTCTTTAGCAATAATTGAATCAACAGAACCTTCGCCAGCCCATAATTTGGTAAAAATCTGCTTGGCAATTGATCCTGAAATTCTTTGGTCAGATAGATAGTCTAATAAAGGAGCGAAGTCGGCAACAGGAAGTGGAGGATTTTCAAAATCGAGATTCGCATCGTTTAAAGCGGCGGCATAATTACCTTTTAGCCAATTTATAATCAATTTTTCATCGGCTACGCTGATTTTTTTTAAATCAACAAAATAATCATAAGTGGCTTTTGATGACAATAAAAACTGAATGTCATCCGGATTTAATCGTCTGTTTTCTTTAAATTGTTCTTTTATTGCTTCAGGTAAAAGCGGCATCTGGCCTTTGATTTTTTGCAAATCCTCCGCTTTGATTTCAATAGGCAGTAAATCTGGATCAGGAAAGTAGCGATAATCATTTTCATTTTCTTTTGAACGCATTGTCTGAGTGCTATTGGAGTCAGGACAATAAAGGCGAGTTTCTTGCTGAATTTGCTTTCCTGATTCAAGCAACTCTTTGTGTCTGTTTTCTTCGTAGGCAATTGCTTTTTCAATAAAACGAAAGGAATTGAGATTTTTAAGTTCAGTACGTACGCCTAATTGCTTTGAACCCTTTGGTTTAAGGGAAATATTAACATCACAACGAAAAGACCCTTCTTGCATATTGCCGTCACAAATGCCTAAAAATCGGACTAAAAGATGTAGCGTTTTAAGGTAACTTAGCGCTTCCTCACTCGAATTCAGGCAGGGGGTTGTTACAATTTCAAGTAAGGGTGTGCCAGCACGGTTTAAGTCAATACCAGTATGATCAGCATGGGCTTCATGCAAGGACTTGCCGGCATCTTCTTCCAAATGTGCCCTTAGAATTTCTACTTCTTTAGTTTTGTCATCTTTAAGTTCAATTTTTAATCGACCATTAGCGACGATTGGGCGCTGAAACTGGCTTATTTGATAGCCTTTTGGTAAATCCGGGTAAAAATAATTTTTTCGTTCAAAATATGAATTATTATTGATTTCAGCATTAATAGCCAAGCCAAACTGGATAGCCATTTTAACCGCTTGCTGATTAAGAACAGGTAAAGTGCCGGGAAAGCCTGCGTCTATATATGAAGTTTGCGTATTGGCATTAGCGCCAAAGTTGGCAGCTGAGCCGGAAAATAACTTTGATTTCGTTTTTAATTGAGCATGAACCTCAAGCCCGATTACAGTATCCCATTCCATAAATCACCCTATAAAGCCAGGACTGGCTTGGTGCCAGTTGGTCGCTTGTTGAAAATGGTAAGCACTTTTTAATAGTTCTGCTTCATTGAAATGATTGGCAATTAGTTGCAGGCCAATTGGAAGGCCCTTGCTAAAACCTGCAGGAATTGAAATTGCAGGAACACCCGCTAAATTTGCAGCAACAGTGAAGACATCGGCTAAGTAAATTTGTACCGGATCGGAAATTTTTTCATTTAATTTAAAAGCACAGGTGGGTGTGGTGGGGCCTAAAATTATATCAACTTGTTTAAAGCAGTCTTGAAACTCATTTTGTATTAAACGTCTTATTTTGAGCGCTTGCAGATAATAATCATCAAAATATCCAGAAGAAAGCAGATGAGTACCTGTGGATATTCTGCGTTTTACTTCAACTCCAAATCCTTCAGTGCGGGTATTGGTTATTAATTCGCGTAAATCTTGGCCTTTTTCTGATCGATAGCCAAAACGAATGCCATCATAGCGAGATAAATTGGAAGACGCTTCAGAACAGGCAATAACGTAGTAACAAGGAACCCAAAGCGGTTGCAGCTTCAAATCCAATTCAATTATCTTAGCGCCTTCTTGCTCAAAAACCTTAAGAGCTTCTAAAATTGCTGACTGAATATCGTTATCAACTCCTTTTTGAAAAAAACAAGAAGGCAGACCGATACGCATGTCTTTAATTGATTGCTTTAAATTGGCCGAATAATCGTGAATTGTTTTATCAACTGAAGTTGAATCTTTTGGATCAAAACCTGCCATCGCCTGAAGGACAATAGCTAGATCGCTAGCAGATAAGGCCATAGGGCCTGCTTGATCCAAACTTGAGGCAAAGGCAACCATTCCAAAACGAGAAACCAATCCATAAGTGGGTTTAATCCCTGAAATACCACAAAAAGCCGCCGGTTGTCTAATCGAGCCGCCTGTATCAGTTCCTGTACAAAAGGGAATTAAACGAGCAGCCACAGCAGCTGCCGAACCACCTGATGACCCACCGGGAACATGGTTAAGATTCCAGGGGTTTTTTACCGACCCAAAATAAGAGTTTTCATTAGCCGAGCCCATTGCAAACTCATCCATATTGGTTTTTCCAATCAGGATGCTGCCTTGGTCTTCTAATTTCTCAGCAAGAGTTGCTTGATAAGGAGAGTGAAAATCCTTAAGCATTTTGGAACCGCAGGTAGTAGGCATTCTATTGGTGCAAATAATGTCTTTATGCGCCATTGGTATACCGCTTAGTAGTTTTGTCTTGCCTTCTTTAATCAATTTATCCGCTGCGTCAGCTGCAATTAAGGCATTTTCTTCATCTACAGAGATAAAGGCGTTTATGTTTTGATGTTGTTTTATGCGAGTAAGATAGTGTTGAGTTAATTCGCGACTGGAAAATCTCTTTTGCCGAAGTCCTTGAATCATCTCATCTAATGATAATTTATGCATTTTTATTGACCTGAATCGATAACTTTCGGCACCAAATAGCAACCCTCTTCAAAGGCAGGTGCTATTTCAGCAAGCTTAGTAGAACAATCTTTTTCAGTAATTTCGTCTGGCCTGAGCCGTTGAACTAAATCAAGTGGATGAAACAAAGGCGCTATATCTTTAGTATCAATTTCGCGAAGTTGTTCAACAAAATTCATAATTGAATTGAGATCGTCCACAAATTGATGACTATCGGACTTAAAATCGAGATAAGCAAGGTGTGCTATTTTTTCCAAGTCTTTTTCATTAAGCGACATGCAAAGTTCCAAACCACAATAAAAATTCAGTATACAAGGGGCTCGAATAAGAAACAAAGATTTTTGTAACTCACAGGAAAAGCCCATTCAAATCCAAGATGGCGGAGTAGTCTATAATTTATAATTGAGCATTATTTGGGGAGATAAGATGGCCAAATCTCGGCTTGAAGAAAATCTCAATGAACGAAATTTCCGAAACTTGAAATCCCTTATACAACAGCGGCAGGCCTTTGAAGACAAGCACCTCTATCCACCTTTCAGCCTGCATAAAACCAATTTCGATTTCAAAGATTTAGAGGGTAAACCATTATTGCATTATGCTGCTGCAATGGGCGATTTGGAAAAGGTCAAATATTGTTTGACAAATAATGCGGATATCAATTTGCTTAACGACTTTAAGCAGAGTGCAATATTAGTAGCTTTAGAAAGTGGTCATTTTGAGGTGGTGGATTATCTTTATGAGCAGGGAGCCAATTGTGCAAACCTCGATTTAGCCAGCTGTAAAGGAGATAAGCGACTAAGACAATGGCTAACAAAAAAAATTAAGTCAGCCTTGGAAGAATCCTTTCCGCTGTCTTCAGATTCAAAATATCCCCTTAGATCGAATCAAATTTTTGGTAATTCTTTTCAGTCAGTGGATGATGTTTTCGGAATTAATAAAGCCATTGAAATTGGAGAGATACCATTTATTTTAGATGTGTTAAAAAAGAATCAATTTTCACAAGAAAAGCTTAGTTCCTTACTAATAATTGCAGCAAAAAATGATCACCTTGATGTGATACAACTACTTGTTGCAAATAACGCAACGATAAACAATCCCAAAAAATTTAAAACAACTGCTTTAATCGAAGCAATAAAAGCAGGAAACCGAGACATCATTAACTATTTACTTGAATTGGAAATTGATGTTAATCAAGAAGATTCACTAAAAAATTCAGCTCTTTTTTATGCAGTCAGCATGAATAATGAAGAGGTGATGTTACAACTTTTGGCAAAAATTGCTCTGAAAAACAGTGTAAATATCAATGGCAATACTGTCCTTCATTTAGCAGTTATGAATAATTCTGTATTGCTCAATAAATTGTTAGAAATTCCAGGTATCCAGGATCTTGGAAAAATAAAAAATATCTATGGTAAGACCCCTCTCGATTTAGCCATAGAAAATAAACAAGATGATGTCATTAAATTATTAGAACCTGACTCTAATATTGAATTTATAAAACAGAGTTCAAAATATGGGATAAAACCTGCTCCCATTGATCAAAATGAAATTATGGATAAGATGCTTTTTCGACTTAAAATTAAATATCGAGATACTAGATATTTTAGCAATGAAGGACATTGCAATGGGTTTTCATTCTTAAAGTCTTTTTATGCAGCACGCGGTTTGGAAGAATATTATTTTGAAACTTTGGCTTTAATGTCTCGTTGGGATGGAAATGAAAATTCATTAGCTAATGAATTCAAAGATATTCCTCAAGCCGCTTTTTACAAAAATTTAGATGAATTATTTGAACAATGGACTAATGACGTTATCTGGTTTCAGCATTCATCCTTAGCGGGGTTAGATCAATTGGATCAGGCCGACCGTTTAGAACAGTATTCCACGGTAACCAGTGAGGGGCTTAAAAACTATAGTTACCGTCTTTTGTATAAAGAACATAAATTTGCTACAAATAAATTTAACAAATTGATAACCTACGAACGCAATAGTGAACAACTCACGGAAATTCTCTACTATTTAATGAGAATGCCGGTTAAAGCGCGATTTGAAATTGAAGGAGATGGGCATGCAACTTCAGGCTACATCAATAATGAAAAAATTCTTGTTTATTATGATCCTAATTTTAAATTCATAACTGAAAAAACGCGTGATCTAGGGCAAAGTATTCAACAAATCATCGATTATAAATATATTTTATTAAATAGATTTGATGGTCGTGCTCGATGTAATTTAAGAGTGTATTGCTTTGAAAAAGATCTTGCAGACATGAATCTTGATGTTTTTGAAGTATTCCATGAAATGGAATTACCAAAGAGCAAGGAAGAGGCACAACAATTTCAAAAAAATTCAGCAAATCATTTTTCACCTATTCATGTTGCACTGATGACTAGAAGTTTGCCTACTTTTAAAAAATTATTAACTGATGGGCATTGCGATGTTAATGCGCATGATTTCTTAGGAAGAACAGCACTTCACATCGCTTTAGAGAGTGAGTTTTACGAAGCAGCAGAGCTACTGTTGCTTCTACCACAAATCAATTTAGAAGATATCGATGGATTCATAACCAAGGCTTATCGGGATAAACAAGTTGATATTATGAACACTATAATCAACAGTCCAAATTCGAAAAATCTATCAAACTTATTAATAGCCGCTATTGAAAATGAAGATTTTGAATTGATTAAAACTCTCCTTTCCAACAATAAAGCGTCGATTAATGAACCACATCTTTATCAATTACCCTTAATTGAAGCTATTGAAAAAATGAATATTCCAATTATTCAATTCCTTCTATCAAAAGGTGCAGATATTTTGATTAATAATGGTAAATTCATTCCCGATACCCCTTTAAAAATAGCCTTTTCACCTCACTCTGATTGTAGCGAAGTGATTATTTCTCATTTAAAAGAAAAAGATATCAATCAGCTAGATTCAACAGGGCAAGCTGCTATTCATTATGCTGCTTATTTTGCTAATTCTGAGGCTTTAAAAAGATTAATTAATGCAGGTGCAAATTTAAAGTTGAGTACAGAAGAGGGTCTAACTGTTTTTGACCTCCTTAAAATTTCCTGGCAATTCAATCAGATTGAGTTAGATGTAAGCTTTAAGCTTTTAGTTGCAAATTATACATTTTGTTTGACAGATTCGGATGATAAAAATTTATTAACGAATTTATTAATTCAGAGTGCTGAATCTAATGATGATGAATTATTTAAAATGGTGCTCACTCAATGTAACCCGGAAATTATAAATTCTGCAAAAATAAATTATAAACCCTTATTACATCATTTCATGTTGTCGAAACAATACGACAGGATTAGACCCTTGCTAGAAAAAGGTGCTTACGTAGATTCACTTTTTGCAAGTGGAAATACGCCATTAATGGGGTTTATTAAGATTAAAGATATACCAGAAAAATACGAGCTTATTCCGTTATTTATAGAATTCAAGTCTGATCTAACCCTTAAAAATAAAGAAGGTAAAACAGCGATAGATTTAGTCACCGAATCTAATGATGATAAGATTGAGCAGATTTTTAATGATCTTGACTTAATTAAGCACTTCAAAACAGACCCAAAATTCTAAAGAGCTCCTGAGGGTTGACCAATTTTTGGGGTTGATTTTATTACTTTGTTAAATCATAGAATAAAACTTGGATTTAACGGCTCTCAATCCAAAAGCGCTAAACCTAAGTGTTTTGCGCTTTAGGAATTTAAGAAGTTTTATCTTAATTTTTCAAGGAATTTTTTGGATTAACTTGAGCATCCAGCGCTGCGACAAATTCTCTCACTGTTTTGACTTTAAAGCCTACAATGGAATTCGCATGACCGTCTTTAATGAATTTTCTTAGCTGATTGCCTAAATCCCCATTGCGTAATGTGGAAAGGTGAGAAGCTAAATCAACTTTATCCCCATTTAAAGCCTTAGTAAGCGTATTGACTGCATTTCTTTTTTCCATAAAAGATTTTTGAAAAAACTGAGGTATATAAGAATGTAAATAGATTTTGATTTTGCCATTTTCATCAACTTTTTCGGATCTGTTTTTGAGATAACTAGAAATTATATTAATCAAATCATTGGATTGAGCTGGGAGATTATGATTAGGTTTATTATTGAAAAAGCCCAAGTTGTGGTCGCTAAAGGGCGTTTTAACTTTGTTATCAGTGAGTGTGTCGCTTAGAATAATTTTAAGTTCAGATATATTTTTATTTTCTTTTGAAGAAATCTTAATACCTTTTTTAAAATTAAACTTTTCAATCAATTGGTCAAACTGTTCATCTGAAATTTCCCTACTCAAGTCTGCCTTTGTACCCACCAAGATCATTGGAATGCTCTGATCATTAGAATCGGCGGTAAAAACTCTGTATTTTTCGATATATAACCTTAGATCTGATTCTTCCAAGGGTTCGGATAAATCGATACAAAAAATAGCTAAATCTGTTCCTTTATAAAACGAACTCCCCAATTGTTGACAACTAATATCCCAAATATGGGTTGGTATATTATCGATAATAATAGCCAAAAAATCTGCGCCAACAGTTGGCTTGTACCTTAAATCAAAAGATGATCTTGGATTAGCCAGTTTGTGGGTAAGTGCCGTTTTACCTACTTTTTTATTACCTAGAACAATTACTTTAAATGTCATAATAACCTTCATTTATTTACTATTTAAATGCGTTTAATCTTTAGATTTTTGAATTTATCTTAATTTTTCAAGGAATTTTTTGGATTAACTTGAGTCTCCAGTGCTGCGACAAATTCTCTCACTGTTTTGACTTTAAAGCCTACAATGGAATTCGCATGACCGTCTTTAATAAATTTTCTTAACTGATTACCTAAATCCCCATTGCGTAATGTGGAAAGGTGAGAAGCTAAATCAACTTTATCCCCATTTAAAGCCTTAGTAAGCGCACTGACGGCATTTTCTTTTTCCATAAAAGATTTTTGAAAAAACTGAGGTATAAAAGTATGTAAATAGATTTTAATTTTGCCAGTTTCATCTACTTTTTTGGATCTATTATCGAGATAACTAGAAATTATATTAATTAACTCATTGGATTGAATTTGACGATTAAGATTAGGTATTTTATTGAAAAATCGCAAGTTGTTAACGCTAACAGGAGTCTTGACTGTTTTATCAGGAAGCGGAGCATTATAAACTCCCTTTGCACCCTTTTCGATAAGAAAGTGAGCGATATCTGCTTGTTTATATTGCGTTGCTAAAGACAAGGGAGAAAGGGTATTTTTACTTTTTCCTAAAGATTCAACTTCATAGTTAACATTAGCTTTCAAATCATTAACCAGGTATTTGATTATATCTAAATGTCCCTGTTCAATTGTGTTTAGTAATATTTCGTCGTAGTCAATAACAAACCGTTGGTTGGTTTTGGCTAACTCTTTAGCAATTTCCAAATATCCCATCGAACAGGCAATTTGCATGGTTTGCTGTCTTGCTTCTGCACCTGCACTAAGTAAAATTTGTACAGCTTCAAAATGACCTAAAGCTACTGCTTCATCAAGTGCTGTTCTAAAATTGCCATAATCTAAATCTGTCCATTCACTCTTAACCAGTATTTTAATCAAATCAAGTCGAATGGGTTTATTTATTACGGCCAAAATTAATGGTGTATCTTCCCATTTGAGTGATTTACCCGAGCGTTGAAATAAAGTATTTACAACTAAGGGCTTGAAGAACATCAGGGCCTCTAGTAGTTCCTTATTATTCTCAGATATTGATTTTAGAATTAATTGATTAGCATAATTATCTAAAATGTGATTGACACGGTAATTAGTTAACGTTTTTGCCAATCTAATTTTGAAAGCATCGAATTTCTTGGATTTAGAAAATTGTTCTAATTTCAATTGTAAATCTTTCAAAATTAAAGCTTCCGCAAGTCTATCAATCTCCTCATTCGCCTTATCGCTAAGTGAGTTAAGGTGTTTTTCAATTTTTTTTCTTAAAAGTTGCTCTGTCATCTGAATGGCCTCTGGCATTTGATCATTAAAAAATGATAACAGCTAATTATTAAGGCAATCTTAATTTTAATCTTACAATGTGCTTATTTATAAGAAAAACTACATTCTTGCAGTGCTTGGGTTTTTAAGTAGAATGAACAGCAATTTTTGACATTTAATACCTGGATTAAAGATGTTAGAGCAAGTTAAAACCGCAGCTGGTGTATATATTGAATATAAACAACATCAATTAGCCTACGAAAATGCAATTGAGCCGCTTATAGACCGCCTTGATACTCATAGAGGTGGCTTATTCGCTTCAAGCTTTGAATATCCTGGTCGCTACACTTGTTGGGATATTGGTTTTTATAATCCACCCTTAGCTATCATTTGCACAACGCAGTCCATTCGGGTTGAAGCGCTGAACAAACGCGGCTCCGTTTTAATTGAAATTATTTTACCTTTATTAGAAAACTCAAAAAATTTGGAAATTAAAGACAGGTCCACTAAGGAATTAATAATAGAGGTTAAAAAATCAGATCGTCTTTTTAGTGAAGAAGAGCGTAGCCAACAACCCTCAGTATTTACTTTATTACGCGAGCTGCTTGCTTTTTTTAAAACTGATGAAGAATCCTATCTTGGTTTTTATGGGGCCTTTGGTTTTGATTTGATCTTTCAATTTGAAAAAATGCAGCAATATAAGGAGCGTCCCTCCGAACAGCGAGAAATGGTTTTGTATTTGCCTGATGAAATTTATGTGGTTAATCATCGCAAAGAAATTGCCTTTATCAGACGCTATGATTTTCAATTTCAGGGTAAGTCAACCCAAGCCCTACCTCGCGAGGGGGGATTTAAGGAATATGACCCAAAATTAAAACCAGAGAAAAATTGCGACCATGAACCCGGTGAATACACCGCATTAGTAGAGTTAGCAAAAAAGAGTTTCGCCTGCGGCGATCTTTTTGAAGTTGTTCCTAGCCAAACCTTTTATGCGCATTGCAAAGAACAACCTTCTGCAATTTTTAGGCGCATGCGACACGTTAATCCTTCGCCTTATGGTTTTTTTATAAATTTGGGAAAAGAAGAATATTTAGTAGGCGCCTCACCGGAAATGTACGTGCGCGTGCAAGGCAAGCGGGTTGAAACTTGCCCGATTTCGGGAACCATAAAACGCGGTAAAGATGCTATAGAAGACGCTGCAAATATTCAGATTTTATTAGAATCAGAAAAAGAAGCTTCAGAATTAACCATGTGCACCGATGTCGATAGAAATGATAAATCAAGGATTTGCGAGGCAGGCTCAGTCCATGTTTTAGGTCGCCGTCAAATTGAAATGTATTCACGCTTGATTCATACCGTAGATCACGTTGAAGGTATTTTACGTGAAGGTTTCGACGCTGTAGATGCTTTTTTAACTCATATGTGGGTTGTTACAGTCACTGGTGCTCCTAAATTATGGGCAATGAATTTTATCGAAAAGCATGAAAAATCCCCGCGTAAATGGTATGCCGGAGCGGTGGGTTGGTTTGGTTTTGATGGGAATTTAAATACGGGTCTTGTTTTAAGAACCATCCGAATCGAGCAAGGTATTGCAGAAGTGCGTGTTGGTGCTACTTTACTTTACGATTCGGATCCTCATTCAGAAGAACAGGAAACGCGGCTCAAAGCCTCTGCTTTTTTGGATATTTTGCAAAAAACAGATTATAAGCCTGAATTGGCTAAAACAATTCCTCAAAATGGGCTTGGTAAGAAAGTGCTATTGGTCGATCATCAGGATTCATTTGTTCATACTTTAGCAAATTATGTTCGCCAAACTGGTGCTGAGGTTGTTACGGTTCGATCTGAAAATGCAATCGATTTTATAAAAAACCAAGCTTTTGATTTAGTTTTGCTATCGCCAGGACCAGGTAAACCCGTCGATTTTAAATTATCAGACACAATTTCAGAGGTGCTTAAACTTAAAACCCCAATTTTTGGCGTTTGCTTAGGATTGCAAGGTTTAGTTGAATATTTCGGTGGAAGGCTGGATGTTTTACCTTATCCAATGCATGGCAAAGCTTCAACGATCCAAGTTAAAAATGAATCGGGAATTTTTGCTGGCTTAGGATCTAGTTTTATCGCTGGTCGATATCATTCTCTTTATGCGCGACCTTCTGTTTTACCCAAAGAACTGGAAATTACCGCAGAAAGTGACGATGGAATTATTATGGCGATAGCGCATAAAACCTTGCCAATTTATGCCGTTCAATTTCATCCTGAAACTATTCTTTCTTTATCCAATCAGGCTGGCATTCGCATTATTTCTAATTTAATGGGAATGATTTAACCATGCGTGAACGATTATTAATAGTTTATTTTGTAGCCATTTTACTGGGCATTGCCACGGGAATAGTCGGCTCTTTATTTCAAATTGCTATTCATAATCTGGATTTTTTTATTAAGCAGTTTCTTGGCTTTGTGCAAACTAAAGGTGGGTCAACAGGCTTGGTTTCTGCACTAATTTCAATGATTTTTCTAATACTAGCCTGGTTGATGGTTCGGCGTTTTGCACCGGAGGCAGCAGGTTCTGGAGTTCAGGAAATTGAGGGCGCTTTAATCAATGAGCGGCCTATTTTTTGGCGTCGTTTGTTGCCTGTTAAATTTATTGGCGGTGTTTTGGCTATTTCTTCAAAATTAGTTCTGGGCAGAGAAGGGCCAACTATTCAAATGGGTGGAAACCTGGGCGATATGTTCGGCGAATTATTTAATTTTTCCTCAGAGCGACGTCATACTTTTATCATGGCAGGTGCTGCAGCTGGCTTGGCGAGTGCCTTTAATGCCCCTTTGGCAGGTGTCTTATTTGTCGTTGAAGAATTACGCAATGAATTTAATTTCACCTTTACTAACTTAAAAACTGTCGCCATCGCTTGCATTATGGCCACTATGGTCTTGCATTTTATAGTCGGCTCTGGGCCTGCAATTCCTATGGATGTTTTTGGTTTGCCGAGTCTTCGCTCCTTATGGTTGTTTTTTGTATTGGGAATTATCGTCGGGTTTGTGGGACTTTTATTCAATCACACCCTAATAAACACCTTATATTTAACTGACAAATTAGCCAAATGGCCTAGAGTTTTTTATTTGCTTTTGGTAGGCGCTGCAATCGGTTATTTAGCCTTCTACAAACCTGATATTGTTGGCGGTGGGTATCATATTATTCAACAGGCCGTTGATCTTCCACCTAATTTCTCAGCGCTCATATTGCTCTTACTTTTACGGTTTTTAACCACCATGGTTTCCTATTCAACAGGCGTGCCTGGTGGAATATTTGCGCCAATGTTAGCGCTAGGTTCATTGGTTGGTTCCTGTGCCTTTTTTATCCTTGATTATTTGTTAGATGATTTATCGGTGCATCCCGGCATGTTTGCTGTAGCTGGAATGGGAGCCTTATTTGCTGCAGCAATTCGGGCGCCAATTACTGGAATCATTTTAGTTGTAGAGATGACACAGAATTATCTATTAATTCTACCTCTTATGGTTTGTTGTTTAACCTCAACCACAATTATGCAGCTAGCTGGCAACCCGCCTATCTATACACAGCTATTGCGACGGACATTGAAAAAGGCAGGGAAGGAGTTAACCCATTGACTTTCCATTTCGTTTAAAATGAATTAAGCCGCGCCGTTATAAAACGAAAATTATTGGAAAGCGCTTAGTAAATAAAAATTTTTAGACATTCACAGGCTAAAATTGTCTTAATCTTGGTCATTAAATTTCTTCTAGAACTTTAAATCAAAGAAATATTTATTAATTCAAAAGTAAATATATTCATTCTTACTGAGTCGGATTTATTTTGTAGCTCTTCGACTGAAGTTAAAAAAATTCTAGAATTCGGATTGTTTTGCAAAACTGCTAGAGGTGGCATGAATGACATTTATACGAATATTGTTAAAACCTGGCTTGATATAAGTAAACTCATAGAATCAGAATCTAAGAATAAAAAATTAAAAATCAATTTTATAAATGAGGTTATGAGAACCGCTTCTAAAAGACAATATAGGGTTAAGGCTGTCACCTGTGTGGTGAAGCCTCCTAATCAATACAGATAACAATTTTCCCAAAATGAGCTGAACTTTTCATATGTGCATGAGCTTTCTCAATTTCAGAAAATTTGAACTCACTATCAATGATTGGTTGAATTTCACTATTAATTAACGCCTTGCGCCATTGTTTATGAGCTGATTTCCACAGCGCAGCTTTTTCTACAAGGCTTTGTGGGCGTAAAACGAAACCCAGGATCTTTAACCGTTTGCGCATAATTGGTAAGAGATCACATTCAACATGATGTCCTTGCATGCTTGCGATTTGAACTAGTCGTCCTTTTTTCTTTAAGAGTTTAAGATGCAAAGGAAAATAGGAACCACCAACGAAATCTACTATTAAATTAAGGGACTGCTCTGCTATTTTTTTGGCAAACTCTTCTGTCTTATAGTTGATAATTGTTGTAGCCCCTAATTTTTGGGCTTTTTCCATCTTTTCCTCGTTAGAGGCTGTTGTAAAAATTACAGCGCCTGTATACCTAGCCATTTGGATTGCGAAACAGGATATGCCGCTGCCGGCAGCATGGATTAGAAAATTTTCATTTTTCTTAAGTTTTCCTAGTCTAAAAACTGTACCATGTGCGGTCATCAATGCTTCAGGTATAGCGGCTGCATAACTATAATCCCAATTATCTGGTATTAAAGCCGCAAGATTATAATTTACACAACAATATTCGGCATAAGCGCCACTTGCGACCAAGCCATAGACCCTGTCACCGATATTAAACCCTGTAACCTTAGCGCCAATTGCCGCAACTTCACCGGCAACTTCCAATCCTGGAATACTAGATTCGCCCGGCGGAGAAGGGTATTTTCCTTGACGCTGCAATAAATCGGCTCGATTTACAGCAGTTGCCTTAACCCGAACCAGAAGTTGATCGCTACCACAGACGGGAATTTCTTGCTCGTGTATAACTAAACGACTATCCAAACCTGGATTTTCAATTAAAACAGATCGCATTAAGATTCCTTTTATTTAGAACTAGATTTATCCAATAATATTTGATTAAGACTTGGAAAGCATCTCGCTATCTGAAATGGCTTCATTATATACTTTCGCACAGAAATCTAACTCGGTTCGTTGATGGCAAAATATACCAGGCACAAAAAATTAGCACTACTTTTGGTTTTCCCACAACTTCTGATTACGCTCCTGTTTTTTATCTGGCCTGCTTGTTCCGCTATAATCCAGTCGCTTTTTTTTAGTGATTCATTTGGTTTACACAATCGCTTTGCCGGTCTTCGTAATTTTTCAGATTTGTTAGGCGATCCTGGTTATGGCAGGGCAGTGCTGGTGACCTTGTTTTTTGCATTTTTAATTACTCTCTCAACAATGACTTTGGGTTTACTTTTGGCTGTACTTGTACAAGGACGTCTCAAAAGTCAAAATTTTTATAAATCCTTACTACTTTGGCCCTATGCAGTAGCTCCGGCTGTTGCAGCCATTTTGTGGCGGTTTTTGTGTCAACCGGCTCTTGGCTGGCTTTCGCATTGCTTTAACCTGCTAGGGATAGAATTCAATTATCTGGTTCATCCTGGTCAAGCCTTTTTAGTTATCATTTTAACGGCGAGCTGGCAGCAATTTTCTTATAATTTTCTCTTTTTTTTCGCAGCCTTAAAGGCAATTCCCCCTTCAATCATTGAAGCCGCAATTATCGATGGCGCGTCTGCCTGGAGACGATTTTGGCAAATTAAATTCCCCTTGTTATCGCCGACGACTTTCTTTTTATTAGTAATGAATTTGATTTACTCCTTTTTTGACACCTTCGGGATCATTGACGTGCTGACGAATGGCGGTCCGGGCACGAGTACGACAACTTTAATTTATAAGGTCTATAAAGATGGCTTCATTGGAATGGATCCGGGCTCGTCTTCTGCGCAATCCGTACTGCTTATGCTTATTGTAATAGGTCTTACGCTTGTCCAGTTTCGCTACCTTGAGAAAAAGGTGCATTACGAATGAAGCGCTTAAACCGAATTTTTGCTCATAGCGCCTTGACTGTGTTTATTGTCTTTTTATTCGTTCCGCTTTATTTAGCCTTTGTTGCTGCTAGTCACGAAGGGGCAGCCATGATGCACGCTCCACTTCCACTTTTGCCGGGGAACTCATTATTAAAAAACTTTAATACTGTTTTATTTCAGGGAATTGCTGCTACGGGTGGTCAACCTATTTGGCAGATGTTAGTCAATTCTTTATTGATGGCGCTTTTAATTGCTGCCGGAAAAATTTTTCTTGCCTTAATTTCAGCTTTTGCTTTGGTCTATTTCAAATTTCCCTATAAACGCCTGCTTTTTGCTTTAATTTTTTCAACTATGATGCTGCCTGTCGAAGTGAGAATAGTACCCACTTTTCAGGTTATCGCATCTTTTGGCTGGCTAAATAGTTTCGCCGGGCTTGGGCTTCCATTGATGGCTTCGGCGACGGCAACCTTTTTATTCAGGCAATTTTTCAAAACTATTCCGCAGGAACTTGCAGATGCAGCCAAGCTCGATGGAGCAGGTCCTCTGCGCTTTTTTTATGATATCCTCTTACCTTTGTCGAAACCTCAGATTGCTGCCTTGTTTATCATTCTTTTTGTCTATGGTTGGAATCAATATCTCTGGCCCCTAGTGATTACCACTGATGCGAACATGGCGACTATAGTAATGGGAATTCGTTATTTGGCAGGCGTTGCCGATCAGGTTCCTCAATGGCATTACATTATGACCGTTGCATTGATTGCAATGTTCCCCCCTTGTCTGGTTGTTATGACGATGCAACGTTGGTTTGAAAAGGGGTTAACTCATTAATGGCGACAGTTAATCTTATTGATGTCAGCAAATATCACGGCCAACAGCCTATTTTGAAATCGATTAATTTAACGATTGATAAAGGTGAATTTGTTGCCGTTGTTGGCCCTTCAGGTTGTGGTAAATCAACCTTACTCCGCCTTGTTGCTGGTTTGGAGGAGGTATCTGAGGGTTCTATTTTAATTAACAATCAATGCGTCAATAAAATTCTTCCTTCAAAACGCGACATGGCTATGGTTTTTCAAAATTATGCGCTTTATCCGCATATGACGGTTTTTGATAATATGGCATACGGATTAAAAATGCGGAGAATGAAAAGCAAGGAAATCCTGGACAAGGTCAATGAGGTTGCAGCTTTATTGCAAATATCTGATTATTTAACGCGGAAGCCTGGTTCTCTTTCTGGCGGACAAAGACAGCGAGTTGCGATGGGCAGAGCTATCGTCCGTTCACCCGCAGTATTTTTATTTGATGAACCTTTATCTAATCTTGATGCAAAGTTACGAACAGAAATGCGGCAGGAAATTAAAAAATTACATCAGCAATTGAACACAACTTCCTTATATGTCACTCACGATCAAACTGAGGCCATGACCCTCGCTTCAAGAATTTGTGTTTTGAATAAAGGAAAAGTGGAACAAATAGGAACGCCAAAAAGTCTCTATCAGCAACCGGCTTCTCTTTTCGTGGCCGGTTTTACTGGCCATTATCCTATAAATTTTTTAGAAGCCAGGATGGATTCTTCTAATCAAAAAATCCTGACAAAAATAGGTTTTGAGTTAGCTATTCCACCAATAAAAGAGCCCTTGATTGAAAATGACGAATTAATTTTGGCGATAAGGCCAGAACATTTCTTTGTTGCATCCACAAAACAAAAAGGGCTAATCTCAGTAAATGTCGAATTTGTTGAAGACATGGGTGCGGATAAATTAATTCAAGTTAGAAGCCTTAGTGATAATACAGAATTGAGGGTCAGAGTACCTGCTGATATTGAAATAATTGATAACAAGTTGGCTCTCGGACTTTTAATAACTAAAGCCAACTTATTTCACAAAAAAACTGGAATGCGATTAGGGGGATGGTATGACTGAGGTAGGAACCAAATTATCTACTATCGATAGGCCTATCTATCGATATTGGCAGGCTATTTATCATTCTTTCTTTAATCCTAGGCTTTATGTCGATGTGGCAAAGCGTTGGAAAGGTTTGGGTCTAATTTATTTACTGTTGATTATCTTTATTTTTTCAATTCCATTTGCACTAAAATTTACTGCGGAATTTAACCAAATTTTGAACGAAAAAATGATACAACCCATCATGAACTTACCTACTTTCTATGTTCAAAATGGACAAGTTTCCTTGGATAAACCTATGCCATATTTTGTCAAAAATAAAAAAGGGCAGGTTGTTTCAATTGTAGATACTACGGGTGTTATAACAACTATTGACGATAAATATCCGGAGCAAACTATTTTAGTCACTAAAGACAAGCTCTTATTAAGAACCTTCAAACTCGATATCCCACTTTTACCTGATACTAATACTGCTCAGGAGAGTAAAATTTTAACTTATCCTTTTGATAAGCAATCCAATACTGTTTTTTCGGGTGAGGAATGGGTTAAGACATCCAAGATCAATAATTTGAAATACTTTGTGGGAATCATGATTTATTTGATTTTTGCTTTAGTTGCCTTTGGATGTTTTCTTGTTTTTATCCTGGCGCTAGCTTTAATGGCACAGTTTATAGCCAAATTATTTTTCAAGATTTCACTTAGCTATAAACAGTCCTGCCGATTGCTTATAGTCTCTATGACACCCTTTATGTTGCTGTTTTGGTTAATGCTAGCTTTTAGATATATCTCCACGACTTACAATTTCTTCTTGCCGCTAACTACCTTTATCTATTTTTGCTTTGCTGTTCTGGCAGTCAAACGTGAAAGTCATAAATTGGTGCGTACATGAGAGAGTTGATTCATTTTGCGCATGGAAACGGTTTTCCTTCGCCCTGTTACAAGCAGTTATTTGATGAATTGCAGAGCCGTTTTGATTGTTGCTACATTGATAAAATTGGTCACAATCCTCACTTTCCAGTGCAAGATAATTGGCATTTTTTAGTGGATGAATTGATTGATAGTGTAAAAACAAAGGCTAATAAGCCAGTTATAGCAATTGGTCATTCGGTAGGAGGGGTTTTAAGCCTTCTTGCTGCGATTGAACAACCCTCACTTTTCAAAGCAGTTATTATGCTTGATTCACCCTTGCCAGGTCGTTTTAAATCCAGCCTGATACTTTTAGCTAAAACGCTGGGAGTAATTGATACGCTTACCCCAGCGCATCTTGCCCGCAGACGTCGGCAATTTTGGCAGAGCAGGGAAGAGCTTCTTACCTATCTAAAATCAAGACCTCTCTTTAAATCATTTACTAATGAATGTTTAGAGGATTATATTGATTATGGTCTTCAAAAAACTGCCAATGGTTATACACTTCGTTTCGATAGGCATATCGAATATTTGATTTACCGAACCGTGCCGCATCGGTTATATGCTTATGAAGGACAATTATCAGTTCCGGCAGCTTTAATTTATGGCGATAAATCCGAAATTGTTGATCGATTCGACGTTCGTTATATGAAAAGAAAGTACAATATAAAAAGTTATAAGATGAAAGGCAGTCATATGTTGACTATGGAGCATCCTAAAGAGGTTGCGGGGGAAATTGTAAAAGCCTTGGATGCTATAATTATTTGACAAAGAGATATTAAAACAACGTATTTTAAAAGGAGAAAATAGTGTTGCATAGTCTGATGATTCTAGCCGTGATTTCATTCTCACTTTTATTACTTAGTAAACAAGCTTCCCTCATAGTATGGACAATCAGTTATGCTATTTTTGCATTATTAGTCGAACGTTTTAGCTCCCCAGGAATATTTACACATCTATTGATGTGGCTGATTTTTGCAGGTTTGCTCTTAGGTTGTATTAAACCTTTACGCAGAAATTTAATATCAAAGCGTTTTTTTAAGGTCGTAAACAAATCGATGCCAGCCATGTCGTCAACTGAAAGAGAAGCTTTGGAAGCTGGAACCGTGAGCTGGGAAGGTGACTTATTTTGCGGGGCTCCTGATTTTGATTTGTTAATTAATGCGCCAACTGTGAAATTAACTCGCGAAGAACAAGCTTTTTTGGACGGACCGGTTAATCAGTTGTGTCAGATGATTGATGATTGGGATATTACCCATGTTCGCACTGACATGCCGCCTGAAGTTTGGCAATTTCTTAAAGAAAAAGGATTTTTTGGATTAATAATTCCAAAAGAATACGGTGGACATGACTTTTCTGCATCCGCTCAAATAATGATCTTATCCAGAATTTATGGCCGCTCAATTACGGTAGGCTCAACAGTTGCCGTTCCTAATTCCTTAGGACCTGCTGAGCTTTTATTGAAATACGGTACTAAAGATCAAAAAGATTTCTATCTTCCTCGCTTAGCGGATGGCCGTGAAATTCCTTGTTTTGCTTTAACAGGTCCAAATGCTGGGTCAGATGCGGCATCAATTCCTGATAAAGGTGTGGTCTGTCATCAACTGGTGAACGGCCAAAAAGTGTTAGGTGTACGTCTAAGCTGGAATAAACGCTATATAACACTTTGTCCAATCGCCACAGTAATTGGCCTTGCATTTCGACTTTTTGATCCTGAAAACCTTTTAGGAAAAGGAGAAGATGTGGGTATTAGCTGTGCTTTAATTCCTGCAAATACACCAGGTGTAATCAAAGGAAGGCGCCATTTTCCATTAAATACTGCTTTTCTAAATGGCCCAACCCAGGGAAAAAATGTCTTTGTTCCAATAGATTATCTCATCGGCGGCGCTGCTATGGCAGGCTCAGGTTGGCGAATGTTAATGGAATGTTTAAGTGCTGGGAGAGCTATTTCCTTACCTTCAAGTTCTGCAGGTGGTTCGCAGGTTTGCGCGTTGGCATCTGGGGCTTATGCACGAGTTCGAAAACAATTTAATCTTCCTATCGCTCAGTTTGAAGGAATCGAAGAACCTTTGGCTCGAATTGCTGCCAATGCTTACCTGATTGATGCGGGTTTAACAATGACAGCTGCTGCAATTGATCAGGGTGCAAAACCTTCTATCGCCGGCGCAATTTTAAAATATAACACGACTGAGCGCGGACGCCAGGTTGTTATCGATGCAATGGACATTCATGGTGGGAAGGGCATATGCCTGGGACCTAAAAATTATATTGGTCGCGGTTATCAAAATGCGCCAATAGGCATAACAGTTGAAGGTGCAAATATTCTGACTCGTAATTTAATCATATTTGGACAAGGTGCTATACGTTGCCATCCCTATATTTTTCGGGAGATGGAAAGCGTTAGAGAAAAAAATCTCAAAAATTTTGATGAGGCTTTTTGGGGGCATGCAGCCTTTTTATTATCTAATTTAACCAAATCTTTAATTTTTGCTCTTACGGATGGGCGTTTGACTAAAACACCAGCCTCTTTAGCGGCCCGATACTATCAGTTAGTTAATCGTTACAGCGCTAATTTAGCCTTTCTGGCTGATTTTTCGATGATGGTTATTGGAGGCGGATTAAAGCGCAAAGAAATGATTTCTGCTCGTTTGGGTGACGTACTTTCCAATCTATATTTAATTTCTGCTGTTTTAAAACGCTTTCATGATGACGGCGAACCACCTGCGGATTTGCCTATTGTGGAATGGTGCTGCCAGCAAATGTTTCACGAATGTGAACTGGCAATTCTTGGTGTCATTGCAAATTTTCCCAATCGCTGGGCGCGTATAGTGCTGAAGATTTTCCTGCAACCCTTTGGCAGTCAACGTTTAAAGCCCTCTGATTTATTAAGTCAAAAAATTGCTCATATTATTACTGAGCCGAATGAAACACGCACTCGCCTTACTAGGTTTGTCTTCACTGAGCCTCTGCCAAACTGTCCGCTTGGTCGATTGGAAGAAACCTTCCATAAACTCTGTGATGCAGAAGCAATTGAGAAAAAAGTTTCTCGGGCAGTTAAAGAGAATCAACTCCATTCATTAACCTTGCTTGAGCAGATTGATGAAGCTTTACAAGAAGGTATCTTGAATGAAACTGAGGCAAATCAATTAAGAGAGGCTGAACTTTCCAGACAGGAAATAATTGCAGTCGATGATTTTGATGATACTGAATTACGAAGACAACCCATTGATTTTTTATTCAACAAGTCAAAAAAGAAGCTGAAAGATGAGGATGATATACCAACAGAAGTTGTTTAGAAGTGTTGCCCTTCAGAAGATGAAGGGCATTTTAATTTTATCGACCAACAGGGATAAATAGGGTGTTTTGTTGTGGTGCCGAACGATAATTATTTGCAATCACCGGACTAATTTTTTTCCCAGCGCCATTAGAAATCCATACTAATACTTTTGAACCTTCAATAGCAGCTTCAATTATATAGGTTTCTCCAGCTTTAAAATCCGCATTTATATCGGTAAAAGCTTCAAAAGGACCGCTTGAAAAAAATCCGCGATTAAATTGAGTATTCACTGTAAGAGTATGGATACCAGGATAGATGCGAAGTTTTCCAGGCATTAGCTGCAGACCAGCCGATTTATTATCAATCGCTTCCACCTTTAAAGTTATCCAGGTTGCTAGACCAGAGCGTTCATCTTTAACACGAATTATACTTGTAGGTTCCGTGGCTTTTGGTGGTTTATAAACGGTTGCACAGCCCGTTAAAAGAGTGAAGGCCATTAGCAAAACAGTAGATAATTTATGTTTATTCATATTTCCCCTTGGTATAAAAGGGACGAATTATATAAAATATTTATAGGTTAAACAATAAATGATCATGAAAGATAAAATTATTCCAGTAAAAAATAATCAGTCTAAATGCTTTTTAATTCAAATTGCAGAGTTAATTCAAAATCTCTTTTTAAAATTGATACCTTAGGCAGTTAAAAACGGTCAAAAGCCTGGTTGAATAAAGAATTATTGATATAAGAAAAAAAATGAGCCTGATGAAAAGATTGTTCGAAATAATTTATAGGAGAATAGGCAATTGCTCTAAGGAATTCAACCTTAAATCCCCTAGAGCTTTTCAACTTAAAGTATCGAAATCGGTTAGCAAATTTTTCTAAGTTAAAGACAGTAGAAAAATTAAGCTTCTTCCAACATTTCATCAGGCATGGTGACATTTAATTCAAGAACTGCATTGTCTCCCATACGCTCGAGATTAACGATAACCTGATCTCTGTTGATTCGAACATATTTCGCTATTACTGATAAAATTTCTTCCTGAAGTTTAGGTAAATAATCAGGTGTGCTCCGCTGGGAGCGTTCGTGAGAAATAATAATTTGTAAACGTTCTTTAGCGACAGAGGCAGTACTATTGTTACGTTTTCTTAAATAACTAAATATACTCATGCTGGTAAATCCTCCCTGTTTTTACCAAATAAACGTCGAAGCAATCCTTTCTTCTCGGTATTTACAAATTTCATTGGTCTTTTTTCTCCCAGGAAACGGGCAATAGCATCTTGATAAGCAATACAGGCATCACTGGTTTCATCTAATATGACAGGAGTTCCAGTATTTGACGCTTTAAGCACTGCTTTAGATTCTGGAATTACACCGATCAAAGGAATAGCTAGAATATCTGTAACATCCTCGACTGATAACATTTCACCCCTTTCAACACGTTCTGGGTCATAACGGGTTAACAAAAGATGTTCTTGAATAGGAGGCTGATTATCAATTGCACGCTTGGTTTTACTTGCCAAAATCCCAAGAATTCTATCGGAATCCCTTACTGAAGAAACTTCAGGGTTGGTGACGATAATGGCATGGTCTGCAAAATACATTGCCATGTGCGCGCCAGTTTCAATACCCGCAGGGGAGTCGCATACAATAAAATCAAAATCATTTGCCAATTCGTTCAATACCTTTTCCACACCTTCTATAGTTAAGGCATCTTTATCTCGAGTTTGAGAAGCGGGTAAGATGTAAAGGTTTGACACACGCTTGTCTCTGATTAAGGTTTGATTCAAACTGGCTTCGCCATTGATCACATTAATAAAATCATAAACAACTCGGCGCTCACATCCCATAATAATATCAAGATTTCTAAGGCCTATATCAAAATCGATTACTACGGTTTTATGACCTTGTAAAGCGAGACCTGAAGAAATTGCTGCAGAGGTTGTTGTTTTGCCCACTCCACCCTTACCAGATGTAACTACAATAATTTTAGCCAACGCGGAACCCTTCTTTTTCTTATTGATAGGTTAAACATTGACCTCAGTTTACACGTTATTGTTTGCACAGTTCAAGCACAATCACGAGGATAGAGGAATTAATTCCTAATGAAGTTGCTCAATCTATCGCTATAAATCAATTACAGGAGCAAAGTGGCAAAATAGGGTCGTATTGAATTAAATGCAGCCATAGCAAATCTAGAGCAATAAAAAAGCAGTTAGCCTAAACTAACTGCTTCTCACGGAACGACTGCTTAATTAATACCAACCATTTGAGCCGCAACAGCCAGAATAACTAACATTGCAACAAGAAGTGCAGCTTGAGTAACCGCAATTTGAAAATCCACAACCTGCTACAGTAGCTGTAGCAGCTACTATAAATAAGGCCATTATTATTTTTTTCATTTCAACTTCCTTGTTTTGGTTATTATGAGTAATTATATGCAAAGAACTAAAAATACTCAAATTGATTATTTTATAGAGTTTTTCCTGCTCTGATATACCACATTCTCTTTATGGAATAAGGACTTTCTCATTATCTATAATAATTGTATAATGTTCGGTTAATTAAATAGCAGGAGTTTGGATGTCAATTACTATTGTGCAACAAGCATTAACCTTCGATGATGTATTGTTAATTCCGGCCCACTCAACTGTCTTACCTAAAGAAGTTTTATTAAAAACTAAACTTACCCAAGAGATTGAACTTAATATTCCTCTATTATCTGCGGCGATGGATACTGTTACGGAATCTCGATTAGCGATAGCCATGGCGCAAGAGGGCGGTATTGGTATTATTCATAAAAACATGAATATTGCAGAACAAGCTGATGAAGTGCGCAGAGTGAAGAAATTTGAAAGCGGCATGGTAAAGGATCCGGTTTCAGTCACCACTGATGTCACAGTAAAAGAATTGCTTGAGGTAATGGCTAAACACAATTTTTCCGGAGTTCCTGTTGTTGAAGGCGAATTGCTTGTGGGTATTGTAACGAGCCGTGATATTCGCTTTGAAACTAATCTTTCCTTGCCCGTATCTGCCGTTATGACGCCAAAAGATCGTTTAGTAACAGTAAGAGAGGGGGCAAGCCGGGAAGAAGTTCGCTCCTTGCTTCATAGACATCGTATTGAAAAACTACTTGTTGTCAATGAGGATTTTAACTTGCGCGGCCTAATTACCGTTAAAGATATTCAAAAAGCAAAAGAAAATCCTCTTGCTTCTAAAGATAGCTCAGAGCAACTGCGAGTTGGGGCAGCTGTTGGAGTGGGTGAAGGCTCTGCCGATCGAATTGCTGCCTTGGTTGAAGCAGGCGTTGATGTGCTAGTTGTCGATACTGCGCATGGCCATTCACAGGGCGTTATAAACCAGGTGAAATGGATTAAGAAAAATTATCCCAATGTGCAGGTAATTGCTGGAAATATTGCTACAGCAGCTGCTGCTATTGACTTGGCAGATGCAGGTGCAGATGCGGTGAAAGTAGGTATTGGTCCTGGATCAATTTGTACCACCCGAATCGTCACAGGGGTAGGCGTTCCCCAGATTACAGCGATAGCCAACGTTGCTAAAGGTCTTAATGGTAGGATTCCACTCATTGCTGACGGCGGAATTCGTTTTTCCGGAGACGTGTGTAAGGCTTTGGCCGCTGGGGCAAATACAGTAATGCTAGGTGGGATGTTTGCAGGTACTGAAGAATCACCCGGTGAAATTGAACTTTATCAGGGACGAACCTATAAAAGCTATCGTGGAATGGGGTCAATAGGCGCTATGTCGCAGGCGCAAGGCTCAAGTGACCGCTATTTTCAAGATAGCAGTCAGGGCGCTGAAAAACTGGTACCTGAAGGCATCGAGGGACGTGTGCCTTATAAAGGATTTGTACAGTCTATTATTCATCAAATGATGGGTGGTTTACGTTCTTGCATGGGATATACAGGCTGTAAAACGATTGCTGATCTTCATAAAAAAGCAGAGTTTGTCCAAGTAACCAATGCCGGTATGCGTGAATCTCATGTTCATGATGTCAGCATTACCAAGCAGGCACCCAATTATCAGGTTGATCCCCAAGATGTCTGAATTTACTAAAAAACCTCTTATAATCCTTGATTTTGGTTCACAATATTCACAGTTAATTGCCAGGCGGGTTCGCGAAATAGGCGTTTACTGTGAAATCTATCCTTATGATATTAGTGAAGATGAACTCAAGTCCTTAGCTCCCTGTGGAATAATTTTATCAGGCGGACCTTCAACCGTAACGGAGCAAACGAATCCAAGAGCGCCGCAATGGATATTTGAATCCGGCTTGCCTGTTTTGGGAATTTGCTATGGTATGCAAACAATGGCGGTACAGCTAGGCGGCGGCGTTGAATCTTCAAAGCTACGCGAGTTTGGTTATGCTGAGTTGCGCTTGCATGGGCATAGTCAACTTTTAGAGAACATAGAAGACAGGACTACTGATAAGGGTGAAGCTTTGTTAGATGTCTGGATGAGTCATGGTGATAAAGTTACAGCGCTTCCTCCTGATTTTGAAATTATTTGTGAAACGCGAAATGCTCCTATTGCCGGAATGGCCAATGAAGCTCGTAATTGGTATGGAGTACAATTTCACCCTGAAGTCACACATACCTTGCAAGGTTTAAGAATTTTACAACGTTTTGTAGTCGATATTTGCAAAGCAAAAACCGATTGGACAGCCGATAATATAATTGATCAGACGATTGCAAGTATTCGCGCCCAAGTTGGTGATGAACAGGTATTATTAGGACTTTCTGGTGGAGTGGATTCCTCTGTAGTTGCGGCTTTATTGCACCGAGCTATCGGAGATAAATTAGTCTGCGCCTTTGTGGATACCGGTTTATTGCGGTTAAATGAAGCGGAGCAAGTCATGACCATGTTTGGCCAGCACATGGGAATTCGCATTATTGTTGTTAATGCTGAAGAAAAATTTTTAAACGCTTTGCAAGGGGTTGATTGCCCTGAGCAAAAAAGAAAAATTATTGGCAGAACTTTCATAGAAGTATTTGATGAAGAAGCTCAGCGTTTACCTGAAGTTAAATGGTTGGCTCAAGGAACGATTTACCCGGATGTGATTGAATCAGCAGCTACAAAAACCAAAGGTGGAGCCGTTGTTATTAAATCGCACCATAATGTTGGCGGACTTCCTGAAACTCTGAATTTAAAGCTTCTTGAACCTATCCGCGAATTATTCAAAGACGAAGTTAGAAAAATTGGACTCGAATTGGGTTTGCCTTACGCCATGGTCTATCGTCATCCTTTTCCAGGTCCAGGACTGGGTGTGCGAATCCTCGGTGAAGTAAAAAAGGAATATGCTGAAATCCTGCGTCGTGCTGATGCCATCTTCATAGAAGAACTCTATTCAGCTGATTTGTACCATAAAGTTAGCCAAGCCTTTGCTGTCTTTTTGCCTGTTAAAACGGTTGGGGTAATGGGTGACGGTAGACGTTATGATTATGTAATTTGCCTTCGCGCGGTTGAAACAGTAGATTTTATGACCGCTCATTGGTCTCATCTGCCCTGGGATTTTCTGTCTAAGGTTTCAAACCGAATTATCAACGAGGTACCTGGAGTTTCGCGCGTGACTTATGATATTTCGGGTAAACCGCCGGCAACTATTGAATGGGAGTGACCGATTCTTTTTGGATGGGGCAAGCCTACGAACTAGCTTTAAAAGCTAAAGCCCAGGGTGAGGTACCTGTTGGCGCCGTTTTGGTTACCCAAGAAAACCTTTTGCTGGGATCGGGTTGGAACCAAGTTATTCAAAGCAATGATCCTTCAGCTCATGCTGAATTGATTGCAATACGCGAAGCCGCTTGTAAACTTAGAAATTATCGTTTATTAAATACCACCCTTTATGTGACCCTGGAGCCTTGCCCAATGTGCGCTGGTGCTTTAGTACATGCAAGGATATCAAGGCTCGTTTTCGCAACAAGGGATTTCAAAACTGGAGCGGCTGGCTCAGTTTTTAATTTACTAGCTGGTTGCCCCTTAAATCATAAAGTACAAATTGACGAGGGCGTTATGCAAAAGAATTGTGCAGATTTATTGAGTGTTTTTTTTAGAAACCGATAATTTAAAATCCTGGCACATACTTAATATTATTTTAGGTAGCGATTTATTAATCGTTTGAAAATGACGAAAGCCTCATTTTTAAAGTTTAGAGGCGTTGAAATGGAGTTTAAGTAATCTGTTGTGGCTCTTGTAGAACAGCAAGATTATATACCGCGGCCTGCCTTATCCTCTTTATTCGAATTAATAATTCATTATCAATGCGTATTTCCACACGTTAAAGGAGTATTTATGACTAATTTGCACCAGCACGAGCTTTTACACCTCCACGTCAATGTGTTAAATTAACTCATACTCTCCAACTTAAGATCACCTTAATTCTAAAATACAGATAAATCATGATGCAAGAATTAAAGATTATCCCTTATCAGAAAAATTACTCCTGGTTTTTAGTCGCGATAAAGAGACCACTCCACCAATTGATAAATCTTGGCTAAAGTTTAAAATTCCCAGCGCTGCGGACTTATATCACGAGGTTATCTGGCGTGATCATTTTGAATTAATTGTTAAATTGCCTTTTGATGAAATCATGAAAATTTTGTCTGTGAGAGGTTGTGATATAGAACAATTTGCTGAAAAAGAGAAGTATATAGCCACAAAAATGGATTTATATTTTCATTATATTTTTTATTTTAAACCTTGTGACAATAGAGTTGAGCAAACATTGCGCGAGAGAAGTTAATTAAAGTGTTAACTGAGTTGCGTTATCAAGATAAGAGCAGGTTTGAATTAGTTCCTGATGCAGGTCTATCACTTCTATTAGTTTTGAAGCTTCCTCATCGCAAAACTCTATTTCTAATGAGTATCGTGCAATTTGCTCCTATGATCTGATAGTTAAAGACCTTTATTCACATAATGTGCAGAGAAAGGACAAAAATTATTCAAATGGTCTTATTAGTGATTATCTTAGTATACATAGCGATTCATTCGTTGAGGTCAATAATACATCGTCTAGTGGTTTGGAAGTCGCACAAAAATTGGTGGAATGCATTATATCCATCACCTGTGACAGGAAAGCTGCGGGGGTTATTAAATCTGTTTATGAAGATACCTACGAGGGTTGTAAATTTAATAGAGGTGCATTGGCTAAATTGCCACTAAGTACGAGTGCTGCTATGGACTGGAAACCTGGTGACGAAAAGCTCAATCAATATTCCTACCAATATTGTTCATTAATTCAATATCGATATCTGCTGGATCTTAAGTTGCTTTCCCTGTTTTTAATAGAAAAAAATCACCCGCAAAAAATAGCTGTAGAAAATAAAATAGAGTGTGTCAAGCACGAAATGAAAAGATGGGAACATTTCAGACAGCAACCGATGATAATAAAATGTGAATATCTGGCTGATCAAATTAACAGGAAAGCATGTTATTGGGATGAAGGTATCAGGACTAGTGATAATCAAGCGGTAATTTATTTTAAAGTCTTTAGCAAGATGAGCAGGAATTTTTCGATCAAAGCTCAAAATAAATTGCACAAGTTAAGCAACAAGATATTAAAACTGGAAAGGCATAACCATTATCAACCTCATGATAAATTTAATTATATGAATGGTTATTTTCTGTCAGTCAAAATAGATGATCTCGCAAAATGTCCACTAGAAAAGTTTTTGCTCTATAGTGACAATAATGTTTCTGATGAAGTCTGGTTTAGAGATGTAACAATGAGGTGCAATGGCCAGATTGATATAAGAAATTTCGATGTATCACAAGCAAAGTTGTTATTAAGTAACCAACAGTTTTTTGCAACAAAAAATACACAAGAATGGTTGGATTTTTTTGATTCGAAAATGATTAAATCTGCTGAGTTAAATGATTTCATCAGCATGATATCAAAATGGCCAGTCATACATTACTTACTTATCAATTCGATACTATCCAAACACTCTTTTCCTCAGGACGTGGTATTTAATATTATTCAAATAATAGCAACTAAGTTGCCTCAGGAAGATTGTGGGTATATAAAAATAGGTTATCTGAAGGATTGACATTTGTTTAAAATTTATATAATATGTTTCTTATTTGGGTAATTAAAGGCATGTCAAAATTCTATTATCTTGAAAATATTCTTAGCTATGCGCAAGCGGCATATGCTTCTGCAGAATTTACTCAGGATGAGAACAGACCCGGCTCAGGAAAATTACCCCGCTTATCCAAGAATTCTGTGTCTTGGGAACACCATATTTCTAAACTAAATGATAAATCTCAATACAGTACGGAATCCGATCTAAATTACCTGGCGAGATATGCTCGGAAGGTCTTTGACGCTGCAGTTTATAAAAGAAAGGAAAACATCCTTGTTGATGAAGAATTTTTTAGCGAGAGTTTGTTTCATCTAAAAACGATTTGCGCAAAATCTCTTCCAAATTTTTCATATCCTTTCCCTCGCTCGTTTGAGAATGCATTGCAAAACAATAAAGAAGTAAATAGTGAGTTAGAGATTAAAGAAAAAGTAACTTTACCAGCTAATGATAATACTGAGGTGAAGATTATCGAGGTAGATAAGCTAATCGAGAGTTCACTTTCTACTATTGAAATTTTAAATACAGAAAGTTCTTGTGGAAATGAGAAAATAGTTGAGACCAAGGACGAAGACAATAAAAATCCGCTTTTGATTCCAAAAGCGAATAATCCATTAGAAAAAGACCTAGGGAAATCTAATCAATTTTTCCAACCAGCGAAAGAAACTGTAGTTTGGGATATTGATAAACCAACTATAGGGATGATTATCTTAGCAGTTTGTATACCTGTGATCGGATGGGCCTATTTAGGTTATCTCCTATTTAATCTCATATCTGATTGGATATCCTCTGATAAAGATCAGAAATCTCAGAACCTGGTCATATGAGCATTTGTTTTACTAGAGATTATGACCTCGATCTTATCTATTAGATCGGGCTTTTTTAAAATTATATTGTACTCAAAAAGTGCTTTCTTTAGTCTTTCCTATCGAGCAGAGAAATTTATTTTTTTAACGATATATAGGGGTCGAGCCGGGAATCCCCAGAATTTCTGACTCCTGCATAATTATTTTATATATTGTAATTTAATTGCGTCCATTGACTATACTGCATTCTGTTGAGCAATATTATCCTGAAAATAAAGCCATTTTAAAGTTTAATATCAACTCAATTTAACTTAATTTGATGGTTAAGCGTATATTTCGTGCTAATCAGAAATTTTGGGATTCCCGGCTCGACCCTCTAGATCCATATTTTCCCGCTACATGTCACCTTTAATTCATAAAGCTTGAGCTTAGAGTTTTTAGCGAATTGTTAATTATTACAATACTAATATTTTTATAGGATAATAAGCACGGAGATAATAAATAAGGTATAAAATTGAACAAAGATAATTTAAAACAAAAGTTACTAAGTTTAAATTTTCTAAGAACTTATGCGTTAATTTTGATACTTATTTATTTTGCTAAATACCTTCTTTCTTTTTTTTACAATCGAGGGAATATACTTCAAGCTCATTCGAATTTTCAATTCAGCGTCGATAGGTTAATGATTTCCTTACTCATTGTCTTTAATTTATGGGCTCTTTTGTTGTTTTTTTCTGCCTTAATTTTGCAAATATTCAGATTATTTGGAAAAAAAACATCGCTACAAATAAATCTCATTGTTGTTTCAGTGGTTTCTTTTTTGATAATGATGATCGTACCCAATTTTCTTAGCGTTTATTATTAATTTTTAGTTCAGCCAATTATAAAATCCTTGGTCTGTCTGAACAATATTAAAAGGGTTAATCACACCTATCTTTTAACCTTCCCAAAGGCTAAGGCGTCAAGACTTCCCAGCAACAAAATACCCAATAAACCCTCTATTGAAGCATTATTCTTTACTTTCTGTGTAATAATTTGTACAATATATTCTTTTTATAAACACATAAATTGCAGGAAGCACTCATGTCCTATTTAAGGTAAATCATGCGAAAGCCTACTCACGAAATCAAAGAGGCAATGTTTTTTTTCAACAATATAACAATTGATTCTAATCCCAGGGAAGAACAGTGGATTACCGTAGATCCTCGAATTGAAAAATGCCTTAACATTACAATACCCAGTAATGAGGAAATAAAGGCATTATTGCTTGAAAATAATTATATCTTAATTTCAAATGATTCAATCCAGACTTGTGATTTGGGATCTGCCGGTAGAGGAATAGTTGCAACTAAACGGATTCCTATCGGTTCTGCTTTACCTTATGGGGGCAACATTCAATTCCTTGTCTCGGGCGACAAATATTCTATTGAATGTGATGATCAAAATTTCGAAAATCATTTAGCAAACCAAATTGAAATACGAATGTTAAATTTTGACTTGTCAACAGAAATACTTTTAGAAGAATTTCTAGATACCATACAAGTAGATATTTTTATGGAATATCAAAACAATAAACCAATTAATTGCCGGGTTGCATTAATTTGGAATGAAAGGGATAAAGTTTGGTATTTGGCACTAGCCAAACAATTAAGTAATGCCAATATTATTCCTGTCGCAGAACTTCCTGAACTATTAAATAGGTTGAATAAGCTTCAAAATAATAAGTTTGATCTTTTGAAATATAATTCTAAAAATTTACAAGAAAACCTTAATACTGTGTTAACTACGATTGTTAAATTTGTTAAAGATTATGCTAAAACTCCTGACCATTTTTGTAATGGAGCCAATTCACGTTTTGTTCTTTGTATTAGTGGTGAAAATGCGAATACAAAAAATACGGCTTCTCTAATACAACATACCCCGATTGTGCCTATGACAACAGCAGCTAATGGAATAAATATGCTTCCCATGCGGTTAACAAGGAAAGGGAAGGTAACCCCGCAATCCATTGCTATATTGATTACTACGCAAGATGTTACTGCAGGGACCCAATTGACATTCAATTACAGATCTACGGTAGAAAAATTTATAAGTAAAAACGAGATGGTTCTATTTGATAAAACCAGCCAACCCATTAATCCCCTTCTTGCTTTGAGAGCCAATTCTTTAACAGAAATAAACTCAACCATAAAGCCTGATTTATTATTAGAACGTCTTTTAACTTCAAGCTCGGATGAATTATGGATACTCATTAAAAAAAATCCCGTACTGTTTGAGCATGCATTAAGTATTGCAAATAAAAATAAGGATTTTTTCAAAAACCTTATAGAAGAAGGTAAAACCTCTGCTTTAATGGTCGCGAATAAGTTATTTAAGGTTTATATAGACAAACTGCAACAGCTAGATTTTTTTTCGCTATTACCTAAAAAACTTAATGAAAAGCAAAGTTTGGCTTTTCTTGTCAGTCCTCATTCTGCATTCAATTTTTTATGTAATCCCCAAGCTGTGGATCATCTTCGTGTTGAGTCTAGAAATCCTGCTTTTAATTGGCACCCTTATTCTATCAGTGCAGATTATCTGGAAAGTAAAACATCAGCCAAATTTTTTTCAGAAAAGCGAGAAGTGATTTATAAAAGCGGTTTAGCTTGCTATAAATCAGAAGATTTTGTAAATGCAATAAATGCTTGGCAGATAGCATTGGAATATAGTATTTCTGAATCCAGGTTAACAGAACCTCAGCCACCTGAGTTATACCAATTCGGCAATTATATCTATGTGAGTAAAAAAACATTGACTATTGTCTGGGGATTAGCAAATGCGTATAAAAAATCTAATTTATTTGAAAATGCGTTATATTTCTTTAACATGGCTGAATATATGATTCGAGCTGCCTCAAAAATGGCAGATGCTACATGTAATTTACAAAGTATCCAGTTACGAAGCAATGAATGTCGAGAAAAATTAGCTATTTTAGAAAATCAGACTTTAGTAGTAGAAGAGCAATTTGAATATTCTTTTCGGTCCTTTTAGTGGGCGTGGAAAGTCGTTAAACGAATAATTGCAAGAAATATTGAAGTAATTCCGTTGAACTTTTACACATAGGGGGCTGCGGGCATTCAAACTAAGCACCGAAATAAATTAAGGTTGCAGTTAACGATCAAAAATACTGCCAAGGTTCTTGGCAATATGGAATAAGTAAAAATAAATGTATAAATTTTGACAAAAGCAGACCTATGAAAAACTACCCTATACATAGTTTTTCTTAGAACGCCCATATAGAAGAAAAATTGCAAAGTATCTCGGTATAAAATAGGGTTAAAGGATGAAATTACCATCTGAGGCGGTGGCATATTAAGCAATTAATTAACCCATAAATTAAAAATACCTCATCAATAGTTTGATTCCTCTCTGGTCAAATTTATGTATAACTCAACTATAATTTCGGTCTTAGGACAAAATAATTGACCTTAAGTAATTAACTATTCCTGCTACCTAAAGGCCTATTTCGCTCGATTGCTCAGAACGCCCACTTTTAGGGGGTCTTATACAGGGCCCGTGTAAGAATAACCCAAGGGTAAACGTTGACCATTTAGGGGAGCATTTAATTTAGGTATACTTAAATCGATAATTGGATGGTTCGATATTCCCCATTTGCTGTATTTCACCAATTTTATCGATTTCAGCTTGTGTTAATGCAATATCAAAGTTTTTTAGATGATCTGCTTTGTAGTTAATGTTAACCAGTCTGGCTATTTCCCCAAATAATTCACCAACACTTTTATCATTGCAATCGAAATCGACTTCGTTTAATGCTGCTCCAACTCCCACTACTTTATAATCAGGTCCAAGTGTTAATTGTATATCTCTGTGTTGGCGTAGGATGTAGGGTTGGTTTGAATAAATAGCGATATAAACTGATTTTTTTTCTTTAAAATTGGAACCATTTTCAACAAAACTTTTTAAACTGCTTGCAGTATCGGCTGTAATAATGCGGTGTTCTTTAAAAGATTTAAGTTCGGAAAATGCTGTATTTATAGCTTGGTAGGACAATCTTGAAAAAGTGCTATCTTCTAATATTAAATCCCTAAGCATCTCAGAGGTTTGCATAGTGACCATATTCATTTCTGTGGGCTTCTGGTTTTGCATTAGAAGTTTTCTTTTACTTTCCTCCTCTAATTCTAAAGGAGAGTACCCCAGTTGACGATTAGAGCCCAAACCAAAAATTAAATTTTGTTTTGGCCAACAACCCTTTAACAGGTCATTTTTTAATGAGTCAACTCGAGAACGAGTATCCAATTCTGTTGAGCCCAATATTACGGAAAAATCGGGATTCTCTTGAGCAGTATAGGAGAAGGTTTTAGTTAAGCCAAAACCTTCAAATAGAGAAAAATAGTGCTTACTCTTGTACGACGTAATATTGTCAGGCAATTTTAATCGGTCATGACCTTTAAACCATTGTGACTGGCAGAATGCTTGTAAAAATTCGATTAAATCACTCTGGTTTTTTATGTTTTTGGAATCATATTGCGCCCCCTCCCAATAAAATATTTCCTGGCAAAAGCCTTCCTGAATAAGTAGGATGATGAGATATTCAACTTGGGCTGTGGGCAATTGTAAAAAATCTGAAATTATCTTTAATATCATGCAATAACTTCCTATAAATAATTTGACTTCCAGATGTTTCCCATTCTAATTGGCTACATTTTACAAATGAATTCAAATTTTAACCCTAATTGAGTATTCAATATAAAGGTATAACTAAGAAATTTTTAATTGATATAGCTAAAAGAGTAGCGAGGAATAGTTTACTAGAAGGTACAGCCTTCTCAGCATGGTTATTTTTTGGTAGAAATAATTCTTTAAATGAAAATACTTCTATCCAGAGCCGAGTAATGCTTCCAGTCTAGTTGTAGCGGTTATCGGAGCCGATTCGGGCGCGTAATAACGCCTTCATCTCAGGTTCAAGCGTTTACTTTGTTTTCAACTGGTCTAGCAATAGCTGTTATACAAAAACAAATTAACGATCAAAATCAATCAATTTAAGTCAGCATGAAAACCGGATTTTAGATACTCATTGCCAGTATTTTAATGGCTAGCTGGTGCAAAGCTAACTATTCAAGGATAGCTGAATGCTGTAACTTGCTATATTGATTTTGAAAAAAAATAAATACATGATCAATGTCTTCTTTTCATAGAAGGGCACAGGTTCCATTCCCACAGCAGTTGGTAATGAGAATCATATTATCCATTTGTAAAGTCCAATTTACTTGAATTGATAATATTGTCATCTTGTAAAATCAATAACTTTTCAAGTTTTGATTCGCATTCTTTTTTAAATGATGTTTTCTGGCATAGTGCGATGGCAATGTTGATAGATTCTAATGCTTTTCCTATTTCGCCCATGTCACGATAACAAGAGCTGATGGTTGAATAACAGATCGCTTTTTTATCTTGTGGAGTCTTTTCTTCTTCAAATTTTGTTAAAGACAATTGGAGCAAATTCATGGCTATAATAAATTGCTTGTCCTTATAAAAAATCACTGCTTGTTGATAGATTTCTATTCCAATCGATCCAGATTTCAAAAGAATCTGTTGATGTTTTTGCAGGAGGGACTCTTGCTCTTTTGAATTCAACTTGATAGAAATTTCAATCGCTTTCTCAATTGCTTTGCTTGCTTTATTAAAAAGAGCCATCTCTCTAAAGCAGGAGGCATAGGCTGAATAACAATTTAATACTTCTAAAGAAGTTTCACTTTTTTTATTCACAAAGCCCTCAATAGCGATGTCTAGATGTTTGATAGCGATATTATATTTTTGGGTTTTATACAGTTCGATAGCAGTTTTATAATTTACCAATGGATTTAGATTCCGAAGAATGGTGTTGTTATTATTTGATAGTGTTAAATCCTGTTTGTGATGATACTCTTTTAATGGAATTAGCTCGCCATTATCCATAAAAAATCTAGGTAATCTTGATTTACAGGCCCAATAATTACTGCCATAAGAAAATCCTATTTGTTCATTTTTCTTAATTCCATCATATAAACTTATGCATATGGTAATAGGAACACCATTGATAACCGTAGTCATAATATTTACATTGGCATGAGCAAGTCGTAGTTTTGTTTGCTGATTATTAAAGTTAATTTCATTGATCTCATTATCCTTAACTTGGCTCATCATCTCATCAAGAAAAGATTCAAGTTCGATTTTTTTCTCAATTATTATATTTCCTAGCCGTTGTGTAATGCCTTTTCTCAAATTGTCCCTATGCTTTTGATAATCCATAGGTAAATGTTGCATGAACCTAGACAGCCCACCAATTTGACTAGCATCAGTAGCAGTTGTAGTATTTTGAATCCAGTTAAACTGATAATCATCACCTTCAGAAAATTCTCGTCCCTCACAAATCATGCCGGAATATAAAAATAATACTGTTCCTGGTGGTATGTCCCTCTTGGCAAAAAGACCATATCCAACTTCATCATTAATTTTACAAATAACAAAGGAATCTAAGGGTTGTTTAAGTCGTTCTTTAATTAATGATTCAGCAGGAAGGTCCGGATTAGATTTAATCTGAGCGCAGAGATTCATATTGTTAATATATTTGGAAAAAGCTTTGCTATCACCAAACAAGGATTCAGTATAAGTGC
>JACCVV010000047.1 GCA_013697955.1 Tatlockia sp. | reverse complement strand
TAAATATAAAGTTTAGAAGTTAATAACGCATCCACTGCTTGTTGATTAACAGATATATTGTTTCTGATGAAATTTCCACCTACAGTTTCTACAGCGAAAGAGTCATAACGTGATTGACCTTGATATTTGTAACCAAACTCGATACCCATTAACAAGCGCTCTAAAACGGGGAAATTAAAGCCAACATAGCCTCCACCAACCATATCTCCAATATTATGTGTTTGATTTTGTAATTCAGTAGTTGGAGGAATTGTTAATGCTGTGGGAGCTAAAATATCTTCTTCTTGAGTACTTAAGTAACCGTAACCAATGTCACCGCCAATTACCCAACTACTACCCCGAGGAGCAGTTTGAACCTCACCCATTGTGCCTGCATAAATTGAAGTGGAAACCGCTAAAGCAGTTAGACTTAAAATTAAATTTCCTTTCATACACTTATCCCTAAATTTAAATAAAAAAACATATTAGCTAATGTTTTTTTTTATTTCCACTTTTTTATTGATTTACTAATATTGCCTTAAAGAGTCTTGCAAAATTTTTTTGAAAATAATTAAATCCCACTTTCAAAATTAATTAAGAAAATATGAAACTTTTCTCGCTACTCATTTTAAGTTTGCTCAATATGCAAACATTAGCCTCTTCCTGGCCAACCTTTTTCTACCCCGACAATCAACTCATTATGGATATGAATTTTTTTGATAATACCGGCTGCGTTTGGAACACAGTTAGATTAAAACCGAATGTCATCAATATAAGTCGTTATACCTGCGAAATGTACTGTCCACCTGAATGGAATTGGACAGCCAGAGGCGATGGCCAATGCCACAGTTTTTCTGACATGAGTTTCAAGGAATACAAAATTATCCATCATGCCGATCATGACACGGTAATAGCCCTTTATGGGAACAGGCGCTCGAGTGAAATTTATTTTGAATATGAAATGAATACCTTGCCTAGTACTTCCTGGTATTGCAGTCAGTACCGAAACATGATGGATTATGTGGTTTGCGCAAATGACAGTGTGCAATAAAATAGATTCTTCTGAAATAAGAGCAGATGACATTAATAAATTTGTTTCTTTTACAGGAAAATTTATTGTTTAAAACTAAGAAATTATTAATGTTATGAAGGGAAGAGTTGTATTTTACTCGGACCTCGTTTAATTTTGTTAGCGGACGTAATCTTTTTAATTTCATCTAAGGAAGACCTATGAATAAGAGCGAACTCATTAATGCTATCTCCGATAGAGCAAAAATTACCAAAAAAGATTCAGAAATTGCATTAAATGCTGTAATTAGTTGTATGACTGATTTGTTAGCTAGCGGAGATTCAATTGTACTGCCTGGCTTTGCAAGTCTTTCAGTTAAAGAGCGTGCAGCTCGAAATGGACGTAATCCTGCTACAGGTAAAACCATTCAAATCCCCGCATCAAAAGCAGTAAGCTTTAAAGCAGGCTCAAAATTAAAAGAAGCCATTAATTCTTGATTTCACACTCTCTTCATAAAAGTTAGATACCTTTGTGCCTCAGACAAAATACTTTCTGGGGCAAGCCTTTCAAATGCATTAATTTTTAGCAATAAGAGCATTTATTAGTGTACAATCCATTTTTTATAAGCGTCAGGTAAATTTATGCACTCCAAATCTGAAAATCATAGTCAAATAAGAGAAGTACAACCCAATATTTTCTTCGTTACCGGCATCAATATCTATTTTGATGATAAGGGCGTGGAGCAGCAACATAGCCGGAATATGATAATAATTAGAGAAAAAACCAACCTTTCACTAATTAACACTGTTCGCTTAACGGAAGAAGGTTTGCAAGAACTGGAGAAATTAGGAAAAATAGTTAATGTGGTTCGAATTGGTGCTTTTCATGATCGGGATGATGATTTTTATTGTAATCGCTATCAAGCTAAATTATGGGCTCTTCCGGGAATGAAACATAAAAATAATCGTCAGACTGATATTGAACTCACACCTAACGGGACAATGCCTTTTTCAAACAGTTCCTTGGTAATTTTTAAAACTTCGATAGTTTCTGAGGGAATTTTTATAATTAATGAAGACGTTATTGTCAGCTGTGATAGCATTAAAAATTGGGAAAACCCGGATCCATTTTTTAGTGAAACAACAGCAAATGCTTATGAAAAAGCAGGTTTTTTTGGAAAAGCAAAAGTTTCTAAAATTTGGAGAGAGCATTGCCAGGTTCAACTTTCTGATTTCATGCAATTAAAAGACTTCAATTTTAAACATTTATTAAGCGCGCATGGAGAACCTTTGCTCAATCTTGATAAAAACCAATTACTTGAATCCATCAAGTCTCAGTATGGCCAAAATAATAAATTATAAGTTAATTAAATGAGCTAAAAATCAGAAAAATTAAGTTATTTTAACAAGAAACAGCTTATTCATTTCGAAGAGAGAAAATCCAAGCCTTGGAATTAATAGACAAGATAGAACAACTTTAGAGCACAACTCTAAAAAGCTATCTGCTTTGAGAAAGGAGCAAGTAAACATTAAATCCTTTCAACTATGCTGAAAAGTCTTTGTAATCAAAGGTATTAGCAAATCGTGATGGGATTATTTTCTCTGATATCAAGAAGAAAAATGCTTTTTATTCTATTACCAAGTCGGAGGTTACAGCGAATTCAATCCTACCAGCTAGAAATTCCAGCATGACTCGAAGATTACTTGGTGAAGGAACCAGACCCTTGGGTTAGCGCTTGAGATAGACCTGTTTATTGCCAAGTCTCAAGACCAAAGCTTTAACCCTTAGAAATCTTGAAATGCCTTAGTTATTGAATTAATTCAATAACTTTGGAACGTGGTTTTCAAAAATTTAATTCTTTTATTATAAAGAGATAAGCTTTTTGTTTGAATTCGCTTGTAGTAATTTTACCTCAATTGCACCCAAATTTAACACTGCGATCACTTAACCATCTATATACTATAATTAATTTGATAATCATCATAAGGAAGACATCATGTTAGGAACTATATTATTAATCTTATTGATTCTTTTCCTCATTGGAGGTTTGCCAACCTGGGGTTATAGTAGGGACTGGGGTTACGGACCGGTTAGTATAATTGGTTTGATATTAGTCATCTATTTGATCCTGGTTTTACTTGGTCGAATTCCATTAGGCTAAGATATTTGGCTCGTATACTTTATCATTAACCTGCCGAGGTATTGGATGATTTTAATCGAACCTTCGGCAGGTTTTAATCTAACCAAGTGCAAACTCAGGAAGAGAATTTAATTTTAATAGATCACTGATGCTTAAATAATCCGGCCACATGGTCTGCAAAGTCATCAGAGTTAGGTAGGCCATCTCTAAATTTGCCTGGATTAAATTATCCAAAAGGCCTTTTATCTGTTGATCATTAAAATCTTTTCTTAAAGATTCGACCCCGCCTGCTTCCATCTGTGCAAAAACAATTTGAAATATTTTTGACATAAGCTTTGGAGTAGGAACCTGTCCGTCAAAAATTCTGTGATCCACACTTAAGGAAACGGGTAATAAATCGCGTGCTTCAAAACTATTGGAATCTTTAAACCAAACGAGGCGTTTCTCTACATCAAAGAGGGTTAATTTTGCGGGTTCGTTGGGCAGTAGAGGCGATTTCCCTTGACTGTAGCCGCAAGAACCAATGTTAGATAGACAAATACCTGTGGATAAAGGGAAAGACATTTTTGAGAAAGGCGATTCAAATTCAGAAAAAAGTCTGGATTGAACTATTTTTAACTTCGGATATTCACGCTCAAGTAGTTCACGCTTTTTGTAGCAATAAGCCATCATTCGGAGGATTCGCCTAATATGTGTGGCTAATGCATTGACTGGCATTTGGTGGCAATTTTCAATAGAGATGATTCCAAGATGATCTGCACAACCAGGCAACTTTACCACTAAACCAACTCGAGCCTTCTGACGTTGATAAAGTTTAGAATTAGAAAGATAAATTTGATGCTCAGGATGATCAACCAATAATTGACTTAGCGTTTGCAACATGAGTGTAGTTAATGTTTCAGGCGGATATTTTTTATTGAAAAAATCAAGACAGCTAATGTCAATATTAAATTGCCCAACCATTGTAGGATCTTTGGGCTCGTCCCACTGAGTCATTGTCTGTTTACGGTGAAGAGTTTTTTCAATTTCAGGAGGACTCAAAGATTCAGGACCAGCAGGAAAATTTATTGAATTCAATAATTGCATGGATGACAGCCACTTTTTACTCGGTTTTAAATGAAGAATGTTCAGCTGTTCTCTAATATTAGTATCCACTTTGCGGAGATAATCCAGCAATGCCTTAGGGCCTATAGCAATCATTAGCGACATAACAAAGGGAAATTGGGCTAACATTGAGGAAAGAAGGAATTCCTCCAAAATAACCCATTTTGCAGCAAGAGAAGCCTTTTCAGGTAATCCAATTTCTCGATAAAGTTCCGCATCCGAAACATGACGGCGCTCATCCGCGACAATAATACTAAATACTTCCGTGGCAAAACTCTTTGCATTAAATGTTTTAACCAATTCTTCAGCAACGCCCTCGAGTAAAGTATTTAATAAAGCGACTGCCACTTTTGGACATTCTTCATTACTGACCACTTCACAAAATTGGGCAAGCGCTTCATTAAAAATAGGTGGAGACTGGTAAGGGGAACTAAGAATATTCACAATCTTTATTGACAAGAGAACATGAAATATTTCATCTAGTAATTGCGATCGTAAACGCTTTTGAAATAAGGGATTAGGCATTTTTGATTCAAATTTAAAGGGCACCTGGCAGGCCATTACATCAACTTGAGCTAGAAAGGAGAATACCTGGATATAAACTGTTTTTTCATGTTTAAGTTCGAAAGGAAGACCATTTTTGAATAAATCGTCCATTCTATCTTTAATTAATTTTTTTTCATCCGCACTAATTTGATTCCAAATAGGCATTATTTCTTTCTGGGCGCCCCATAAAGGAGTTAATAATTCATTCAGTTCGTCCATTTGTACATCCGAAAAACAATTAAAGTAGGTGAATCATACGAGCGGCTAATAAACCCGTCAATATCAGGTTTTTTTTAAAGCTTTCAGATCCAGATTTTTAAGAAATGCGAGGAGGCTTGTGCTGTAATAATATACCTTGATAATTTTTGCTTCAATATGATAGAATTCCCCACTCTTTAAACCTAGGAAAAAGCCAGATTCTTTTCAAATTATGGAAATATAAAATGACTCAACAAAAAAAAGAAAACAAATTTAATGCACTAAAAAAACTCAAAAATTTAACTGAAAACGTCTCAGATAAAGTCTCCAAAACCTCAGATATTGTCGGTAATGCTATAAAGAACAGTGCTGATAATCTAAAAACAACTTTAGAACAAACATCAGAAAAAGCCGGTTTAGTTGTAAAAAATGTCACTGAAAATCTGAAATCTTTTGTTAAAGAAAATTTAAACTTTATCTACCAACCCAGTGAAAAAGGTACGCTTTCAGTTTTGATTCAAGACTCTCAGGACTCCGAATTTGTATTTAAGCTTGCAAAGAAAGAAGCAAATACGCTGCTTATTAAAAACACTTTACATCTTTCCATCGATAAAAATGTTGTGAACTACGATACCCTTAATCTGGAAGGTCACCCCATAAATAGCAGCATTCCTAATGAAATACTAGGTTATAAGATTGATGAAAATACTTCCATTGAAAACTTGATTGAATTCATATCTCAGCCTGAAAACTCTGATCTTTTCTTTAATATTTATAATTATGCCAATAAAAATGGCCATGTTTATATGCACAGAGAGAGGCAAGCTTTAGTTTTCGAAGCAGTTTCAACTGACGAAAAAACTAGAGAAGAATTGGTTTCCTATCTTAACGATTTTAAAAATTTGAATCAAAACCATGTTGATTTACCACCACCAATCGATTTACCGCCACCCATAACTTCAGCTAATTTAATGGCAACTGATTTACAATCAATTAATAAAGCTGATTTGCCACCAATTGATTTACCACCGCCATTTAATCCAACTGATTTTCCTCCCATCGATTTGCCACCAACCCTGGAGCCGCACCAGGATTTACTACAATCAATGGAATTTGATGTATCCTATTTTCCACCAATCACCGACTTGCCACCACCAATTTTCAATCTGCCACCATTACATTCGGTTATTAGTGAACAAATAATCATACAAGAAAATAAAACTATTGAATTGAAAGAAGACCCAACGCCCCCAAAACGAGTCGTAAAGCGGCCTCTAAATAGAAATTTAGAAAATACTAAACGTGAAACTTTAACAAATAATAAAGAACCGGCCTTAAATGAGAGCAATCAAGTTTTGGTTGATGAATCAACTGACCCTGTCAGCAAAAATTCTATTTCATTAAAAAAAGCTACTATTTCAAAAAACCGGAATCCTGTTTCAAATAAGGATACTGAGGTATCAAAAACCAAGATTAGCATCGAGCAAACTCAAATTAATACAAAAACTCGAAATCAACCAAAAGAGAATGAGTTTTCCCCGCTTGCAGAGCTACTTAGTATTTTGGATGATTATTGGTTGAAGCGTAAAGATAAAGGTGAATACCTTACCAATTTCTTTTGCATAGGGTTTGGACGTTCAAAAACAGAAAAGAGAGAGGCGCGGACAGCACTTAAAAATGCCCTATTGCATAACGAAGGCAGAGGGTTAGAAGATCATCTCCGTGTTCTAAAAGACGGCGATTTGGGTAAGGGTATTCGAACTTTCCTAAAAGGTGCAGATACCACTTCATTCCTTGGCAAAAATGTTAATACAGTAACTGATTTGGTTAAGGTATTGTCAGAAAGAACTCCAACGATTAAAAATTCTTTATCTTAACTATTAAGATTGATTGTGATTTTCGATTTTATATTACGCTTTTATATGCCTGCATTCGCGGGCACAGGAGCGTTTTTCATCTAACCGAAATATTCCCATAATCGTATAATCATAATCTTTCGAGAAGCTAATATTTCCTTAAGATACATTGTGTATATTACAACCAAATTCCCCAACTATTATACGAAATGGCTATTGAAATTAATTTTAAAAAATTAGATGTTGCTACAAGCAAAATATTACGTCAATTTTTTCTCGAGCAAATGAACCTGGGGCTCAAATTTTGGTCTAAAGATGATAGACATTTTTTAAAAGATGGTACTGAAATAAGATTCAAAAATGATCTAATTGCACGTGAAAGTAAAATGGGTAAGGAAGGCCTCCGTTACGAGAGCATTTCTAACAAAAAACCGCTTGGTGAAGGCGGCTATGCCTCCGTTCGTAAAATCAAACATACTGTCACGCTTGGTGAAAATGAAATTTTACCAAAAAAATATGGGAAAAATGCTCGCCGCCGTGTAGTTAAAATTCAGGAACATAGCCAAAGAAATAATTTAATCCATTTGCAAAATGAATTTAATTTAACTAGTCGGGCTGAACATCTCCATATCAAAGTACCAACAAAGGCAAGTGAATTGGAAGACACAACCAGTTTCACCGTAATGAAGTTGGCGCCTGGAAAAGAAGCCTATGACATCATCAATGAAGACCGCAACAAGACTCCACTTACGACCAGGCAGCGATTTGAAATATCTCTCGCTTTATTACAAGCTGTCCAAGAACAAGTAACTTCTAAAGGAATTATCCATCGTGATTTAAAACCGGACAACATTTTTATTGATTTGGGAATGCCCATTCAGGTGAATATCATTGATTATGGCTTGGCTATGGATGAAAACGAGATTGAGGAAAAGACTCGTGGAACAACCACCTTTCTGGCACCAGAGTTACTCGATGATCCTCTAAGTGCAAGTTTCAAAGCGGATGTCTTTTCCGCAGCACGCATCCTTTTTTTAATTTGGGGTGGACTAAATGATACTTATGACCAGGAACTCTATGCAGATTGCTCTGATGTTTACGATTTAACCCTCACTCAACGAATGGAGAACCTTTTTGAGGGAATAAAAGATCTCAGTTATGGAGGTCAAGCCCTTATCAGTTCAAACTTAATGGAAATGTTGGAATCACAGCCCGAGTATCGTTGCTCCCTTGAGGATGCAATTGAACTTTTTTCTTCCCTTGCTGATAACATGGATACTCATATTGTGGATCCGTTAACCAACTTCGAATTTATTGCTGAAAAGACCCTTGCTATAGAAATGAAAAAATCGTCTAAACCTTTAAAGCAATCTAATTCATTTTTTATGTCTTATGATAATTTTTCTGAAAATTCCTGTGATGAAAGTAATGAGTATTCTAACGAAGAATCTGAGGAATCGAGTGAAAAATTACAATTTGAATGTTGCTAACTTTTTAAGATTAGCGACATTTCAAATTCTTTCGTAAATCTTGGTCTAGCCATCTTAAAAAATTTCAATTATTATTTTTAAAATCTGATGCTCCATTAAAGGAATATGGAATGTTCAAATCTCTGCAAAGAATCCTGGCTTTAATTGCGCTCTTCTTTAGTTGCTCTATCACTCAAGCCGCAATTCCAATAGATAATCCTACTTCATATCTCGGAACAACAGCGAAAGGAAAATTTTCACGTTCAATTTCCGATCATTCCGCTTTTTCATTTTTAGGAGAAGCAGGACCCCGAAATTATCGTGTCGGGGCGACTTTAGGTTGGCAATTTTTAGATAATCAACGCATTAAAATTTCTGGGGAATTTTTAGAGCAAGATATTCTCTTTGCTTTTTTTAGCGGTAATAGCCGTGAATGGGTTAGGCAAGGCGCATTTGGTGCACACTATCAATATGATTTAAACCAGTTTAATTACTCCCCACAATTTGATTTAAAAGCTGGCTATTCACATGCACCGAATAAAGAACTGTCTTTGCGGACAGGAAATTATAACCATCGTGTAGCAACCACTCAAAATTATATTGAAAATAGACGGATTGCTGGTTCGGATGCAGGATTTGTTAGTCCGGGAATAAGCATAATGCCTTGGCAAACCGGGCGAATTGGAGCAGAGCTTAATTACGATAATGTCCGTTATGATACACACTTTTCATACCATGAACGAGCTCAGGGATTTGGCGGCTCAGCAAATTTCATCCAACAATTAGGTGCATACACCGAACTCGATCTCAGCGCTGGATTCCGCACCCCCTTTAATATCTATCAGGCCCAAATATCTTATAGTCTGCCAAGCAGACCGAATTGGACATTAGGGGTTGATGCTAACTATGTTGATGGTAAACATCGTTTACCAAATACCTACAATGTTGGCCTTAGTGTTCGTTATGCAGTGAAAGATATGCCACTTAGCACTAACTATTTAGATAAGGACGCGCCTTTACGTCCCGCTTACAACCCAATGAACACCTGGATTGAAAAACCTGCTATTTATTTACCGCAGGTGCTTGCTATTGCTGATTCCAAATTAAATATTCCACAACCTCCCCAGGCTCCAGCTATTTGTGTGCCACCAAGTCTTATAGGAGCAATACCTGCATTGGAGACTGTGACCCCAGTAATAATACCTACAACTGATATCTTTAGTGGAACTATGCCCTTCACTTATTCAGCTACCATTACTGACATTTCAACTGGTGGAGTGAATCCTACTGTTAGCATTGATTCTTTAGGCAACATAACGATTGACCCGGGTGTAGGAGCCACCGATTACACTTTCACTGTAAATGTAGTTGCTACAAATTCTTGCGGTAGTGTATCGACATCCTTCCCTGTTTCGGCGCCACTTGATTCTGGCCTAATTTAAAGAAAGGATTTTAAAATCGGGCCCTTTGTGGCCCGATTTTTTTAATGAAAAGTTTAACTTTATTAATTCATTTATTTTGAGACATCTATGCCAATAAGCTTTCGTTACCTTAAATTATTCATGGTTGGCTCAATCGCCTTATTTTTTTCTTTAGTAAGCTTTGATAATTTAATTAACGTCAATAGCAATTTACCGGCAATCCAGCATGTATTGAGCATGGATACCACCTTTAATTCCCCTATATTTATGCGACGTGCGGTTACCAATCCCTCTATTCAAATAGCAGTTCTTTACCTCATCAGCGCCTGGCAGCTATTAACTGCTATCTTCTGTTGGCTTGGCTGTTTTCAGCTTTTATCCCATATCAATAGCTCAGCGTTGCAATTCAACCAAGCTAAAAATTTATCCTTTATCGGCTTATTTCTTGGTTTTATGTTATATATGGTTGGTTTTATCACTATAGCTGGAGAGTGGTTTTGCATGTGGCAATCTGCTGTCTGGAATGCGCAATCGACTGCAGGGTTATTCTTGAGTTTGATAATGTTTGTAATGATATTTTTAGGACTAGAATTTCCGAATTTAAAAGATGAGTTATAAAATTTTGTACCAGATACCCTCCATTAGTTCTAAAATTTAAAAATTCTATTAATTTTTTTTTAATTTTTCACCTATTAATTTTGACATAATCCACGTTCGAAATGCTGCCACAGTTAGACTAAATAGAAGTAAATCGACTAAATAACTAAATCCTCAAAATCATTTCCGCTAGTTAATATTGTCAGAATAAGCTTTCAGAAATTAAATTCAATTCAAGAATCAAATGATGACATAATTGTCAAAGTAGATAAATTTTCCATAATTATTTTATTGTGACATGTTTTTAACAATATATTTGACAAGCATTTCATACTTAGTTAACATTACCTGTGACAAATAAATAAAAGGAACTCAAAGATGAATGATTTAAATGCACTTAAAAATAAAATTGGAAATACTTCTGAAGAGCTAGCTGAAACTGCAAAAGATAAAGCTTCCTCTACTTACGAAGATTTAAAAGCCAATGCTGAAAATCTGGCAAATCATGTAAAAGAAAAAACGGTTAATTTGTATGAAGAAGGTGTATCCAAGGCGAATGAGCTTCAAGATTGCGCTGTGAATTATGCAGAAGACTTCATTAAAACTGTGAAAGAAAAACCTGTTAAATCGGTACTGATAGCTGCTGGAATTGGATATATTATCTCTAACCTGTTTAGAAAATAATCTTAACCAATAATTATTAAAAAAAGGAATATTCCATGACTGACAATATAAAAGATTTACATTTAACGACAGAGATTTTTAAAGATCGTGAAAGTGCTGAAAAAGCATACCAGGCTGCTATCGATGAAGGCTACAAACCTCAAGATATTAACGTCATAATGTCTGAAGATTCGCGTAAACAATATTATGATTCTGTGTTAGTAAAAGAAGGCACGAAAGTTTCTGAAGGTTTGGCCATTGGAAGTGCAACTGGTGGTGCGATTGGCGGTTTAGTAGCCGCAATTGCAGCGATCGGAACTAGCCTGGTCATTCCAGGATTAGGCCTGATTGTTGCTGGCCCTTTGGCTGCAGGCCTGGCAGGTGCAGGAGCTGGTTCAATTGCTGGCGGAATCGTCGGTTCACTGGTTGGCTGGGGTATTCCTGAAGATAAAGCAAAATCTTTTGAAACAGGAATCAAATCTGGAGGTATAGTTTTAGGTGTAAAAGATCACAGCCCTTCAAGCAACCTGGCATCAGCCTGGAAAAACTTCAACGCTTAATCCAAATAGCTTCCTCATTTCTTGAGGAAGCGCCTCTATTTATCGATTTAAAATTTAAAAAATCACAAATCTAATGGGAGACATTAATGGAAAGCCTTGAACTTAATTCTCATACCATGCCAACACCTTCATTAAACACTTTCCGTTCAGTTCTTTTTAAGCCGGTATCCGTTTTATTTTTAACTGTTCTGTTACATTATTTTTATCATTATTATTTGATTTCGCACTTCGAATTTCAATACCTGGATTCCCTATCCTTAGCTGAAGGTCTTATTTATGAAACTATCTTGGCTGTGGCGTTTTTCTGGTTAATTAATCAGATAATCAAAGAGGCAACCAATTATTTCACGGTATCAGCCTTTGCAACTTCGCACCATATTATAAATATTTTAGTCAGTTCTTTAGCTAAAATCGCTAGAGCGATTGGATTTATCGTCATATTTAATCAACTAATCCAAAATCTAAATTTACCCGCAGAATTTAGATATCTTTTATCAAAAGGAACCTCTGTGCTGCTTATTGGTGCTAGCGGCTGGATTTTGTACCAGTTGATAAATAGTACAGAACAAATACTTCTTCATCATTACGCCGCAAAAACTCAAAATAGTTTTGCTGCGCGAAAAATGAAGACTCAGCTTTTAATTTTAAAACGCATAGCTCTCACTCTCACGATGATCTTGGTTAGCGGCTCGATGCTTTTGTTGTTTGATAGTGTTAAGGCTCTAGGGACCAGCGTTCTAACCACGGCGGGGTTTCTCGGACTGGTAATAACTTTCACTGCACAAAAGACCCTCAGCGGTGTTTTTTCAGGCTTGGAAATAGCACTGACTCAGCCCATAAAGATTGGTGATGCCATCATTATCGAGAATGAATTCGGCATTGTGGAGGAAATTAACTTTCGCAATGTGGTCATTAAATTATGGGATTGGCGCCGCCTGATTGTGCCTACTAATTTTTTTCTCGAAAAGACTTTTCAAAATTGGAGTAGAGAAGAAACGAATAACCTAATTGGGACGGTCAATTTATATGCAGATTACACCCTGCCGCTACCTGAATTAAGAGCAGAATTAAAAAGGATTTTATCAGAATCTTCACTATGGGATAAAAATGTCAATCAAATTCAGGTTTCCGATCTTCAGGATAAAGTTATGCAGCTCAGGATTCTAGCTAGCGCCGATAGCCCTTCTAAAGCTTGGGATTTATCCTGTGAAGTTCGCGAAAAATTAATAGCTTATATTGCAAAAAACTATCCTCAATGTTTACCTGTAACCCGTTCTAAAACCTTCAAAGAAATTTAAACTTATCTAACTCTGGCTATTCCTTAGTGGAATGGCACTTTGCCTTCTTTTGATTTACATCAGCGATAATTTAGGTTAATTTGTTGGGCCAGCGCAGCTGAATATTTATGAAGGTTTGGAAATTAGGCTGATATAACTTGAATTTTTTCTGCCATCATGCTCTACTTTACAGCATTAATTCCTAAATTTCATTTTAGTAAAGCGCTACAACTCTTATGATTTTGATAAATTACTAATTTATCTATCGCTAACCTGGTATTAGATGGAGAACTTTATAATGCCCATCATTAAAAACAAAAAAACTGTAGATGTTAGTTCAATAAAAGCAAAAGTAAATCCTGTCATTCTCGAACAAATTGAAAATTATTGTCATTGGGCTGGGATCTATGATTTAGGATATTTTATCGAGAAAGCCGCTTCTAATCTCTTAGCTAAAGATCCTGAATGGAATTTACATTTGCATCAGATGTTAGAGCTAGCTGAAAAAGAAGGGTAGCCCTTTCTAAAACCTGAGTTGCAAGATTTTCCGGCCGTTATTTTAATCCGCCTTTCTTGCAATCAGGATTATAATAAAAACAAAATAAACATTTGTCCTTCTTCAATAATCCTGAAAAGGCTGCTCGTGATTTAGAAAAGAATAAAAAGAATTAAGATTTTTCTTTTGAGGCTTTGAAATTTATCCAATCTTCATCATTTTTGAAAATATGTTGGCAGGCTTTTTCGATAAAATAATCTCGAACACGGATACCAGCCCATTGGCAATATTCATCAATTTCTTTATAAACTGATTCAGTCATTCTTATTCTAAACTGGATTTTATTTTCAGAACCAGGTTCACGCATTATTAACATGGATACTCTCCAAAAAATATTTTTCGGCAAAGTTGAAGTCTATCAAAATATTAGTAAAAATGTAACATTTTGTGACATTACTAATACATGTTCTTCTACCGGAGGTTTGACAAAAAATGTCACAATTATAATTGTGAAAAACAAATTAAAGTTTTCTATTTGATCCTAAGAATCTAAATTAGAAAAAAATTTGTTTATTTGATAGCTTCTGGCAACGAATTTTTGACAAATCTACTCTCAAAATTTCTTTATCTACTATTCGATAAACGAATTTAAATTCAAGATCTTTTTTCAGTAGACACTGAATATCACCATTATTGCAAGCGCTTCGTTCTATAAAAGTCTTCTGTGCGTGCCTTAATTTTACTGCTTCATCCATCTCCACATCTTTTAGCTGATAGTTGTAGGTCACAGTCATATCTTTAAAGAGAATATTATTTAATTCTGTTTTGTTATCTACCATCATGGGAGGCCATTCGGTAATCTTTAATTCATTGCAGGCTTGAGAAACTCCAGAGAGGTTTAAGGTACAGAACAAGAGAAAATATCTTTTAAATTGGGTTTTCATAAATAAACTCCTATTTATCAATATCTTAGAGAGCTATGAATTGAATTTAACGAAAAAAGCCCCCATGAAGAGGGCTTTAAATTTTAAATTTCCCAAGATTTATTACTTGCCTTAAACTCATCTATCGCTTTTTGAGCCTGCTCTTTGCTATGCCCATAATGCTTTTGTAATTTTCCGTAAATTTCCTGCTGGCTGCCTTTGATTTCAGTAAGATCATCATCGGTTAACTTGCCCCAGGTTTTTTTTATCCTACCTTTAATCTCTTCCCAATTGCCTTCGAAAATATCGGTATTCATAAATCTCTCCTCTTAATATTATTCCTTTTACAAAACGACCATCCTTGGCCTTTTTGTCTCTTATCTATTGGAAATGACATAATCAACTTTGCCTGGTAGACGAATTTTATCGACTGAATAATCGCTCTCAGGAGAGGTATCTGTGTGTTTGCAAACCAGTTTTCCATTATGTAGATCGAAAGATATTTTCACTTCTTTAGAAGGAACTGACAGGGTATGCAGGACGATATCGGCTTTCATTGTTTCTGCATTTACATTATTTACTGTGAAAACCTGTTCAGTTTTAGCAGAAATTTTGGAAATACCACCTGGTTGCAGTTCGGCGCCATGAACTGATGCAGTGGTTACTAATAAATCATCCGCTAGATGGTTTTTAACTTTAATTTCAAAGCCAGCGCAGGGTGTGTTTGCATAGGCAGAAATAGAAGAAGCTAATAAAGTTGCGACGCATGCTATTTTTAATGTTTTCATATTAATATCCTTAATTAATTATTATAAAAACTTCCAGTGGGTTCACAACAGGTTTGTTACTCAAGTCACCGTAGAAGTGACTTAACTATCTCATATCAGTGACGTTTCTGTCAAATATAATTGTAATTTTTGTCATATAAATTTATTTTTTGTTGTCATGAAATAAAAAAGCCTACATTATCGTGCAGGCTTAGTTAAAATAATTTCCCCAATTAAGAAAATACGGGTTTGTAATTTGCAAGTATTTCCTTGATTTCATTGGTATAATTTTTAGGAGCTTCAACCGTACAGGGCATATTCTCATCCTCAGCTACCAGTTTAAGGTTAATATCATCTAACCAATTCTCTAATAAGATGATTTTATCTTTAGTCGTTAAGGCCCTATCGTTTTTTACTTCGTCAGGGTGTTTATAATATTTAGTGGGGTTACCTATTTTGTCATTTTGCATCTAAGTCTCCATCTAATTGTCACATCAATTTATTTCAAAGCACATCAGAATTTGTGACAATCATATATAATACAAAATGACTCTTTCGTCAAATTTATGAAGATAGTTATTTATAATGAATTTCACGGGAATGTGTTTAAGGCCAAGCTTAACTTGGCCTATAAGGCTAGATAATGTTATTAAAATTATTTACTGGAGGAGAATCTATGTGGGAAATTACCAATTTTTTATCGTATAAATTGCTCTCTGGAATATAAGCTATACCCTGCCATGGACTTCCTGGTATAGATTTTAATTCGTCAAGCAAGAAGGAAGCAAAAGAATGGCGATGATATTTAGTGTCATCCGATCTTAAATGTTTGTTAATTTCTGCAACTGCATCAAATTTTTCACTCATATTTAAGATTTGGTTTTTCAATTCGACAGCACGTATCTGACCATCTTTTCCATGTCGGAAAAAAGTAAAGCAACCTTTGTCGCCTCGTAAATTTTCACCGCCATACCATTTTTGATACTTTTCCTGAGCATTTGAGACCGCTATTTTGATTAAATCGAGCATTACAAATTCATTTTCGGATTCTTGCATTATCCCTTCAATCTCAGAGTCATCAAAATGATTCTGGTTGTTAATACTGCCCTGAAGACTAGCGACTATTGCTTGTTGAAAACCACCATCACCTTCCTCTAGATCTCCTCGAGGATAATCAAATTGGTAATCAAATCCTTGATTTGGTTGATAGTCATTGTCAAAATTAAATCCCTGATAATCATTAAAATCGTTTTGTTGAGTCCATCCAGACTGATTGGATGAATTCTTTTTACCAATATCCTGAACAGCTAAAATTTCACATTTAATACCAAAGGCCTGAGCTAAAAAAAGCGCCTCTTCCCTTAATACATTGAAATAAAGTGATTTCTTCGCTTCATACAATTCCACCCGAGTTAAGTCGACAGATAGCTCTTTATCGAGATCGGTGGTGGCAGCAAGTGCAATAATTTTTTGATGCAAATTGTTGGTATCATCTTCAACTATAGTTTTCAAAACATTTATATAATCAGTAAAACTATAAGCCTTTGGATTCAGCTCAAATAATTCACTTTTTAAAAGATCAAGGAGCAATCCTTCCATATGCTCAGGGAAAAAACTATTGAAGAAAGCTACGTTCATTCCATCTCGGTGTAGATCAGAGCCCTGGAACTTTTGCCATCTCTCTTCATCTTGTTTTATTTTCAATTGTTGGGCTTCTTGCTCACGTTTAATCTTTGCGGAATACATTTCAGGCGTTAAAGGCAGCTTATTATAAGGTCTTGAGTTAAAGTCATCGCTTATATTTTGGGGAAATGGGTCAAATTTAGGTGGATACCAATTACCATTTCGCCTCTCACTGGTCGCCATAAATCCATGATTAATATCATCTCGTTTAAAAAAAGACCCCTTATCAAAATGAAAGCATGCAATATAGGGGCGTTCACTGTTATCTGCATAATTGACTTGCCAAAATCCTTTAGTAATTTCAACCCATCCTTTGGTCACCGTAGGATCATTTGAAATTTCGGCAATTTCTGCACGCACAATTTTATTTTCTTCAATAAAACGCACCCAAATTTTATCGTTTTCACACCAGTAAGTTCCGAGAATACTCATAGTTCACCCATTAAATAGCACTATGCTAAATAATATCACACTAAGATTAAGCAAAAATTAAGGAACTTACGTTGGCAACCGGGATTTTATTCGCAAGGTGGCTTGACTATGAATTTGAGACACTCTTGACTCGCAAACACCTAAAACTTCACCAATCTCTTTGAGGTTCAAATCCTGTTCATAATATAAAGAAAGAACGAGACGTTCGTTCTTTGGCAACCCTTCAATTATCTGTGACAGATGATGAGCCATATCATCACGCAAAACGGTAATATGAGGCTCGGAAAAATCTCCGCCTTCAACCGTCAAAATATCCTCTCCCACGCCCAAATCATCAAAACCATAAAGTTGACTGCCAACCGAATCCTTGAGAATTTCAAAATAATCATCAAGACTCATATGAAGTTCCGCTGCAATTTCATGATCTTTGGCTTCCCGTCCAAGCCTGTTTTCTACGTTTCTAACGGCTTCGGCAATCATTCGTGAATTGCGGTACACAGATCTGGGAACCCAATCATTGCGCCGAACTTCATCAAGCATATAACCTCGTATGCGTATGCCGGCATAAGTCTCGAATGAGGCGCCTTTTGTTGAGTCATAATGGCGTACGGCCTCAAGTAAACCTAGCATTCCGGCTTGAATGAGATCATCAAGTTGCACTGAATAAGGCAAGCGTCCTAACAGATGATAAGCAATCCGTTTCACTAATTGCGCATGAGTTTTAACCAGCGTTTCCTGAGTTTGTTCACTCACTTTGCCGTAGGCAGCCAAAGCATCCACGACGTTCTCCTTTGGTTTGACAACTATTTTTAATTTTTATTTTCTTGCTACCAAACGTTCAAGAAAAAAGCTGGTATTTCCCCCTAGCGAATGCTTATAAGGCCACTCGTCTACGGACTCTGCTATTTGTAAGAACATTTTAGATGATTCTGATTCTGGGTAGGCAATTAAAACAGGTTCCTGTCTTTTTACTGCATCATGAATATGGGCGTCATAAGGAATGGCGCCTAGATAATCCAGTCGAACATCCAAAAAATGCTCCGCAACCCGATAAAGCTTGTTGAAAAGCTCTCGCCCTTCCCTATAATTTTTAACCATGTTCGCTAAAATGTGAAAATGAGACCATTCATAGCGCGTTGACATTACTTTAATCAGTGCATAGGCATCAGTTAATGAGGTGGGCTCATCACAGACAATCACTATTAATTCCTGTGATGAACGAGCAAAGCTTAAGACGGTGTCGGAAATTCCTGCGGCCGTGTCAATAATCATGTAATCCAGATTATCCGTCAGTTGGTTGAAAGCGTCGATCAATCCAGCGTGTTCTGCTGGACTTAACTGGGTCATATGATCCATTCCAGAAGCAGCAGGAACAACCCGGATCCCTGATGGGCCCTCCAGAATAATATCGCTCAAATTGCAAAGACCTTGAACTACATGAGAAAGATTAAATTTAATATGCAGTCCTAACATGATATCCACATTAGCGAGTGCTAAATCTGCGTCTAGCAACAAAACATTCTTCTGTAGTTGAGCTAAAGCGACTGCCAGGTTAATAGAAACATTAGATTTCCCAACGCCTCCTTTTCCAGCACTGACCGCAATGACTTTGACTGGATTTGAGCAAGATAGATTAGAAATTTCACGAGCCTGTTCTGACATATCTCGACTATCCTTCGACATAACCCCCCCGCTCTGCAACAATTTAATGGTTTTCCTGATACAAAAGATTAGGCACAAACCATGCCAGAAAGTCTTTAGATTTTTTTCAATACGAAATCAATTACAAGTCATTTGAGCGCATGAGAAAAACGTGCCAAACTTAAGTGAATTTGCTTGATTGATGCGACATGCTCCCCAAAAATACTAAATTTTCCAATTTTTCTCGTGCACTTCACTCACATTCAACTTGTTTTCGCCTTGATAATGAAGCGCAGATTGCACCCCTGATGAAAAAATTGGCAACTGGGGGATTTCTAGCCAGAGGTGCTGGCTTGAGTTATTCAGACTGCTGTTTGAATAATAAAGGGGTAATTATCGATACAAGCCGGTTAAATCATCTTCTTTCATTTGATGAGTCTACCGGGCTATTGGTTTGCCAAAGTTCAGTTTGCTTCGCCGATCTATTTTTAATTCACCCCGATTTTATTCCGCCTGTAATACCAGGAACCTTAGCTGCAACCTTAGCCGGCGGAATTGCCAATGATATTCATGGAAAAAACAATCATCAGCAAGGTTCTTTCGGTGAACATGTGCAATGGCTTGAATTACAACTTGGTGAAGACACTTATCACTGTTCAAAAGAAACCAACGCTGAACTCTTTTTCGCAACTATTGGGGGGCTTGGATTAACGGGACTAATTAAGCGTGTTGCAATAAAAATGCGCCAAGCTTCACAGTTTGTTGAGGCTCGTAGTGAAAAATATTTCAATTGGAATGCTCTATTGGAGCGTATGCAAGACAAAGGTGTGGAATATGATTATCAGGTTGCCTGGCTTGATCTTTTAAATGGACCTAAAGCGCTTTTGAGTCTTGCTAATCATTGCGAAAAAACAAATCTCAGCAGGCAAGGCCAATATAAGGTTCCTAAATTACCTGTTCGCTTTATTAATCCTTGGATAATGAAGCTATTTAATCGCCTTTATTTTAAAGTTCACTCTGAAAAAAAACGCATTTTATATTTATCACATTTTAATAACCCACTAGATTCAATAAAAAATTGGAACCACCTATATGGCAGAAATGGCCTTTTACAGTTTCAAGCCCTTTTTTATAAAGATTTAGCACCTGACGCTTTAGAACGATTGATTGAAATTATCCGAAATTGCCAGGCAACACCTACCCTTGCCGTATTAAAATATTTTACACAATCAGGTACTGGTCTTTTATCCTTTGCTGAGCCGGGTTTTACTCTAGCTATCGATTTTATCAATAATAAACAGGCAAAAAAGGCAATTTTGGCCATGAATGAATGGATTACCGAAAAAGAAGGCAAAATTTATTTAGCAAAAGATATTTTACTCAACAAAGAGCAATTTAATCGCCAATATTCAAAGCATGAAGACTTTAAAAATGTAGTAAAGCGCTACCAAACTAAAATACGTTCAGATTTGAGTCTCCGTTTAGGAATTAGCAATGACTAAGCTAACTTTTGAAAAAAACAGAACTTGGGTGATTTTGGGAGCTACTTCAATAATTGCTGAGGAATTCGCAAAATTGGCAGCTCAAGCGGGCTATTCCTTGCTTTTAGTTGGCCGAGATAAGGCTCAACTCGATATTATCAAAGCGGATGTATGTCTGAGATTTCGAATTAATTGTAAGACCTTAATTTGTGATTTTTCGAATGATCTTAACGAGATCCTTGCTCACTTCGAAAGCTTTAGGGAAGAAATTGACCTATTTATTGCTTTTAGTTCTATCGTTGAAAACACTAACCTGAATCAATCAAATATCGAAAATCTAATCAAAGTAAATGCTTTAGCGACTGTCCAATTAATTTATGCCTACCTTCATAAAGCGCAAAGCGAACACAGGCTCATTTTTTTAAGCTCTGTTGCTGCTTGCCGTGGTCGCGCAAAAAATAGCCTCTATGGTGGCTCAAAAGCTTTTGTAGAAGTCTATCTGGAGGGTTTACAACAAGAAGCCTCTAAGAAATTGAATATTACGATAGCCCGCCTCGGCTTCATCGATACCGCACAAACCTATGGTCAGCCCGGTATTTTTTACGCCTCGCCTCCTAAAGCCTGCGCAGAAGCTTGTTGGAAAGCTTTATTTGCAGGAAAAAGGTTAATATATCATCCTTTCTTTTGGCGCTTCATTATGCTGATTATCCGAAATTTACCCTTCTTTATTTATAAAAAAATGAAATTATAAGCAAAAAAAAAATTGGGCCTGAAGGCCCAATTTTGTTCATCTATTTAACGAAATAGGCGTACCATCGGCAAAATTGGATGGATGAGATGAAAAAATTGTAAAATATAAATTACTAATAAAATCATAACTAATAAATTCAAAAGACTTTTAATAGCACCGGCCATTGGGATTAAGGCGTTAATTATCCACATAACAATACCGACTAAGACAATGAAGGCAATTAGATTTAAGATATCATTCATGATTTTTCCCTGTAGTTTCTTTCCACTTAATTGTAGTACATAAAATTAGCTTCACGATCAAACCATTAGCGTATTTGACATTTAGGCTTTAGAAATGATATTTTGCTCTTTTATTGCTCATTATGATGA
>JACCVV010000032.1 GCA_013697955.1 Tatlockia sp. | reverse complement strand
AAAAAGGCCATTTAACAGGAGAAGAGGCCCGCTTTTCAGGTGGCAATATCACTATGGATGGGATTGACTTGAATAAGAGTTTTATTCAATCAAAAAATAAATTGGAAGTGAAGAATGCGAAGACCTTAGACAGCGGTCTTAGTGCAGAAACCATGCATCTGCAAGATTCTAGTTTTAAAGCAACCTTACCCCTATTAGACGAAGAATCCAAAGCGCCCTCTGACGAAAATACTCCAGAGGCAACGACTCCCGAAGGTACAGAAGCAGCAGGCGCTAATCAAATAAAGGCAGCAGGGCAATTAACCACCAATAATGTGGTGATGGAAGGGATGCAAATTAGTTCTACGCTGCATGATGATTACAAAGGAACCTACAAAAAATCCCATGCGAGTGCAAAAACATTCAAAGGCAAGGATAGCCAATTTGAAAAGTGTAGCTATAGATCGAAAGATATCGATTTATCAGGAGAAACCAAGGTCAATGCGTCTCAACTGTATGCTGAAAACAAATTAACGCAAAAAGGCCATTTGACAGGAGAAGAGGCACTCTTTTCAGGTGGCAATATCACTATGGATGGGATTGACCTGAATAAGAGTTTTATTCAATCAAAAAATAAATTGGAAGTGAAGAATGCGAAGACCTTAGACAGCGGTCTTAGTGCAGAAACCATGCATCTGCAAGATTCTAGTTTTAAAGCAACCTTACCCCTAATAGACGAAGAATCCAAACCCTCTGACGAAAATACTCCCGAGCCAACGACTACAGAAGCCACAGAAGAAGCAAGCGCTAATCAAATCAAGGCAGCAGGGCAATTAATCACCAATAATGTGGTGATGGAAGGGATGCAAATTAGTTCTACGCTGCATGATGATTACAAAGGAACCTATAAAAAAACCCATGCGAGTGCAAAAACATTCAAAGGCAAGGATAGCCAGTTTGAAAAGTGTAGCTATCGGTCAAAAGATATGTATTTAACTGGAGAAACCAAGGTAAAAGCGTCTCAACTGTATGCAAAAAATAAATTAACACAAAAAGGCCATTTAACAGGAAAAGAGGCCCATTTTTCAGGTGGAAATATCACTATGGATGGGATTGACCTGAATAAGAGTTTTATTCAGTCAAAAAATAAATTGGAAGTGAAGAATGCGAAGACCTTGGATAGCGGTCTTAGTGCACAAACCATGCATCTGCAAGATTCTACTTTTAAAGCAACCTTACCCAAAATAGAAGACGAATCAAAAACACCCTCTGGAGAAAAAACTCCAGATCCAACTAGTACAGAAGCCACGGAAGAAGCAGGCAGCAATCAAATAAAAGCCGCGAAAACGATAACTACCAACAATGTTGTTTTTGAAGGTCAGTCAATCAATGCGGATAAAATGACACTGAATAAAAGTAAAATGAAATCGTCACATGCCAAAATTAACAAGACTTTTAGATCGGAAGATAATGTGATTAATAAATCCACTGTGGAAAGCAATAAGGCTACTTTTACTGGGAATAACAGCCTCGCAGAAACATTGGTCAAAGCAAAAGAGTCTATTATTTTTGAGAAAAAAGGGCATTTAAAAACCCATGATTGTGAATTTGATGGCGGTAATAAAATTGAGCATCGCTCAGCTAATCATAAGCAGACTGGTAATCTGTTATTCAAGGCAAAAGATGTACAAACAACAGCGACCACACGTTTATATTCAGGGAAAGGAAAAAATAATGCCTTTTATGTGCAGTCTGAAACAGGTAATTTTCAGGGCGCAATGAATTTGGATAATGGTCATTTTGATGTAAAAAAACTTAATAATGCTCACGATTTAATCGGTAAAAAAGGACAATCTAAAAACCAGAATTTTTCCAAGTCGCTCAGTATAAATATTGACGATGCGGTAAACCTTGAGCATATGGAACCAAGGGACTGCAATATTTCAATAAGGGCTAAATCAATAGAGGTCAAAACCGATTATAAATCTGCACATGATGTCACTTTAATTGCCAGCAAAGGGAACGTAGCAATCAATGGCAATG
>JACCVV010000052.1 GCA_013697955.1 Tatlockia sp. | reverse complement strand
CGCTGGGCAGAGCTGCCCATAGCAAAAACTTAAAAATCAAATATTTTATCTAAGAAACTGACCTAGCCTCAGCGTGAATGCTAGGTCCAGTATTAATTATTTTCCAAAACCTGGTTTATTTTGCTGTTCTTGTTCTTGATTATTATGGTCTTGTTTATCTTGGTCAGATTTATCCTTGCCTTGTTGGCCTTGTTGGCCTTGTTGGAGTTTTCGTTAATCAAAGAGAAATATGCCTCCACTTGCAGTCATCTTCTTTGTCTGCAAATTATGATTATTTTGAAACGAACACTTTTTGAGGTTCTTCCGTTCGACCCCAACTTGCCATATTTCAAAAGACGTTAGAATTGGGTTTTGCAAAAAAAAAATCGGAAGCGCTGTAATATTCCATAAAGTCTTTAATCGAGTTATTAATTTGAGATCAATTAAGGAAACAATATTTAAATTATATTGTGGAGAAAAAATACTTATTTAATGGAAGTTTAGCCCGCCCTTAAGGACTGGAACAGTTATGGGAAAACTTCCCACAACCGTTCCATTGTTCCACCCCTATCTCAGCTGATCCTGAATAACACCTTAGCCTTATAAAGTAGCGATGTTTCGTAGGTTATCATCCTGAATTGTTTCAAGAGCATAATTCAAAGGACTTTCAATAACAGGTTCAACTTGATAACCGCGAGAAATTAAATTCTCCAATACTCCAGGTAAGTGGTTACAACCTAGTACGATAAAAGCATTATTTTTTGGTAAATATTTTTCCAAATTTGATACAAAAATTTCATTAGATTTATAAAGAAGATAATGTAGGTATTTATCAACACTTTTTAATTCCAAAACGTTTTTACCTAACAATCCCATGGCAAGCTCTATAACCTTTTTAAGATCTCGAGCTAAATATGCATTTTTTGAGTTCTCAATGAATGTTCTAGCCGCCTCTTCATTAACTTGGGGAAGTAAATGTTCTACTAACTCAATTTGCTCAGAATAAGTTAATTCCATTCCCCATAAATTTGCAAGCTGATTAGCAAAACCTGTTAAACCAAAACAAGGTTTGTTTAATTCTATTGCTTTATTATATAAAGATGTTTCAAATAATTCGGTAAGGACTTTATTCCCATCATTGGAATTACAAAGAATCTTGCTAGAAAGCGTTTGGAGAGCCGCATGATAGCGCTCAATTGGTGGGCGATCTGATACGAAATTAAGGTGGTCTCCAATTTTTTTTACCTTAGCATTAGATTGGTCTAAAGTTTCTTGCCTGTTATCGCTAAGCCACTGAAATAACTTTAGATTAAATGCATTGATTTGTTGTTGATCTTGCAAATTAATTATCATTTCAAAAATAACGCAATCAGCTTTTTCAAACGCAGTTTTTGCTTCAAGAGATAAACATTGAGATCCTGGGATGGGGAAGTGCATGGAGCCATACAAAAAACTGGTCGTTTCAGCTTTTATTATTTTAAATAAGATGTTATCTGAGAAATTTAATTGAGTCGTTTTCGTATTTTTAAAAAAACTTTGAGTAGTTGGATAATCGATTTTAGTATACATTTGCATCAAAAATAGTTGAATTAAACAATATTTAACCATTTTTAGTGGGGAAAATCAACTTATAATCGCAGAGCAAGGTAATAACAAGGTTAGAGGAGTAATGGAGCTTAGTAAGATTCCTCAGGATAAGTATGGTGATTTATTTCAAATTACTCGATTTGCTGAATTGAATGCTGGAAATATCCAACAATCGTATATCAGTCTTCTAATCAATATTTAAGGATTTAAGAGACTTAAAAAGGTTCCGAAAAAATGGTGTCTACTCACTTATAAATAATGAGACACATAAAATCATATAAAACATTTTGTCTTTTATATCGTTTATTAATAATTAAAGGACGGCGTTGTCTACAAATCGATTTTGGCAATGTGATAGTATTGGGGTTTTTAGTCACTCGGATTGTGCATGAGAATTATTTTTTTAGACATTGATGACCTTATGCTGGTTAATGATTACATAAACCCTTCGATTACAGAACTTAATACGCTTCGTCAGGAATTGAAAATAAAGCATACTGTGCAAACAGTTGATTCTTTAAAAGACAAATCGCTAATTGGTTTTCTAAATTTTACACCTTTAGCAGTTGATTATTTAAAAATGCTTTGCCAAGAAGATGACGTAAAGATTGTTATATCCTCTACTTGGCGCTACAAACATTCGCAAAATCAATTTAACGCTCTGTTTGGCATTTATGATTTGAACGATAGGGTCATTGGATCTACTCCTGATATTGATATCTTTAATCGAGCTCAAGAAATTGAATCATGGCTTCGCAGCCAAATTACCGAAGTAGACGCTTATATTATTTTGGATGATTTGGATGAAGGCATATCAGTTCCTTTTTTAACTCGTTTTGTTCATTGCCCTAAGGGGTTTCACTTTGCGCAACACTATGAAGAGGCCTATCAGAAGCTAAATACCCCACTACGGGGTGAAAAATCCAATACTTGGCAATTTGTTGAGTCTATTAAACACTCCATATCATCCCAACAAGCAATTCTTCTCCGTCCTTTCGATATATTCGAATATACTTTGATCAATCAATGCAACCGAAGCGTATTTATAAAAGTACTCTGGGATATAATCCAGTCCTATCCCCCTGATACTGCTTGTTCTTTTATTTTTGATAATCTTAGCAGTGATATTATATTGGAACTTCTCTCTTTTCTGCATGAGCGAAAGGTTAAATTTAATAACCTTCATTTCCTGGATTGTAGAAATGATCTTGCTACTGTCATTAGGGATTGGATTATTCAATTTACTTATTCACTCCATCTTAAAATCACTTGGAGAAAATGCAATTTTAATAATGCATTGCTTGAATCCATTGTTAATAATAAAAATCTGAGCCTGGAATTTCACTATTCAGAATTTGTATTTTGGCAAATTGAACATCGTTTAATTAGCCAACTTGAAAGAGAGAAGCGTATCGATTGGTATTGTTATGATCCAGGTTATGAAAAACCCGTAAGTTTTAAAATTTCAGTCTCTAAAAATGGTCCGCAATTTTTTAAACTACCCTCATATCAAAATCAAATAAATCTAAATTTACTTAATCAGACTAACGAAGATAATCACTATTACAGTTCTGATATTGTTGTCACAATTTGAATAAAAATAGTACATTAATAAATATAATTATGTTTCAGATATTAAGTGATGTCACTTTGAGATGGATAACGTACCTTATCCATCACAAACAGGGTATAATGAGGGAAAAACTAAAATGAGACCCTATGAATTTCCTCGATCGCCAAAATTCGAAAAACGCAGAGTTTGTGATAGATAAGATTTTCTTATTATTACACAGTACATGTCAGTGGTTCTCCAGAAAAAACGGAACAGGCGAAAAAGGGCCTTAGGGAGCAATGGAACAGCCAACCCACTTAAGCGTTAAATTAGATGTAAATATCCTCATTTGAGTTAAAAATCTGACTTGTTGAGGCTGATTCTTATAAGAGCCTTCATTATTTTAATGAATTAACTGGGATCGAATGGAAGAGCCCCCAAAAGTGTTAGTTCTGACAAAATTGAACAGAAATAAAAAACAAATTGCTAAAAATTAGATGAATAAGCATCATATTAAACCATCTTTAATTCAAAAGAAAAAATTATAGCTCATTGATAAAAATAATATTATATTAAAACGACCACTTTTGGGGGTTCTTCCATTCGACCCCTACTAAGGTGTGATTCTGAATTTTGGCATCTAAATCTTCATAACTCATATATTTTTTCTTTCGAAAGTTAAATGTAAAACGAAATGTTTATATATTAGTCAGACAAGATAAAAACCTCACTTAGAAAGGTAGTTTGATCAAATTTTCAAAAGCATTTATGCAAAATCATTTCAGAAAAAACTGGGAAAACTTATAAAGCGACTTCAATCAATAGAACGATGGCAACTATTCGACATGTTGGGCGATGGTTACATCAACAACGACCATTATTAGGGGTTCTTTGCAGGAAGGTACGAAATTTCCCAGAACATGTTCACATCCCTTTGCCCGACTGAGTTATAAGGAACAAGCCATTTTTCTCAATACTATTACTTTAAAAGATTAATTTTAAGAATCAA
>JACCVV010000007.1 GCA_013697955.1 Tatlockia sp. | reverse complement strand
ACTTCTACCACTGTTTCTTCTCCTAACATATCGGTTTCCAGCTTTGGGGCCTTCTTCCAACTTTAGTCAACAGTGGATCATTTTTCAGTTGCAGCTAGTGGGTCATTTTTACATTGCCGTTAACACCCTATTAATGTGTCTAAATAAATATGGAACCCTAATGAAAATACATAAATACACTTTTGGAGATATGATTGTTGGATTGTTTTTAATGTTTCTCGCGCTCCTACCTTGGCTCTTCTACTTTTTTGTGGCTAGAGACGATGGATCTCCTTTATTCATTCAGATGATAAGAATAGCTCTATGTCCAATTTTTACTATTTTCATCTTTAAATTAGCTAACAGTTGTTTTGAAACCAGGACAAAAATAAATCATTGAAGACTATCTTAAAGGGGTTCCCTCGTGGGGTTTTATTCAAGTTCATTCTAACCTTAAACAGTTTGCGGCTCAATCGGCCCTTAAAACGCTTTTATGGCTGAAGGAATTCTCGTTAAAATTGCACATGGGTTATTTGCTAAAGCAGAGCCTATGGTTTTCCCTGACAATCAAAAAAGGGCAGTGCTGTCTACCTCATTTTAAACTTTACCTATAGAGACCTTAGATAAACTTAGTGTCAAATGGTAATTTGGTCGTACTATTCGGGATTATAAGTTTTGAGAAATCCCTGAGGGCTGTTGAAAAAACGTGCTCCAAGCTATTAGTCTGTGCGAGTTCCATTCTCTTCGGTAAAGCAACTTTCCTCAAAAAATACCAATGCGAAAGCTAGAAAAAGAAGTAGTGTAGAAATTATTAAATGAGAATGAGCCTTGTCGGATGGATGCAAAGAATGTTCAATATGAGTCGAAGAAAAACTTTAAAATTGCTTCTGTAAAAATACCTGAAATTAGGAGGCGCATTTTTGCTGTTTGGTGTGCTCGGAAGTTTTTCAACTTGTTTTCTGACATTTTGGACTAGAGAATCTTTTAAGTGCCTCTAGTCGCTAAAGGAAAACAACTAGGCCGCAAACTCATATTGTTTTTATTGGAACAGTTGGCATAGCATCCTGTTGGGAAACCAAATTTACTAATTGCCGCCAAAATCAAATGTCCCTGATTAATCCGAGAGGAAATTAACATCCATTACTGTTTAGTTCGCCATTAGGCATAACAGTGCATTCTATGTTTTTAACTTGTTTTAGTTGCTCTTGGCTTAAATTGGACCCTATCAAAATCGAGTTGCGTATGGTTACATTATTCAAATTTGCATTGGCAAAATTTACCCCGGAAAAATTGGCTCGTTCCCAGTCTGAGTTACTTAAGTTTACATCGCTGAAATTTGCACCGCTTAAATCACTATTCTTAAAAAGAGAATAGCTCAAATTTACTTTATCAAAATTTGATTCTTGTATTTTTAAAGTAGCACTAAAATAGTTCGCAGAAAACTTTGAATAATTCATGATGCTTCCCGAAAAATTTATCTTATATAATGAGCCTGAAAATTCGGTTTTTATAGCGTATGAACTAAGCAAGAATCCGTTGTCATGATCCTCATATATTTTAGCACCACTTAAATCACATCCCTGACAAAAATTCGTATCAGCAAATACTTTCAAATCTTCTGCATCAGCTAATACCTTGGACTGAGTAGAAAAAGATAATCCCATTAAAACAAACATCATTACTAATTTATAATCTTTCATCATTCCCTCGTGAAAAAGCTCAACTAATTATTTGCAGTTAAATTCGCCATTATTTGTGTATACATCGCCATTTGGAAGTGTGGCACACTTATATGTTTTTGTTTTCAGAAGCTGCTCTTCGGTAATATTTGAACCCATTAAGACTGCATAACTTAAATCAGCATTATCAAAGGATACATTTTCAACATTCACCCGGCTTAAATCAGCATTTTTTAGCTTGGCACCTGAAAAATTAACATCTTTCATTTTTGCCTTTGGGAAAGAAGCGTTCTCCAGATCTGAGTCAGTAAAATCAACTTTATTGAATGAACAGGAAGACCATGTTCCATCCATTGAAACATGGGCAAAATTGATATCTTTAAATGTCGATCTAATAAATTTCACATTAGACAAATGCGAATGAGAAAAGTTCACCTTTTGGAATATTGAATTGGTAAATTCATTGTTTTGCAATGTTGATTTTACAAAATTGGTATCAACAAAACTGGAATCGAGCATTTTATAACCAGATAACGTGAAATTGGTAAAAAATGTTCCGTCAAATGTTCCACCTAATTTTTCTATTTTTTCCCAACCAGATGAAAAAGAACTTCCGGTAAGGTTGCATTGAATACAATCCGTTTCATTTTCAAAACGACTGACATCAGCTGGAATATATGCATAAGATTGGAAGCTTGAGCAAATAATTCCAATGAAAGAAGCGGTTAGAATGGGTTTTTTCATTATATTTCCTTTTTGAACAAGCTCGGAATTCTACATTTCCAAGCAAATGAACGCAATTGACGAAACGTAGTTTGTCACACGTGCTTTCACAACTGTTCTGAGGTTATTTCATTTTAAGGGTATTAACCACATACCTGCGTAAATGTAACATAAGCAAAGAGCCTACCCCCAGTAAAGCTTGTAGCGCGTCACATCACCGATCCATCCAAAACTCTTTCCCTAAAAAAAATCGTAAAATTCAAAAACTCTCCGAAAGCCTTGATAGCAAAGGACTCAAAAACAAACATTCCCGTAAAAGAACTTATTAATGAAAGTATCTATTTTTGTATGACGAAAACAAAAAACTTTCTCTGAATAATATTGTTTGCCAATTACGATGCAATTCTCACCACCCTAATTTCCTCCAGGAGGTTTTAAAGGATATAAAAGGGGTATTCGTTAGGTGTTTAATAGTCACAGGGGAAGATTCTACTAATTCTTTTTTTGATAAAAATGAATAGAGCGGGTTTCAAGAACAGGGCTTGTTGCTGTCTTCAATGCAATTGTAGACCGCCTGGGTTATAAAAAATGGGGCACGCCCAAAACATTGATTAAATCGCTCATTACCTAGCTCACAAAGCAATCAAAGTTCGTCAATAGGGCGATGTACCTCAATTCAACTATTATCAAAATTTATGATACCAAAGAGTCGTAATCTGCAGGCTGAGGGGTTGAAAAACTGCTCCTTTCTAAATCATCTACTTCGGCCTTTTGAAATAACAATTCCTGTAGAATTCAAGGTAACCGTGCAACCAATAGACAATCGCTTAATCTTTTGTACATCAGCCCTATTAATAGGCAAAACAATGATGCATTCATCACGCTTTAATAAAGCCAATAATTGACCATCTACTTGACGAGTTCCTACAAAGAGCACCGGCCCCTCATCGTTTTTATCGTATCTTCGATGTTTCGGAATATCAGCAATTGTTTGGCGTTTCAATTCACGCTCTGCAATGTATTTATCAGCAGCATCCGAAATTAATTTTACTACTCCTGCCCTAGATACATTCCGTCGCAAGCCGTTATCTGATTGGGTTCCTTGTTGCTCCAGGTCACTAAATACATGACTCTGCAATAACATTTCACCTCCGCTGGCGATGTGAACCACACCGAGTTCGGACAAGTCTCGCAAGCGGTTTTTACTTGCGGGCGGCGGGTGCTGTCCAATGCGCCCAAGGTCGGGCTTGGATGGCCTCCCATGAGGGTTATCTCTTGTTTCTCGGGCTCTTGAATCGCCGGTTCGCTCTGTTCCAAAGACTTCATAATTGCCTCTAATTGTTCCTCGGGGCTTAAGGGTTCGTTGATGACTTGGTTCATGATTTGTTTCCTTTATTAGTAGATTATTGATTATCTGTTGACGACGAAGCTCTAAAGAGGGCTCATCAAAGGTGATATCTAATTTCATGCTTGCTGTAACTTGCACTATTTGTTCTTTAAACTCTTGAGCTCCTTTGACTGAAATACATCGTCCATAACGTTGAATGGCCATGTTAAGCGCTGCTGCTATCCCTTCTTTAGAAGAGCCGCGAGTAATCTTAATGAGCTTGCCATCATCTCTTATCGCACAAGACCCCACTCGATAGATAATAGTTCCTGTTTTTGTGATATTGTCAGGCTTTATAGAAGGAGACTGACTATTACTTTGCCTACCCAATCCTGCGATTAAATTTCCTTTAAGATTTTGACGTACTCCACGGGAACGAAGCGCTTTAAGCGCTTCAACATCGCCTGTTGTTGCTTGCCATTTTAACCAATCAGCCCAGGTGGTACGTTGGTATTTAAAATAAATAGCCTCTCGCTCTTTGAAATAATTTAGGGTTACTTGTTTAAGCTCTGCTTTTAGAGTCTTGCTCGTTAATGAATAAAGCAGTTTTTTATTTAAAGGCCCGCCGCCTAATAGCACAATCGCTGCACGCTTTAACCTGCCTTTTCGTTTCGCAGCCTCCATAGCTTGATTTTTTTTCAGACGTGCTCGTGAGAGTTCTGCTGTGCAATTAAATTGGAAGGTGCTTTGCCCTGTCTGGTATCTTTTATAAAGATTTGTGGTATCACTTTTCATTTGAACGGGTTTAAGGGAATAGTACGAATTCCGGTCAAAAGGGAGGGATTGTAATTGGTTCATACTATATAAACGATATTGACTTCGCGGCGGTGGCTTATGGCCGATGCGAGGGATTTTAGGCTTTTCTTGCAAAGAAGGTGGCTTAAGCGGTTGATTAGCTTTTATCCTAAAAGTCCCAAATTGTTTTTCCAGTTTGGATTTAGAAAATTCCCGCGACACTGAGCTTGCTTTTACTCCAATTCCAGATCCATCAACGATAACTAACCCATTACCTCGCTCTCGAAGCTCAAGGCCGTGTTGAGTTAAAATAGCTTGAAAGGAATTCCAATTATTAGCACGATTAAGGGATTCCAGACATTCACTTTTTATCCAGTTTAAAAGGCTGCCAATACCAGAATGGTGTTCCATATCATCAGCACGATTCTCTGAACCTATTTTAAAAGGAATATGATTGACCTGTTGCAGCCCATGCTTAATTTCAAGGGCTGTGGCAATTTCACCTAATTTTTTATAGGCCAGATACGGTTCATGCATGGTAAAACGTGTTGGATGAATTTTATTAATACCCACATGAATATGAAAATTGTCAGTATCATAATGAACAACGCTAATTCGCTGGTGCATTCCATAACCAATGGATGCACAAACTTGGGCTTCAATATCTTTTAAAGCGTCAAAGGAGGGGATTTCACCTGCAGGAAATGAAATTAAAAGATGATAGGTTTTATCCCCTTTAGCACGCTGGTTTAATTGTTGAGTGGCTTGTATTTCATGGATAGCCCATTGAAGGTCATTATTTTGACAGTTAGTGATATGAATTTCGCCAACTCGTTCTTGTCTTCCAAGCTCATTAATCATGTACTTAATTAGACCTGAAAAGCTACTTTTCCGAATTTTTTTCATTGGGATGTGTCTGACAATCACCTCAATACTCCGGCCTTTCCAATAATCAATTTCATAATTGATTGACCACTTCAAGCATGGCTGCTTGCGTTATTTTGATACGCTCTAATAAAACTGTCATTGTTTTTGGTTCAATGTGAGCGATGCGCTCTTCGTTGCTTAGCCATAATTTTAAAAGACCGCCTAAGCGTCCTAAATCAGCATTTATTTTTGAAAGTTCAAGAATAGATTGTTTGTCGATGACGGTCGTTATTTGATGACCCAGTCCAAGACGGCGAAGATATTCGGCAATGGATAAACCCGCTTGCGCTGCATTGGCTTTGATTTCTTTTTCTTCTTCAGGGAGAACTGGGACTCGCAAGTGACGTCCATGTTTTCGGGTTGAATTCATTTTATCGTCAGTCATTCTTTGGCCTGGTCTTTTTGTTATTTTTTAGGCTTAAAACGGCGGTAGCCGTTGTCCTCGAAGAGCAAGATTTTTCGTTGAGAACCGAAGGGGCGAATAAGAAAAGTGATGTTGGATAACCGGCTTGCCGGTTAGCTAACTTCACCTATCTTGCCCTGCTTTATCAATCAATTACGCCAGGAAATAATATCATAGAAAATACGATTTTTCATGGAATTTGCGTCAAAAAAGAAGTGTTTTCAGACTATTATAGTAAACCGGAGAAAATAAGCCTACAATTCGTTGCAATAGGCAATATTCGAATTAAAATTGACATAAAATTGATATTTTTATAGGTAATAAATAGACATGGCAAACTATGTTGAACAACTGGGCAATTGGGTAAAGCAGAAAAAATCGACTCCACGCAACAAGAACCTTGTTGCCTTTTTGGCAGTGCGAAATGATATTGAGGCCGCATTGCAGGCAGGCTTTCCTGTTAAAACAGTATGGGAAAATATGCGGGAATTGCAACGAATTGAATTTGGGTATGATACGTTTTTAAACTATGTCAATCGCTTTATTCGTCAATCTAAATCCGAACGGATATCGGTTTCTGTAGAAAAACCACCCTCAAAAAAAACGGGTTCATCGGAGAATCCTCTTGAAACACCATCTGGTTTTATATTCAATCCAATGGTAAATAAAGAGGATTTAATTTAATGGCCAACGTTCATCTCCTATTGCAAGGAAAAGGCGGTATTGGAAAATCCTTCGTAGCTATTACACTTGCACAATACATAACCTGCAAACGACAAAAACCACAGTGCATTGATACGGATGGGGTTAACTTAACCTTCCATGGCTTTAGAGCGCTGAATGTAGAACCCGTTGCCATTTTAAATGGTAACGAAATTCATATAAGTCGTTTTGAATCACTTATCAAACAAATTTCTTTGTCTGGAAATGAGGTGATAATCGATACCGGGTCAAACGCCTTTCTGCCCTTATCCCACCACCTTATACACAATAAAATACCCATGCGTTTGCAGGGGATGGGGCATACCTGCATTGTGCATACGATTATCGCCGGTGGACAGGCCCTTTTTGATACTGTTAATGGCTTTACCCAGCTTATCAGCCAATTTAAAGACAACACCCAATTTGTAGTGTGGTTAAACCCCTATTGGGGGGCAGTCGAGCAGAAGGGAAAAACGTTTGAAGAAATGAAAGCGTATAAAGAAAATAAGCACCGTATTTCAGCGCTGGTTTATTTACCCAAGCTCAAAGAAGAAACCTTCGGTTATGATTTGACGCAGATGCTGAAAGAACGCCTGACCTTTGATGAAGCCATAGCGAATCCTTCACGTTTTATCATTACCCGTCAGCGCCTTACCATGATTCGACGCCAATTATATGAACAAATAGACAAAGCGGTGGTGGTGTAATGCAGAATTCAACAGAAACCCTGATTCAAGAAATAGCTTTAAAAAACGGTGTGGGTATTAGTTGTGACGATCCTCTTTTAATACTGCAAACTATTAATGCTCAATTGATGAAAGACAATGCTAAAGCCCAACACGCTATGCTTAATCAATTTAAGGAAGAAATGGCAGGCATTGCGTTGCGCTGGGAAAGTGACGCCAAAGATAAAGCAGAGCGAATTTTAAATGCCTCGTTGCTAGCAAGTAAAGAATCAATGACCCAATGCCTACAAACAAGTGCCAGCATAACTGCCGCTCTCATAAAAAAGGAGGTGGAGGAGTCGTTGTCGCATGCCAATCATTCATTACGCAATAGTGCCCAGGGTTTTAACCTGGTTAACCTCGTTGCGTCAGCTATGACATTTCTTGCTGCATGCGTTGTTATAATCGGGCTATTTTTTCATTGAATAATATAAAAAAACAGCATGCAATATTGAAAATAAAAAGGTTTTTTGTTAATATAAATAGGTATTAAGTCGTGATATTAAACTGTTTCGAGCAGTTCAATACCACTAATCATCAACACTGTTCAGGAGTGACAATGACTATCCACAATCTATCAAAATCAATTCGTTCCATCAAATCCTTTTGGAAGTGTAATATTAAAAGTTCGTTTATTTAGCAATAATGGCATTCATAACGGCTGTTTTCCAAATTTTACCCCAATCATTGGAGCCAATCGCAGCTCTTAATTGCAGTAATGGATCTAGTCCTTC
>JACCVV010000062.1 GCA_013697955.1 Tatlockia sp. | reverse complement strand
AAAAACTGCACGAGCTATTGCCTCCTCTCTCAATCGTTCACCTCGTACCATTGAAAGTCATATTGAGAATATGAAAAATAAAACGAATTCGAGTTCTAAATCTGAGTTAGTTGAAAAATTGATTAATGAACTATTAATGCGATAAATCCCTTTAGAAAAAAACTTTATACCTTTTTTATAGTCCTTGTATTGAAAGCTTTTGTTAAAAAACCCGTATTTTCTACGGATAGACAAGCTTTTGATGTATAAATATAGTGCTCACCTGTTTCAAATAACAACCAATTATTTTAATAAAACAGCAAAATAATTAAATTTTTGCTTGAATCCGAATTTCAATTTCAAATCTCTATGAGCGCTTAATGTTGAGGTCGGTTCTCCAGGCTAATAGATACTACTTAGAGGTATATCAATGTATCAACGTCATGAAATTGAATCGAATTTTGATTTAGATAGGTATCGTTTGATAGAGCTTGGAGTGCCTGAGTTTTTATTAAAACCTAATGAATTTGACTTTAATCTTCTTTTTCAAAGGCTTTATGCTTCTATGAGTGATAATGCCAATCCTTTGAGGATTAATGCTAAATGGCAATTAGAAGCGCTTAGCGGAGAGTCTTTTTATTATCACCTTCTAAAAGAGAGGGAACATCTTAGAGACAATTTTGGTCTTTCTCCTTATCATTATACTGCATGGTCAGGAAATACGGAGGGTTTAGACTGGATTTTCAAAAGTTCTCCAGAATCTTTTTATGAAAAAGATTATTCAAATAATACACTTCTCAATTACGCGGCTAATTCGGGCAATCTTAATGCTTTAGATTGGGTTTTTACGAAGTTCCCTGATTTTTTTTCAAAATTTACTAAAGAATTGGCTTCTTTTATCAATTGCATTGCAAGGTCTGGTAACGTAGAGGCCCTAAACTGGGTTTACACCCATTTTCCCCACTATCTTTATCTAAAAGGTTATAATGGATTTACAGCGGTTCATTACATTGCTTTGTCCAATAACCATGAAGCGCTAAATCATGCCCTTTCCCTTAGTAAAAATCCTGAGTCTTGGGATCTACTAGATAGCTATTGACCCAATGCTGCAGCAATTGTTACAAAAACGCTTATAAAAGCGTTAGAGACTAACTACACACTTACTACCATTAACTTGAACGGACTATCAATAAGTAAAGATTCAAAACTATTTATTGCGAGCTGCCTCTCTCGAAATCGACAAATTAAAACGTTGACCATGCAATTTTTGGTTTTTTTACAGGGGCTAAATCAGCCCAATTCTTTGGTGTCAACTATAAATATTGGCGATCGTGAATTATGTTTGCAGATTTTAAATCAGTTATTGCCAAAAAATATCGATATTATACGAGTGTATGATGCTGCTTTTAAAAGAGTAGATAATAAACATCGCGCGCTGGCTCTTATAGATAAGGCAATAGAAAGTCTTCAGTCCCCTCATCCTATTTTAGGAATGTTAACAGACTGGGTCCTTGATAGTGGAGAAGAGAAAATAACCTCATTTAAGCAACTTAAACAAATAATTGAAGGCAATACTTCTGAATTAAAAGGCAAAGTATTAACTTGGGACAATCAAAATAAAGAAGTCTTATCCAAACAACGCATGGGCTTTTTGGGCTTTTTTAAATCCACAACTACAAGCCAAGAGGATGTAGAGGATATTAAAAATCTTTTAGAGATAAAAAATAATTTTATCTGAAGTGATTAAATAAAAAAATAGACCTGTATCAATTATCCATAATCTTTACAGATAGTTAGCTTTTTGAAAGACATTAATAAATTAAACGGCCATAGACTCCCTAATTACCCTTGATGATATATCAATTAACGCTTAGGCCTACTTCTCAATATATTAAATTTCACTGAATCCAAATCCGTAATTTTTACGGATATTGCACTTATAAAAAGCCAGTTATAATCCGAAGGCTAAAGGCCAGAGCCTATCTTCGCAAACGCTAGCATGCTCAATACTCATGATGTTTCAAAAGTAACGTATTTAAATAAAGAAATTTAACTGGAGTTGTAGATGAAATTAAAAAGTGTTAAAGCGAAGGCTTTTTCGGCCTTATCTCTTGAGGCAAGACTACACTTTAATCTAGAGCATAGTAAAAATGATGACGAAAAGTTGTTTCACTACATTAGCTATGTCGACCAAGTCTCCTCTCCTAAATCCTTTGATTTAGAGTTAGATGAGGACCAAGAAGAAAACCTTCAAATCGCTATGTCTATTGTAAGCGCCTATATTGAGAACGATGTAGTTTCTCCAGATGCGACGCTCAATGAGTTACCTGCTATTTCTCATGCCATTAACTGTCCAGAAATAATTAAATGGTTACTAGCAAAAGGGGCAAACCCTAATCTTGGTTCTCAAAATGGCTATACTCCTTTGCATTGGATAGCGTTCCATTGGAATTCTTACCATACACGCAGTCTATTGCTTTCAGCTGAATTAATAGCCTCAAAGGGAGGGGATTTAAATGCGCTTAGTAATGACTGGCAAAAACCCATTGATTTGATAGACAAAATAACCGGTTTAGCGAGTGAATATAGAAGGCAAACCTTTGTTGACCAGTTTAATGAAAAAACCAAAAATCCGCGTGTATTTGAAGACATAATCATTCCTCCAACTCAAAAAAACACCAATTTAATTTCTATCCCATTAAGCGAGTTAGATAGGATGGACCTCAAGTTATATGAGGAACTCTGTCAACAAAATCGCTCCCTTTTTAGTGATACCTTTGTTTTAAATTTTGAGGATAAACGGTTTCTTGTAGTGGGGAAGGGGGCTCGTCCTGCCTATTATACGAGTGACATCTCAATTCTTGAAGAGAGTAGGAAAAAATCTTCGAAGCTTAAGAAAACTATTTATTCAGAAATACAGTTAGATTCAAAACCACATTCTGAGCAAAAAATGGTTGATATTTTGCCAAAGAGAGATTTATCTGAAGATGGGTGTAAGTTTGGGCAAAGGTCAGATTTAACTGGAGATAGATGTATCACCATAAAATCCACATCCGTAACTTTATATCATGAACTGGAATTTGAACCTGAACCTGAACAAAAAACAGTTAATTCTAATGCGTTGTCTACAGTAGGATTATTTTCGCAATTAGATAGTTCGGAGTCGAAAAATAACCGAACAAAAGAACAAGCCTTAAGCTTTTAAAGAAGAATGCGGCCAAAATTTTGCCCTATATTAGGCATATGGCAATGCAAGCCCCTTATGAAGGATAATAATGAACGCCCATTCTTTAATGAATAGTGAATACTTAAAACCAGGTGATACCATTGATATTGTTGCTCCCTCATCCAAATGTCATCCGAGTGTATTAGCAAAAATCAGTGAATTATTGGATTCATGGGGTCTAAAAAGTCGAATTCCCGAAGATATTTTTGGGGATAGCTTACTTTATGCCAATTCTGATGAAAAACGTTTTTCTCATCTGAAAGATGCGCTCTTCAATAAAGAGTCAAAAGGAGTATGGTGTTTATTAGGTGGTTATGGCGCAACAAATCTTATTCCAAAACTTAATAAACTAAAGCCCCCCATTAAATCTAAAATTTTTATAGGATTTAGCGATTCTACTGCGCTTCATATTTTCCTACAAGGACGATGGGGTTGGTCGACAATACATGGCCCCTCTGGTTATCAAGCCTCACTGAATAAAGTGTCTATTGATTCTATTAATCTATTAAAAAAATTAATTTTTAATGAAGGGTCACTATTTTATGACCAAATTGCTCCTTTAAATTCGACGGCAATGCAAACTTCAGCGCTCTATGCACCAATAATAGGGGGCAATTTACACCTAATGCAAGCGAGTCTCGGCACAGCTTGGCAAATTAATACAGATGATAAAATAGTATTAATAGAAGAAATCAATGAAAGAGCTTATCGAATTGATAGGGCTCTAACTCATTTAAGGCAAGCTGGGTTATTTGATAGGCCAAAAGCCATTTTATTTGGAGACCTCATAGACAAGGGTGAACCAGATGGAAAATTCTTAGTAAAAGACGCAATTAAAGCCTTTGCATCTGAGTGCAATGTACCTGTACTCCAAATCAATAACATAGGCCATGGCCCAATTAATAATCCGATAATTTTAGGGCTAACAGCGAAGTTAAGTATGGGTAGTTCCTATTCCTTGGAATTTGCTTAATAAAAGCAGGAATGAATAGTGAATAAATAGTTTGCGTCTTTTTGTTTCCATTTGGAGGTTAAGTAAATTGCTAAACTACTTAAACGGTGGTGTCATTTTAATGTTGCGTTAAAGTTTTAAAATTTTTAATCCAGGATAAATCTTATGTTTAATTACAGGTTTGAAAAAAACGGTTCCATTACTGAAACTAACAATATCTTGGGGCATTGGTCGACAAGTGGTTTCGGTGACACCCAGTCCGTTTATCACAATATTTATTATGATAATATTGAAAAATTTTGTGCGTGTTTGAATATCCAGATGTCCAATAAAAAATTTAATTCATTAAATTTTATGTACTCCCCAAAAGGTAAGAATGGACAAAAGTTAATATTAAATCTAGCTAACATTGACAATAAATCCGTAATCATTCATTGCACTGATAATGGCGATATTCATAAACAATATACTATTGATGGTTGCGATGAATTATTGAGTCAACTTTGGGACGTAGTATGTCTAATGAATAAGGCCCGTGTAGAGACGGATGC
>JACCVV010000044.1 GCA_013697955.1 Tatlockia sp. | reverse complement strand
AAGTATACTCTAAAGTGATGCTAGGGAATGAAGAGAATTATGTCAAATAGAGTCATTTTTTATACTGACTGACACTCTGGCAATAAGGGTCTGTGAGTCTAAATTGACGCGACAATAAATTACTGAGCCTCTTTAATTCCAATGGGTACACACCTAGTCTTTAAGTATTTGTATAATGTAGGTTTAGAAATACCAAGCTGCTGCGCTATTTTATCGGAGGTTAACTCCCCTTGACGATAAAGCGCTTCCGCAGCACATGCTTTTTCATTGGCTTGTTGGGTAAGTCCTTGTGGCCGACCACCTGTTCTGCCTCTTGCTCGCGCTGATGATAAACCAGCCATAGTACGTTCACGAATTAAATCTTTTTCAAACTCGGCTAGCGATGCAAAAAGATTAAACATGAGTCTGCCTTGAGCGGTTGTAGTATCAATTGGATCTTGAAGACTAATAATTCCAATGCTTTTTTGAATGAGTTCGTAGAAGGTGGTAATTAGGTGCTGTAGTGATCGACCCATCCTGTCGAGTTTCCAGATGACTAATGTGTCACCTGATTTGAGTACGGCGAGCAATTCATTTAGTTTAGGACGGTCAGTTTTAGCTCCTTTGGCAACTTCTTTAAAAATGGTTAGGCACCCTGCTTTTTTAAGCGCATCGATTTGTAAATCAAGATTTTGGTCTCTGGTAGATACCCTTGCATATCCATAGATTACATTATCGTTCATTATAGGCTCGCTCAATAAGTTTTTTTAACGTTGATATTTTTAACCAGTTACGCTAACTATAAAGCCTTTATGGTATGGTTGCTAGAGGAAAAATCTATTTAGTTAAAAATAACCAGCGTTTTATTTAACTCTTGAAAGCGCTATAAATAGAGTGCTTAATCACCCAAAAAAATATCTGGACGAATTGCCAGATAATTGGTAATTCAGTGGGAGTTGAATAAAGCTATATTGGAAAAGCTGTAATTGCCATATTGAATTTTTTCATCTAATTTAAAAACCACTTACGTTACCCATATGTTAACGAAAGTGTAATATAAGTAGCTATTTATATTACACTTTCAGCATTATATTATTTGACTATGGCTTTTGGGTAAGTCAATGCTTTCATTTGACGCAATATTTTGCAAACTTTGTTTTGCCTCAAGCCATAGTTCGACTGAGTAATGAGTTGGTTTAACTGTCTGAACACCTTGATTTTTTTTCAGCGCATGTATCTCATCCAATATATAAGATGCAAGTGAATGGGTATTGTACCTTGTGTTGCTCTTAGTCAGAAGGGTGTCTATCAAATTGATTATAACCTCACAAGATGTGGCATCTTGTATGCTCAGATTAAATTCATTTGCATGGGTCTTTCCTATTTCTTCTTGACGCTCAGAGCTAAAAAATCCGGATTGATAGCCACGCTGATAGTGGATGTCTTCTCTATTATCATAGTGCAAGAGATAATCGGTACACGCCTTATTCATAGCATTTTTAATATCTAAATACAGTAATTGTTCTTTGGAAAGAGACTCGCGTATGACTTTAAGAGATTTAGGGTTGTTGGTAGCATCATGCAGCAGCGTATTGCCATTGATATCTTTGACTTGAACTGCAGCGAGTCGGTCTTGTTCGGGCAAGAGGTCAAGTATTACTTTAAGAGATTCAGGCTTGTTGGCAGCAACATGCAGCGGCGTTTTGACTTTGTTATTTTTGACTTGAACTGCAGCGAGGCGGTCTTGTTCGGGCAAGAGGTCGAGTATGGCTTTAAGATATTCAGGATTGTTGGCAGCATCATGCAGCAGCGTATCGCCATAGTCATTTTTGACTTGAACTGCAGCGAGGCGGTCTTGTTTGGGATAAAGGGCGAGTATGACTTTAAGAGATTCAGGATTGTTGGCAGCAACATGCAGCAGCGTTCTGCCATAGTTATCTTTGACTTGAATTGCAGCGAGGCGGTCTTGTTCGGGATAAAGGGCGAGTATGACTTTAAGAGATTCAGGATTGTTGGCAGCAACATACAGCAGCGTATTGCCATTGTTATTTTTGACTTGAACTGCAGTGAGGCGGTCTTGTTCTGGGTAAGAGCTGAGAATTTCTTTAAGAAATAGGGGGTCTTTGATTGCTAGCGCCCAAAATAAAATGGAACGTTCAGTATTAAAGCGTTGATAGTGTTTAATCAGTGCTTGTGCCAGTGTTTGTTTTTGCTCTGGGTTAAAAAAGCCTAAGTTTATCAATTGAGCAAGATTATTAAAGGCATTAGCTGGGTTGTGTAGAGTGATGTGCTGCCAAAGCGTGTCATAAAATACAGGAGGAAAGTCTAAGAGGAGAGTCATTAAGTCCTCATCTGTTGTAGGGGCAATACGTCCAAT
>JACCVV010000027.1 GCA_013697955.1 Tatlockia sp. | reverse complement strand
CAGACAATACCGGTGGATTTATCAAGAGTGAGCAGGCGTAAGGTAGCTGCAATTGAAGTTTCGGTAGGACCATAACCATCGAAAACAGAAGTACCTCGTTCTATGAGTTTCCGCAGACTAGGCCAGTGAGCTTTATCTCCCATAGTAATCAAATGGTTAAAAAGAAAGAGGTTAGGATCAATTAATTCAATGACATCGGGTATAAGCGCCGCATAGCTAATATTAATATTCTTTTCTTTGGCAGATACCAGTAAAGCGGTCAATTTTCCAGCAATATCTTGTTGGACTGAACTTGGGACAATCAAGATAGCTGAGCCAGTACCCAATGCAATCATGATATCCATCAGACTTGCATCAAATTCATACCCCGAGAATCCTAAAACACAACTATTTACGTCCAGATGAATATGCTTTAGAAATCCATTTAGCCGTCCCGGAAGACCTTCAAATGTATTCATAATCATTTTAGGTCGTCCAGTCGTTCCTGATGAAGCTATCAAGTATGCTGGATCGTTTAATTGACTCCTATTAGGAGGGTTTTGAGAGTATTTTTCCTCCACTGGGAATATCTGTTCTAAATCTTCGATACAACTGTGTAAAAGGTTTAATGTTAACGAACCAAGTTTCATTTTACTCCCGCGATCAAGCAGAAGATAAGTTGTCTGAGCTTGTGAAAGTCTTTCTTGAATAAGGGTATATTCCGCTTGATTATCAAGGGGTTGGTAGACAAACCCTGCCTTCCAGATAGCTAGTAAGCTAATGAGGTAATTGGGAGTTCTATCCATGCAAACAGCAACGATATTAACTCCGTTTGTAGATCTGCAAACACTCTTAAGATACGAGGATAGCCTATTAGCTTTCCTGTTTAATTGCTCATAAGACATGGCTTCAAATCCATTACTGAAATTGATCCAATATATCGCCGTTTTTTCAGGAAAATGAGCTGCAACATCTTCGAAAATTAGAGTGAAGGGTTTTTTTTTCAAAGATTTATCTTTCAAAGTTATTTACTTACCAAAAACCAGGAGGCAATGTCATCTGGATTACTAATTTTGCTCAATAATTCGAGTCGGGATCGGGTATTTGCTTTAGATCTGATATGGGTAATATGTATTTCAACGGTGCGTGGGGAAATATCCAAATGTTGTGCGATGACCTTTGTTGAATGACCACACATTAAATAGTAAAGAGTTTCAGCCTCACGCGTTGTCAATTGAATACATCGCTCTTTTATCATCAGGGTGTAAGGCTTGTGGGAGGAGATAGACTGTTGGGAGGTTTGGAAATCAGGATTCACATCAAGATTAAACTCTCTTTTTACTAGCCCGTTCAAAGCCTGGAACTCTGAACTTGCATTTGAACACCGTTTTGCTCGAGCATTAGACCATTCTTCATTGGATAAGATGGCGCAATAGCCAGCATGTGCCATTAATTGGTTTTCCTCGTTATGTAAGGAAAAATGATGATCTTTTACATGAAGTATTTGGCCCCGTGGATCAAAACAACGATAAAACATGGTTTTACAATTCTCAGTGTCTGGATTTGGTAAAAACAGATGGTGTAAAGCACTCTTCTTATCTTCCGGAAGCAAAAAACGACGCCAGAGCGTCATATCCTCATACATGACCTGCTTTGACCAGCCAAATAAAGATTCGAAAGATTTGCTCAAGTAAATTTGCTTGATGAAATCAGTAGAGGCTATCCAGGTAACTATTTTGGAATCATTGGCTAGATAATCAAATAGGGCATTGAACCCCTGTTGGCTAATGGTAAACAAATTGGAAAACACGATATGCCCTTTAGGAGCCAATTAATACAATTGTATATTTTTTGGCATTATATACTCAAAAATTAACTAGGTAAAACTACTTATAGGTTAATTTACGTATATCTCTGCTCATTTTTCTATCTTATCCTTCAACTCCTTACATTTTTAGTGGTTATTTTAAAGACATCCTTGCCTCAATTTAGGCATAAAAACACTCTTTAGTTAAAACAACAATATACGGGGATTAATAATGAAAATGTTGATAGATAAGACACAAGATAGTTACAAAAACGTCAATCCCCACAATTACCTCAGTGAATTAGACCTAAATCTTTCAAATATTAAAAATAATACTATTTTAGAATTAAATGGAGAAACTATTGGTCAGGTGGTTATAAAGGGTGATGTGTTTTATTTGAAATTGCATAACAATGCTCCAATGTTAGTTGTTTCAGATTTTCCTCTGCAAAAGAAAGTATTAATTGAGACAGCAAATGCCGTGAAAATAAAAAAGGATTTACATCCTTCATTAGAAGCTTTGTTTATTGAAGCTGGTTCTATTGATTATCAGGCAAACTCAAGCGCTTTACAGGAAATTAATTTGGTCGCCAGGGACTCTCTGATTATTTCGGGTTCCCTGCATTCTGAAAAAATTCATTGTCAAGCCGCAAGTTTTACTAACGCTAATAAGCTCGAAGGAAAACAACTACTATCCATCTTAGCGGAAAAAATTGAACAAAATGGCGAATTGGCATCCAAAGTTTTGCTGCTTAATGGCAAATCTATTGTCATGGATGAAACATCTAAAATAAAGGTTGAAGAAAGTTCAGCGATCTTTGCCCACTCGGCATTGATAAATGGAGAACTCAACACTGGCCCCGGGTTAATTTGCAAAGTACAGGAATTGACAATAGCTAGCCCCCTAAATGAAGTGAAAGAGGCCTATATAGTTGCAGATACGATAAACCTGGAAAATAAAGGAAGTTTAGAGTGGAATACTAGAAATTCTTCTATAAGTGAAATAGAAGCATCCATAATAAGAGTCGATCGAGGTGCCAAGTTTAAGTTAAATCGAACTGATATTTCTGTGGCAGAGATAAATAGTCAAGGTGAAGTGACTTTGGATCAATGCAACCTAACTGTAAAAAACCTCGATCTTCAGGGCAATTATTTTATAAACAACAGTATTTGCAATGTCTTAAAATTTGCAAGTCTATCTGGTAATAACTCCACATTAAACAATCTTGAATTTGAGGCGGAGCATATTGAATTTTCTGGAAAGAATAAAAGTCAAAACGTTAATTTCATTAGTGATGATCTTCTATTTTTAGAAGGCAATAATTCTGCTTTTACTGACTGTAGCTTCGATGTACAAACTATTATTTCTCTAAATGAAAAAGCCCAATCCCAATTAAAAAATTCATTTATTAATACCAGTACTTTGAATTTTTCAGGACAAGCCTGTCTTGAAAATTGTACTGTCGAATCAGATATTTTGAATACTTCAGTGAATACAACGCTAAATTCATCCAAAATTTTAGCAGCAGAGTTTTGGCAAGATGCGGGTGCTAAGATTAATAATTGTAAAATAAAAGCTCACTCCACAACCTTGTTAAATGAAGTCGATATTCAACATTCCAAACTTAAAACAAACTCTTTTAGCCATGTTGGCACAGGCAAAGTGGCAGACTCTAAAATATATGTCTTCGACTATATGCATAGCTCCAAAGAATCTAACTTAACGTTCAAGCATTCTTATTTAGAATCAGGACAAAACTATTCCCAGGGAATCCTGAATTTAAGTGAAGGTAGTTATCATCAATGTAATTATTTACAACAATCAGCGGGTAGCATTACTCTAAACGGCTCCAGTATAAAGAGTAATAATTTAATTTATACCAGTGATGGAGCTCAGTTAGTGACGGAGTCCAAGTCCAGTGTAGAAGTTAAATCAGCTTTATTTGAGGGAAAAAGCAGTTGGGATAGCGCTGCCTTAAGTGCCATTGGTCCTCTTGTTTTTTGTGGTAAAACGAGAGCTGACTCGGCATCCATCACTAGTAAAGACAGTATTTTTCTGACTAAAAACCGACATGATTTAAATAAAACTGTCGTTAAAACCGAGAAAGATATCATTGTTAGTGGAGCAGCCCTGGATCAATCAAAACTGGGTTGTAATCGCTTGATTTTTTTCGGTCAAAACAACGATTTAGATAAGAGTCAAATTAACGCCAATGATTTGAATATTTTGAACCAATTTTCTGGCAAAAATTCTCTCATTAATCTGCAGCACACTCTTGAGACTTTCCTTGATTCTTCAACTTCCCTGGAAAGCACTAAAATCAATGCTAATTCCATGAAATTTGGATCCAAATTGACTTCCAGGCTTTCAGAATTTAAAGCTAAAGAAAATATCAACTTCGAATCCGCAGCGACTTCAGAGTTTCAAACAGTAAAAATGGTGGCTGGGAAAGCGATAATCAATGACATAAATTCTCAGATGACGGGAACGAGCCTTGAATTAAAAGCGGATAAATTTGCTAACTATGGCTCTATAAAAATAGATAAATTCTCAGGTCAAGCAAACTCAATTTTAAATACAAGCGATATACATTCAGACCAACTTCAATTGAAGGCAAATTTTGCTCTAGTTAATAAAGGCGATATCGATTCAAAGACTATTAAAATTCAGGCAGCCAGTTTCTCTAATACCTTTGGGCGTGTTCACAGCAGCCAAAGTACAACTATACAAGCTCCCTTAGTTGTTAATTTGCTTGGTAAGGTTATCTCAGACGGCAGTCTAAGTATTGACAGTTTGACCAATTTTAATTTATTAGGTTTTGAGAATGCCTATGATTTAAATATCCGTTCTGTCTACAACTTTAATTACGGTTTGATTTTGCCCAAACTGCCAGCTTCTCTCAAGGATGCTTTCACTTTTTCAAGAGG
>JACCVV010000010.1 GCA_013697955.1 Tatlockia sp. | reverse complement strand
TGGATATCCCTCGAATACTCTTTCCTTGACGATGTAATATTCTTACTTCTACCACTGTTTCTTCTCCTAACATATCGGTTTCCAGCTTTGGGGCCTTCTTCCAACTTTAGTCAACAGTGGATCATTTCAGTTGCAGCTAGTGGGTCATTTTTACATTGCCGTTAACAATTGCTACAAATCTTGATTTAAAGATTGAATCGGTCTCTTTGACGCCAGTCAATCTTTCACCCCTAATAGCAACGCAGCCAAATGATAAGGGTAAAGAAAAGAAACGAGTTCTTATTGTTGAAGATAATTTGACCGCCCAAAAAACCGTTCAAATCATGCTAACCAGTATGTCTTGCGAGGTTGATGTTGCATCCAGCGGTATGGATGCTTTAATGCTATGTAAAAATAATCACTATGATTTAATTCTAATGGACATTGGCTTAGGCGCAGGGATTGATGGCTATGATGTCACCTATCATATAAGAAAGAATCAAGACATAAATAGTGAAGTTCCAATAATTGCCCTTACAGCCCACGGCGGCGATGAGAATAAACAACGCTGCATTGAAGCTGGAATGAATGCTGTTTTATCCAAACCATTGACCCGTGAACAAGCTTTAGACTTATTACAAACCTTCGTTATGGGGAAAAAAGCACTCTCTGCGGAGGCTACTCCAAAAGCTCGTCGTGACTTGCCAGATAGCGATGAGGAAATGTTTGATCTTGATCAATTTGCCTTGTTTGATTGCGAACAAGCCTTGCAAAGCAGGGGTAACCTCACGGATTTGTTAGAAGTACTAAGTATTATGAGAACAGACCTCCCTACTCAATTAGAGCGCATGAAGAAGGCATTTTATGAAAAAGATTACCCAACAATCGAAAAGACAGCGCACCAAATAAAGGGAGGTGCAGTTTATGTGCATACCAATCGCATGAAATACGCATGCCAATATCTGGAACGTTACTGGAAAACAGGGGAAACTGCATTAATGGATAAGCTCTATATCCAAGCCGTTAAAACGATTCAGGAAACTTATGATCATGTGAATGATTGGCTTAAAAAACATCAAATATAGGTATGAGCTCGCTGTTCTCATTTGATAATTTTTTATTCCGCAGACCGTCAGGTTGAGGATAAGTACGTGCATGTACCTTGGGTGTTTTGTGCATTTTTTATAAAATGTCCTACAAAACACCTATCCCGCCAATCAAAAAACAGCGATAAATGAGGGAATAAAGAAAGAATTATTTTATGCAAGAAACACTCCATTAAAAAGGAACGAAGCCTAACAGCAAGCGTAACTTTCATATCCCAATTGCACTTGCAAGTTGAATCCGCCGATAATAGAATTAGTCCAATTCTTAGCTCAATCAAAGTTAAGCCTTGCAAGAGTAGAGAGCAGTTCGTAACTACTAAAAATGGACAAAGAAGGAACTAAAAAAAATGAAAAACAAAAAATCAGTGACGATAGGTTTAAGCATTATTGTAGCAGCCATAACGTTCTCATCAGCAAATGGAAAGCAAATTTATCCCGCAGAAATTTTGGGAAGAGACCTAGACTTTTTAGGACTTGGCAGGTTAGGACATGTTGCCATTGCGAATACTCAAATGATGTCATCAGCTGGAATGTTGAAAGATGCAGATATAGTTATAGAAGTTCTTAATGAAAATCCAGTAGGGCAAGTAAATACTATAAGTAATTTTAAATCGCGTTCAAAATATTGGGGAAGTAAATACGGAATAGCTGATAGGGGTGATCGTGGCTATCGAGTTCTTGTCGAAGCAAATCATCAACGTTGGTGGTGTCCTAAATATACCTCTGATACTAATTACCATATTGGTTCGGGTGTTCCAACAACTGGTCAAATACTTGAGTGTGGCACTTGGCGTTGTGACACCTATGTCTGGTGGGCATTTTACAGTCAAGGGTTAGATACCATGCCAGGGCGTGCATGGCTTCCAGTGCTACTGTTTAGAGCATTTCCGTATTTTAATGATGAAAGATCCGTTACCAAAATTGACTTCGCTTTAGATAATGTAAATAACAAAACTTTAGAGAATATGGCGACCGAAGAACTTAATGTAATGCCATATGAGGAATTCCAAATGATAATGGATGCTCCACCAGCACACTATGTCACTTCTCCCTCCACCATTCAAATGCAACTTGCTTATGATTCAACCTTAAATGACGTTAAAAGGGGCGTTATGATAGATAGGCTAATTGCCGAAGATGCTGAACCTGATTTAGTCAAAAAACTATTAGAATTGTACGTTGAGACAAATAACGTAGAAGTAAAAAATAAAATTGTGCAAGGTCTAATGCTTTATAATCAACGGCACAGAAATGTTAAGTCTTATATTAATAATGAACAACTACTATTAAAGGCCTTTTTTGCTGAACTTTTAGATTCTACCTCGTTAACATCAACATCAAATATTGCTGATGATGGAATCAGGGGTTTTATCGATACGCATTCTCCTGACGAAGTTTTGGCCAATATTGATAAGATTGATAGATTGCTTCCCACAGCGGGGGCCTATTCATCTATTATGTTAAAATACTCACTTGTGCATAAATCTAAAGCATTACAACGTATTTATATTAAATCGATAATTAAAGAACTACGTGAAGCCAATAATTCAGATCTAGACAGTTATTTATTTGGCCCCTTATCTATAGGATATCAAGGTACAGGAAAGGACTTACTTGAAACAGATTCCAAACAAGCCGTCATAGATTATCTAAAAGAAGTCCGCTACAAATATACATCACAAGGAATTAAAGCTAATCCAAGTGATTTTCACCGTAACACAACTGCGCCGTATTATTTTGAGTTAATCAAAAATATGGGTATTTAAAATATAGCCACAACTGTAGCGAATTACTAATTGAGTAGGTAATTTAGCAATTCGCTATCTGTAGATTTTCACACGCTAACAATAAGCGAATGAATGCGAATATTGGCGAATAAAGATCGTTAACAAGTACGCGAGAGGCAGCAGGCAATGCCTCGTCCAGCAACGTTTTTATGATACGAACTTAAACGAACGCTAACGAAAAAAATGATATCAATACGCGAATAGCTCTCGAAGCAGAAGTACAATTTTGAATTAACCCTAAACAATGATATCATAATGTGATATCATTAAATGGGTAGTCAATGAATAAGACTCATCAAAAAACACTAGAGAATATTTTTAAGAAACCCACTCCAGCTTCACTAGAATGGAGGTTAATAGAGTCATTATTCAAAGCCGTTGGAGCAGAAGCAATAGAAGGATCTGGATCACGGGTTCGGTTTTTACTTAATGGGATTATTGGTACGTTTCATAGACCACATCCACAAAAGGAAGCTAAACCTTATCAAGTTCGCGATGCGCGAAAATTCCTTGAGAATGCGGGAGTAAGACCATGAATGCAATGAACTATAAAGATTATGTAGCCCGGATAGAATACAGTGAAGAAGATGATTGTTTTATAGGTCACATAGCTGGGATTAATGACGTTATAGGGTTCCATGGAAGCTCTGTTGATGAGTTGCATCAAGCTTTTAAAGAAGCAGTTGATGATTATTTGGAAACTTGTAGGAAAATAAGCAGAGAGCCTCAAAAGCCCTATTCTGGAAAACTAATGTTGCGCATTCCGCCAGAAACCCATGCTCGTGTCGCAATGATTGCTCAAGCACATGGGAAAAGCATAAATTCTTGGGTAACAAAATTATTATCCGAAGCCAGTTAACTAAACGAACAATAAGTGAAGGCATGCGAATATGAGCGAAGAAAGTTCGTTAATCAGTACGCGAGAAGCAGCGGAGATATCCGGCTTTAGTGCTAGGCATATACAAGGCATGATTAAAAAGGGGAAACTATCTGCTACTCGGTCAGAAGGCGGAAATTATCTGATCGCCAAAGCCGAGTTTTACCGTCTATTTCCTGATGCGTACACCAAGCGATCATTAACGAACGATGACAAAGATAGTACGCGAACTGTTCTTGAGATGGAGATACAGCACCTTAAAGAGATGCTGGCTGAGAAGAATAAGCAAAATGAATTCCTACATAAACAATTAGAAACAGCTACAGTGGAAAAAACAATGCTAATAGAAACGCTCAGTAGCAATCAAAAGCTGCTTGGGCATGATAGTAAGAAAAAAAGAAAGTGGTTTTTAGGGTTCCCCTTATCACGCTCAACTTATAAATAGTCAGATATTATTTTAAAATCTAATCTATAGATTAGATTTTAAAACCCCTGATTTATTATTCAGGTTTTCAGGTGACTTCATTAAAGTCAATGCATATCGTACCGCTCCTTCTGCCAAAATAGCTGTGGTATCAAGAGTAAGTATCCCGCAATTTTCCCTGTTCAAAACCAAAGGTAATTCTGTACATGCAAGTGCAATACCATCGCAACCCTTTGCTTTTAGTCTTTCTGTAACAGCTAATAAGGCATCTAATGTTTTTGATTTAACATTACCTGTCGGAATTAATTCTTCAAAAATTGCTTTCTGAACAATGTCCTGATCCTCTTGAGAAGGAATAATTTCCTCTATATTGTGCAAGCGTAATTGATTTTGATATAGATGATCAGCCATAGTCCATCGAGTTCCAAGAATACCAACTTTTTTTAAGTTATGGTGTTGGCATTCTGCTGCAACCATATCGAGCATAGAGAGAACAGGGATGTTGGCTCTTTTTTTAATATTATCGATTACCTTATGTACAGTATTTGCTGGAATAATGACAAAATCAGCACCACCTTTAGCTAAGGTTTTTATGGATTCAATCAGTCTATCTTCAACTATTTCCCATTGGCCATGATTTTGAGCATGATGGGTTGGACCAAAATTTGGTTGATCCAAAATAATATTAGGATGGTGATGATGCTCAAAAAAACCATGCGCTTTTTGATTTATTTTATTTATACAATCAATAGCTCCAGGAATGGTTACCCCTGCAATACCTATAGTTGGTACTTTTGTCATATGAATTGACCGCTTATTACAATTTGCCAAGAAAAAGTTGCGCTGCCTCATTTTTTTCTTCCTTTTTCAATTTCCAAATTAATTGATAGAAAATGACTATCAGCAAAAAGCTACAAGTCAAAATGGTTATTATCATTGGAGTAATAGTATCATGCTCAAAGAATTGCAAAATTAACCCACAAATACCACCCAAGGCCATTTGAATAAAAAAGAATAACCCGGATGCAGTGCCTGCAATCTTTGGAAATGGCTGCATAACCGCAGCCTGTGTGCAAGGAATAATAATTCCAACACCTAGCATAATGATGATCATTGGTAGTATGAGGCTTATCCCCTTTAGCGGTAAAAATATATTCAAGATTGTTAACAACAAAGCCCCTGATAAACAGAAAATTATTGCAATAAAAATTAATTCATCCCAACCCACTTTATTAGCAAAGTATTTTGTAATTTGAGTTCCAGCCAGATATCCTAAAACAACAATTGAGAATAACACCCCAAAAATAATGGAGTTAAACCCAAGTGTTTTTTGTAAAAAAAATGGGGATTCTAAAGTAAATGCAAAATAATCACACCAAGCCAAACCAATAGTAAAACTATATCCAATAAAAATTCTATTAGTAATCAATAGCTTGTAATACCCAAGTAAAATCTTTAAAGAAATAGGACGGGTTTCTATGTCAGACTCGCTAAGCTGTTGTTTGCTAATTATAAGAACGATAAGAGAAAAAAAACCGAGTATATAGAAAGCAGCTCTCCAACCAAAAAAAACCTGTGATGTACCACCTAAAATTGGGATGAGAAGTGGGCAGATAGCCATAGCTGCTGAAAGATGAGAGAGAATTTTGATTTGCTTTTCTCGGCAATAAGCATCCTTAACCATTACTCTTGCAATGACCGTCCCACAACATCCACCGAGCGCTTGAAAAAATCGCGCTATGATAAGAGAAACAATCGAGGTAGATAGTGCACAAGCAAGAGTGGCAACAAGATAAATAATCAACCCATACATTAAAACACGCTTTCTTCCCAGTATGTCAGATAGAGGGCCTGCAATTAACATTGACAAAGCATAACCAAACATAAATATTGTAAGCGTCATTTGCAATGAGGTGTCATTAGCTTGTAACTCATCTCCTATATAAGGAAGGGATGGTAAATAAAAATCGATGGATAGCCTAGGCAAAATGACTAAGGTAATCAAAAGAGGGAGCATTAACCACTTTGTCTTGACCATTTAATTTGTCCTCTTTTATC
>JACCVV010000002.1 GCA_013697955.1 Tatlockia sp. | reverse complement strand
CATCACGGTGCAGTACAATAACTATCGATTACATTCGTCTATTGGATACAAAAACCCAAATCAGTTTGAGTTTGAATATAGGATACGGGATTTAAAAAAAGCTGCTTAACTGGTGTGTCTTAATTTGCTTGACCACGTCATACCTATCAAAAATCGACTGATAAATCGACTGCAACATTGGCGAGTTATCAAAGTGACTTGATGGCTTAGCGCTCCGGAACTTGCGCTCTGACGCAAAAACTTTTGTACATTATTTTTTCTATTAGGGTTAAGAAAATATATGATTGCTTTATTTGTTTTCTTCAGCCTATAGAAAAAAATGCTCACCTAAATAAATAGTGAAGAGCTGAAACAGATTTGAAACAGATAAAATCAATATGCTTTTCGTTATTACAAATATCTTTTGGATTTTGCATCAGAGCGCAAGTTCCGGAGCGCTAAGCCTTTTATGCTGAAATATTTTGATGACGTAGAATTGCGGCAGACAATTGAAAAGCAATTAAACAAGGGTGAGCTGGCTAATAAATTTTCTGGTGCTATATCATTTGCCGATCAAAACATCTTAGAGGCGCACAGTGAGGATCAAGAAATTTCGGTAATGTGCAGAACAATCATTCAAAACATCATTATCCTATGGAATTACATTGAATTAACTAAAATTATTATGAGAGCAGATATTGATGAAAGAACCTTGTTGCTTGAAAGTATTCTCAACGCATCCATCTTAACTTGGCGGCATGTAAGCTTGCATGGGACATACGATTTCAGCAATTTGTTAAGTTCAAATGACGCAGATTACTCATTCGATGATGTAGTTAATTTCAAAGCATCATAGTCAATTTAAATACACCGGCATGACTTAAAAAAAACATCCAATATGATTCATTGGTGAATTAAAATTCATCTGAATTATTGAAGTAACGACTCGAAATCTAAGCGCATAATAATATTTATACGATTAGTTTCCCTTTGCTTTTTTGGCCAGCTATTAAAACATACTATTTATGCGATTAGATTTTTACTATTTTTTTTGTTATCAAACCTTATGGTAATTGGGATTCAGATTGTTTTATAGGCGTGTATTAGCGGAATTATTTGTTAGATAATTTTTTTGAATAAGGTCGATTTGATTAATTATATTCTATTTAAGGGGTTGTAATTCGCATTTGCCCCGTTCCTGTAATAACACCCAAGATAACAAACTTAATCTTCAAGTCAGCGCTGATGCAGCGGGAGTCATCGCAACGTTATTTGCTCTTAGTTATGTCAACGAATTGAGCCAAACTGAAAAATATAGTAACAGCTATCATTTATTACTTGATTTCGCTGCACAGCATCAAGAATCCAGCGTTATTTTTACAGTCATTAACTAGCTTACAACAAAGCAAGGAAGATAATAAATGAGCAAGCCGATTTTGGTAGAGGTACTTACGAGTGAGAGCGAACAATTCACAAAAAATGAATTAAATTATTTTGTTGATCTTGAAGCAAAGGCTTACAAAGTAGCTATAGATCATGACCTTGACGGCAGGTATTACAAGACCAAGATAAAAGTTTACTTTGATGAAGGCGAAACTTACGAACGCCGATTAGCCCTAGCCCCGCTTGAGGCGCTAGGATTTGAACACCATGTATGCATGTTGATGGACTGGTATGAGCGTCGCGATAAGGATAAAAATCATTCGGCTATTTTGTACAAAGCTAACTATGAGTTTTTAAAGCAAGTGGTATACCCTGTCTCTCAATAGGTCAGGGTTGGGTGGGAAAGACGCAATCCGTCTTACCTCCCAACAGCTATATAAACGCAATTTAATGGGAAGAAAATGAAGTTAGGTATTTAAAGTCAGGCACTTCCAGTTGTTTTATTTTTTTCATCTTTTTTTAATTAGGAAATAACCAGATGGATGACTAGATAAAACATATTAGGGTTATTCCGCATATACAGCCGAAACTGGCAATGGGCTATAATTTCAAGTTGATTATTAAATAAGCTGTGTTAATTATTGTCTGATTGAAATGCATGTCTTTTAAAAAAGCTATTGTTGTTCGATAAGAAAGTACCAGCTCCCTCGATAATCCTTTGATAAATACATATAATAGGCCCTCTGGGAGTAACGGAACAGCCAACCCACTTAAGAAATAAAAGACATTAAAAACAAAGAGTTAAATCATCATTAAAATAATTAAGGCTCTTATAAGAATCAGCCTCAACAAGTCAGATTTTTAACTCAAATGAGGATATTTACATCTAATTTAACGCTTAAGTGGGTTGGCTGTTCCATTGCTCCATAAGCCCCGATGACTCGCAAAAAAAAATCTTGACTTAAATGGGTTTAAAGACTATAGCTCTAAAACCTAGACTTGTTACTAATTCTCCTTGAACTTATTCCTCTCAATAGAAATAAAAAAATGGTTTGATAATGAGAATGACATTTCTAACGAGAATTTGAGAAATGCTGCAAAAGAAATTACCGAGGGTATTTATGAAGCTAATCTTGGTGGTCATCTTTATAAAAAACGGATTTCAAACAGTTCATCAAAAGGAAAATCAGCCGGCTCTCGTTTAATAATTGCTTACAAAAAAGGGAGCGACATATTTTTTATGTATGCTTTTAATAAAAATGAAAGATCTACAATTACTAACAAAGAGAGAATGGCTCTAAAGGCTCGTGCAAAATTTATTTTGGAATGGGTGAAAAAGAAATTGAAAACGCCATTTCCGCCAAAGTATTTTACAGGTTAGAAAAGGAACGGCAATGAATAACATATTGAAACAAAGCCGCGAAGAGGCTGAAGCATTATTTAAGGTAGGATTAATTACTGTAGATCAGTATAACGAAATGATGATGTTGACAGCCCGTGAAATTAAAATTCCTGCCCCACAAAAATATGATGGCAAAAAAATTCAACGTATTCGTGAAAAGTTACATTGCTCACAAAAAGTTTTTGCTGATATCGTAGGGGTAACCGCAGATACCATAAGTAAATGGGAAAGAAATGTTAGGTCACCAGATAAAATTGCCTGCCGTTTTTTGAAAATGATAGAAAGAGATGGTTTGGGAGTCTTGTAATCTTTGACAGTGAATGACCAAGATAGCTCACAATAGGGTATCTCCTATTAAACTGTTCTATCTAACTATATCAATAGAGTACACCCTTATGATAATTGCTAACTCCTTAAAAAATGCTTATTTTTACTATCAATAGGGTATAAGATTGGTTTAGGATAGGGTAATACCACTATATCTAGACTCTATTGATAGGAATACATAACTTTTGTTAGTTATGCCCGTGTATCATTATTAACAAAATTTAGATATTCAACGTGTACTAGCTGGGTCGGTTTTCCGTAGCGCGTTTCCAACTACCCACGGACCAATAGACCTCATATATTAAACAAAGTTGACTCTTCAAAATTTATCTTAGAATCAACCTCAAGCATTTTTTTATCCAAAGATATTAACAAACTATGCCCATAATCTTTTTTAATTGTAAATTCTGATTGAGGTTTTACATCTAACCCCAAAAATGTATTCAAACATTCGAATAGCTTAAAAGAATAGCATCCCATGATGGCATTATTAAGCATTGACAGAGCCTCATCTATAGAAGGCTTCTCTTGTTCACCCATATTATAAATACCAGTAGATACGTCTCTGATATAATAATCCCGATATTTAGGAATAAAATAATTAATATGTTCGATTGTAAAACCAGCACACTCTCTAATACATTTCCAAATCTCACCTCGTAACTTAGTCCCTTTATCGCGATAATTAATGACAAAATCTAACAATTTTTCTGTATTATGGATACTTCCATTATTTATTTCATCTTCCATTTTAGATAAAAAATTTTGCGATCGGTGATAGCCAGTTTCACCGCCGTGTTTTTTTCCCCAAGGATTTAAATTAAGAAAAAAAGCACTTGCATCACTTAATAATTCATTATCATATTGACAATCAAGTTGATAATTAATGATATTGTGCTTAAAAATATATATTGCGTCTTGTAGATTTTTCATGAGTTGCTCCTATTTTTGGAAGAGTTCATTTTACAAGAGCATTACTTACACAATGATGAAAAGAAAATTACAAATTTGTCATTTTGGTAAAATAATCACAAATTTAGTTCCTTCATTTAATTTGCTAGTTAAAGATATAGTCCCTTTATGTAAATCAATAATTGATTTAACAATTGCAAGTCCTAAGCCTATTCCTGGAATATTTGAAGAGCGCGCGCTATCTGCTCTATAAAAACGTTGAAAGATATAGGAAAGATGCTCTTTAGCTATGCCAGTGCCAGTATCCTGCAAAATTATCTGGATTGATTTACTATCTAAGTTATAAATTCGGATGTTAATCACGCCATTATTAGAAGAGTATTTAATCGCATTTGATAATAGATTACTTATCATTCTTCTAATCATAGTTGCATTAGCTCTAATCTCACCTTCACCCTCGCAAATAATATTAATATTTTTATCATCGGCAAGAGCTTGATAAAAATTGACCAATAAATGGATTTCTCGTTCAACTTTAATAAGAGATTTTTGTAATGTAATATTAGGATTTTCAGATTTGGCGAGAAATAAAAGATTTTCTATAATTTCATATAAGCGATCCAATTCTTCAAGGCTAGACTCTATCAATTGACGGTATTCAGCAGGTGAGTAATTCATAGAAAGTGCAATTTCCGCTTCACCCTTCAGATTTGTAAGTGGAATTCGTAATTCATGAGCCAAATCATTAGAAAGTTGGTTCAGTC